>NZ_JAPFGY010000005.1 GCF_026586795.1 Erythrobacter sp. WG
CGCCCGCATTGCGCCGCGCGCCGACCCGCGGGATCAGGGTGAAGCGCGGGCGGTAGATGGCCACGCCGCCCTCCTCGGCGCGCTCCGGCAGCGCCGCGAGCGGGCGGTAGCGGCCGAGCGCCAGCGGCGGCAGGCCGATCGGGTTGACCACCGTCACCCGCCAGTCGCCCCGCTTCGCCAGCGCCTCGACCGAGCGCGCGACGAAGGTGCCGAACCGCGGATTGACCGGGTTGGGGTAAAGCGTCGAGAGGACGAGGACGTGTTTCACGCGGGTGTCCTAGCAGGTCGCACCCTAAAGCGCCCTGACCAGCATGAAGGCGACCGCGATCCACGCCGGCCGGTCTACCACCACCTGTTTCTGCCCGGCGCCGGGCGGCAGCAGGCGGACCTTGCTCTCCTGCCCCTCGATCAGCCGACCGAAGGCGAAGCGCCCGCCGGGGCGGGGCACGAGGCAGTCGCGGTTGATCGCGCGGGCGAGCGTGGCCGTGCCGTCTGCGGGATCGAGCGTTCTCAGCCAGACGAGATCGCCCGGCCGGTATTCGCCGATGCTGGCGGTGACCGAGAGGACGACCGGCGCCGCCTCGTCCTCGCGGGCGAGCGCGCTGGGGAGCAGCGCCTCGCGCGGGGCGGCGAGCGCCTCGGGCCCGCTCGGCCCCAACTCGGCGACGATCCGTGCGGGCGCGCTCGCCTCTGCCCGCATCAGCGCGGCGGGCTCTACGCCGAGCGCGGCGGCGATGCGGTTCATCCAGGTGAGCGAGAGCTGGCGCGTGCCGGTCTCGAGCCGGCCGATGGTCTGCGCCGTCGTCGGCGGCGCACAGGCAGCAGCGAGATCGGCGAGGGTGAGGCCCTTGGCCTTGCGGATGTCGCGGATGCGGTTCACGGGTCCTCGCGGATTGGATAACCGGATTGGTTTGTTCTTTCCTACAGATGTGCGCGCTTGGCAAGTCCTGCCGTCCACAAGCGGAGGAACCCCATGGAACGCCACCTCGTCGAACGCGAACTCACCCCCGAAGGCCCGCGCCGCACCCGGGTGCGGCCGGGCGAACGGCGCCCCACGCGGACCGTCACGGTCAACCTTGCCGAAAGCCCGCTGACCTGGCTCCACGCCCGCGGGCACCTTACCGACCGGCTGCGCGACGCGGGCGAGGCCTTGCTGCGCGATTACGAGCGCGCGCAGCTTTCCGCGAGCGTGACGATGCGCTGGGACCCGGTGCGGGTGAAGACCACCGGCGAGCGCGGCCTTGCGCCCGGCGAGCGGCAGGTGGCCGCCCGCCAGCGCTTCGACGGGGCGATCCGCGCGGCGGGCAAGGGCCTCGAGGACATCCTGTGGCGCGTGGTTTGCGCCGGCGAGCCGCTTCCGCAAGCGGAGAAGACCCTCGGCTGGCCGGCGCGCTCCGGCAAGCTGGTGCTGCGGATCGCGCTCGACCGGGTGGCGGAGTTCTACCGCATCACCTGAGCCGCTCGGCAATCATCGCGCGCAGCGGCGGAAGGATGTCAGCTGCGAACCACGGGTGCTTCGCCATGAACAGCCGCGAGCGCCACGCGGGGTGGGGCAGGGCGACGAAGGGCAGGTCCTCGCCGAAGCGGCTGACTCGCTCGGCAAGCGAAAGGCGCTTGAGGTGCGGCAGGTAGCGGCCCTGCGCGTGGATGCCGACGAGGAGCGTGAGGCGGTCGGCAGGCAGAACCTCCAGCACCGCATCGTGCCACCGTGGCGCGCATTCCTTGCGCGGCGGGAGATCGCCCCCGCTCGCCTTGCCGGGGTAGCAGAAGCCCATCGGCATCTGGGCGACATTGCGCGCGTCGTAGAAGGTGGACTTGTCGAGCCCCAGCCAGTCGCGCAACCGGTCGCCGCTGTCGTCGTCCCACGCCACGCCGCTCGCGTGGACCTTTGTCCCCGGCGCCTGCCCGATGATGAGGATGCGGCTCGTCGCCGAAAAGCGCGCTATGGGGCGAGGGCCCAGCGGCAGATGCGCCGCGCACAGGGTGCAGGCGGCGATCTGTCGCCGCAGCGCTTCGATGGTGTCGTGCCCCGGTGCCGGGGCGCTCACCCCTCGACCATTTCCGCGAGCATCAGCCAGCGCTCCTCGGCCGCGTCCTTCTCGGCGCGGGCATTGGCGATCCCCTGGCTGATGGTAGCGAACCTTTGCGGGTCCTTGGCGTAGAGTTCGGGGTCGCCCAGCAGCGCCTCGCCCTTCGCGATCGCGGCTTCGAGCTCCTCGATGCGCTGGGGCAGGATCTCGTAATCGCGCTGGTCCTTGTAGGAGAGTTTGGAATTGGCAGGCGGCTTTGTTGGAACGGGCCTGTGCCCCCCCTCAGACCCCCCTTCGCTGCCCCTTCGACCCCCGCCAGACCCCTGCTTGACCCCCGCCAGGGGTGCCTTACGCCGGGCTTCCCAATCGGCGTATCCGCCGGCAACAATATCCACCTTGCCCGACCCGTCGAGGCCGAGGGTGAGCGTCACCGTGCGGTCGAGGAAGTCGCGGTCGTGGCTGACGATCAGCACGGTCCCGTCGAAATCGGCGATGACTTCCTGAAGAAGATCAAGCGTTTCGAGGTCGAGGTCGTTGGTCGGCTCGTCGAGCACGAGGAGATTGGCGGTGCGCGCGAACTCGCGGGCGAGCAGCAGGCGCGAGCGTTCGCCGCCCGAGAGGATGCCGACTTTGGTGTCGACGAGGCCGGGATCGAATAGGAAATCCTTGAGATAGGCCTGGACGTGCTTCCTCACCCCGCGCACGTCGATCCAGTCGCCCCCTTGCGCAAGGATCTGGCGGACGGTGGCCTGGGGTTCGAGGATCTTGCGCTGCTGGTCGATCATGACGCCCGAGAGCGTGCGGGCGTGGGTGACCGAGCCGGTGTCGGGTTCAAGCTCTTTGGTGAGCAATTTCAACAGCGTGGTCTTGCCCGCGCCGTTCGCGCCGACGATCCCGATGCGGTCGCCGTTCTGGATTCTGAGGGAGAACGGCTTGATCACTGCGCGCTCGCCGTAACTCTTTGAAATGTTTTCGGCGACGATCACCGACTTGGACTTGAAGTCGTCGTCCGAGGCAAGCTTGAGCTTGGCCGTCCCGGCGCCCGAAATCATCGCCGCCCGGACGGCGCGCATCTGGTGGAGTTTCTCGAGGCGGCCCTGGTTGCGCTTGCGCCTTGCGGTGACCCCGCGCTCCAGCCAGTGGGCCTCGATTTTCAGTTTAGCATCAAGGCGTTCGGCTGCGCGGGCCTCCTCGGCATAGACCTGCTCTTCCCACGCCTCGTAACCGCCGAAGCCGATCTCCTTGCGCCTCAACGTCCCCCGGTCGAGCCACAGCGTCGCCCGCGTCAGGCGGGTGAGGAAGGTGCGGTCGTGGGAAATGGTGATGAACGCGCCGCGGTAGCGCGACAGCCAATCCTCCAGCCAGTCGATCGCGGCCAGATCGAGGTGGTTGGTCGGCTCGTCGAGAAGGATCAGATCCGGCTCCTGCGCCAGCGCCCGGGCGATCGCCGCGCGCCGTCGCTCGCCCCCGCTGGCGGTCGCCGCGGGGCGGCTCATGTCGATGCCGAGCTGTCCGGCAATCGCCTCGACCTCGTGCGCGGCCGGCGCATCCGCGCCGCCGACGGCGAACTCCATGAGAGTGGAAAAGGGCGTGAAATCAGGGTCCTGTTCGAGGAAAACGATGCGCGTCCCCGGCTTGATCCGGCGCTGCCCGCGGTCCGCCTCGATCCTGCCGGTGATGAGCCTCAGCAGCGTCGTCTTGCCCGCGCCGTTCCGACCGATCAGCGCGAGGCGGTCGCCGGGAAGCACGTGGAGGTCGATCGGCGCCGCGCCGGTGGTGGGCGTCGGCCCGCCAAACAGCCAGCGCCCGCCCTGCTGCAGGGCGAGGCCCTCGAAGGAGAAGATGGGAGGCTGTGCCATGGCCCGCGCACCTAGGGGCTGCGGCGCGGGGCGGCAAGGGTCGCGCGGTTCAGTCGCGCGAAAGCTCGCCGGCCCCATGCGGGCGGCAAACGGAGGACGATTCCATGACCAAGCCCGCTTTCGCCCTTGCCGCCGCTGCCCTAATCGCGCCCGCCACCCTCGCGGCCGCGCCGCAGGTCACCGTTGCCCCCGCCGGCGGTCCCGTGGTCGAGCTGAGCGTCTTCGAGACGATTGAGGTCGCGCCGGACCTTGCGACTATCGGTGCCGGCGTCACCAGCGAGGCGCCCACCGCAAGCGAGGCGCTGCGGCAGAATTCCACGGAGATGCAGAAGGTTATCGCGCGCATCAAGGCTCTGGGGATCGCGGCCAAGGACATCCAGACCACCGGCATCAACCTCAACGCGCGCTACGACTACGATCAGTCCACCCAGCGCCAAGTCTTCCGCGGCTATCAGGCGTCGAACCGGGTGAGCGTCACCTTGCGCAAGATCGACGATACCGGGCGGGTGCTCGACGCGCTGGTCGCTGCCGGGGCGAACGATCTCAACGGACCGAGCTTCGGCGTGGCGGACGACACTGCGGCCAAGGATCAGGCGCGCGCGCGGGCGGTGGCGCGCGCGAACGCCCAGGCTCAGGCCTATGCGAAAATGCTCGGCTATTCAGGGACCCGGGTGCTGGCGCTCAGCGAAAGCATGACCGGCGGGCCGATGCCCTACGACATGAAAGCGCGCAACGTTTCGGCAGAGGCCGTCGCTGCCGCTGCGGCACCGGTCGAACCGGGCATGGTCTCGACCGGGGTGACCGTGACGATCACCTACGAGCTCACCGGAGGGGGCGCGAAGTAGCCCATTCACGGCTTGTTCAATGGGCTGCCGCTAGGCATGGGCACATCATGAAAAGCTTGCGCCCCCTGATGCTTCTGCCCTTGGCCCTGCTCTCCGTGGGGGCTTCCCCTGCCGCCGCGCAGGACGCGCAGGCGCGCGGCGAACAGGGCGAGGCGCGGCGCGAGGCCGAGGCCGGGAACATCATGCGCTCGGGAGAGATCGAGGCGCGCATCCTGCCGATGATGCGCGATGCCGAATATCTCGGCTTTGCCTATGATTCCACCGCCCGGGCCTATCGCCTCAAGTTCATCAGGGAGGGGCGTGTCACCTATGTCGATGTCGACGCCCGGACCGGCCGGATCATCGGCCGCTCGCGCTGAGGGCACTGCATTGATGCATCCTCGAAAGGATTTGGCGGGGGCACAAGCGCCCGGCGATTGCTTGACGCGCGCGCGGCGAGCGCGCAAGCCGCAGGCCAAGACAACCTTTGCAAATGGTGGACAATGCGCATTCTGATCGTCGAAGACGAACCGACCCTCGGCGCGCAGCTCAAGGCGACGCTCGAGCAGCAGGGATATGCGGTCGACCTGTCGACCGATGGGGAGGACGGGCACTTCATGGGCTCGACCGAAGCCTATGACGCGGTCGTGCTCGACCTCGGCTTGCCCGAGATCGATGGGCTCACCGTCCTGGGGATGTGGCGGCGCGAGGGGCGGACCTTCCCGGTGCTGGTGCTGACCGCGCGCGACAGCTGGTCCGACAAGGTCGCCGGGCTCGATGCGGGCGCGGACGATTATCTCGCAAAGCCGTTCCAGACCGAGGAGCTGATCGCCCGCCTGCGCGCCCTGATCCGCCGCGCGAGCGGGAACACCTCCTCGGAACTCACCGCCGGCGACGTGCGGCTGGATACGCGCTCGGGCCGGGTGACGCTGGGGGGCGAGCCGGTCAAGCTGACCGCGCAGGAATACAAGCTGCTCTCCTACCTCATGCACCACAAGGGCAAGGTGGTGAGCCGCACCGAATTGATCGAGCACATTTACGATCAGGATTTCGACCGCGATTCCAACACCATCGAAGTCTTCGTCACGCGCATTCGAAAGAAGCTCGGCGCGGACGTCATCACCACTATCCGTGGCCTCGGTTACAGCCTCGACGACCCCGCCGACCAGCCGCGCGCCTGAGGCGCCAGCGGCAGGCGGCAAAGCGTCGGCGGACTTGCCTGCCGACGAAGGCGCCGCCGCGCCCGGGGGCGTGACGCCGACGCGGCCGAGGCCCCGCGCCAGCCTCGCGCGGCGGATGGGGCTGATTGCGGCGGGATGGATCTTCGTCCTGCTGCTCGGCGGCGGCATCGCGCTCGAACGCACGCTGACCACGCAGGTCGAGGCCAACTTCGACGAACAGCTCGACTATATCCTCACCGCGATGATCGCCTCGGCCGAGATCGACGCGAGCGGGGAGGTCTATTTCTACCGCACGCTCGGCGACCAGCGGTTCCTCGAGCCCGGCAGCGGGCTTTACTGGCAGATCAGCGGCGGCGATTACGAGCCGTGGCCCTCGCGCAGCCTGTGGGACCGGACGCTCACGCTGCGCGGACCCCGGACCACGGGCAAGACGTTCGACAGCGAGGTGCATTTCTACGATTCCGACCAGTTCCGGGGCGAGCCGCTCAGGATTGCCGAGCGGACCGTGATCCTGCCGGGCAGCGAGACCCGCTGGACCTTCGCCGTGGCGAGCGCCACCGAGCAGATGGACGCGCAGATCGGACGCGTGCGGCTGATCCTGATCTGGAGCTTCGCGGTGCTCGGCCTCGGGTTGCTGGTGATGGCGTTGCTCCAGATCCGCTACGGCCTGCAACCGCTGCGCCGGGTGCGCGCGGCGATCCAGAAGCTGCGCACCACGGGGGCGAACCGCATCACCGACCCGCTCCCGCTCGAGGTGCAGCCGCTGGTCGAGGAGCTGAACGCGCTGCTCGAACATTCCGAGCGCCAGGCCGAGGAGGCGCGGCGGCACGCCGGGAACCTCGCCCATGCCCTGAAGACGCCGCTCACCGTCCTTACCAACGCCGCCACCGCCCGCGCGCCTGACCTTGGCGATGCCGTGATGCGCGAGACCCGCACCATGCAGCGCCATGTCGACCACCACCTTGCTCGCGCCCGCGCCGTCGGGCGCCGTGCGGTGGGCCATGCGCGCACCAATGTCATGGCGAGCGCCGAGGCGGTCAGGCGTGCGGTCGAGCGGCTTTACCCGCACGGGCGGCTCGATATCGCAGGCGACAAGGCGGCCACCGTCTCGCTCGAGCGGCAGGATCTCGACGAGTTGCTCGGCAACCTCATCGAGAACGCGGCGAAATATGGCGGGGGCTCGGTGTTCGTGACCATCGATCCCGACGAGGCGGAGGGGCCGCGCGATCCCAGGATGTGCCTCATCTGGGTCGAGGACGACGGCACCGGCATTCCCAAGGCCGAGCGCACCCGGATCTTCGACCGCGGCGTAAGGCTCGACACCGACAAGCCGGGCACCGGGCTCGGCCTTGCCATCGTGCGCGACGTGGCGGAGATTTACGGCGGCAGCGTGTCGCTGGGCGAGAGTGAGGATTTGGGCGGGCTGCTGGTTGAACTGCGCCTGCCGCGAGCGGACTGAGGTTTGCCGTTCACAGGCGGTTCAAGGTGCCACGGTGCATCCTAGGCCAAGTCGCTCAGGGAGCTCATCGGTGATCGCCAGAAGCAGTTGGATCATCATCACGGTTTTCGCGCTTGCCGGCTGTGCCGCTCCCGACCCGCTGGAAGGCCAGCGGACGGTCTTCAGCAATCCTCTTGGCGAGCCGGTCATCGACCGGACGGGTATCGGCCCGCAATGTGCCACGAGGTTCGGTCGCGATGCGACGTGCCTCGATCCGACGATCATAAGGTCCCGCCAGGGCAGCTCCGCTACGCTGTATAGCGGCGAGACCATACGCCTGACGCGCGCTCAGCGACAAATCCTTCGTGAACGCGGCCAAAGGATCGAGGCGCGCCGCGATCAGCCGCCGTCGTCGCCGCCGCCTGCTGGTCCGCCAGAGAACACCACGGCGGACTGACAGGTGACGGGGCCTAGCCGGCCTGCGCGCGCTCGTGGTGGCGGATCACCTCGTCGATGATGAAGCGCAGGAACTTCTCGGAGAATTCCGGGTCGAGATCGGCCTCTTCCGATAGCTTCCTGAGCCGCGCGATCTGATGTGCCTCGCGGTCGGGATCGGCGGGCGGAAGCGTGGCCTTGGCCTTGTATTCGCCCACCGCCTGGGTGATCCGGAAGCGCTCGGCAAGGATGTGGATCAGCGCCGCATCGATGTTGTCGATGCTTTTGCGGAAGGCGGCGAGCACCGGATCGGGCGCGGCTGGAGCTTGCGGATCATGCGGCATCGGCTGCGAAACTAGCACCAAATCTGCGCTTGCCAAGCACGCGCGGGCCGCCCTAAGGCCGTTGTCGATGAGCGCCGACATCGTTCCTCTGCCCCGCAGCCGGCCGACCCTCGATCCGATGCTGTCGCTGACCGCGGCGGGCATGAACTCCGTCAACACGGTGATCCTCGCGCGAATGCAGAGCGAGATCCCGCTGATCCCGCGCCTCGCCGGACACCTCATCTCTGGCGGCGGCAAACGGCTGCGGCCGATGCTGACCCTCGCGGGCGCGGAGCTGGTCGGCTACAAGGGCACCCGCCACCACAAGCTCGCCGCGGCGGTCGAGTTCATCCACACCGCTACGCTTCTGCACGACGACGTGGTCGACGGCAGCGAACTGCGGCGCGGCAAGGCGGCGGCCAACATCATTTTCGGCAACCCCGCGACAGTGCTCGTCGGCGACTTCCTGTTCAGCCGCGCCTTCGAGCTGATGACCGAGGACGGCTCCTTGCGCGTCCTCTCGATCCTCAGCCGTGCGAGCGCGATCATCGCGGAAGGTGAGGTCTCGCAGCTCTCCGCGCAGCGCCAGATCGCGACCAGCGAGGAGCAATACCTTCACATCATCGGCGCCAAGACCGCGGCGCTCTTCGCCGCCGCCAGCCAGATCGCCGCAGTGGTTGCCGAATGCTCCGAGGAGCAGGAACGCGCGCTCGAAGCCTATGGGCGCAATCTCGGCGTCGCCTTCCAGCTGGTCGACGACGCGATCGACTACGATTCCGACGCCGCGGAAATGGGCAAGGACCAGGGCGACGATTTCCGGGAGGGCAAGATGACCCTGCCGGTGATCCTCGCCTATGCCCGCGGCAACGAGGAGGAGCGCCGGTTCTGGAAGGACGCAATCCTCGGCCACCGCATCAGCGACGCCGACCTCGCCCAGGCCATTGCGCTGATCGGCAAGCACAATGCGCTCCACGACACGCGCGAGCGTGCGCGCCATTTCGCGCACCGGGCGATTGACGCGATTTCGATCTTCCCCGACGGCAAGGCGCGCGCGGCCATGGCCGAAGCTGCGCAGTTCGCGGTCGCTCGGGGGCACTAGGCTCTTTCGCCGTTCGCCCTGAGCTTGTCGAAGGGCTCCCCTTATTCTAGCCGGACCGGGTGACCGCCGAGCTCCCAATCCACACCGTCCTCCCCGAAATTCGTGCTGCCTTGGGAGGCGAGGGCGCGGCCGTGCTGGTCGCGCCGCCGGGCGCGGGAAAAACCACTGCGGTCGCGCCGGACCTGCTTGGCGAGCCGTGGTGCAGCGGCCAGATCATCCTCACCTCCCCCCGCCGCGTCGCCGCCCGCGCCGCTGCCGAGCGCATCGCCGAGATGCTGGGCGAGAAGCCGGGCGAGACGGTCGGCTACATGACTCGGCTCGACAGCAAGGTGTCCGCGCGCACGCGCATTCTCGTCGTCACCGAGGCGATCCTGGTGAACCGGCTGGTCGAGGACCCGGAGCTGCCCGGCGTTGCGGCGCTGCTGTTCGACGAGGCGCACGAGCGTGCGCTGGACAGCGACCTCGGCCTTGCGCTGGCGCTCGAGACCCGCGCCGTCCTGCGCGAGGACCTGAGGGTGCTGGTCATGTCGGCGACCATTGATGGCGGCCGCTTTGCTCGGCTGCTGGGTGAGGGCGCGCCGGTGATCGCAAGCGAGGGCCGCAGTTTCCCGCTGACAATCAAGTGGCTTGGCGGCGATGGTTCGCAGGCGATCGAAGACCGGATGGCCGCAGCGGTGATGACCGCATGGCGCGACGAGACGGGCGATATCCTCGCTTTCCTCCCGGGTGTGCGCGAGATCGAGCGGGTGCGCGAGCGACTGGAGCCGCGCCTTGTGGGGGTGCCGCTTCATGCGCTTCACGGCCAGGTCGAGCCCGCCGCCCAGCGCGCCGCCATCCGCCGCGACCCCGAGGGCCGCCGCCGGATCGTGCTCGCCACCGCGATCGCCGAGACCTCGCTGACCCTCGACGGGGTGAGCGTGGTGGTCGATAGCGGCCTTGCGCGCCTCGCCGAATTCGACCGCGCGGCGGGCACCACCCATCTCGTCACCCGGCGCGCCAGCCAAGCCTCGGCAGCGCAGCGGGCAGGGCGTGCGGCGAGGCAGGGCCCGGGGGTCGCCTATCGTCTGTGGGAGGAGGCGGGGCACGCGGGCCGACCGGAGTTTACGCCTGCCGAAATCCTCCAGGCCGATCTCGCCCCGATGCTGCTGCGCCTCGCCAAGTGGGGGACGACCAATCCGGCAGCGTTGCCGTGGCTCGACCCGCCTCCCGAGGCCTCGGTCGCTGCGGCGAGGGCGGCGCTGGAGGCCTTGGGCGCGCTGGCGGAGGGCCGGATCACCCCGCTGGGCGAAGCCATCGCCAGCCTGCCGATGGCCCCCGATCAGGCCGCCGCCGTGCTCCACGGTGCCGCCGCCGGGGTGGTGGAGGATACGGCGCGGCTGGTGATGCTGTTGCAGGAGCGCGGGCTGGGCGGGCGCGGCGAAGACCTTGCCCAGCGTCTCACCCGTTGGCGCGGCGACCGTGCCCCGCGGGCTGTGTCGGCGGGCCGGATCGCCCAAGGCTGGGCGGGACAGGCGGGCAAGCTTGCCGGCGTGCTCGGGCAAAGCCCCGCAACAGATGCTGCCGAGGCGCTCGCGCTGGCGCGGCCCGATTTCGTCGCCCGTCGCCGCGATCCCTCCGGCGAAAATTGGCTGAGCGCCGGGGGCAGGGGCTACATCCTTGATCCTGCCTCGCCACTGGCGCGCGCGGAGTGGATCGTGATCGGCGATGCGCAGGGCCAGGCCAAGGGCGCACGCATCACCGCCGGGGCCGAAATCGCTGCCGAGCGCATCCCGGCGCTCTTTGCCGAGGCGCTTCAGCAACGGGTTACAACCCGCTGGAATAGCGAAAAGAACCGCGTCGAGGCGCGCCGCGAACGGCGGCTCGGCGCGATCGTGCTGGCGAGCATTCCGGAGCCTTCGCCCGATCCGGCCCTGGTTGTGGATATCCTCGTGGAGAAGGCTCTGGAGAAGCTGGGGGAACTCCTCCCCGCCGGCTTCCTCGCCCGCGCCCGCTTTGCTGGCGTGAACGCGCTGTCGGCGGCGGCGCTGCGCGAGCGGGCGGAGGAATGGCTCACCCCGTTGCTCGCCGGGCGCCGCGATCTCGACCTGCCGCCCTACCGCTATGCCGAGGCCGCTCTCGGTCTTCTCGACTGGAACGCAAGGCAGGCGCTCGACCGGACCGCGCCCACCCACTTCACCTCGCCCGCCGACATCCGCCATGCCATCGACTACGCCGGCGACGACGCGCCGAGCGTGGAGGTGCGGGTGCAGGCGCTGTTCGGGCTGGACGCGCAGCCGATGATCGGACGGGTGCCGCTGCTGCTCAAGCTCACAAGCCCGGGCGGGCGTCCGGTGCAGTCCACCCGCTACCTGCCCGGCTTCTGGCGGGGCAGTTGGGCTGACGTGATGAAGGACATGAAGGGCCGCTACCCCAAGCACCGCTGGCCCGATCAGCCGTGGCTCGAAAAGCCCAGCCTCAAGACCAAAAACGCCTTCAACCGCAGCGATTCGTGATCTAAGGCGCGGGGCACATCGGGACGCGGCAGCGGCCCGCAAGGCCGAATGGCCGCCCGCAGCGACGCGACCTTCAGGTCGCATGAGCGAGGACCGAAAACAAAGATGAGCGCACGTATCTACCAGAAGCCCAAGCACACGATGCAGTCCGGCAAGGCGCACACCGACGAGTGGGTGCTCGAATTCGAGCAATCCGAGGCGCGCTTCGCCGACCCGCTGATGGGATGGACGGGCACGGGCGACACGCAGTCGCAGGTGCGCCTCACCTTCCCGGACAGGGATGCGGCCCGCGCCTATGCCGAGAAATACGGCATCCTCGCGCGCGTGATCCCGACGCCGCCGAAGCGGCTCAAGCTCCAGGCCTACGCCGACAATTTCCGCTGAGTTGACGATTCGCGCCGCCAGCGCCATATGGGCGGCCGGGAGTCGGGTGGACGTTTGCGTCCGCTCACCGGGTCAGGGCCGGAAGGCAGCAGCCCAGGTGGATTGCGGCGGGTCGCCCGGCTCCTTCTTTCCCTCAGGCCTCTTCGACGTCGCCGCCCGAACCTCGCATCCGTCCCCGTGCCGCATTGCGCGAGCCGGTCGCTGGAACCAGTCCGGTGAACCTGCCAAGCCCGAAAGCCGGCATATTGGCATAGACGGTCTCGTGCGCACCGCCTGCGACCACGTAAGTCTCGTGGTAGATACCCACAGTGCCATCGTCGCCGATCCGGCGGTTGAAGGCCGTCCAGGCCGGCCAATGCTGCGCGTCGCGCGCGCGGGCGTAGCTTTCGAGCGCCTCGAAGCTGCGCCAGTATTGCAGCAGCAGGAGTTGGCGCGGGCTGACGAGCGCAAATTCACTGCCGATGAACCCGCTGTCGGGCTGGGCAGAGAGCTCGCGCAGCATCGGCCCCATCGCCCGGAACACCGGGAACCACTTGCCGACCTTGCGAAAGTGGTTGATGCGCATACCGATCAGAAACACGACCAGGGGGCCGGAATGGCTGTCGGTCATGCGGCCCCGAACGATGGACATGGCGGTCTCCTCTGGCAGTCGAGATTGATTTCATCATGAAACCTATGCGTCAAGCGCGGTCATGACCGACGACCCGCGCAAGCCTTCGACATTGGTCGAGAGCGCGCCTAAGATGGTGGCGTGATGAACGATTCCGATCCCGATCTGCCTGACGAGACCACCGGTCCCACCGCGGCCGAGCTCGAGGCGGCCGGGCAGTCCGCGCTGTTCGGCGACCCCGCGCCGCCGCCCGCTTCGCCGCAGGCGCCTCCGCCAGCGGCCACGCCCCCCGCCGCGACAGCGGCGCCCGCTCGGGCTCCCTCGGCGTCCGAGAGAGCGGCGAGCCAGCCCTACCGCGTGCTCGCGCGCAAGTATCGCCCCCAGACCTTCGCCGAGCTGATCGGGCAGGAGGCGATGGTTCGCACGCTCGCCAACGCCATCGCCCGCGACCGGCTCGCCCATGCCTTCCTGATGACCGGCGTGCGCGGGGTCGGGAAGACCTCGACTGCGCGCCTGATCGCCAAGGCGCTGAACTGCGTCGGGCCGGACGGGCAGGGCGGACCCACGATCGACCCCTGCGGCGTGTGCGATCCCTGCACCGCGATCGCCGAAGGGCGCCACATCGACGTCATCGAGATGGACGCGGCCTCCAACACGGGCGTCGACGACGTGCGCGAGATCATCGAGCAAGTCCGCTACGCCGCGGTCTCGGCGCGCTACAAGATCTACATCATCGACGAAGTCCACATGCTGTCGCGCAATGCGTTCAATGCCTTGCTCAAGACACTTGAGGAACCGCCGCCGCATGTGAAGTTCCTGTTCGCCACTACCGAGGTCGACAAGTTGCCCGTCACGGTGCTCAGCCGCACCCAGCGTTTTGACTTGCGCCGCATCCCCGCACCGCTTCTGGCCGAACACTTCGCCAAGGTCTGCGCGCTGGAAGGCGTCGAGGCAGAGCATGAGGCGCTTGCGATCATCGCCAATGCCGCCGAAGGATCGGTGCGCGATGGGCTGTCGATACTCGATCAGGCGATTGCACATGCGGATCTGGATGGCGAGGGCAAGGTCGCCGCCGAGCGCGTCCGCGACATGCTGGGCCTTGCCGACAAGAGCGCGCAGCGGCGGCTGCTCGGCCACCTGCTCGAAGGCGATGCCAAGGCGATGCTTGCGGCGGTCGAGGAGCAATATGCCCTTGGTGTGGAGCCGCTCGCTCTGATGCGCGCGCTGATGGACCTCACCCACCGCGTCACCCTTGCACAGGTTGCGGGCGGAGAGCCGGACGCTCCGAGCGAGGACGAGCGCAAGGCGCTTGCGGACTTCGCCGTGCGGCTGGGGGCGGGGGAGCTGCACCGCCTCTGGCAGCTTTTGCTCAAGGGCCATGACGAGGTGCGCACCGGTCCCGATCCGCTAGTCTCGCTCCAGATGGCGTTGCTGCGCATCCTCCATGCCGCGCAGATGCCCGATCCGGGCAAGCTCGCAAGGCGGATCGAGGAGATCGCCGCGAGCGGCATCGTTGCGGCGTCGGCGGGCGAGAGCGCTCCTGCCGCGCCTGCCCCTTCCGCTGCCGCGCCCGGTCAGAGCTGGGCCGCTCTGGTCGATCAGGTCGATGCCGCCGGCTTCATGCACGCAGCCGAGATGATGCGCAGCCGGGTGCGGGTGATCGACATCGGTCCCGAGCGCCTTGTCTACCAGCCCGCCGACAGCTTCCCCGACGATCCCGCACCCGACATCCGCGAGGCGTTGTTCAAGGTGACGGGCAAGCGCTGGCAGATCGAGCGTGGCAGCGGCGCATCGCAACCGAGCTTGCGCGAGGCGGCCGAAGCCGAGGCTGCCGCCGCGGACGCCCGTATCCGCTCCGACCCGCTGGTCAAGGCCGCCTTCGAGGCCTTTCCCGATGCCGAGCTGATCGCGGCGGAACCCGCACGGGCCGCCCATGGTAGCCCCCCCTGGAATTGATGGAGAACCCCCGATGCAATCAATGGAAGAGATGATGGCCGCCGCCCAGAAGGCCGCCGAGACCATCCAGAAGCAGATGAACGAGATGCAGGTGAAGCTCGACTCGATCGAGGTCGAGGGGAGCGCCGGCGGCGGCCTCGTCAAGGTCCGCGCCAGCGCCAAGGGCCGCATCCTCGGCGTTGCCATCGACGACAGCCTGATGGTGCCCGCCGACAAGCAGATCCTCGAGGACCTCGTCGCCGCCGCCTTCAACGACGCCCGCGACCGGGCGGATCGCGTTTCGGAACAGCAGATGCGCGAGATGCAGGGCTCGATGGGCCTGCCGCCGGGGTTCAACCTGCCGGGCTTGGGGTAAGCGCTACCTGATCTCGGGCGTCTCGCCGGACGCGATCCGGGGTTCCGCTATCTTTCCGGCCTCTTGCACGCAAGAAAGCGGGATCCCGGGCCAAGCCCGGGAAGGCGCATCAGGAAAGCTGTCACAACGCAATCGTTCACGCAGCGTCGGCTTCAGGCGCAACGCGAGCTGTCGCTGAGCGACTGGTTTGCGGATTTTGTTCGAGCGCGGCCAATGGCTGGAAGTGGGTGGATAGGCGAACGGCGGCTTCTTTGGCGCTTTTCCTGTCAGACGATCAGGCGGCGATCATCTTGACCATTTTGGGGGTCTGCAGACCGGCCTTCTGCATTTCTGCGAACAGCGCATCGCAAAGGCAGGTCAGACGTGCGCCAAACCTCCGCTCCCGCCACAAATGTGCCTCGCCATGGACGTGCTTTGCAAAGGCAAGATCGGGAATTCGGTTCTTGGGCCCGGATTTTATGTGGAGCAGGCCGCCGGAATTCGGCCTTTCCTTAAAGGGTTCTTCCCTGCTCTTCTCCGGCACGAAGCTGTCGAAATATTGGCCAATCACGAGGATATAGTAGGATCTTGGGAAGGCCTGCCTTTTGGGCATCCTTAATTCGATCGGGTGGAATCTGTGCAGCCCCGGCTCAATCGTCTCGATCAGGGTTTTCAATTCGCCGTCCACGGCTGCGATGCGATCATTTAGCGTAATGTGAGATGCGAGAGTGTTATAGCTCTTCCTCGTATCGAAGGACGTCGGCAGTTCGTGGTCCAAGATGGGCGTGCGCGGAGGATGTTCCGGGCGGGGGCTTTTCCTTTCTCCCCACTCGCCCGTGAATTTTTCGACGACGAAACTCGGATAAAGTTGCATGGCGTCTAGCGGTTCGAGCGGCGTGTCGAACAAAGCCTTCTGGAAATCCGGCTGTTGCCTGTAAAAGTGATTCAGCAAACGATTATACCAGTCGCCGCCTTCAAATGCCCCATCCGGCCAATACTCTCCCGATCCGCTGGGCTCATCCATGCCCCAAAGCATGTTCCGGATTCCCTCTGGCGATGCTCTGACGGCCCTCGATAAGCCACGATCCTTGTCTTGAAATTAAGCACTTAGCTGCGCAATCGAGCCGAAAACCGCAGACCATAATGACCGAAATGGGGTCGCTTCCAGACAGGCAGCTTTTGGACAAAATCCTGTAACAGTCGCCGCGCATCCGCACCGTCCACAGCCTAGCCCGATGTCCCCATTGCGGCCCGCACGGGGGCTTCCCATATCTCCTACATGACCCAGACCTTCCCCCTCCTCCCCCTCCGTGACATCGTTGTCTTTCCCGGCATGGTCGTCCCCCTCTTCGTCGGGCGCGACAAGTCGGTGGCCGCCCTTGAGGCGGCGATGGAGGCCTCCAAGGACATCGTCCTTCTCGCCCAGCTCGATCCGGGCTGCGACGATCCCGAGGGCGAGGACCTCTACGACGTCGGCGTGATCGCGCAGGTGCTCCAGCTCCTGAAGCTTCCCGATGGCACGGTGCGCGTGCTCGTCGAGGGCAAGACCCGCGCGCGGCTGGCGGCGCTCGAGAGCGCCGCGACGCATCTCCTCGCCGAGGTGGAGGTGATCGAGCCCGAGACCGTCGCGGGCAGCGAGGTCACCGCACTGATGCGGCAGGTGACCGAGCAGTTCGGCGAATATGTGAAGCTCAACAAGAAGATGGGCGAGGACGCGGGCGTCGACCTGTCTGAGGTCGACGATGCGGGCCAGCTCGCCGACACCATCGCGGCCGCGATCAGCGCCAAGGTCTCGGACAAGCAGAGTCTGCTCACCGAGAGCAATCCGCTGAAGCGCCTCGAACTGGTCATGGCCTTCATGGAGGGGGAGCTCTCGGTCCTCCAGGTCGAGCGCCGCATCCGCGGGCGCGTCAAGCGCCAGATGGAGAAGACCCAGCGCGAGTACTACCTCAACGAGCAGCTGAAGGCGATCCAGTCGGAGCTCGGCGGCGGCGACGAGGGCGAGGGCAACGAGATTGCCGAGCTTGCGGAGAAGATCGAGAAGACCAAGCTCTCCAAGGAAGCCCGGGCAAAGGCGCAGGCGGAACTGAAGAAGCTGCGCACCATGCAGCCGATGAGCGCCGAGGCGACGGTGATCCGCAACTACCTCGACGTGCTCCTCGGGCTGCCGTGGGGCAAGAAGTCCAAGCTCAAGAAGGACATCGCGCGCGCGCAGGCCGTGCTCGATGCCGATCACTATGCGCTCGAGAAGGTCAAGGACCGGATCGTCGAGTATCTCGCGGTGCAGGCGCGGACCAACAAGCTCAAGGGTCCGATCCTGTGCCTCGTCGGCCCTCCGGGCGTCGGCAAGACCAGCCTCGGCAAATCGATCGCCAAGGCGACGGGCCGCGAGTTCGTACGCCAGTCGCTGGGCGGCGTGCGCGACGAGGCGGAGATCCGCGGTCACCGGCGCACTTACATCGGCTCGATGCCGGGCAAGATCGTGGCGAACCTCAGGAAGGCCGGCACCTCGAACCCGCTGTTCCTCTTGGACGAGATCGACAAGCTCGGTCAGGACTTCCGCGGCGATCCCGCCTCGGCGCTGCTCGAGGTGCTCGACCCCGAGCAGAACGCCAAGTTCCAGGACCACTATCTGGAGCTCGACCTCGACCTTTCGGACATCATGTTCGTGTGCACCGCGAACAGCCTCAATCTGCCCCAGCCGCTGCTCGACCGCATGGAGATCATCCGGCTCGAGGGCTACACCGAGGACGAGAAGGTCGAGATCGCCCAGCGCCACCTGGTGGAAAAGCAGGTCAAGGCGCACGGGCTCAAGAAGGGCGAGTTCACCCTTCAGGAAGACGGCCTGCGCGACCTGATCCGCTACTACACCCGTGAAGCAGGCGTCCGCACGCTCGAGCGCGAGATTGCCAAGCTGGCGCGGAAGTCCTTGCGCCAGATCCTCGAAGGCAAGGTCCAGAGCGTTACTGTGACCCCCGAAAATCTCGGCGACTTCTCCGGCGTGCGCAGGTTCAAGCAGGGCGTTTCGGAGGAGGAACCGCAGGTCGGCGCCGTCACCGGGCTCGCCTGGACCTCGGTGGGCGGCGAGCTCCTCACCATCGAGAGCGTCACCACCCCGGGCAAGGGCGAGATCAAGACCACCGGCAAGCTCGGCGAGGTGATGAACGAAAGCGTCCAGGCCGCCTTCAGCTTCGTCAAGGCGCGGGCGCCCGCCTACGGAATCAAGCCCTCGGTCTTCAACCGCCGGAACGTGCACATCCACCTGCCCGAGGGCGCGGTGCCCAAGGACGGGCCGAGCGCCGGGATCGGCATGGTCACCTCGATCGTCTCGACCCTCACCGGCATTGCGGTGCGCCCCGACGTGGCGATGACCGGCGAGGTCACCTTGCGCGGCCGGGTGCTGGCGATCGGCGGTTTGAAGGAGAAGCTGCTCGCCGCTCTTCGTGGAGGCATCAAGACCGTCCTCATCCCCGAGGAGAACGTCAAGGATCTCGCGGAAATCCCCGCCAACGCGAAGGAAGGGCTGGAGATTGTGCCCGTGGCCCATGTCGACGAGGTGCTTGCCCGTGCGCTGGTAGAAGTGCCTGCCGCGATCGAATGGACCGAAGCGGACGATCTTGCCAGCCAACCAGGCAGTGTCGCGGCAGCGGCGAACCTCGCTGCCGGAGAAGTGCCGACCGCCCATTGAGGTGCCCGGCATGAGGGGTACGCCTGCCGCGATTCGCGGCAGGCACACCTTCGGGAGCGGCGGGACGCGTCACACGGAATCTTGCCCACGGTTAGGCGCAAATTGCGTGCGACCTGTGCGCCGGCGACTGTGACAGGCGGCGATTGCCTTTGACAGCCTCAGCGAAAACGTCTCATTCTCCCGGCTTTCATATCCGCCATTTCCACGATTCCTCGAGACAAGCACACCAGGGGGTTTCAGCATGAACAAGAACGACCTGATCAGCGAAGTTGCAAGCGCGAGCGGTCTTTCCAAGAACGATGCCTCGAACGCGGTCGAAAGCGTGTTCGATGTCATCACCAAGGCGCTCTCGGGCGGCGATGAAGTGCGGCTGGTCGGCTTCGGGACCTTTTCGGTCGCCAAGCGCAAGGCGTCGACGGGGCGCAATCCGCGCACCGGCGAGCCGATGAAGATCAAGGCTTCGAACCAGCCCAAGTTCAAGGCAGGGAAGGGCTTGAAGGACGCGGTCAACTGACCGCCGACTGATCCCACCGCCGAAACGGCACAAGGAAACCCCGACGGCTTCGCGGCCGGCGGGGTTTTCTTCGTCGCCCGTCCGCTCAGCGCCCGTTGGCGGCGATCAGCGCGGTCGGGACCTGCGTTGTGCGCGGCGTGATCGTCCAGGTGAGCGTCTCGCCCGTGGGGGCCGCCGCCGGTCCTTCGTCGGTGTTGTTGGCGAGGATCCGCATCCCGGGTGCGGAGCGGATGGTGAAGGTGCCGTCGATCTGCGGAATGGCCTTGAGGGCATCGGTTTCGGCATCCTCGCTCTCGCCTTTCCCGCCGAGCGCCGCCAGCCCGGCGAGGGAGCCCATGCCGAGCATCGCCCCCAAGCCACTGGGCTCGCCGTTCTGTGCGGCGAAGCCCGGGGCATTGACGCGCACCTGGCCGCCCTTCCTGAGGAACAACTGGACGAAGGGGTTGATCGGCGGGAAGCCCTCGATTGCCGGGAAGGTGAAGTCGTGGCCCAGCGTCCCGCTCGCGCGGTAGCTGACGTCGAACACACCGTCGCTTTTGGCGACGACCCGCTCCCAACCCTTTTGGCGCTGGAGCAGCCTGACGAGCTCCTCGGCGGCCTTGGGATTGGACGGGTCGATCCCGCCCATCAGCGCCGCCATCTGCTCGCCCTGCTTTTTGGCCTCGGCCGCGCGCTGCTCGGCGCCCGCGTCCCAATCGGCACGCTGCTTGGCGAGTTCATCCTCGGTGCAGGCGCGCTCCTCGAAGGATTCGTCCTCATAGCAGGCCTGGGGCTTGAAGACCTGGTCGGCCGCCGCGCCCATCTGTGCGAGCTTGGATAGGCCGAGGAAGAAGATCTCGCCGTCATATCGGAAGGTGAAGCTGTCGGGCCCGGTGATGGCGAGCTCGGCGGTGAATCTGCCGGGCGTCATGAAGCAGCCGGACAGCACCAGCGCCAGTCCGGTGAGCAGGGCCGCCGCCCGCAGCCGGATGTCCGAGACGATCATCATGTCCGTGTGTCCCCCCTGTCCGCGTCCTTCTAGCCCCGGGTCGCCGCCGCATAAAGCGCAATCGCCGCCGCGTTCGAAACGTTGAGGCTCTCGATCGCCGAGGAGATCGGCAGCTTGGCCAGCACGTCGCAATGCGCGGCGATGTTGTGCCTCAGGCCCTCGCCCTCGGCGCCGAGCACCAGGGCGAGGGGACCGGTCGGCATGATGTCGCCGAGCACCGCCTCGGCCTCGCCTGCGAGGCCGATGCGCCAGTAGCCCGCCTCGGCAAGCTCCTCCAGCGCGCGGGCGAGGTTGACGACGCGCACCCAAGGCATTGTTTCCAAAGCACCCGAGGCCGCCTTGGCGAGCACGCCGCCCTCGGGCGGGGCGTGGCGGTCCTGCGTCACGATCGCCGCCGCACCGAAGGCGGCGGCCGAGCGCAGGATCGCGCCGACATTGTGCGGATCGGTCACCTGGTCGAGCACCACGATCGGGCGGGCCGCCTCGCCGAGCGCCACCTCGTCGAGGAACACGTCCTCGAGCGGCGCGCACTCCAGCACGAGTCCTTGATGAGGAGCGTCTTTTGCCACGAGCCGTGCGAGGTCTGCGGCCTGCGCGTGCTCAATCGGGAAGCCGGGGGGCAATTCGCCGTCGAGGCTCTCGAGCCCCTCAGGCGTGGCCCACAGCTTGCGGTGGGCCCGCTCGGGGTTCTTGAGCGCCGCCTCGACCGCGTGGCGGCCCCACAGGCGGACCTGCCCGCTCGAGGCGCGGCCCGAACCGCGGCCGCCCTTCATGCGTCCGGCCCGGCCCCGCAGCGCGCGCTTCTTTTCACCCTTGCTCATGTTGTGTCCCGGCTCCGACGTTCCAAAGGCGCCCCCTGCCAGCAGGCCCATTGACAGGCAAGCACCGCTTCGCCAAAGGGGCGCCTCTCGGCAGCGGGGCCGTTCGCGGACTCGCGCAATTCTTAGCCCCTTGCGGCTTGGGAACGCCCCCCTCTCCTGCGAGGGGACTGTGTGGACAGGTGGCCGAGTGGTTAAAGGCAGCAGACTGTAAATCTGCCCGTGCAAGCGTACGCTGGTTCGAATCCAGCCCTGTCCACCACTTCCCTTTCGCCATCGCCATGTTTCACGTGAAACACGCCCGCCAAGGCCCGCTGGCGGGGCTCTGGGCGGGGTCTAGGTGCGGCCAAGCAGGGTCTAGCCGGGGTCTGGCCGGGGTCTGGCAGGGGTCTGAGGAGGCTCTGGCGAGGCGTGCCCCGCAGCGCCCACGCAAACCGCCCGCACCGCCACGGGGGCGATGCGGGCGGCCGCTTGATCCGACGATGCGACCCTCGGGCCGCCTGACAGGTCAGGCGGCGAGCTTCGCCGGTTGCTGGTCGGCCCACTTGAGGCCGGGGAGGTAGCGCGCGGCGACCTTGCCGCCTTCGAGCGCGAAGAGATGCAGCCAGCCGTTGTCGAACAGCGCGCGCACACCCGGGTGCTTTTCGAGGATACGGATCATCTCCTCGCGCGGGGCCTCGATCATCACGCTCAGTCGCAGCGGCTCGTGCTGGAGCTTATCGCCGTCATGGACCGCCTGCCACGGCAGCCCGGCGCGCAGGCGTCCGCCATTGCCCTCGACCACGCCGAAGCCGCCGACCACGTTGTGGATCAGCTTGTTGCCGCCGCCGAACATCTCGGGCGCGACGCTCGATCCGTAATATTGCAAGGAGATCCAGCTCGCCACCACCACCGGCGCGGTGATGATCAGCTCCAGCGTGCCGAAGCCCGCGTCCGCTTGCCAATCGTAGGAATGGAGGAAGGCGCGGCCCCCGAGGTCGCGGCCCGCGGTCGCCTCGCGCGGGGCGGCGATGAAGGCGGCGCAGCCGGCAAGGCCCCATTCCGGACGGATTTCGGCCCAGTTCTGCGCGCGCGCGGGGATGCTCTCTCCGCTCGCGCCTGGCATCCGGAGAGCGCGCTCGGCGCGGGCGATTTTCGCCGCCTGCGCCAGCCACCCGCGCACCTTGGCAAGATCGCCGGAGCGCGCGGCGGGAAGCCCGTCCTCGTAGATGGTTACGCAATCGGTGGTCGTGTCGTGGAGCCCGGCGACGAACAGCGTGTCGTCCGCCACTTCGACCCCGCGTTCGGCGAGCCCGGCGCGGGTTTCGGGATCGTTGAGCAGGATCGCCAGCAGGCGGGCAGAGACCTCGCCGGTGTAGCCGCCGCAGGCGCCGCAGTGATAGGCGCTCTCGTGCGGATTGTTGGTGACGTTGCCGCCATGGCCGAGCAGCAAGACGATCTCGCCGTGGCCGCGCGTGAGGCTCATCGCCTTCAGCACCGCGGCGCCGGTGTCGGCCTTGGCCTCGGCGCTCATCCCGCCGACCACTTCGGGGGCGGGCTCGGCCTTGGGCTTGGGCACGAAGCCGAGCGCCGACTTCACCAGCTTGACCGCATAGACCGGCCCCATCGCCTCGACGAAGGCGAAGGAGGAGACCGCCGCCTGCCGGAAGCGGCCCCAGGCGCGCTTGGAGCGGGCCTTGATGCGATCGGCCTGGTCCGTGGCGGGATCGCCCATGCTGGAGGTATTGACCGCCGGGTTGAGCAGCACCGGCAAGCGCGCCTCGAGGATGTCCGAACCGTGGGCGTGGTGGGCGAGCGGCAGGCCGAAGAAGCCGGCGAAGCCGATCGTGGCGATGCCCGGGTCGATGCCCTCGAGCGCGCGGCGTAACACTTCCGAGCGCACGTCGATGCAGAAGGCGGCCTGGAGGAAGGGCCGGGTGGCGGCGGGCGCTGCGTTGCCTTCGAGGGCGGCGGCGAGGCGGCGCTGGTGGCCGCGGTCGGCGGCGTCCTGAAGGATGGCGAGCGCCACCTCCTGCGCGCCCGGCACGACCGGTTCGGCATGCGCCGCGACCGTCCGCGCCCAGCGCTCGGCGACCTCGGGGGCGTGGGCGAGCAGCGCCTCGTCCCAGATCAGGCGGATCGCGAGAAGGTCGATCAGGGTGCGATCGGTGTCGCCCTTCAGTTCGGCCTGCCACAGCAGCCAGCGCGCGTGCTGCGCCCATCCGCCGAGGCTCAGCGCGAGGGCATGGAAGGCGGTCGGCGCGGCGGCATCGCTGAGCCCGAGCGCATCGGCGGCGGCGAGGATCGCGCGCTCGGTGGTGTCGGGGGAGGCGGCGACATGGGCGCAGAAGCCTTTCAGCCCGGCGATCTCCGGGGTGAGGTCATGCATCGCCCAGGCGCGCCACGCGGCGAAGGCCTCGGCGCCCGGCGCGGGGCTCCACAGCGCCTGGCCGCGATCGAAATGGCCCGCCGCCCACAGGCCGATGCAGCGGTCGATCAGCGCGGGCCAGTCGATGCCCGTAGCCTCGGCGGCGAGATCGGCGACGGTGGGCAGCGCGCGCGGGGCGGGGCCGTGACCGAGGTTCGCCGCGACCTCGCGCAGCGCCGTGACGCTGGAGGGCTTCATCGGCGAGGCGCTGGCGGCGAGGGCATCGGCAAGGTCCTCCTCGGTGATCCGCCCCTCGGCGATGGCGGCGGCATATTGCGCGCCGGTCCGGGTGGTGCGCACCCCGGCGACCCGGGCGAGGCGCGTGGCGGCGGTGGCAAGGTCCTCCTCGGTCTGCCCGAGGTAGGGGTTGACGGCCACGGTCGCATCGAGCGGGAAGGCCGGCGGGATGGCGCGGGCGGCGGCCTCGGCGGCGTCGAGCACCGCGCTGAAGCGGGCCGGGGCGATGTCGGTGTGGGTCATGAGCATCGTGGGTCTCCGTGTCTGGTGCGGCGGATCAGCGGCCAAGGCCGGTGCTGGGCTTGGTGCGCAGGCCGCCGATCCAGCGGTCGAGCAGCGCGTTCAAGTAGAGGCCGTTGGCGAGGTGGACGCGCAGGCCCGCGGTCGCCGGGTGGTGCGCCCACAGCGGGAACAGCGCCTGGGCGAAGGCGACGAGGCCGAAGCTCGCCACCGCGACCACGATCAGCGCCCATTCGAGCGCGCCGGGGACGGGCGCGGCGGGCAGGATCGGGCCCCACACTTTCGCGGCGATCGCCTGGAAGGAGAAGTAGCCGACCGCAGCGCCGAGGGCGGCGGTGATCGTGCGGGTGGTGAGCGCCGCCGGGGCGCGGCCCGCGAGGCCCTGAGCGACGAGATAGGCGACGCCGAAGATCAGGATCGCGCCCAATGCGAGGGCCTGCGGGCTCTTGGGACCGAGCGCCCAGGTGAAGGCGGCGGCGATCGCGGCGAAGATGCCGAGCGCGAGGGCGAAGCTCTTGACGACGGCGCCGACGCTCGGGACCGCGACCGGGCCGGGGCGGCGGATGTTGGCGACCTCGGTGACGGCCGTCCCCGAGGAGAGGAAGGCGTGGGCCTTGTAGAGCGAGTGGGCGATGATGTGGAGGAGGGCGAGGGTCCACAGGCCCAGGCCGCACTGGAGGAGCATGAAGCCCATCTGCGAGACCGTCGACCAGGCGAGCGCGGTCTTGATCGCGCTCTGGGTGAGCATCACCGCGGCGCCGAACAGCGCGGTGAAGCCGCCGATCATGACCAGCGCGGCCATCGCCCCGGTGCTCTGCTGGACGAGGCCGGCGGCGGTGATGAGCAGCACGCCGCCCGAGTTGATGATCCCGGCGTGGAGCAGCGCGGAGACGGGGGTGGGGGCCTCCATCACCTCGGTCAGCCAGCCGTGCAAGGGGAAGGCGGCAGTCTTGAGCGCGGCGGCGGCGACGATTGCGGCGATGGCGAGGGTGCCGGAAAGGCCGAGGCCGGTGGCGGCGCTCGCCTCGGTCAGCGCGGCGATATCGAGCGTGCCGAAAGCGCTGAACAGCAGGCCGGCGGCAAAGGCCAGCATCACGTCGCCGGCGTGCCAGACGCGGGCGAACTTGGCGGCGGCGCGCTGCGCCTCCGGGCGGTCGGGGTAGAAGAGGAGGAGCTTGCGCAGCGTCAGGCCTACGACGAAGCTCGCCGCAATCAGGGTCGGCAGGGTCGCCGCCTGGACGAACACCAGCACCGCCGCGAGCGTCGCCAGCATCAGCCCGTGGAACGCGCCCTCGCGGCTCTCGCCGTCGAGGTAAGTGCGGCTGTAGCGCATCACGATCCAGCCGATGAAGCCGACGAGGCTCGCCATGGTGGCGGCGACGAGGTCGGCGCGCAGGCCGAAGCCGATCGGACCGTCGAGGAGCGTCAGACCCGGGGAGGAGTTGAGGACGGTCTGGGCGAGGCCGACGATCGTGAGGCCGAGCGCGGCGAAGGCCGACAGCTCGGACAGCTCGGGCAGGCTTCCCGGACGCTTGCCCGGGCGCAGGAGCGCAAACAGGATGGCTGGCACCAGCGCCAGTGGAGCGATCATCGTTTCGGTGATGGCATCGGGCATGAAGCGACACTCCGGCTTTCGGTCGGGAGAAAGTGTTGCCATGCCGGATAGGGGGTGGACGCGATTAAAGAAAATTCATATTTTGTGGTCAATCATTCTATCAGAATGAACGTTCAGCCGGAATTGCGCCGATGGCCAGCCTCAACCTCCACCACCTGCGCCTGTTCCGCGCCGTCGCCCGCGAGGGCACGCTGACCGCCGCGGCCAAGGCGCTTCACATCTCGCAGAGCGCGGTCTCGACCCAGATCAAGGCGCTCGAGGCAGACCTCGGCCACGACCTGTTCGAGCGGCGCGGGCGCAACCTCGTCCTGACCGAGGCGGGGCGGATCGCGCTCGACTATGCCGAGCAGATTTTCCGCGCCTCCGAACAGCTCGCCGCCACCTTCCGCGCGGTCGGCGGGCAGCGCAAGGTGCTGCGGATCGGCGCGCTCGCGACGCTTTCGCGCAACTTCCAGATGGGCTTCCTCGCCCCGTTGCTGGGCCGCGACGATGTCGAGGTGGTGCTGCGCTCGGGCACGCAGGCCTCGCTGCTGCGCGCCCTCGACGCCCTCAGGATCGACGTGCTCCTCACCAACCAGATGCCCGCGCGCGACGCGGCGAGCCCCTATCTGGTGCGCCGCTTGGCCGAGCAGCCGGTGAGCCTCGTGGGCGCCCGCTCGCGTCTCCTGCTTGCCGCGCGCGGCCTGCCCGTGCTGCTCGCCGAGGCGCCGCTGATCCTGCCCACGCCGGAAACCGCCCTGCGCGCAGGATTCGATGCGCTGGTCGAGAGCCTCGGCATCGTGCCCCGCGTCGCCGCCGAGGCCGACGACATGGCGATGCTGCGCCTGCTTGCCCGTTCCGACGCGGGCGTCGCCGTCATCCCCCCCATCGTGGTGCGTGACGAGCTGGCGAACGGCACCCTCTACGAGCTCGCCCAGCTGCCCGGCATCACCGAGGAGTTCCACGCCGTCACCATCGCCCGCACCTTCCCCAATCCGCTGCTGCGCGAGGTGCTCGAGGCCGCGCCCGACATGGTCGGCGCCGACGCCTGAGGCTTGCGGCGCGCGGGGGGCATGGGTAAGGCCGCGCACCCGTCCCGACGCTTGCAGGAATCGCAAAGCCCCATGACCGCTCCCCTCACCGGCCGCCCCGTCATTTCCGCAAGCGGCCTGTTCACCCCGCCCGAGAGCATCACCAACGAGGAGCTGGTCGCAAGCTTCAACGCCTTCGTCGACCAGCACAATGCGGCGAACCCCGACGCCGAGGCGCTGGCCTATTCCTCGGTCGAGTTCATCGAGAAGGCATCCGGGATCAAGGCGCGCCATGTGATGAGCAAGGCCGCGATCCTCGATCCCGACACCATGTGCCCGCGCCTGCCCGAACGAGGCAACGACGAAATCTCGGTGATGGCCGAGATCGGCGTCATCGCCGCGCGCGAGGCGCTGGCGCGGGCGGGCCGCAAGCCCGAGGACGTCGATGCCGTGCTGTGCGCCGCCTCGAATATGCAGCGCCCCTATCCGGCCATGGCGATCGAGATCCAGCAGGCGCTGGGGATCGAGGGCTTCGGCTTCGACATGAACGTCGCCTGTTCGTCCGCCACCTTCGGCATCCAGACCGCAGCCGACTACATCCGCGCCGGCAACGCGAAAAGCGTGCTGGTGGTGAGCCCGGAGATCACCTCGGGGCACTTGAACTGGCGCGACCGGGACAGCCACTTCATCTTCGGCGACGTCGCGACCGCCGTGCTGGTCGAGGATGCCGCGATCGCGCCCGCGCAGCACTGGGAGATCCTCGGCACCAAGCTGAAGACGGTGTTCTCCAACAACATCCGCAACAATTTCGGCTTTCTCAACCGCGCGCACCCGGACAGCGCCGGCAGCGCCGACAAGCTGTTCGTCCAGGAGGGCCGCAAGGTCTTCAAGGAGGTGGTGCCGATGGTCGCCCAAATGATCCTCGAGGAGGCAGACCGCCTCGGGCTCGATCCGGTCGCCCTGCGCCGCCTGTGGCTGCACCAGGCCAATGCCGGCATGAACCGCCTGATCGCGCAGCGCGTGCTCGGCCACGAGGCTTCCGAGGACGAGAGCCCGACCGTCCTCGACACCTACGGCAACACCTCGAGCGCAGGCTCGATCATCGCCTTCCACAAGCACAGCGCGGATCTCGGCGCGGGCGATACGGGGCTGATCTGCTCCTTCGGGGCGGGCTATTCGGCGGGCACGGTGTTCGTCAGGAAGGTCGCCTGACGCCGTCGGTTGCGGCCAAGTGCGGGCGACTTGCCTTGCGGCCTTGCGGCGCCGTCCCTAGAAGCTAGCCGATGGCAGGCGAAATCCTCGACAACAAGGGCCGCGGCGAGGCCGGCTGGCACTGGCCCGCGATCCACCCCGAGGGGCGCAAGTTCGGCCTGATCGCGGGTGGCACGTCGCTGTTCGTGCTGCTGGTGCTGGGCTGGGGCTTCCTCGGCTGGCTGATGCTGCTCGCAAGCGCCGGCGTCTTCGCCTTCTTCCGCGATCCGGAACGCGTAGTGCCGCAGGCCGACAACCTGATCCTGTCACCCGCCGACGGGATAGTGACGCAGATCGCGCCGGTGGAGCCGCCCTTCGAGCTTCAGATCGACGACGGGTCGGGCCATCCCGGCCTGCCCGCCGGGCCGGTGACGCGCGTTTCGATCTTCATGAGCGTGTTCGACGTCCACATCAACCGCACGCCGGTGGGCGGGACGGTGCGGCGGGTGGTCTACATCCCCGGCCGCTTCGTCAGCGCCGAGCTCGACAAGGCGAGCGAGGAGAACGAGCGCCAGCACATCCTCGTCGAGCGCACCGACGGGGTGCGGATCGGCTTCACCCAGATCGCCGGACTGGTGGCGCGGCGGATCGTGCCTTTCGTGAAGCCCGGCGACATCCTCGCCAAGGGGCAGAGGGTCGGCCTGATCCGCTTCGGCAGCCGGGTCGATGTGTATCTGCCGGCCGGGACCGATCCGGCGGTGATGATCGGCCAGAGCGTGATCGCGGGCGAGACGGTCATCGCGGTGCTCGGCCAGCGCGCGCTGATCGAGGGGATTTCGCAATGAGCCGCTCGCCGCAGCGCAGCGCCGGGCCGGCGCGGGGGCGGCGCAAGCTTCCCGGCGCGCGCTTCCTGCCCGCGCGGCTCGGGCCCAAGGCGGCCGAGGATGAGGACGAGACCGAGGGGCGCGGGGCCGCCGCGCCCGGGCTGTCGCTGCGCGCGATGCTGCCCAACGCGGTCACCGCTGCGGCGCTGTGTTCGGGGCTCACTGGCATCCGCTTCGCCACCGAGGCGCAGTGGGGCTATGCGATCGGGCTCGTGGTGCTCGCGGGCGTGCTCGACGGGATCGACGGGCGGGTGGCACGGCTCTTGAACGCCCAGTCGCGCTTCGGTGCGGAGCTCGACAGCCTGGCGGATTCGCTGTCCTTCGGCGTTGCGCCGGCGCTGATCCTGTTCATGTGGTCGCTTCAGGGCTGGCCGACGATGGGCTGGCTCGCCGCGCTCGCCTTCGCGATCTGCTGCGCGCTGCGCCTGGCGCGCTTCAACGCGCGCATCGACGTCGACGACCAGCCGCACAAGTCCGCCGGGTTCCTCACCGGCGTTCCCGCGCCGGTCGGTGCGGGGCTCGCCTTCCTGCCCTTCTACCTGTGGCAGGAGACCGGCATCGCCTGGCTGCGCGATCCCGTGCTGATGGCGCTGTGGCTGACGGTGATCGCGATCCTGATGATCTCGAACATGGCGACGCTGAGCTGGGCCTCGCTGCGCCCGCCGCGTTCGATCCGGCTGCCGCTGATCGCCGTCACCGGGCTCGCCTTCGCGGCGCTGATCCTCCAGCCGTGGTGGACGCTGGCGGTGATCTGTGCAGGCTACCTCGCGCTGATGCCCTGGGGTCTCGTCAAGTATGGACGCATCAAGCGGCGGCGCAGGCTCGAAGCGGCAGCGGCAGGGAAAGGGGCATAGGGCCAGCCGGGCGCCGTGTCGCGAAGGTGCGGCGCGGCTGGGGGAAGGGCACAACCGCCGGGCGCAGACCCATCGCCCGCGCGGGCGCGGGCGCCTGGAGCGCCAGACCGGCCCGCAGCACCTCGCCCTCGCGCAGCAATTGCTCCCACCCGGCCCGCGCCGCGCGCAGGCTGAGGGCGATGACCGCGACCGCCAGCACGCCGGCGACAGTGAATACAAGGCTGATGGCGGCGCTGAGCATGGCGGTTCCCCTTGGGTGAGCTGTTCGAATCGCGTCGTTCGTTCTTTGTTCCTTGTTCCCTACATGTTCTACCCTGTCAAGCGCCGTTCCCACCATAGTGGCCGGGCTTCCGGCAATGCGCCTGCGAGAAAGGGGCTGGATTTCCTATCGCCCTCCCGCTAAGGGCGCGCACGTTCCGGCAGCGGCATGAGGCTTCTGGCGGGGCAAATTCACATGGAAGGCGCACATACCGGTGCCGCAGGCGGGAGCTCCGCCTGACGCGGTTCCTGCCTTCCAGAGGAACAACCGGAAAGGACACGACCTATGGCGGCTCCCGTCGTCACCATGCAAGCATTGATCGAGGCCGGCGCGCACTTCGGCCACCAGACCCACCGCTGGAACCCGCGGATGAAGCCGTACATCTTCGGCGCGCGCAACGGGGTCCACATCATCGACCTGTCGCAGACCGTGCCGCTCTTCGCGCGCGCTCTGGACTTCGTCGAGCAGACCGTGCGTTCGGGCGGCAAGGTGCTGTTCGTCGGCACCAAGCGCCAGGCGCAGGAGCCGATCGCGGAAGCCGCGCGCATGAGCGGCCAGCACTTCGTCAACCACCGCTGGCTGGGCGGGATGCTCACCAACTGGAAGACCATCTCGGGTTCGATCCGCCGCCTGAAGAGCCTCGAGGAAATGCTCTCGGGTGACACCTCGGGCTTCACCAAGAAGGAAGTCCTCCAGCTCACCCGTGAGCGCGAGAAGCTGGAACTCTCGCTCGGCGGCATCCGCGACATGGGCGGCATTCCGGACGTGATGTTCGTGATCGACGCCAACAAGGAAGACCTCGCGATCAAGGAAGCGGGCGTGCTCGGCATCCCGGTGATCGCGATCCTCGACACCAACGTCGATCCCAACGGCATCGCCTTCCCGGTCCCGGGCAACGACGACGCGAGCCGCGCGGTGCGCCTCTACTGCCAGGCGATCGGCGAAGCCGCGCTCGCCGGCAAGGGCAAGTTCCAAGCCGACGTGTCGAGCGATTTCGGCGCGATGGCTGAGCCCCCTGCCGAAGACGTGATCGCCGAAGAACAGGCCGCGGAAGAAACCGAAGCCTGATTTCTGCGCGAGCGATTGGTCCGTCAATCGCCCGTCACAATCCCCCTCTAGCGCGCCCGGCATTGCCCTCCGTTCGGAGAGAGCAGGGCCGGGCGCCCCCACACACACGAAAAGGAATTTCTCCATGGCCGATATTTCCGTCGCCGACGTGAAGAAGCTGCGCGAGCGCACCGGCGCTGGCATGATGGACGCCAAGAAGGCGCTGACCGAAGCCAATGGCGACATCGAAGCTGCGGTTGACGCGCTGCGCGCCAAGGGCCTCGCCACCGCCCAGAAGAAGTCGAGCCGCACCGCGGCCGAAGGTCTCGTCGGCGTGCTGGTGCAGGGCACCAAGGGCGTGGCGGTCGAGATCAACTCGGAAACCGACTTCGTCGCCAAGAACGACCAGTTCCAGACCTTCGTGCGCAACGCCACCGCGGCTGCGCTCGAAACTGGCACCAGCGATGTCGAAGCTCTGAAGGCGGCGGCCTATCCGGGCGGCGGCACCGTGGGCGACAAGCTGACCGAGAACGTCGCCACCATCGGCGAGAACCAGCAGATCCGCCGCATCAAGCAGGTCGCGGTGACTGAGGGCGCGGTCGTGCCCTACATCCACAACGCGGCCGCCGAAGGCCTCGGCAAGATCGGCGTGCTGGTCGCGCTGGAATCGGATGCCGATGCCGAGACGCTCAACGCGCTCGGCAAGGACATCGCCCAGCACGCCGCCGCGATGTTCCCGCAGGCGCTGGACGCTGATGGCCTCGATGCTGACGTGATCGAGCGCGAGCGCAAGATCGCCGCCGAAAAGGCTGCCGAAAGCGGCAAGCCGGCTGACGTGCAGGCCAAGATGGTCGAGGGCGCGGTGAAGAAGTTCGCCAAGGAAAACGCGCTTCTCAGCCAGATCTTCGTCAAGGACGGCAAGGCCACCGTCGAAGAATACATCGCCAAGGCCGCCAAGGACGCCGGCAAGTCGATCAAGCTGGTCGACTACGTGCGCTTCCAGCTCGGCGAGGGCATCGAGAAGGAAGAGGTCGACTTTGCTGCCGAAGTCGCCGCGACGCTGAAGGGCTGATCTCCGCCCGATCGGGCAAGGCGGCCGTCGCAGCGAAGCGCTGCGGCGGCCGTTTGTCTGACAAGCGGGTTTGCGCATCGCCGCTTTGGCCGTTAAGTGCGCCCCACCCAGAGTCCAGCCGGAGCCGAAAGCCCCCATGTCCCTTCCTCCCCTCAAGCGCGTTCTCCTGAAGCTTTCGGGCGAGGTGCTGATGGGCGGCCAGCAGTTCGGCATCGACCCCGAATTCGTCGCCGAGCTCGCCAAGGAGGTGAAGGCGGCGAAGGAAACCGGGCTCGAGATCTGCCTCGTCATCGGCGGGGGCAACATCTTTCGCGGCATGGCGGGCGCAGCCAAGGGTATGGACCGCGCGCAGGCCGATTACATGGGGATGCTCGCCACCGTCATGAACGCGCTCGCCATGCAGAACGCATTGGAACAGCTCGGCGTCCAGACCCGCGTGCAATCGGCGATCGAGATGGACAAGGTGTGCGAGCCGGTGATCCGCCGCCGCGCCGAGCGCCATCTGGAAAAGGGCCGCGTGGTGATCTTCGCCGCCGGCGTGGGCGCGCCCTATTTCACCACCGACAGCGGCGCGGCCCTGCGCGCGGCCGAAATGAAGTGCGATGCGCTTCTCAAGGGCACCAGCGTCGACGGGGTCTATGACAGCGATCCCAAGCAGAACCCGCAAGCGACCCGTTTCGACACCGTGACTTACGACCGCGTGCTCGCGGACAATCTCAAGGTGATGGACGCCTCGGCCGTGGCACTGTGCCGCGACAACAAGATTCCCATCGTGGTCTTCTCGATCCGCGAGAAGGGCAACCTCGCCCGCGTGCTGGCGGGCCAGGGCGTCCAGACCATCGTGCAGGACAGCTAAGCAGAAGGAACCCCAGCCATGCCGCAATTTGACAAGGCCGATGTCGAGCGCCGGATGAAGGGCGCGGTGGAATCCTTGAAGAGCGATCTTCAGGGCCTGCGCACCGGCCGCGCCAACACCACCCTGCTCGATCCGGTGCAGGTCGAGGTCTATGGCTCGATGATGCCGCTCCAGCAGGTCGCCACGGTTTCCGCGCCCGAGCCGCGGATGCTCAGCGTGCAGGTGTGGGACAAGTCGAACCTCCACGCGGTGGAAAAGGCGATTGCCTATGCCAACCTCGGCCTCAATCCGATCATCGACGGCCAGACGCTGCGCCTGCCGATCCCCGATCTCACACAGGAGCGCCGCAAGGAGCTCGCCAAGCTCGCCGGGCAGTATGCCGAGAAGGCCAAGATCGCGATCCGCAACGTGCGCCGCGACGCGATGGAAAGCCTCAAGACCGACGAGAAGAAGAAGGAAATCTCCGAGGACGAGCGCAAGCGGTCCGAGGAACAGGTCCAGAAGCTGACCGACCAATACGTCAAGGAGACGGATGAGGCGGCGGCCAAGAAGGAACAGGAAATCCTGACGCAGTAAGGCGGGTGGGGGTGCCAACTTGCCGTTCGTGTCGAGCGAAGTCGAGACACACCGCAGCAGGGAAGGCCTCTCGACTTCGCTCGAGGCGAACGGACAGTTGGGGTTAGGGTTGGACCAGTCGCGCGCCAGACATGTCGCCATCATCATGGATGGCAATGGCCGCTGGGCCAAGAAGCGGGCCCTGCCGCGCGCGGTCGGGCACCAGCGGGGCGTGGAGGCGGTGCGGCGGCTGGTGCGGGCGCTGGAGCCGATGGGGCTCGAATGCCTGACGCTCTACGCCTTCTCCTCGGAAAACTGGAAGCGCCCCGACGAGGAGGTCGACGACCTCATGAACCTGATGCGCAAGTTCATCAAGTCGGACCTGCCCGAATTCGTCGAGAAGGGCGTCAAGCTCAAGATCATCGGCGACTGGCAGAGCCTTGCGCCCGATATTGTCGCGATGCTCGAGGATGCGCTGGCGCAGACCGCGAACGGGCGGCAGACCTTGGCGGTGGCGCTCAATTACGGCGGCCAGCACGAGATCGCGCGCGCCGCGGCCAAGGCGGCCTCCAAGGGCGACGTGACCATCGAGACGATCACCGCCGAACTCGACACCGCCGATCTGCCGCCGCTCGATCTGCTGATCCGCACCAGTGGGGAGGTGCGCCTGTCGAACTTCCTGCTGTGGCAGGCGGCCTATGCCGAGATGCTGTTCGTCGACACGCTGTGGCCCGATTTCGAGCCTGCGCATCTCGAACAGGCGCTCGATGATTTTGCGCGGAGGGAGCGGCGATATGGCGGTCGGTAACCGGGTGCGCGATCCCAAGGCGGGGACCAGCGACCTGCCGGTGCGCTTCGCCTCGGCAATCGTGATGCTGGTGCTCGCGGGCGGCGCGCTGTGGCTGGGCGGCTGGTTCTGGACCGGCTTCGTGGCGCTGCTCGCGCTGGGCGTTCTGTGGGAATGGAACCGCCTGATCGGCGCCTTCGGGATGAAGGGGCTGGGCGAGACGATCTGGTTCTTCGCCGGCATCGTCTATGTCGGCGGCGCGGCGCTCGCCATGCTGACGGTGCGCAACGGACGGCAGGTGCTGCCGCTCGATCCCGAAGTTTCGGGTTACGGGCCGCTCGAGGTGCTGGTGGTGTTCATCGCGCCGATCGTCGCGGTCGATGTCGGCGCCTATTTCGCGGGCCGGGCGATCGGCGGGCCCAAGATCGCGCCGCGGATCAGCCCGGCCAAAACCTGGGCGGGGCTGGGCGGCGGGGCGACCTTCGCGGCGCTGGTCGGCGTGCTGGTCGAGCTCACCGATTTCGGCCCGGCCGCCGCGCCCGGCACCAGCGCCGTCGCGCTCGGGATGGCGGTGGTCACGGGCGTGCTGATCGCGGTGATCGCGCAGGCGGGCGATTTCTTCGAGAGCTGGATGAAGCGCCGTGCAGGGGTCAAGGATTCGGGCGCGCTCATTCCCGGGCATGGCGGGCTGTTCGACCGGCTCGACGGGTTCATCGCGGTGTTCTTCGTGCTGTTTGTGATTGCCACCCTGCCCGGTTTGCTGGGATGATGCGGCGATGAACCGCTCGCTCACCCTGCTCGGCGCCACCGGCTCGATCGGCGCCTCGACGCTCGATCTGGTGCGGCGCAATCGCGACCGATGGCAGGTGGAGGCGCTGACCGCGCAGTGCAGCGCGGCCGAGCTGGCGGCGCTCGCCATCGAGTTCGATGCCAAGCTCGCTGTGGTTGGCGACGAGCGCTGCCTGCCCGAACTGCGCGAGGCGCTGGGGGCGAGCGGGATCTCGGCGGTGGGCGGACGGCAGGCGCTGGTCGAGGCGGCGGCGCGGCCCGTGGACATGACGGTCGCCGCGATCGTCGGCTGTGCGGGGCTCGCCCCCGTCATGGCGGCGATCGAGCGCGGCGGCACCATCGCGCTCGCCAACAAGGAGGCGCTGGTCTCGGCGGGCGAGGTGATGATGCAGGCTGTCGCCAAGCACGGCGCGACGCTCCTGCCCACCGATTCCGAGCACAACGCGATCTTCCAATGCCTCGCCGGAAACCGCATCGAGGATGTGGCGAAGATCACCCTCACCGCAAGCGGCGGCCCCTTGCGCACCTGGTCGATGGAGCGTCTCCACGCCGCCACCCCGGCCGAGGCGGTGGCGCACCCCAACTGGTCGATGGGCGCCAAGATCAGCGTCGATTCCGCGACGATGATGAACAAGGGGCTCGAATATATCGAGGCCTATCACCTTTTCCCGGTGGGGCTGGAAAAGCTCGCCATCGTCATTCACCCGCAGAGCGTGATCCACTCGATGGTCGAGTTCCGCGACCGCTCGACGCTGGCGCAGCTCGGCCCTTCGGATATGCGCGTGCCGATCGCCTCGTGCCTCGCCTGGCCGCAGCGGATGGAGACGCCGCTCGCCCCGCTCGACCTCGCAGCGATCGGCGAGCTGACGTTCCACGCGCCCGACGAGGAACGCTTCCCCGCCACGCGGCTGGCGCGCGAGGCGATCATGGCGGGCGGCAGCGCGCCCGCGATCCTCAACGCGGCGAACGAAGTTGCGGTCGCCGCCTTCCTCGCCGGTCAGATCCCGTTCACCCGGATTGCCGCATTGGTGGAAGAGACGCTCGCGCGCAGCAACGACGCGCCGCGCCCCGAGAGCCTCGCCGAGGTGCTCGCGCTTGACCAATCGGCTCGCAGGCAAGCCCAACGCCTGCTGGAGACCACCGCCCTTGTTTGAGAGCCCCCCTTTCTGGATGTATGCGGTCGGCTTCGCGCTGCTGCTCGGGCCGCTCGTCACCTTGCACGAGCTCGGCCACTTGCTGGTGGGACGGCTGTTCGGCGTGAAGGCCGAGGCCTTCTCGGTCGGTTTCGGCAGGGAAATCGCCGGTTTCACCGACCGCCGCGGCACGCGCTGGAAGCTCTCCGCGCTGCCGCTGGGCGGCTACGTCCAGTTCAAGGGCGATATGAACCCCGCCTCGGTGCCCGATCCCAGCGCGCCCGTGGAGCCCGGCAGCTTCCAGCACGCCGACCTGTGGAAGCGCGCCCTGATCGTCGCGGCGGGGCCCGTCACCAACCTGTTGCTGGCGATCGGGATCTTCGCCGCCTTCTTCGTGGTGGTGGGCAAGCCCGTGATCGTCGGCGAGGAGGATTCGCGCACGATCGGCGCCTTCGCCGAAGGCAGCGTCGCCGAGGCTGCCGGGATACGGGTGGGCGACCGGGTGGTGGCGATCGACGGGAGGCCGGTGCGCGACTTCACCGACATGAAGATGAAGGTCGCGCTCCATCCCGCGACCCCGATGGTGTTCACCGTCGAGCGCGCCGGGACACGCATCGACGTGCCGCTCGTCACCGCCAAGATCGAGCGCACCGACAATTTCGGCAATGTCAGCACCGAAGGTCTGGTCGGCATCGCGCCGGCCGGCGGCACCTACGAACTGCGCAAGGTGGGCGTCCTGGAAGCGGTCCCGCTGGGGGTGAAACAGGCCTGGGATTTCACCGGCATGATGATCACCGGCATCCGCCAGATCGTCTCCGGCGAACGCTCGGTGAAGGAGCTGGGCGGGCCGCTCAAGATCGCCAAGTACTCGGGCGAGCAGATGAGCATGGGGGCGGCCGCCTTCATCCATTTCGCCGCGCTCATTTCGCTTAATTTGGCATTCATCAATTTCTTGCCAATCCCCGCGCTCGATGGCGGGCACCTGCTGTTCTACCTGGTCGAGGCAATCCGCCGCCGGCCGGTCGGGCCGCAGGCGACCGAGTGGGCCTACCGCACCGGCATAGCCCTGGTGCTGATGCTGATGGCGGTGGTGACGGTGAACGACATAATCGGGCTCCCGGTGTTCGGAAGCTGACTTCGCTGCGGTGGATAGGGCCGGGCCTTTGGCGCTCGCGGCTTGATTGCCCGGGGCACATCGGGCACAGGCGTCAGCCGGGGTCGAGGCAGGCACGCGCGGGCTGCACGGCCCCTTCGCGCATCAGGGTTGAGAACGGGATTTTAGCTGCATGAACCGATTGAGCGAGACGGGCACCGGACCGGCGACGATGAACCGGCACGCCCATCGCCGTCCCCTGCGGGCCGCCGGCCTGCTGTGCTGCGGCTCGATGCTCGCCGGGATGCCCGCGCTTGCCGCGGCGCAGCAGACCGCTCCGGCGCCCGCCGCCCAGCAGTCCGCGCCGGCCCCGGCGCCGGTCGCGCGCGGCACCACGATCCGCACGATCAACGTGGTGGGCGCAGAGCGGCTCGAGCCGACCACCATCCTCAGCTACATCCGTCTGCGCGTCGGCCAGGAATACACCTCGGCCGCCGCCGACGAGGCTTTGAAGGACCTCGGCGCGACCGAGCTGTTCGCCAACTTCTCGATCCGCAACGACGGTGGCGACGTGGTCATCACCGTGACCGAGAACCCGGTCATCAACCGCATCGTGCTGGAGGGCAACAAGCGCCTCAAGAACGACAAGATCCTGCCCGAGATCAAGCTCGCCCCGCGCCAGATCTTCACCCGGTCCAAGGTCCGCGCGGACGTGGCGCGGATCATCGAGCTCTACAAGCGCCAGGGCCGCTTCGCCGCGCAGGTCGAGCCCAAGATGGTGCAGCTGCCGCAGAACCGCGTCGACATCGTCTTCGAGATTTCGGAAGGGCCCAAGTCCAAGGTCCGCCAGATCAACATTCTCGGCAACGAGAAGTTCTCCGACGGCAAGCTTCGCGGCGAGTTCGTGACCAAGCAGGCGCGTCTCACCAGCTTCTTCAGCTCGAACACCAGCTACGATCCCGATCGTCTCGCCTTCGACCAGCAGAAGCTGCGCCAGTTCTACCTGACTGAAGGCTATGCCGACTTCCGCGTCGTCTCGGCCGTGGCCGAGCTGACGCCCGATCAGCGCGACTTCATCATCACTTACGTGGTCGAGGAAGGGGAGCGCTACAATTTCGGCGAGGTCAAGGTCGACAGCCAGCTCAGGGACTTCGACAGCGACGCGATGAGCGCCAACCTGCCGATGAAGGAGGGCGATTTCTACAACGCCAAGCAGGTCGAGGACACGGTCGAGCAGCTGACCGAACTCGCCGGCCGCTTCGGCTATGCCTTCGCCGACGTGCAGCCGCGCTTCAAGCGCGATCCCGACAACCTCAAGATGAACGTCACCTTCGTCCTTCGCGAGGCGCCGCGCGTCTATGTCGAGCGGGTCGACATCAACGGCAACACGCTCACGCAGGACAAGGTGATCCGCCGCGAATTCCGCATCGCGGAGGGCGACGCCTTCAACAGCCTCGCGGTGCAGCGCACCAATGCGCGCATCAACTCGCTGGCCTATTTCCAGGAAAACTTCGAGGTCAAGCAGGTCGAGGGCAGCGCGCCCGACCGCATCGTGCTGGAGGCGAACGTCGAGGAGCGCCCGACCGGCGAACTCCAGTTCTCGGCCGGCTTCTCCTCGATCGAGCAGTTCATTCTTGCCGGCTCGATCCGCCAGCGCAATTTCCGCGGGCGCGGTCAGACCATCGGCCTGTCGCTCAACTATTCGCAGTTTTCGCGTTCGGCGCAGGCGAGCTTCTCCGATCCCTATATCTTCGATCGCAACATCTCCGGCGGGATCGACATCTACCGGCGCGATTTCCAGAACTTCAACTTCCTGAACAACGATCGGAACACCAACTTCCGCCAGGCCACCACCGGCTTCTCTATGCGTGCGGGCGTGCCGCTGACCGAATACATGGCGCTGATTGCGAGCTACACGCTCAACTACGACGACGTGACGCTCGACCGCACGCAGTTCTTCTCCGACATCAACGGGGACGGGATCACCGAGTGCGATCCGCTGCTGGCCGGGCGCTTCCTGTGCGACGCGATCGGCTCGCGGCTGTCCTCCATCGTCGGCCTCAGCCTCAACTACAACTCGCTGAACTCGCGCATCCGCCCCTCGCGCGGCAAGACCGTCAGCCTCAGCGGCGAATTCGCGGGGCTGGGCGGCGACGTGCGCTACATCCGCTTCCGCGGCCGCGCGCAGCAGTTCTGGAACGTGGGCCGTTCGGGCTTCATCTTCTCGCTGCTGGCGGAAGGGGGCACGATCATCCCCCTGCAGGAACGCTCGCAGCCGGGTGTGGACGACGTGTTCCTCAACGACCGCTTCTTCCTCGGCGAGCCGCAGATCCGCGGCTTCGCGATCCGCGGCGTCGGCCCGCGCGTCATCACCCAGACCTCGCAGCTCGACGATCTCGGGCGACCGATCCTCGATGACCAGGGCAACCCGCTGTTCTTCACCAGGCGGCGCGAGATTCGCGACGATGCGATTGGCGGGCGCAACTACTATCTGGGCCGGGCGGAGCTCGAAATCCCGCTCGGCAGCGGCGCGCGCGAGCTGGGCCTCAGGCCCTCGATCTGGACCGACGTGGGCGCCTTGTGGGGCGTCGAGCAGCCGATCCTGACCGTCAACCCGCTGGGCACGCAGCTGCGCAACGAGAATGGTCAGGCGCTTTACGAGATCCCCGGCACCAACACCATCACGACCGATCCGACCCAGCCTGATGGGTCGCCCAACGCCAGGCTGATCCAGAACGGCAGTAACATTCGCGAACTGTTCCTCGGCAACTCGCCGAGCCCGCGCGTCACCGCCGGGATCGGGGTCAACTGGAATTCGCCCTTCGGACCTTTCCGCATCGACTTCGCCCAGACCATCCGCAAGGTCGAAGGCGACGACGAGCGGCGCTTCACCTTCAACGTAGGAACCCAATTCTGATGACACGTCTTGCCACCATTCTCGCCTCTACCGGCCTGGCGCTTGCCGCCACCATGGCCCTTCCGGTCCAGGCTCAGGTCCAGGGCAATATCGCTTCGGCCGACGTGCCGGGCTCGGTGATCGGCTCCACCGCCTTCCAGAACGCCTACAAGCAGATCGAGACCAGCTACGCCCAGCAGATCGAACTGATCCGCACCCGCGCGCAGGAACGCCAGACGCTGCTCGCCAAGTTCGACAAGAACGCCGACAAGCAGGTCGACGACAGCGAGCTCGAAGCCCTCCGGAAGAGCGCCGACGCCACCAAGCTCCAGAGCCTCGAGACCGAGATCCAGTCGGTCAGCAACCAGATCGACGCGGCCCGCGTCTATGCGATCGAGCAGATTCTGGTGCAGGCCGGCCCCGCGCTCCAGGAAGTGGTGAAGGCCAAGAACGTCAAGGTCGTGCTCGAGCCCGGCTCGATGCTCTACGCGCCGCCGGAGATCGACATCACCCCGGCGATGGTCACCGCCTTGAACACCAAGGTGCCGTCGGTCCAGGTCGTCCCGCCGCAGGGCTGGCAGCCGAGCCAGGAGGGCGTGCAGATCTTCCAGCAGATCAACCAGCGCCTCCAGCTCGCCCAGCTCATCCAGCAGCGTCAGGCCGCGCAGGGCCAGCAGCAGCAGCAGGCCAATCCCGCTGCCCCGGCGGGCCGCTGAGGCGGACGGAGAGACACGCGATGAGCGACGCGGGTAGTACGCCGGCAGAGGTGCTGGATTACGACATCGTCAAGATCCTCAAGGCCCTGCCGCACCGCTACCCGCTGCTTCTGGTCGACCGCGTGAGGGCGATCACGCTCGGTGAGCGCATCCACGCGGTCAAGGCCGTGAGCATGAACGAGCAGTTCTTCCAAGGCCACTTCCCGGGCGCGCCGATCATGCCCGGCGTGCTCCAGATCGAGGCGCTGGCGCAGGCCGCGGGCATTCTCGGGATCGAGACGATGGAGCTCGCCGGAACCGGCAAGCTCGTCATCTTCATGGGGATCGAGAACGCCAAGTTCCGTGCTCCCGTGACCCCGGGCTGCCTGCTCGACCTCCACGTCGAATTCACCCAGAAGCGCAGCCGCGTCTACAAGTTCAAGGGCGTGGCGAGCGTCGAGGGCAAGACCACCTGCGAGGTCGAGTTCACCGCAATGATGACCGACGCGCTTTGAGTTGCGCGGGCCCTCTGGGCCGGCGTCCTCAGTGCGTTCCGAGCCCTGTGGACCCGGCACCTGCGGCTCGGCCGCGTGGCCTTGCGGCCGCTGCGCGATGGATCGGGCTTGCATATCCGAGGTTGCAATAGGCTGCGTTCCCGACTAAGCGCGCCGCTTCCCGTTTCATAGCACCGCCGGTCGGCACCGGCGACACGCTCGAAGGATTTGCGTCATGAAGACCGAAGGTCACCCCGATTACCACATGATCACGGTCAAGATGACCGACGGCACCGAATTCCAGACCCGTTCGACCTGGGGCAAGGAAGGCGACGTGCTCGCGCTCGATATCGATCCGCTGAGCCACCCCGCCTGGACCGGCGGCAAGCAGCAGGTCTCCGAAGGTGGCCGCGTGGCCGCGTTCAACAAGCGCTTCGGCGGCCTCAGCCTCAAGAAGTAAGCGATATTGCAAGCTGCGCAGCCTCTCGGGGCTGTAACGAGGGAGGCGGGCCGACGGGTCCGCCTTTTTCGTTTCCGGCGCCCCGGCTCACCCCTGCCAGGGGCGCTCGCGATACCACTTGGTGATGACGTATTTGACGCCCTTCCTCACCTTCATGCCGTGGTGGAGCGTCGCCGGGTTCACGCCGCCGTTGGGCAAGCGGTTGTTCCAGCACAGGAGCTTGCCGGCCTCGGGCTGGAAGGTCTTGCCCGCCACCTTGAAGCGCGTGGCGCCGCCGGCCGGGACATCGTTCAGGTAGATCATGAAGGTCCAGGTGCGGTTTCCCGACCGCGCGCAGTAGCGTTCGAAATCCCCGCCGCCGGGGGTGAAGTAGTCCGTGTGCGGCTTGAATTCCTGCCCCTCGGCATAGCGCTGGCCCTGCAACGGCTCGCCAAATGCCGGGTCGATTCCCGAAAGCTGCGCCAGCAGGGCCTCGACACGCTGTACCGGGACGAGATCGGCGGCGAGGTCGCAGGTCTCGCTGGTGCGGAAGGCAGGGTCGCCATTGTCGTCGGCGATCGTCGAAGGGCGGCGCTCCGCCTCGATCAGCGCGATGAGCTCCGCTGCGAGCGCCGCATCGACGAATCGCCGGCACTGGAAAAGCTCGGCCTTGGGCGTGGGCACCCGCTGCACTCCGGGCTGTGCGGCAATGGATTCGCTGATCGATGTCATGCCGGGCCAGGATAGGGATGCCGCCGTCTCAGGCAAAGCTTTCGGTCACGCGAAACAAAATTGCGTCATACTTGCCACGGCGCAGTTTTCGCTTCCCTTGGAAGGGCCTTTGTGCAAGAGGCGCGCCTCCCCGTCCCGTGCTCTTGACGGTGTGGTTTGCGTGCGCAATGCCGCGCCTCTTCGCACGGTGCCCGCAGCCGCCGAAAGGCCAAGCGGGCAGGGGCGTGTGGCGATCATAGCTCAGTTGGTTAGAGCGCCGGTTTGTGGTACCGGAGGTCACGGGTTCGAACCCCGTTGGTCGCCCCATCTCTCCCCTTTCTCGCCGTGCAGCACCTCCGCAGCCGCGGACCGGGGAGACGACATGACCGCATTCTGGGCCGAGCCCGATTTCGACGCGCACGAGCAGGTGACGCTGGCCCATGACCGGGCGAGCGGGCTCACGGCGATCATCGCGGTCCATTCCACCCACCTCGGCCCCGGCGCGGGCGGCACCCGCTTCTGGCACTATGCCGAGCCCGGACACGCGATGCGTGACGCGCTGCGCCTGTCGCGCGGCATGAGCTACAAGAACGCCATGGCCGGCCTGCCGATGGGCGGCGGCAAGGCGGTGATCCTCGCGGACGAGAGCCGCACCAAGACCCCCGAAATGCTCGCCGCTTTCGGCGATGCCGTCGAGGCGATGGGCGGTCGCTATGTTACCGCCGAGGACGTCGGCATCTCCGAGGCCGACATGGTCGCGGTTTCCCGGCGCACCGCCTACGTCTCGGGCCTGCCGGTCGAAGGCGAGGGCAGCGCGGGCGGCGATCCCGGCCCGTTCACCGCGCAGGGCATCTATCTCGGCATCAAGGCCGCCGTGGCGCACAAGCTGGGCAAGGACAGCCTCGCGGGCGTCCATGTCGCGCTGCAAGGCACCGGCAGCGTCGGCGGCGGCGTGGCGCGGCTGCTGGCGAAGGACGGCGCGAAGCTCACCCTTGCGGACATCGACGCCGCCCGCGCTGCGCGGCTAGCGGACGAACTGGGCGGCACCGCCGTCGCCTCCGACGCGATCATGGCGACGGCGTGCGACGTGTTCAGCCCCAATGCCCTGGGCGCGATCCTCGACGATGCCGGCATCGCCGCGCTCGACTGCGCGATCGTCGCCGGCGGGGCGAACAACCAGCTCGCCCGGCCCGAACACGGCGCGGCGCTGGCGGCGCGCGGCATCCTCTATGCGCCCGACTACGTCATCAACGCCGGCGGGATCATCTCGGTCGCCACCGAATACCTCGCGCGCAGCGAGGGGCGGGCGGGCGATATCGCCGAGGTGGGCGCGCTGATCGCGCAGATCCCCGGACGGCTCGAATCGATCTGGCAGGAGAGCAAGGCCACCGGCGAGACTGCCGACGTGGTCGCCGACCGCATGGCGCAAAAGCTGATCGGGCGCGGTTGAGCACAGACGGCGGCCGGTCGCGAAAGCGGCATTCGGGGCTGGAACAATTCGGCTTTCGTACCATTTGCGCTCTTGTCCGGCGTGGGTGTAAGACTACAAGCCCGGCCAGACCGAAAAACCATGCACATCTACGCCAATCCCGCCCGATTCCTGCGTCTCGCCAAATGGCTGACCCCGCTCATGTTCTGGAGCGGGTTGGTGCTGTCGGTCGGGGCGGTGCTGTGGGGCCTCTTCATGGTCCCGCCCGACCGGCTGATGGGCGATACAGTGCGCATCCTCTTCATCCACGTCCCCGCCGCCTGGCTCGGAATGGGCGGGTGGACCGGGATCGCGATTTCCTCGGGCGTTCTGCTGATCTGGAAGCACCCGCTCGCCGCCGTCGCCGCGCGCGCGATCGCGATGCCTGGCATGGTGTTCTGCGCGGTGTGCCTCGCCACCGGCTCGATCTGGGGGCGGCCGACCTGGGGGACCTGGTGGGAATGGGACGGGCGCCTGACCTCCATGCTGGTGCTGCTGTTCCTTTATGCGGGTTACATCGCACTCTCCGAGGCGACCGAGAAGGAAGGCGGGTCTTCGAGGATCGCCGCGATCTTCGGCCTCGTGGGTGCGGTCAACGTGCCGATCATCAACCGTTCGGTGGTGTGGTGGAACTCGCTCCACCAGCCGCCGAGCATCACCGCGGGCAAGAGCGCGATCGAGGCGACCTTTCTCGTCCCGCTGCTCGTCGCGGTCGTCGGCTTCTCGCTGCTGTTCGGCGCAATCGTGCTGATGCGGATGCGCGCGATCATCGCGGAAGCGCAGGTCGAGGCGCGCCTGCGCCGCCGCGCGCTCGATGACGATGCGCCGCTCGGCGCCGCGCCGGTGCTGGAGCAGGCCTGATGCGCGAAGAGCTCAACCAGTGGGATTTCGTGTGGCTCGCCTATGGCGTCGCGGCGGTTGCGCTCATTGCACTTGTCATCTGGGCGTGGCGCGCGATGGTCGCCGCCGAGGCGCGGCGTGACGCGGTCAAGCGGCGCTGAGCGCGAGGAACGAGGGATGAAGGCCAAGCATCAACGACTGGTTCTGGTGGTGATCGCGCTGCTCGCGATCGTCGGCGCGGGCCTGTTGGCGGCCTGGGGCCTGCGCAATCAGGCTAACTATTTCTACCTGCCCGAGCAGATGGCATCGGAGCCTCCGGCGGTCGGCCAGGCGGTGCGGCTCGGCGGGATGGTGCAGAAAGGCTCCGTCCGGACCGATGCCGACGGGGTGACGGTCAATTTCCGCGTCACCGGCAACACCGCCGATGCGATCCCGGTGCGCTACAGCGGCATCCTGCCCGACCTGTTCACCGAAGGCTCGGGCGTGGTCGCGGAAGGCAGCCTCGGCCCGGACGGGGTGTTCAAGGCGACCAACCTCCTTGCCAAGCACGACGAGAACTACGTGCCCAAGGAGCTCGAGGGCATGGGCACCGAACAGGCCGCCAAGATGGCCGCCGACACCACTGTCGGGCTTAAGTAGCGCCGTGACGCGGGCGAGGGACAGGCGATGATCGCGGAAATCGGCCTTGCCGCCCTGTGGCTCGCGGCAGCCCTGGCTGTGCTGCAATTGGTTTCCGGCGCCTTCGCGCTGAAGGCGGTCGACGGCCAGGTCAACCCTCTCGCCATCTATGCGCGGCCCGCTGCCGTGACGCAGGCGCTGCTGGCGGCGCTCGCCTTCGCGATGCTGCTCTGGGCCTTCGCGACGACCGACCTGTCGATCAAGCTTGTCGCCACCAACTCGCACTCGATGAAGCCGCTGGTCTACAAGCTGACCGGCACCTGGGGGAATCACGAAGGCTCGATGCTGCTGTGGGTCGGCGTGCTGGCGCTGTCGGGAGGCCTGCTCGCGGGCTTCGAGCGCCGCCTGCCGGAGCGCACCATGGGCGCGACGCTCGCCGTGCAGGGCTTCGTGGCATTGGGCTTCTACGCCTTCCTGCTCCTGTCCTCGAACCCCTTCGAGCGCCTGCCCGCGCCGGCGGCCGAGGGCAACGGTTTGAACCCGCTGCTTCAGGACATCGGTCTCGCGATCCATCCGCCGACGCTTTATGCGGGCTATGTCGGCCTGTCGGTCGCCTTCAGCCTCGCAATGGGCGCGCTGCTCACCCGCGAGGTGACGCCGGCCTTCGCCCGCGTCATGCGCCCCTGGGTGCTGGGCGCCTGGGTGCTGCTGACGCTCGGGATCACGGCGGGCTCCTACTGGGCCTATTACGAACTGGGCTGGGGCGGCTGGTGGTTCTGGGACCCGGTCGAGAACGCCTCGCTGATGCCGTGGCTTGCCGCGACCGCGCTGCTGCATTCGGTGAGCGTGCTGGCCGCGCGCGATGCCCTGCGCACCTGGACGATCATGCTCGGCGTGCTCGCCTTTTCGATGTCGATGCTCGGCACCTTCCTCGTGCGTTCGGGCGTGCTGACGAGCGTCCACGCCTTCGCGGTCGATCCGGAGCGCGGCGCGTTCATCCTCGCCTTGCTCGGCATCTACATCGGCGGGGCCTTCGCGATCTTCGCCCTGCGCGCGGGCGCGGTGGCGGAGGGCAAGCGCTTTGCCGCCGTCAGCCGCGAGGGAGCGCTGGTGTTCAACAACGTGATGCTTTCCGGCATCCTTGCGATCGTGCTTCTGGGCACGCTCTACCCGCTGCTGACCGAGGCCTTCGACGTGCGTGTTTCGGTCGGCCCGCCTTATTTCAACCCGGCCTCGGCGATCTTCGCGATCCCCATGCTGCTGGTGATGGCGGTCGGCCCGCTGCTGCGCTGGAAGAGCGACAACCCGGGGCGCCTCAGGATGGAGCTGGTCATCATCGGCGCGCTGATGGTCGGCGTGATCGTGGCGGTGAGCATCGTCGGCCAGTATCCGCTCCTGCCGCTGCTCGGCCTCGGCCTTGCCCCGGCGCTGGCGGTGGCGGCGGTGCTGCCGCTGAAGGGCCGCAAGCTCGCCCGCGTGCCGGTCGCGACCTGGGGCATGGTCGTCGCCCATTTCGGCATCGCCGTCGCCCTCTTCGGCATGGCCTGCGAGGGCGCCTTTTCGCGGGAGCGCCTCGCCGCCGTGGCGCCGGGCGGCACCGAGCGGATCGGCGATTTCGCGGTTACGCTCGAAAGCGTGACGCCGGTCGCCGGGCCCAACTGGACCGCCATCGAGGCGCGCCTCGCCGTGCGCGAGGGCGGCGGTGCGCCGGTGATCCTCACCCCGCAGGCACGCAGCTTCTGGTCGCCGCAGCAATCGACCAGCGAAAGCGCGCTCCTCACCCGCTGGAACGGCCAGCTCTATGCCGTGATCGGCAACCAGGCCGAGGACGGTCGCTGGCAGCTGCGCATCTGGTGGAAGCCCTTTGTCACCTTCATCTGGTATGGCGGCATTCTCGTCGCGCTGGGCGGCGTTCTCGCGATCGCCGGCCGGGTGCGGGTCGACGTTCGTCGTCGCCTCGCCAGCACCAAGGGTGACCGTCGCCGGGCCGATGTCGAGGCGCTCGGCCGGCCCGCGCCGGTGCCGGCGGAGTAGCGCGCGATGCGGAACCGCCTGTGGCTGTGGGTGCCGCTCGCCCTGTTCGCCTTCTTCGCGGGGCTGGCGGCCTATATGCTCACCCAACCCAAGGACCAGTTCGTCCAGAGCGCGATGATCGGCCAGCCGCTTCCCGATTTCGCGCTGCCGCCCGCCTTCACCGGGCTGCCCGGCGCGAGCAAGGCGGACCTTGCCGACGGCCGCCCGCGCCTCCTCAACATCTGGGCAAGCTGGTGCCTGCCCTGCATCGCCGAGGCGCCGCAGCTTGAGGCCTTGCAGAAGCAGGGCGTCGAAATCGTCGGCATCGCGATCCGCGACCGCCCCGAGGATGTCGCGAATTTCCTCGCCAAGCACGGCAACCCTTATACGCGGATCGGCAGCGACAGGATCTCCGAAGTGCAGCTCGCGCTCGGATCGTCAGGGGTGCCCGAAACCTTCGTGATCGACGGCAAGGGCATCATCCGCCACCAGCACATCGGCGACATCCGTCCCGAGGACGTGCCGAAGCTGATCGCCGAACTGGAGAAGGCGCGGTGATCCGGGGCTTGATCGCCTTGGTGCTGGTTCTGATCGCGCTGCCCGCGCTTGCGCAGGATTCGATGCCGCCCGCGCCTTACGCCTACAATCAGCTCGCCGACCCCCGGCTCGAGGCGGAGGCTTCTGCGCTTATGCACACGCTGCGCTGCATCAAGTGCCAGTCGCAGTCCATTGCGGATTCCGATGCGCCGATGGCAGGCGATATGCGCCATCAGGTGCGCAGCCGCATCTTGGCCGGCGAGAGCCCGGAGCAGGTGCGCCGCTGGCTGATCGACCGATACGGCGACTATGTCAGCTATGAGCCCGAGGTGAGCGCGACAACCTGGCCGCTGTTCGCGATCCCGGTGCTGCTGATCCTCGCCGCGCTCGCCGTGCTGCTGCGGCGGCTCGGGCGTCGGCGCGGCGCGGGCGAAGGAGAGGCGGCATGATCGCTGCCTGGCTGCTCGTCGCGGCGCTGGCGCTTGCGGCCTTCGCTTTTGCGGTGGTGGTGCTGAAGCTCCCGCGCGAGGGGATGACGCTGTTCGCTGCGGTGTTGGTGTTCGGCCTTGCGGGTTATGCCTGGCAAGGCTCGCCCGGGCAGCCCGGTGCGCCCAAGCCGCGCATGGAGAACGCGAGCCAGGAAGGTGCGGCGATGGTCGAGGGGCGCAGCGCTTTGTTCGATCGCACCCGGCCGCCGCCCGGCTACCTCGTGACGTCCGATGCCTTCGCTCGGCGCGGCCAGTTCGAACAGGCCGCCGGGCTGCTCCAGAGGGGCCTGCGGGAGAACCCCCGCGACACCGAGGGATGGCTCGCGCTCGGCCTCGCGCTGGTGGGGCACGCCGATGGCTTCGTCACCCCGGCCGCGGTGCAGGCCTTCGGCCGCGCCAAGGCGATCGATCCGCTGAACCCGGGGGCGGAATACTACCTCGGCGTCGCCTATCTGCGCAGCGGCGAGATCATCGCCGCGCGCAATGTCTGGGCGAGGCTGCTTGCGGATTCTCCTGCTGATGCGCCATGGCGGCCGGGACTTGCGGCCGACGTCGCGCGGCTCGACGACATGATCGCGCGCGCCCCGATGCTCCAGCGGCAGTGATCCGCGCGCGTGTCCGGCGCATGACGGCGAGCGGGAGTTTGTTGCAGGTGCTAACGCGCGGTGCTAGGCGCGCCGCCTTGCCGGCGACGAGTCGTTCGCAGCCGATGGGCAGTACCGCGGGATCCGGGAAATCCGAGTGATGAGCAGCACAGCGACCGAACCCGCCCAGGCCAGCGCAGGGCACGCCCAGGGACACGGCCACAAGTCCTCCACCGCTATGCTGGCGATCGGCGCGATCGGCGTGGTGTTCGGCGACATCGGCACCAGCCCGCTCTACGCCTTCCGCGAGACCTTCGCCTCGCACCACGGCGCCCCCGGCATCTCGCCCGACGCCGATCACATCCACGGGGTGCTGAGCCTCGTCTTCTGGTCGATGATGATGGTGGTGACGGTCAAATACGTCTTCACCATGATGCGCGCCGACAACGGGGGCGAGGGCGGCAGCCTGGCGCTGATCGCGCTGATCAAGCGGCGTGCGCAGACCAAGGGATGGACCGCGCCGCTGATCCTGCTCGGCGTGTTCGCCACCGCGCTGTTCTATGGCGACAGCATGATCACCCCGGCGATCTCGGTCCTCTCGGCGACCGAGGGCCTGCAATACATCGTCCCCGGCTTCGAGCCGTGGATCGTGCCGACGGCGGTGGCGATCCTGTTCGGCCTTTTCGCGATCCAGTCGCGCGGGACCGAACGGGTGGGCAAGCTGTTCGGCCCGATCATGCTCACCTACTTCACGATGCTGGCGGTGCTGGGGGTGATGCACCTGTCGGCCGATCCGGCGATCATCCTCGAGACGATCAATCCGGTGAACGCGCTCAATTTCTTCGTCACCGACGGGTTCGTCGCCTTCGTGGCGCTGGGCAGCGTGGTGCTTGCGGTGACGGGGGCCGAGGCGCTCTATGCCGACATGGGGCATTTCGGGCGCAAGCCGATCGGCATTTCGTGGCTGACCTTCGTCTATCCCGCCCTGATGCTCAACTACATGGGGCAGGGCGCGCTGATCCTCTCGCAGCAATCGCCCGAGGCGGCCGCGGCGCTGATCAAGGACCCGTTCTTCCTGATGATCCCCGACATGGTGCGCGTGCCGGTCATCATCCTCGCCCTGCTGGCCACGATCATCGCCAGCCAGGCGGTGATCTCGGGCGCCTTCAGCCTCACCCAGCAGGCGATCCAGCTGGGCTTCATCCCGCGCATGGAGATCCGCCACACCAGCGCGTCGGCCGCCGGGCAGATCTACATCCCGGTCATCAACTGGGGCCTGATGGTGATGGTGATCCTGCTGGTGCTCTTCTTCCAGTCCTCGACCAACCTCGCCGCCGCCTACGGCATCGCAGTGACCGGCGCGATGTTCATCGACACGCTGCTGCTGGCCGCGGTGCTGTTCTCGCTGTGGAAGTGGCCGCTGTGGAAGGGCCTGCCGCTGGTCCTCACCTTCCTCGTGGTCGACATCGCCTATTTCGGCGCCAACCTCATCAAGGTGCCGCAGGGCGGGTGGGTGCCGCTGATGATCGGCGGGATCATCTTCACCCTGCTCACCACCTGGTCGCGCGGGCGCGAGCTGATGCGGGCGAGCATGACCGAAGGCTCGCTCCCCATCGAGATCTTCGCCAAGAGCGCGCAGAATTCCGCCACCCGCGTGCCGGGGACGGCGATCTTCATGGCCTCGACCAATTCGGGCGTGCCCTCCGCGCTGCTCCACAACATCAAGCACAACAAGGTGCTGCACGAGCGCGTGCTGATCCTCACCGTGCAGGTGCGCGGGATGCCCTATGTCGAGGAGAGCCAGCGCTTCGAGTGCAAGAGCCTCGGCAACGGCTTCTACCGGGTCACGATCTTCTGCGGCTTCCTCGAGGAGACCGACGTGCCCCGCATCCTCGGCACGCTCGACCTGTGCGGCGGCGCCTTCGACATGATGCAGACGAGCTTCTTCCTCTCGCGCCAGACCCTGATCGCCTCGTCCAAGCCCGGCATGGCGATCTGGCGCGAAAAACTGTTCGCGTGGATGCTGAGGAATGCCGCGAGCGCGATGGAGTTCTTCCGCCTGCCGACCAACCGCGTGGTCGAGCTCGGGAGCCAGGTGGAGATCTGATCGACCAGGCTAGGCCGTCGGCGGCTCGTCCTTCACCGCCGCGTCCTTTCCTTCCAGCGACAACCCGTGCTTCAGAAGCATCGGGATCTGGCTGAAGGTGAACAGGAAGGTCAGCGGCAGGAACACCCACAGCTTGGCCCACAGCCAGCTTTCGAAGGAGAGCTGGGCACGCAAGCCCTCGTTCAGCAGCGCGAGGCACAGGAAGAACACCCCCCAGTTGCGCGACAGCTTGAGCCAGCCTTGCTCGCTCAGACCCTCGAAGGCAGTTTCGAGCAGGATCCTGAGCAGAGCCTTGCCCCAGACATAGCCGCCCAGCAGGGCGATGCCGAAGGTCGCGTAGATGATCGTGGGCTTCAGCTGCACGAAGGTGGGATCGCCGAAGAAGATCGTGAGGCTGCCGAAGCCGACGATCAGCGCGGTCGAGAACCACAGCATCGGCGAGACCTTGCCGAGCCGCCACTTGGAGATCGCCAGCGCGGCCACGGCGGCGACCATGAAGGCGCCGGTCCCCGCGATGATGGCGGAAAGCTCGCCCACGGCATTGGCCTCGGCCGGCGCGTTCAGGCGGTAGACGCCGAGGAACACCAGCAGCGGCCCGTAATCGACCGCAACGTTGAGCCAGCTCGAGGCGGCCCTCTTGGTTTCGTTCTCGCTCATCACGCAACCCCCGCAATCACCCGCGCGACGAGGTCGGGGTCGAAGGGGCGCAGGTCCTCCATCCGCTCGCCGACGCCGATGGCATGGATGGGAAGGCCATATTGCTCTGCCGCCGCGACCAGTACGCCGCCGCGCGCCGTGCCGTCGAGCTTGGTCATGATGAGGCCGGTGACGCCCGCAACCTCCCTGAAGACGTCGATCTGGGAGAGCGCGTTCTGGCCGTTGGTCGCATCGAGCACCAGCACCACGTCATGCGGCGCCTCGGAGTTCAACCGACCCAGCACGCGGCGGATCTTGGCGAGCTCCTCCATCAGCTCCCTCTTGTTCTGGAGGCGCCCGGCGGTGTCGACGATCAGCGCGTCGATCCCGGTGTCGGTCGCTTGGCGGACCGCATCGAACACGATCGCCGCCGGATCGCCGCCCTCGGGCCCGCGAACCAGGTCGACCCCGATCCGGCCCGCCCAGGTGGCGAGCTGGCCGATCGCGGCGGCGCGGAAGGTGTCGCCCGCGGCCAGCAGCACGCCGTAATCGTCCTCCTGAAACAGGTGCGCGAGCTTGGCGATGGTGGTGGTCTTGCCCGAGCCGTTGACGCCGATCACGAGGATCACCTGCGGCCGCGGGAAGGCGGTGATCTCGAGCGGCTTGGCGACCGGGCGCAGGATCGCGGCGATCTCCTCGGCGACCGCCTCGCGCAGCTGCCGGGTGGTGATCTCGAGCCCGAAGCGCTTCTCCGACAGGCGCGCGCGGATGCGGGCGGCGGCAGCCGGGCCGAGGTCGGACATGATCAGCGCGTCCTCGACCTCGTCGAGCGTCGCATCGTCGAGCTTCGCCGTTCCGCCGCTCGTGCCGGGAAGATTGGCGGTCAGCCGCTCGGAGGTCTTGGCAAAGCCGCCGAACAGGCGCTCGCGCCAGGTGGGTTCTGTCATGCGAGGAGGCCCTCCCTGACCTCGCTGGGGGTCACGTCGACGATGGTGCCCGGCGCCGTGCGGTGGGGCAGGGCGACGGGTGCGTAGTTGGGGGCATAGCCCGTCCCGCCGCGCTCGGCGAGGACCGGCAGGGTTTCGCCCACAAGACCGGCGAGCCACGCCGCCCGGCGCGCGGCGGCGCGTTCCCTGAGGGCGGCGGCGCGGGCCTTCACCAGCTCGCGCGACACTTGGGGCATCCGCGCGGCAGGCGTGCCGGGGCGCGGCGAATAAGGAAAGACATGGGCGTGGACGATATCGAGCTCGTCGATGATCGACAGGTTCTCGGCATGGTGCGCCTCCTCCTCGGTCGGGAAGCCGGCGATGAGGTCCGCGCCGACCGCGATCTCGGGGCGCAGCGCCTTGAGCCGCGCCACCAGCGCCACGGCGTCGGCCCTGAGGTGCCGGCGCTTCATGCGCTTCAGCATCAGGTCCGCCCCGTGCTGGAGCGAGAGGTGGAGGTGCGGCATGACCCTTGGTTCGTGGGCAAGGAGTTCGAACAGCAGCGGATCGATCTCCACCCCGTCCACGGAGGACAGGCGTAGGCGCGTTAGTTCGCTTAGTTCATGCAGGACCGAGTGAACGAGAGCGCCGAGACGGGGTGCGCCTGCAAGATCATGTCCCCAGCTTGTCAGATCGACACCCGTCAGCACAATTTCCTTAGCGCCCGCCGCAAGATGCGAGTCGATCTGCTGTAGGACTTCGGCGACCGTCAACGAGCGGCTCGCCCCCCGGCCTCGCGGGATCACGCAGAAGGTGCAGGCGTGGTCGCAGCCGTTCTGCACCGCCACGAAGGCGCGGGTGCGTGCGGGCGCCACCGGCGGCGCCTCGCCGGGCACGTTCCACGCGCGCGGATCGAGCTTCGCGGCATTCGCCACCAGCGCGTCGACCTCGTCCATCGCGCCTACGCCCGCGCGGTCGATCTCGGCCGCGCAGCCCGTCACCACCAGCCGGGCCGCCGGATGGTCGCGCCGCGCGCGGCGGATGGCCTGGCGGGTCTGCCGCAGCGCCTCGCCGGTGACGGCGCAGGAATTGACGACGACAAGATCACGCTCGCCCGCCAGCATTGCGCGCATCCGCTCGCTTTCCGCGATGTTCATGCGGCAGCCGAGGCTGATGATGGTGGGTGCGGTCAAGCGAAGGCGTCCCAGTCGAACGTCCCGCGAAAGGCCTCGGTGGCGGGCCCGCTCATCAGGATCGTCCCGCCGGGTTCCCAGGCGATCGTGAGATCGCCGCCGGGGAGCGTCACGCGCACCGGGCTCGCCACCAGCCCGCGCCGGATCGCCGCCACGGCGCTCGCACAGGCGCCGGTGCCGCAGGCGCGGGTGAGGCCGGCGCCGCGCTCCCAGACCCGCAGTTTCAGGTGACCCGGCCCTGCAAGGCTCGCGACATTGACATTGACCCGCTCGGGGAACAGCGGGTCGGTCTCGATGAGCGGGCCGAGCCGGTCGAGTTCGACCGCATCGGCATCCTCGACGAAGAACACCGCGTGCGGATTGCCGACATTGACCGCCATCGGCCCTCCGAGCACGCCCTTGTCCATTGGCCACCCAACCGGCATCGCGGCAGTGTCCATCGGATAGGCGAGCGGGATCGCGTCCCAGTCGAAGCGCGGGGCGCCCATGTCGACGCGGGCGCCGCCCTCCAGCGGCTCGAGCGCGATCGGCCCGCCGCCGGTCGCGATGGTGACCGCCTCGCCGTGGAGCAGCGCCACCGCGCGCGCCGCATTGCCGCAGGCCTCGACCTCGCCGCCATCGGCGTTGAAGATGCGCATCCGGAAGGCGTGAGCCTCGCTCGGCTCCAGCAGCACCAGCTGATCGCAGCCGATCCCCGTCCGGCGGTCGGCGAGCGCGCGGGCGAGCGCAGCGGTCATCGCACCGGGCAGCGGGCGCGTCCGCGCGTCGAGCACGACGAAGTCGTTGCCCAGGCCGTGCATCTTGATGAAGGGGACCTCGCTCACGCCTGCGCATCTATGCACGCAGGGCGCCTACGTCCAGTCCCGCCCTCGGGCGGGCCCAGGTCGCCTCAGGATTGCGCGCCGCGCTGTCGCCGGTGCGCGTCGCCGACGACGGCAATGGGGGAGGGGGCGCTTTCGCCCGCCTGCTCCACCAGCTGACCGGCCTCCCGCAGCCGCGCGCGCACCGCATCGGCATCCTCGGGCAGGCCGTAGAGGTAGCCCTGTGCCTTCAGCCGGCCCATGCGCTTCAGGGCCATGAGGATGTCCTCGTCCTCCACACCTTCGGCGGTGAGCGGCAGGTCGAGCCCCCGCCCGAGGCTGACGATCGCCTCGACGATGTGCGAACGGTTGCTCGGCTCGCGCAATTCGGCAACGAAGCTGCGGTCGATCTTGATACGGTCGAAGGGCAGGTTGCGCAGCTGCTCGAGGCTCGAATAGCCCGTGCCGAAGTCGTCCAGCGCGATCTGCACGCCCTGATTGCGCAAGCTGGTGATCATCGAGCGCACGAGGCCGATATTCTCGTGCAGGCAGCTTTCGGTGATCTCGATCTCCAGCCGGCGCGGCGGGAAGTTGGCGGCGACCAGCATCTTGAGCAGGCGCTGGGCGAACCACGGGTCACGCAATTGCACCGGCGAGATGTTGATCGAGAGCGTCAGGCTGTCGTGCCATTCGCGCGCGTCGGCGAAGGCGCGTTCCATGAGGCGCTCGGACATCTCGCTGATGAGGCCGATCTCCTCGGCCACCGGCACGAAGACATCCGGGCTGACCAGGCCGAAATCGGGCGAGCGCCAGCGGGCGAGCATCTCGAAGCCGACCAGCGCGCCGGTCTCGACGTCGATCTGCTGCTCGTAGAAGGGCAGAAACTCGCCCCTGGAAAGACCGCGGCGAATGCCGGTTTCGAGGCTGTGGCGGAAGCGCAGCTCGCTCTCCATGCTCGGCTCGAACCAGAAGTAGCGGTTCCGGCCCTGCTTCTTGGCATGGTAGAGCGCCATGTCGGCGCGGTGCATCAGGGTGGAGGCGTCGACGACCAGGCCGATCGTGCCGTCGGGCTCGTGGTCGGCGGCGATGCCGATCGACAGGGTGACGTCGATCGTCACCTCGGGCAACTGGATCGGCTCGGCAAAGCTTTCGAACAGGCGGATCGCGAGGTCGTCGATCCGCTCGGGATGGCCGGCGGGGAAGGGCATGACGAAGGCGAATTCGTCCCCGCCCAGCCGCGCCAGCCGGGCCTCGCGCGGGAGCAGCGCGCGGATCCGCTCGCACAACATGACGAGCACGGCGTCGCCGTGAACGTGCCCGTGCATGTCATTGATCTGCTTGAAATTGTCGAGATCGATCATGCAATAGGCGACCGCCTCGCCGCGCTGCGCGGCGCGGGTGCGGATCGCCTCGGTCTCCCCGAACATCGCCCGCCGGTTGAGGCACCCGGTGAGCGGATCGGTCGAGGCCAGCACCTGCGCGCGGGCCTCGGCGCGGCGGCGTTCGGCGATCTCGCGGGTCAGTTCGCGGTAGCGCCGCCAGCCGAAGATGATCAGCGCGACATTGAGCAGCAGCGCATTGGCGAGCACCATGTCGGGCTTGTCGCCATAGCCGAGCATCGCCTGGATCGTCTGCGGGACGACCGAGCCGCCCGTGCCGATCAGCAGGATGATCGACGCCGCCGCGATGCCGAGCGCGACGAAATCGCGCTCGGCATTGTGCAGCGGATTGTCTGGCTCTTTGTCGGTCAACGCGGCTGCCCTATGCGGCTGATTGGAGCGTCCATCCCATAATGCGCTAAACATCGGGTTAATCCGGGGGGCTTGGCGGGGGGTGTCCGGGCCGTCTATCGGGGCGGTGTCACACAATGGGACGCGAGCGCTTATGGCCTACTGGCTGATGAAATCCGAACCGTTCAAATACAGCTGGGACGACCTCGTCGCGGAGGGCGAGGGGACCTGGGACGGGGTGCGCAACTATCTGGCGCGCAACAATTTGCAGGCGATGGAGGTGGGCGACGAGGCGTTCTTCTATCACAGCCGCGAGGGGCTGGAGATCGTCGGGATCTGCCAGATCAGCGTCACCGGGATCGGCGATCCGACCGATGCAACCGGCAAGTGGGCGGCGGTGAAGGTCAGGCCGAAGGAGCGCTTCGCCAAGCCCGTCACCCTCGCCGCGATCAAGGCCGAGCCGCGGCTGGCGGACATGCAGCTGATCCGCCTCTCCCGCCTGTCGGTCAGTGCGGTGACTCCGGAGGAATGGCAGCTGATCCGCGCCATGGCCGGCTGACCGGGTTGTTTCACGTGAAACACCGCCGCGAACGCTGGGCAACGCGGGTCTAAAAAGGGTCTGGCAGGGGGCTGGCAGGGGTCAGGCGGGCCCCGAGGGCGTCCTATACACCGTCAGGCGGCGGATCACCTCGTCGCGGCCCTGCCTCTGTTCGCCCCTTGTGCCGGAACGGCTTTCGCCCTCATGCGTCCAACTTCTCGAAAGGCCAATAAAAACATTGGTTTAACGCAGGAGGTTATCATGGGTGAATTCACCGACAAGGTCAAGGGCACCGCCAAGGAAGTGGTCGGGAAGGCCAAGCAGCAGTCGGGCAACCCCGCGACCCGCGCCGAGGGCCGCGCGCAGGAAGCCGAAGGCAAGATCGACAAGGCCAAGGGTTCGGTCAAGGGCGCGCTTGGCGACCGCATCTGACGGTCCGCAGGGCCAGACCCGATGGCCCGACAAGGCGGTTTAGTCACCGCGTACCGGAAAGGCCGCTCTCCACATCGAGGAGGGCGGCCTTTCTCGCATCCGGCTCCCGCGTCAGCCGGCACCCTTCGCCTTTGCGCGCAGCCCGCTGATCGTCGCGCCGCTCGCAGCGATGTGCTCGAGATCGGTGAGCGCATGGATCAGGCGCACGCCGCTGCGGCCCTTCGCGTCCTCGAGCGCGGCGATGAACTCCCCCGTCGTCTCCGCCCGCGCCGCCCACGCGCCATAGGCTTCGGCAAGCTTCGCGAAGTCGGGATTGACCAGCTTGGTCGCCGAGACCCGGCCGGGATATTCGCGCTCCTGGTGCATCCGGATCGTGCCGTAGGCACCGTTGTCGACCACCACCACGATCAGGTTCGCGCCGTGCTGCACGGCGGTTGCCAGCTCCTGCCCGTTCATCAGGAAATCGCCGTCCCCCGCAACCGCAACCACCGTCTGTCCGGGTAAGCGCAGCGCGGCGGCGATGCCGGCGGGGACGCCGTAGCCCATCGCCCCGCAGGTCGGCGCGAGCTGGCCCGGGAAGGCCTCGTAGCGCCAGTAGCGGTGCCACCAGCCGGCGAAATTGCCCGCCCCGTTGGCGACGATGGTGTCGGCGGGAAGGTGTGCGCGCATCGCGGTGACACAGGCGGCAAGGTCCATCGCCGCGTCCGAGCCGCCCGGCGTCGCCCAGGCCTCCCACGCGGCGTGCGCCTGCGCGCCCGCATCGAAAGGGATGATCTCGCTGTCGTCCCACAGCCGCGCGCATTCGGCGAATTCGTCGACCGCGCAGCACAGCGCCAGATCGGTGCGGTAGACCCGGCCGAGCTCCTCGGGGTCGGGATGCACGTGGACGAGCAGCTGGCCGGGATGCTCGAGGCCGGGGAGGGTGTAACCGTCGGTGGTCGCCTCCCCCAGCCTTGCGCCGACGGCGATGATGAGGTCCGCCTGCGCGACGCGTTCGGCGAGCTTCGGGTTGGGGCCGTAGCCGAGGTTGCCGGCATAGACCGGCGAGGAGGGGGCGATCGCGTCCTGGCGGCGGAAGGCGGTGGCGACGGGCAGCCCGATCCGCTCGGCAAAGGCCTGGAAGTGCTCCCGCGCCTTGGCGTTCCAGCCCGCCCCGCCGATGATCGCGATGGGGCTGGCGGCATCGGCGATCATGTCGAACAGCGCCTGCATCGCATCGGGGCAGACGGCCTGCGCGGGGCGCACCACGGCCGGGCGCGGGGCGAGCGCAGCGGGGACCTGTTCGACCAGCATGTCCTCGGGCAGGGCCAGCACGACCGGGCCGGGCCGCCCGCTCATCGCCGCCGCATAGGCGCGGGCGATGTATTCGGGGATGCGCGCCGGATCGTCGATCCGCGCCGCCCATTTGCAGATGGGCGCGAAAAAGGCGGGGAAATCGACCTCCTGGAACCCCTCGCGCCCCTGCGCAGAGCGCGCGACGTCGCCCACGAAGAGGATCATCGGCTGCGAATCCTGGTGCGCGACATGGACGCCGATCGAGGCATTGGTCGCGCCCGGGCCGCGGGTGACGAAGGCGATGCCGGGCCGCCCCGATCCTTCGGCAAGGCTCAGCGCCCCGTCGGCGCAGGCCATGAACGCCGCGCCCCCTTCCTGGCGGCAGGTGACGACGTCGATCTCCGGCCGGTCGGGCAGGGCATCGAGCACGGCGAGGAAGCTTTCGCCCGGCACGGTGAAGATCCGGCTGGCGCCCTGCGCGGCGAGGCAATCGACCAGCAGCGCGGCGGCGGTTCGGGTGGAATCAGGCACGTGTCGTCTCTCCCCTCGTGGCTGGGGGAGGCTCTACAGCCGGGGGCAGGGCCGTGCAAACCGCCTCGCCCCTTCCACAGCCCTGCACGGCTTGTCCCACGCCGCGACAGAATGGCCGCAAAGCGTTTCCAACCGTTAAGAAAGTCTTAAAGACTGGCTGCCCCGCCACCCGGAGATTCGCCGAAATGCGCCGCAGCCTGGTCCTCACCGACGAGACCGCCCGCCACTGGTTCCGCGCTTCGCTGCCGCCGCACGTCACGCGCGATCTGATCCCGATTCCGGCCGAAAGCCTGTGGCGCCTGACGGTCGAGGACGTGCGCGGCGTCGCCAGCACCTACGTGGCGCTGACGCTCGCGATCTTCGCCTTCATCCTTTAGGCCGCGGCAGCCTCGGCGGAGGGGCGCTGCCCTTCGATCCGGTAGAGCTTGCGCGCGGTGGTGGCCGAAACCACGCACAGCCCGAGACTGACCAGCAGTTGTTCTTCGAGCGGGATGCCGAAGAAGCCGAGCACCCCCGCACCCCCTGCGCCCACCGCCATGAACACGCAGGAGATGAAGTTGTTCGCCGCGACCGAACGCGAGGCTTCCGACTTGTCCACGCGGGTCGTCAGGAAGGCATAGAGCGGCACCACGAACATCCCCCCCGCGACCGCGATCAGCAACAGATTGGCGATCAGCACGAGTGCCAGCGGCTGTGCGAGGAATTCGGAAACGCCAAAAAGGCCGCCATTTGTCGGCGTCAGGTTCCACATCCGGCATCCGAGGTAGAAGGTGACCAGCAGCACCGCCATCACCAGGACTGACACCGGCGAATGGCGCGCGGAGATTTCGCCCTTCAGCAGGGCATTGATCGCCACAGACCCGATCGCGATCCCTGCGGAGAAGGCCACCAGCAGCACCATCGCCACCTGCTTGTCGGCGAGCAGCACATTCTTGGCGAGGGGGAAGAACTGCGTGCCCAGGATCGCCGCAATGGCCCAGAAATAGCTGATTGCGAGCACCGAATAGCGCAGCTCGAGATTGCCGAACGAGAAGGCGATCAGGTCTCTCGAGGCGCGGACCGGGTTCCAGTCGACCTTGGTGTCCTCGCCCTGCGCGGGCGCGGGCGGGACGTGGCGACACACCGCATAGCCGAGGATGGCGAAAGCGATGATCGCCACTGTGCTCTGTGTGACCGAGAACACCGCCGAAAGGATCATGCCGGCAAGGATCGCCACGTAGGTGCCGGCTTCGACCAGCCCGGTCCCAGCGAGCACTTCGCCGTCCTCAAGGTGCTGGGGGAGGATCGCGTACTTGATCGGGCCGAAGAAGGTCGAATGCACCCCCATCGCGAACAGGGCCACAAACATCAGCGGGATCGCGACGCTTTCCACCGCGATGCCGCGCGCGGCCATGGTGAGACCGGCGGCGCCGATCGACATGATGATGATCTCGGCGAACTTGATCCAGCGGATGATCCTGGTCTTGTCGCGCATGTCGGCAAGCTGGCCCGAGGTCGCCGAGAACAGCACGAAGGGGAGCACGAACAGCGCGGTCGCGACACCGCTCACCAGTGTCTCCATCTCCGGCGAATCGTAGAGCTGGTACACGATGAACAGCACCATCGCGTTCTTGTAGAGATTGTCGTTCAGCGCGTTCAGCAGCTGGGTGAGGAACAGCGGCAGGAACTGCCGTTTGCGCATCAGCTGGGTGGATGTCGTCATGCGTGGCGGCGCCAGTGTTCCGGTTGCATGCCTCGCGACATAGCGCGAGGCGGCACTTTCACAAGAGCGGCATGATCCGGGGCGGCATGTCGGGTTGTCGTGCCGACGGGGGTTTTGCGCTTGGCCGAGCGGCGCTAGAGGAGAAGGCGCCCATGCAGAGCCTCCCCAACATCCTCACCGCCTCGCGCATCTTCGCGGTGCCGCTGCTCGCCTTCTTCCTGTGGTGGCCGGAGTGGCGGCTGGGCTACCTCGTCGGCTTCGTGCTCTACTGCGTGATCGCCATCACCGATTTCTTCGACGGCTATCTGGCGCGCGCGCAGGGGGCCGTCTCGAAGCTCGGGATCTTCCTCGATCCGATCGCCGACAAGATCATGGTCGCCGCCGTCATCCTCGTGCTGACCGCGCAAGGCTATCTGCGCGGGCCTTATGCGGGGGACGTCCACGTGATCGCGGGGCTCATCATCCTGGTGCGCGAGATCGCGGTCTCGGGCTTGCGCGAGTTCCTGGGCGGCATCCAGGTCTCGGTCCCGGTCTCGCGGCTCGCCAAGTGGAAGACCACCTTCCAGCTCGTGGCGCTGGGCGCGCTGATTCTCGGCGGGGCGGTGCATGGCAAGCCCTGCCAGTCGGTGGGCGAGGGCTGCGGCACCATCGCGCAGAGCTGGGTGCACCTCGTCGGCCTCGTCTCGCTGTGGACGGCCGCGGTGCTGACCCTCATCACCGGGTGGGACTACCTGCGCGTCGGCCTCAAGCACATGGACTGAGAAACGCCCGTTTCCGTAGGGTCTTGCATGGGCCGGCGGCGGTGATACAAAATCTCGCATGGGATGGGATTCGACGCCCGAACCGGGCGCTTTCGTAGGGCAATTGGCAGACCACGCACGCCAGCTTCAACGCGAGGCGCGGGACGCGTTCGAACGGGGGGACTACACCCGCGCCTCAGCCCTGATCGGCGATGCGGAACTGCTGGCCGAGGATGTCCACGAACTGGTGGCGGCGATGGAGCGGCGTCAGATCGGCAGCCTGGCGACGCTCGCGGCCTATGACCTGCGGATCGATGCCGAGACCCCGCCGCAGCCGCCCGCGCGCCGCCTGCCGCTGAGCCCGCGCGCGCTCAAGCTCGCGATCGGGGCGAGCCTCACGCTCGGGCTGGCGCTGACCGAATTCTGATCCGCCCGCGCTAGCCCGCGCGCAGTTCCTCGGCGAGCAGCTGGAAATCCGCCTCGCGCGGGGAATTGCGGCGCCAGGCGAGCACGATCGTGCGCGTGGCGGTGGGGCTGTCGACGGGCCGGGCGACGACCTGCGTGCCCGCGAGGATCCCCGCATTCAGCGCCATTTCGGGCAGCATGGTGAGGCCGAGATCATTGTCGACCAGCTGCACCAGCGTGTGCAGGCTCGTCCCGATCATCGCCGCGCTCGCCCGCAATTCGGCGCGGCTGCACGCGGCGAGCGCGTGGTCGCGCAGGCAATGCCCGTCCTCGAGCAGCAGCAGCCGCCCGGTGTCGATCATCTCAGGCGGAACGCTCGCCGGAGGATCGCGCGGATCATCCTTGGGGAAGGCGATGAACAGGCGGTCCTCGGCGATCTGCGCGATCGCGGCATCCCCGGTGTCGAAGGGCAGCGCCAGCAGCACGCAATCGACCCGCCCGTGGGAGAGGGATTCGAGCGCGTCCTGGCTGGTCTCCTCGCGCAGCATAAGTTTCAGGTCCGGCCGCTCGCGCTTCAGGCGCGGCAGGATGCGCGGCAGCAGGAAGGGGGCGATGGTGGGGATGACGCTCATGCGCAGCTCGCCGGACAGGGGCTTGCCCGATGCCTGGACGAGGTCAGCGAGCTCCTCCGCCTCGCGCAGCAGCCGGTTGGCCTTGGCGACCACCTGCTCGCCCAATGCCGTGAACCGCACCACCCGGCGCGAGCGTTCGACCAGCGTGACGCCGAGCAGGGATTCGAGCTCGCGGATCCCCGCCGACAGCGTCGATTGCGAGACGAAGCTCGCATCGGCCGCCTTGCCGAAATGCCCGTGCTCGTGAAGCGCTACGAGGTATTGCAACTGCTTGATGGTGGGGAGGTAGGTGGACACTCAAATCCTCCCCGGCACGGGGAGGGGGACCACCGAAGGTGGTGGAGGGGCGGGCAACGCTTGCGGGAAGGAGGCTCGCCCCCCCACCATGCTGCGCATGGTCCCCCTCCCCTGAAAGGGAGGATTGGCGGCGCGCACCCTCACTCCGCCGCCAGCGATGCCGAAGGGGCAGGCGCGGGCACCACGTCGTCGATATGGGTCATCTTGAGCCTGCCCTTCTCGACCGCGAAGGCGAGCTTGCCCTCGACCAGATCGAGGGCATCCTTGCCGAACACCTCGTAGCGCCAGCCCTCGAGCACCGACAGCTTGCGCACCCCGGCGGCGAGCGCCTCCATCTCGTCGGCGCGGGTGAGGAGGCGCGGGGCGACATCGATCTCGCGCGCGCGGATCTTGAGGAGGAGCTTGAGGAGATCGGCCACCAGCGCGCCTTCCTTGCCGAGCGGGGCGCCCTGCTTGATCTTCTCGGGCATCTCGTCCTTGGGCAGCGGCTCGGCGTCCGCCAGCACGCGCATCAACCGCTTGCCGATATCATTGTCCTTCCATGCGGCCGAAAGCCCGCGCACCTTGGCGAGATCGGCCTGCGCCTTGGGCGGGTGGCTGGCGATGTCGGCCAGCGTCTCGTCGCGCATGATCCGGCCACGCGGGATGTTCTTGTGCTGCGCCTCGCTCTCACGCCAGGCGGCGAGCGCCTTCATCCGCCCGAGCACCTGCGGATTGCGGCCCGGCTGTCGGATGCGCTTCCACGCGACATTGGGATCGGTGAGATAATTGGCCGGGTCCGCCAGCTTCTCCATCTCCGCATCGAGCCACACGCCGCGCCCGGTCTTGATCAGCTTTTTCAAGATCTTGGGGAAGATACCTGCCAGATGCGTGACGTCGCCGATGGCATATTCGATCTGCCGGTCGGTGAGCGGGCGGCGGCTCCAGTCGGTAAAGCGCGCGCCCTTGTCGATGGTAAGGCCGACCCAGGTTTCGACGAGGTTGGCATAGCCGATCTGTTCAGACTGGCTGATCGCCATCATTGCGATCTGGGTGTCGAATATGGGGTGCGGGGTCTTGCCCGTCATGTTGACGATGATTTCGACATCCTGCCCGCCTGCGTGGAAGACCTTGAGGACGTCTTCGTTATTCGTCAGCAGTTCCAGCAGCGGCGTCAGATCGATCCCGTCCGCCATCGGATCGATCGCGGCGGCCTCTTCGGTATTGGCGATCTGCACCAGGCACAGCTCGGGCCAATAGGTGTTCTCGCGCATGAATTCTGTGTCGACCGCGACGAAATCGGACTGGGCGAGACGCGCGCAGAGGTCGGCAAGGGCCTCGGTGGTGGTGATCAGCGGGTGGATCTTCATGTCTACTTTTCGCGGTTGACGGGCGGAGTGCCGCCCTCGGGAGTGAACCCAGTTTGCGCCTGTCCCGCTTGACAAAGGGGCAGGCTTGCCCTGTTAGCGCGCCGACGGCGGAGCGAGGCTCCGAACGCGCCCGCGCGCCCTAGCGTCTTACCCGCGAACAGGACAAGAGTTTAGATGCACCCCTACCGCACGCATACTTGCGCACAGCTTTCTTCGGATCATGTGGGGGACACGGTCCGCCTGTCGGGCTGGATTCACCGCAAGCGCGATCACGGGGGCGTGCTGTTCGTCGACCTGCGCGATCATTACGGCATCACCCAGATCGTCGCCGACAGCGACAGCCCGGCGCTGCCGGTGCTCGAGGGCCTGCGCGTCGAGAGCGTCGTCACCATCGAGGGCGAGGTCAAGGCGCGGGTGGCCGAGACGGTGAACGCCAACCTTGCGACAGGCGCGATCGAGGTCTTCGCCCGCGGCGTGACCGTGCAGAGCGCGGCCGAGGAGCTGCCCATGCCGGTCGCCGACGAGCAGCCTTACCCCGAGGACATTCGCCTCAAGTACCGCTTCCTCGACCTGCGGCGCGAGACCTTGCACCGCAACATCATGACCCGTGTGGCGGTGATCGCCGACATGCGCGCGCGGATGAATGCGGCCGGTTTCAACGAGTTCTCGACGCCTATTCTCACCGCGTCTTCGCCCGAGGGCGCACGCGACTTCCTCGTGCCAAGCCGCATCCACGCGGGCAAGTTCTACGCGCTCCCCCAGGCGCCGCAGCAGTACAAGCAGCTGCTGATGGTCGCGGGCTTCGACCGCTATTTCCAGATCGCCCCCTGCTTCCGCGACGAGGACCCGCGCGCCGACCGTCTGCCGGGCGAGTTCTACCAGCTCGACCTCGAAATGAGTTTTGTGACTCAGGAAGAGGTGTGGGAGACGATGGAGCCCGTCATCCAGGGCACCTTTGCGGCGTTCGCTGGCGACAAGCAGGTCACGCCCGCCGGTGAGTTCCCGCGCATCCCGTATGACGAGGCGATGCTGAAGTATGGCTCGGACAAGCCCGACCTGCGCAACCCGCTGATCATCAGCGACGTCTCCTCGCACTTCACGCAGTCGGGCTTCGGCCTGTTCGAAAAGATCGTCGGCTCCGGCGGCGTGGTGCGCGTCATCCCCGCGCCCGCGACCCACGAGAAGAGCCGCAAGTTCTTCGACGACATGAACGACTGGGCGCGCAAGGAAGGCTATGCGGGCCTCGGCTATGTGACGCGCAAGGGCGGCGAGTTCGGCGGGCCGATCGCCAAGAACCACGGGCCCGAGCGGATGGCGGAACTCTATGCCGAATTGGGCCTCGGCGAGAACGACGGGTTGTTCTTCGCCGCGGGCAAGGAAGCCGACGCCGCCAAGTTGGCAGGCGCCGCGCGTATCCGCGTGGGCGAGGAACTGGGCCTCATCGACGAGAGCCGGTTCGAGCTGTGCTGGATCGTCGACTTCCCGTTCTACGAATGGAACGAGGACGAGAAGAAGGTCGACTTTTCGCACAACCCCTTCTCGATGCCGCAGGGCGGGATCGAGGCGCTGGAGGGGCAGGATCCGCTCACCATCAAGGCGTTCCAGTACGATCTCGTCTGCAACGGCTATGAAATCGCCTCAGGCTCGATCCGCAACCACAAGCCCGAAACGATGGTGAAGGCCTTCGAGATCACGGGCCTCACCCAGGCGGATGTCGAGGAGCGCTTCGGCGGGATGTACCGCGCCTTCCAATACGGCGCGCCGCCGCACGGGGGCATGGCCGCAGGCGTCGACCGGATCATCATGCTGCTGTGCGGCGCTAGAAACTTGCGCGAGATCTCGCTCTTCCCGATGAACCAGCGCGCCGAGGACCTGCTGATGGGTGCTCCCAGCCCGGCCGAGCCGCGGGCGCTGCGCGAGCTGCACCTGCGCGTGGTCGAACCGCAGGCGAAGCCGGGGGCGGGCGCCTAGGCGCCTTCCAGCCCGGCAAGGAAGGCCGCGACGTTGCGCCCCAGCGCCGCGACGTCATAGCCGCCTTCCATCACCGTGACGGTGGGCAGCCCGAGCGTCGCCACCGCCGCACCGATGCGGTTCATGTCGTCGGTGGTCAGCGCGAAGTGCGAGATCGGGTCCTCGGCGAAGGTGTCCGCGCCGTAGCTGACGATCAGCGTCCGGGCGCCGAAGGCGGCGACGGCCTCCAGCGCCGTGCCGAGCGCCCCCTTGTAGCCCGCCCAGGTCGTCCCGCGCGGCAAGGGCAGGTTCATCGTCGCGCCCTCGCCATCGCCCGCGCCGCGCTCGTCGGCGTGGCCCCAGTAATAGGGGTAGTCCGTCGCCGGGTCGGCATGGATCGAGGCGAAGAACACGCCCCCGTCCTCCCAGAAGATGTCCTGCGTCCCGTTGCCGTGGTGGTAGTCGACATCGAGCACCGCCACCGGGCCCAGCCCCCGCGCCGCCGCCGCGCGGGCGGCGATGGCGGCGTTGTTCAAGTAGCAGTAGCCGCCGAAATAGTCCGCGCCTGCATGATGCCCGGGCGGGCGGCACAGCGCAAAGGCGCGCTTCGCCTCGCCGCCGGCGACCGCCTCCAGCGCGCTCAGCGCCGCCTGCGCGCCGGCATAGGCCGCACCCCATGTCCCGGCTGCGACAGGGGTTGCCGCATCGTAGCTGAACCGGCCGAGCTTCGCGTCGATTCGTTCGAGCGCCAGCGGCCGCCGTCCGCGCACCGGGAAGGTGTAGGGGATTGCATCGCCCTCGCGCCCCGCCGCCCGCCATTCGGCGTGCGCGCTTTCGAGGAAGGCGACGTAATCGGCATCGTGCACCGCCAGGATCGGGGCCAGCCCGTGATCCGCCGGCGCGCGCAGGGCCGCCGGGCCGAGTGCAGCGCGAATGGTCTCTAGCCGCGCGGGCGTTTCGGCATGGTCCATCCATCCCCCGTTGTGCAGTTCGCGCAGCGGGGCATGGGCGGTCTGGGCCGGTGAGCAGAAGGTCAGCATGGCACGCCTCTCGCACGCGGTCCCGAGCGCTGGCAAGGGCCCGCCGCCATCCGTCGCAAGCCCGCTTGTTCTCGTCGCCAAATCCTGCAACTTTCCGCCCCCGAGGGCGCCGGAGAGGGGGATTTGCCATGCGTTACGGTTTCGCGATCGGGCTCGCCGCTGCGGTGCTCGCAGGGACAGGGGCAGCCCATGCCGAGACCCTGCCGGTCGAGGGGATCTACGCCGCCAATGTCGATGCGCCCTCGCGCGCACGCAGCATCGCGCTCGGCGATTTCGCCGGGCGCGGGGGCGAGCGGCTCGCCTTCGCGATCGATTCCGCGTTGCGCTCCGCGATCGTCGAGGGCCGCCCGTGGTTCGACATCACCTTCACCGCGCCGGCCTTTGGGGAACGCTACACCTATGACGGCGGCGCCGATCCGCGCGGGGGCGGGGTGGACGCGGTGATGCGCGGGATTGCCGACGTGACGTGGCGCGACGTCGATTCCGGGACCAAGGAGGTCGAGGAATGCGTCACCAAGAACGGTATCGGGATGTGTACCGAGAAGAAGAAGGTGACCTACGCCTGCAGCACGCGCGAGCTGACCCTGCGGCCCGAGGTGCGGCTCGCCGCGCGCAGCGGGGAGCTGCTCTACGCCAAGGGCGACACGCTCACCGCCAGCCGCCGCTTCTGCAAGGACGAGCGGACCCCGCCGCCGGTCGAGGCGATGGTCGAGGAGCTCGCCGGGCGCTTCGCGCTGCTGGTCCGCCGCGACATCGCGCCCCAGCAGCGCGCCGACGACATCCGCGTCTTCGAGGGGCGCGACGGCATCGCCAAGGACGACCGCGAGGCCTTCAAGGCGGCGGTGCGCCTCACCAAGACCGACATCGAAGGGGCCTGCCGCGCCTTCGCCGCGCTGGAGGAGAGAAACCCCGGCGATCCGTCGATCACCTTCAACCTCGGCCTGTGCCACGAAAGCGCAAGCGAGCTCCAGGAGGCCGCCGAGCAGTACCGCGCGGTGCTCGGCCTGCGGCGCGGCCGGATCGAGGCGCAGGCCGGGCTCGACCGCATCGCCTCGCGCCTGCGCGCCGAGCGGCAGATGGCGCTGCGCCCCGACCTTGCGCCGCGCTGACCTCATGCCCACTTGCGCATCATCGCGCCCTTCTTTAGGGCGGGGGCGACTTATCTAACCCCAGTTTCAAGAGGGAATACCATGAGCGATACTGCCGACCGGGTGGCCAAGATTGTCGTCGAGCACCTCGGCGTCGACGCGGCCCAAGTCACCCAGGAATCGAGCTTCATCGACGATCTCGGCGCCGACAGTCTCGACATCGTCGAGCTGGTGATGGCCTTCGAAGAGGAATTCGGCGTCGAGATCCCCGACGATGCGGCCGAGAAGATCACCACGGTCGGTGACGCCACCAAGTACATCGAAGAGCACAAGGGCTGATCTCGGCCTAAACCCCCGTAAGCCCTGAGCTTGTCGCAGGGCCGTCCCTGCTTGCTGCCATAGCGCTGGATGACATTGCGGGGCTTCGACAGGCTCAGCCCGAACGGGTCTGGGCCTGTTGCTATTTCGGAGATTGCTATGCGCCGTGTGGTTGTAACCGGTCTGGGCCTCGTCACCCCGCTGGGGGGCGATGTCGAGACGACCTGGGCAAACCTCATCGCCGGGGAAAGCGGGGCGGGGCCGATCACCCGTTTCGATGCCTCGAACCAGAAATGCACCATCGCCTGCGAGGTGAAGGGCAAGGACCACCCCTGGGGCTTCGATCCCGACAAGCGGGTGGATCACAAGGTCCAGCGCCAGGTCGATCCCTTCATCGTCTACGGCATCGACGCCGCGGGTCAGGCGCTGGAAGACGCGGGCCTCACCGACATGAGTGAGGCCGAGAAGGAGCGCACCGGCTGCTCGATCGGATCGGGCATCGGCGGCCTTCCCGGCATCGAGATCGAGAGCGTCAACCTCCACGAACGCGGTCCGGGCCGGGTCTCGCCCCACTTCGTCCACGGGCGCCTCATCAACCTCATCACCGGGCAGGTGCAGATCAAGTACGGCTTCATGGGTCCGAACCATGCGGTCGTGACCGCCTGCTCCACCGGCGCGCACTCGATCGGTGACGCGGCGCGCATGATCGCGATGGACGATGCCGACATCATGCTGGCGGGCGGGGCGGAATCGACCGTCAACCCGCTCGGCATCGCCGGTTTCGCCCAGGCGCGCGCGCTCAACATGAGCATGAACGACCGGCCCAAGGAAGCCAGCCGTCCCTATGACAAGAACCGTGACGGCTTCGTCATGGGCGAGGGCGCGGGCGTCGTCGTGCTCGAGGAATACGAGCGGGCCAAGGCGCGCGGCGCCAGGATCTACGCCGAGGTGACCGGCTACGGCCTGTCGGGCGATGCCTACCACGTCACCGCCCCGCACCCGGAAGGCCGGGGCGCGGAGCTGGCGATGCGGATGGCGCTGAGGAAGGCGGGGCTTGGCCCGGGCGACATCGATTACGTCAACGCCCACGGCACCTCGACCATGGCCGACACGATCGAACTCGCCGCGGTCAAGCGTGTCCTGGGCGACGATCTCGGCGGGGCCTCGATGTCCTCGACCAAGAGCGCGATCGGGCACCTTCTTGGCGGTGCGGGCGCGGTCGAGGCGATCTTCTGCATCCTCGCGATGCGCGACGGAATCGTGCCGCCGACGCTCAACCTCCACGATCCCGACGAGGGCACCGAGGGCATCGACCTCGTGCCGCTGGTGGCGAAGAAGCGCGAGGTGCGTGCGGTGCTGAACAACTCCTTCGGCTTCGGCGGGACCAACGCCTCGCTGGTGATGCAGAAGCTCGACTGATCCGATGCGCCGCGCGCGGGCCCTGATCCTGCTGGTGGTGGGCCTCGCCATGGCGGGGCTGGTCGCAGGCTGGGTGCTGCTCGGCTCGGCGACGGTCGAGAAGGACACCAGCTTCGTTATCCCGGCGGGCGCGTCGGTGGCGAGCGTCGCCGACAAGCTCGAGGCCGAGGGGCTGATTGCCTCGGCCTCCGGCTTCATGCTGCAGGCGCGCATCTTCGGCTCCGACGCGCCGATCCAGGCGGGCGAGTTCCTCTTGAAGCCGGGCATGAGCCAGGGCGACATCCTTGCCGCCTTCCAGTCGGGCGACGTGATCCGCCGCTTTGTGACGATCCCCGAAGGAATGCCCTCGATCCTCGTCTGGGAGCGGCTGATGGCCGAGCCCCTGCTGACCGGGGAGGTGCCGGTCCCGCCGGAAGGCTCGATCCTGCCCGACACCTACGCCTTCGAGCGCGGCCAGTCGCGCGCCGAGCTGGTCGAGCAGATGCAGGCGGCGATGGACCGCGCGCTCGCCGAGGAATGGGCGAGGCGCAGCCCCCGCGTCGCCGTGCCGACGATGCGCGAGGCGCTGGTGCTCGCCTCGATCGTCGAGAAGGAGACCGGCAAGCCCGAAGAGCGGCGGATGGTCGCCGGGCTCTATTCGAACCGGGTGAAGTCGGGGATGAAGCTCCAGGCCGATCCGACGATCATCTACCCGATCACCAAGGGCAAGCCGCTCGGGCGCCGTATCCGCCAGTCGGAGATCGCGGCGGTCAACGGCTACAACACCTACACCCGCGTCGGTCTGCCCGAGGGGCCGATCACCAATCCGGGCCGGGCGAGCATCGCGGCGGTGATGAACCCGGAAGACACGGCCGCGCTGTTCATGGTCGCCGACGGGACCGGCGGGCACTGGTTCGCGAACACCCTCGCCGAGCACAACGCCAACGTCGCCAAGTGGTACGCGATCCGCCGCGAGCGGGGCGAGATGTGATCGGCAGGGCGGGGCCTTGCGGTGGCTGATCCCTTCATCCTCACCGCTGTCCTGCCGCCCGATCTCCAGGGTTTCGCCGAGGGGCTGCGCCGCGCCCATTTCCCGCCGGAGCGGAACCACCTCCACGCCCACGTCACGCTGTTCCACGCCTTCGCGCCTGCGCTGCTCGAGGAGCTCACCGACTTCATCCCGAAGCTCGCCGCCGAGTTCGCCGCGCCGCTGGGGATGGTGAAGGGGGTGATGGACCTCGGCAAGGGCACGGCGATCGCGCTCGAGGCGCCCGAGCTCCTGTCCTTGCGCGCGCTCATCGCCGAGCACTTCCGCGGGAGCCTCACCGCCCAGGACCTCCACGAGCCGCGCCCGCACATCACCATCCAGAACAAGGTGACGAAGGAGGAGGCAAGGGCGCTTCAGCGGGGCCTTGCGCCGCTGCTCGCCCCGTGGATCGCCAAGGGCCGCTTCGCCTTCCCCGCGCTCGCGCTGCATCGTTACAAGGGCGGCCCTTGGGAGCACATCAAGACCTGCGCCTTCCGCGGCCGGGAGAGGGCTTGACCCCGCGCGCCGGCGGCCCTAAGTGCCCGCCTCGCGCAGGGGACACCCGGCGCCGAATCCGGCAGGACGCACCGCCGGATGCCCCTTGGGGCGGAGTAGCTCAGCCGGTTAGAGCAGCGGAATCATAATCCGCGTGTCGGGGGTTCGAGTCCCTCCTCCGCTACCACTCTTCTCCCCGGTGGATGGCTCAACGATCTGATCGCGTCCACCTGCGGGACGCCTTCGACGGCGGGATCGACCGGTCGGGCCGGCAGTGTCACAGGGCGGTCAGGCTGCGAAGGTTGCCGGGCGTTTCGGCGAACCACTTGCGGAACGAGCGGCCAAAGCTTGACGTATCGCTGAACCCCAGGGCCTTGGCCACATCGGCAAGCGGCAGCGTCGGATCGGCGATCAGGGCGAGCGCGCGAGCCTTGCGTTCTTCTTCGACGAGCTTGTGAAAGGTTGTCTGCTGGCGTGCGAGAGACCTTACAATCGTGCGTGTCGAGATCCCCAGGTGTGCCGCTGCCTGCTTGAGGCGCGGAACCTGGCGCATCTCGGTCAGCTGGCCGGTGATATAGTGGCGCAAGGGATCGATGGTCGGGTCGCCGGCCACTTCGTTTTCGAGTGCCATGATCTTGGCATTGGCCACGTCCCAGACAAGCGGATCGAAATGGGGGTTGGGCTGGTTCAACCAGCTGCGTGGAAACAGCAAGGCTTCGGCCCGGTCTGATGGCATGATCGCACACCGGAAGGCGCCGAGAGCGGCCTGCGCTTGAGGAAGATCGTGCAGGCTTGTCGCCAAACGCATCCCTTCCAGCCGATCCCCGCGATAGGCAGTGACGGCGCGATGCAGAAGCGTGAGCGCGCAGAGTGCGAAGGAGCGGAACAGTTCTCCCATCGGCCAAACCGGCCGGATCGCGATCTCGATTTCGGCCTCGCTCTCGGAGACGGCCACGCGCACCCACAGATTGCGTGCCGCGAGGCCCCGGGCGACTGCCTTGACCGATGCGCCCAGATCGGGGCCATGCAGCACCGCGAGTTCGCCAGCGAGACTCAAGGCCGGCCGCGGGCGCGTCAGCATGTCTTCGACGAGCGCGAAGGTGTCCGTGTTGTCGACGATGTTGGCCATGATGAGGATATCGTCGGCGCGCGTCACCATCGGCGGCAGGGGACCGCTCCCGTCCGCGAGCGATGTGCCGTCGCGCAGCCAGTCCGGCCAGGCCAGCCATTCGCCGAGGTGCAGGAGGGTCGCCGTCGGCACGCGTGTCGTCGCCCTCGTGCCCATCATGCCGATCGCGCGCTCGGCATCCGCGCGCGCGGATCGCGCAGCGCAGGCGCTTCCCGATGCCATGACCTGCAACGATCCTTTGTCTTCAGACCGCATCACGATCTTCCCACCCCATGGAAGAAGCGCAGATATGCAGGCAATTGGGCGGAGGACCAAGCGAGAATATCGGCTCACCGGGCCGCCGGTGGCGCGATTTGTCCACACTATGGCCGCGAATGCCCATAGCCTCTGGCCCCATTCCTTCGCACTATCGCGACCGGACATGATCAGCGGCGCCTGCGATGTTCGCGGCGCCGGGCAGGGGGAATTGAGCAATGCGTGGTGAGCTTCGGTTGACTGTGCCGTGGTTCGTGCTGATCCTGGCAGCGGGCTGTGGTGCTGGGGTGCCATCTGCGCCCGCCACGCCGGCGGCGGCGGAACAGGCGGCATTCGCATGGCCTTCGAGCCTCACGGTCGTCGGCGACGGTTATCCTGGCCCCGGCGCGGCGTGCCGGCGCATCGGCGAATCCGCCGCAACGGTCGATCTCCTTGACGACAGCGCCGCTCTGGTCGGCTGTCCGTCGGCCGAGGAGGCGGCGCGGCTCGGTGGCAAGGTGTTGACCGAGATCGACGGAGTGACCCTCGTTTCCGTGCCCAACGACCGGGCAGCGAAGCCCGGCGAGGGTGACGGGCAGGGCGATGCCACCGTGGCGGGCACCAGCTACAATGCCACCGCGCAGATCGCCTGTGCAGGCTACAAGGGCGCCGCCGCTGGCACGTGCGATGCGGGTGTGATCCGCAACGGAAGTGATGGAATAACGGTCGAGGTTTCGCTGCCCGGCAGCGTCAAGCGCGCGATCTTTTTCAAGCCCGATGGCAGCTTTCTGACCTTCAGCACGGCCGAGGCCGATGGCACGGCTGCGATGCCGATCAGCGCCAAGCGCAAGGGCGATGCGACGGTTGCGAAGCTCGGCACGGAAATCTACGAGATCCCCGACGCCTTCGTGCTCGGCGGCTGAGCCCGCCGCACCGGCGCCAGCCGGGGGGATAGCCGATGGATTTCATGAAGCTTCTGAAGTCGCTCGAAGAGCTGCTTTACGAAGTCATGGTGATGCTCGTGTTCTTCCCCCGCACTCTCTATCTCACCGCGCGTTATCCTCAGCGGATGATGGACTATGCCGACACCGAACTCGGCGACGTGCAGTCCGAGCAATACAGCGATACGCTCAGCCCGCCGCTGTTCTTGATGATCTGCCTCGCCCTCAGCCACGGTTTCGAGATGGCGTTTCCGTCGCCCGGAACCCAGTCGCTCCCGTCCTTCTTGCAGGACACCCAGAACCTGCTGATGTTCAGGGTGTTCATGTTCAGCCTCGTGCCGCTGATCCTGTCGCTGCGCCTGCTGAACCGAATGGGCATCCCGCTCGACCGCGAAACCCTGCGCCCGGTGTTCTACAGCCAGTGCTTCATCACCGCGCCGATGACGCTGGTGATCGGTATCGCGACAATCCTCTGGCAGATCGGCGACGAGACCACTTCGTTGGTCGGGCATGTGATCTTCTGGGGCGGGCTCGCGTGGTATCTGGTGCAGCAAACCCTGTGGTTCCGGGTCAAACTCGGCATCGGCTATGTGCGGGCCGCCGCAGACGCCCTGGGGGCGACCGTTGCGGCAGCGGCCCTCATCATCGTCACCGCGGTAACGCTGGGCTTCATGTTCGCGCGAGATATGGCGACCTGACGCCTCGTGCGCCGGCTTTGCAGACGGGGGGCCATGCGCTCTCCTCCCGCCGCCTCCGCTGCGCGACCGGACAGCAGCGTCGGGGCGGGGGGGTATGGCGCGAAACATCCAGCGAATGGCGCGAAATGTCCAAAGCCAAGCGGGACCAAATATGTAAGCTTTCAGATCAGGGGTTCATTGGAGGGGTTTTCATGAAACGATATGCGGCAAGCTTTTGCGCGGCGATCTCGAGCGCGGTGATGGTGATGACGCCGGTTGCGGCGGTGGCTAACACGCCGGGGTCGGTGCGCGACCTGATCGGGGCGAGGGGCTCGAGCGGCGAGGACCAGCTCGAATTCCGGGGCTTCCATCGGATCTCCGGCCACACCGATTACGACAGCAAGATCAACTACTGGTGGAACGGCAACACCAAGGAATGCATCAAGGTCGTCACCTACGACGGCAACTTCCAGTCGATCGACAAGACCACCAATGCCGACTGCAACCAGAAAGGCGGCAGCGGCGACAAGGCTGCGGCCGTCGCAATCGGCGCGGTGGCGCTCCTCGGCATTGCGGCGCTCGCCAGCAAGTCGCACCATCGCAACGGGCAGGACTATGACGAGCGCGGCACCGCCGAGTTCGAGCGGGGACACCGCGACGGGCTCTATGGTCAAGCTTACCACAACTACAGCCGCACTGACGCCTATTCGAACGGCTACGACAGCGGCGTGCGTGAACGGGCGGGACAGACCAGCTATCGCGGCGGCTACAATTACGGCGGCGGATACAGCGCCTATGCCGAATTCAACGACCTCAACGGGCAGGAACGCAACTACGCGACCGGCCAGCTTGCAAGCCGCGGCTTCGCACAACTCGACAATAAGCGCACCGATCAGGGCCGCTACATGACCTACTGGCGCGCAGCCTCGAGACAGTGCCTCGTGGTCAATTCGCGCAACGGCTACATCTACTCGATCGAGAGCGTCTCGGCTCGCATCTGCCGGGACTGAACGGACCCGCGATGGCCTGCGTCCTAAGGGGGGCCGGACGAACAGGCAGAGGGCTTGTAGCGTGCGCGCGACGCACGGCACGGGTCGGCTGACCGGGGGCGAGGCACACCTCCGGTCAGCCGGGATCGCTCGCTTATCCCGCCGAGACGGCATGCCCCCGCTTCAGGAGATCCGCTATGAAATCGTTCTTCATTTCGGCTGCTGCTTTGGCCGTAGTGGTGGCTCATGCCGGACCAGCGGTGGGCCAGAACAGCACCCCGGCAGCCCCGTGGGGTGTCGATCCCAAGGGCATTTCCGCCACGGTAAAGCCCGGCGACGATTTCTACCGCTACGTCAATGAGGGCTGGCTCAAGACGGCCAAGCCGCCCGAAGGCGTTCCCTATATCGACGCCTCGGTGGAGGTCTATCTCGCCACCGAACAGCGGGTCGCCGAACTGATCGCGATGGCGCGCGAGAGCACCGACGAGCCGGGCAGCCCGGAACAGATGATCGGCGACTTCCACCGCTCGCACGCCGACATGGAGCGCCGCAACGCGCTCGGCCTTACCCCGATTGCCAGCACGCTGGCGATCATCGGCGGCACCGAGGACCGCGCCGGCTTCGCCCGGATCATGGCCTATCCGTGGATGGATGGTTTCATTGGCGGGGGCGTGGTGGCCGATCTTGACGATCCGTCCCGCCAGATCGCCGCGATCGGCGCCAGCGGGCTGACCATGCCCTCGCGCGATTACTACCTCGCCGATGCCGAGCCCTATATCGGCCACCGGCAGGCGCTGCGTGACTACATCGCCGACAGCTTCCGCCGCGCCGGGATCGACGATCCCGATGGCCGCGCCGCCGCCGTGCTGGCGCTCGAGATCGCGATTGCCCAGAAGCACTGGAGCCTCGCCCAGACGCGCGATGTTGTGCGGATGAACAACGTCATGTCGCCAGCGGAGCTCAAGGCCTATGCGCCGGGCTTCGCATGGGACGCCTTCCTCGCCGAGCAGGATTTCGCCGGCCAGCAGCGGCTCAAGGTGATGACCGACAGCGCGGTCAAGGACATGGCGCAGCTGTTCGCCGCGACCCCGGTGCGCGACCTGCAATCCTTCCTGATGTTCAAGACGCTCGATCACTGGGCGCCCTCGCTGTCGGAGCCTTGGGTGCAGGCGCATTTCGATTTCCACAGCAAGCGCCTGCAATCGATCCCGAAGCGCCGCGCTGCCGAATTCGAGAGCGTCGCCGCGGTCAACGCGGTGCTGGGCGAGGAGATCGGGCGGCTCTACATCGCCAACTATTTCGGTGCGTCCGACCGGGCCAAGGTCGCCGAGATGGTCGGCTATCTGCGCGCCACCTATGCCGCGCGGATCGCCAAGCTTGACTGGATGGACGCGGCCACCCGGGCCGAGGCGCTGCGCAAGCTTGACCGGATCACCACCAAGATCGGCTTTCCCGAACGCTGGCACGATCGCTCGGGCGTCAGGATTGCGCCCGACGATCTGGTCGGCAATCGCGCCCGGTTGCAGCAATGGGCGCGCAAGGACAGTCTGAAGAAGCTGGAGGAAGGCACCCGTGCCTGGGAGTTTCCCTATTCCCCGCACGAGATCAACGCCGGTTACAGCCCGTCTGCCAATGCGATCATCTTTCCCGCCGGGATCCTGCAGCCGCCGTTCTTCGATCCCAAGGCCGACATCGCGGTCAATTTCGGTTCGATCGCGGCGGTGATCGGGCACGAGATCGGCCATGGCTTCGATGATCAGGGCAGCCGGCAGGACGGGGATGGCAAGTTGCGCAACTGGTGGACCGATGCCAGCCGCGCCGAGTTCGAGAAACGCACTGCGGGACTTGTCGCCCAGTTCAATGGCTACGAGGCCCTGCCCGGGCTCCATATCAACGGCCGCCAGAACCTTGGCGAGAACATCGGCGATCTCGGCGGCCTGTCGGTCGCCTATGCCGCCTATCGCGCCTATGTGGCCGACAAGCAGGGCGGCAAGGCACCGGTGGTTGGCGGCTTCACCGGCGACCAGCGCTTCTTCCTCGCCTGGTCCCAGCTTTGGCGCAACATCACCGGCGAAGCCGAAATCCGCCGCAAGGTGCTGTCCGACGTCCATTCGCCGGGCGAGTTCCGGGTCAACGGCGTCGTGCGCAATGTCGATGCCTGGTACGAGGCTTTCGGCGTGAAGCCGGGCGACAAGCTCTACCTGCCGCCCGAACAACGGGTGCGGATATGGTGAAGGCGAGGCGGAGCCAGCTTTCAAATACGACAAGGGGGATCATGTCATGACCGACCACGCCGAACCGACGGCGCTGTGGCTGCGCATCCTGCAATTCCCGCCGATCAAACTGTTCCTGCTCGGCTTGCCGCTGTTCTACTGCATCGGCTTCAGCAACGCCTTCATCGAAATGGCGAACGGCGTGCATCTTGCAGCGGCCTTCTCGGTGGCTGGCATGGTGGCGCTGGCGATGTGGGTCTATGTTGGCTTCGGCCGGCTCGTCGAGCGCCGCGAGATCAGCGATCTGGCGCTCAATCCCGGCCTGAAGGAGCTGGGCATCGGGATGCTGGTCGGCTCGGGGCTCTATACCCTCGGCGTGCTGGTGCTGATCGTGCTCGGCTACGGGCGGATCGAGGGGATGAACCCGGTGGTGGTGATGATCCCGGCGCTCTATCAGGCGTGCAGCGCGGGCTTTCTGGAAGAACTGCTGTTCCGCGGCGCGCTGTTCCGGGTCGTCGAGGAATGGCTGGGCAGCTGGATTTCGGTGATCGTGTCCTCGGTGGTGTTCGGCGCGGTTCACCTGACGAACCCCGATGCGACCCTGACCGGCGCGATCTTCATCAGCATCGAGGCCGGGCTGCTGCTCGCGGCCGCCTACATGCTCACCCGGCGGCTGTGGCTGGGGATCGGGTTTCACATCGCCTGGAACTACACCCAATCGGCGGTGTTCGGCGGCGTCGTATCGGGCAGCATCGCGCAACCGGGGCTGTTCAAGACGGTGTTCACCGGCCCCGATCTGATGACCGGCGGCGGGTTCGGGCTGGAGGCCTCGCTCATCCCCTGCATCATCGCGACCAGTGCCGGGGGATATCTCGCCTACAGGGCCGTGCAGGCGGGCCATGTGGTGCCGCCGTTCTGGAGCAAGTCGCACGGCGCGCAAGGCCATTCGCTCGCCAATGCCTAGGTCCTGCCGCATGGCCGCACGGTTGATGGCGGCGGGGCTGGCGCTCACGGCGGCGGGTATGGCCAAGGCCGCTCCGCCTCCCGTGCCCCCGCCGGTGGAACAGCACACAGCCGATTGCGCGCACCCCGTGTTCGCGACCGACCAACTCGTCTGTGCCGATCCCGCGCTGCGTACGCTCGACGCACGGTTGGGGACGTTGCTGGCAAGCGCGTCTCCGCCGGAGTCCCGCTGGGTCGAGCCGCAATGGCAGTGGTTCCAGCGCCGTAGCCGCTGCGCCTTCAGCGCGGATCACAAGGGGTGCGTGGAAGCGGCCTATCGCGAGCGCCTTGCATTGTTTGAACCGCCCCCCCGGGTCGAAGAACGGCGCGCGATTAAATGCGAGGGCGCCGACATGACGGCTGTCGCCGTGCAAAATGGCCAAATCATTCTGTTCGGCCCATTTGGAGAGGTTTGGGGTCTTGCGTGGAGTGACCCTTCCGCAAAGGTCTGGACGCCTTTTCTGACGGCCTTGCGCCGGGGCAGGGAGGTGAGCCTGCACACGATCGAAGGAGTTTCGAGCAGGTGCCGGATCGAGCGATGATGAAGGAGGGGCTTAAGGCCTCGCTACACCATTCTCCGAAACCAGCCTCGAAGCAAAGTCGAGTCGAGTTGAAGCAGCAACATAGACGCGTCTATTCGAGCTAACCCGCTCGAATCATGATCCGCGTGTCTGGGGTTCGGGTTCCTCCTCCGCTACCATAGGCCTTTCCGGAAGCTTCACATGCTTCCGTATTTTTCCAAAAATCCAATCGAAAGCAGAGGGTTGCGAGTTATTCGCGTCCGCATGCGTCCATGGCCTTCCACATGCAGCCAAATTTGGTGTGGGGGTATTTTCGCGGCGTATCGGAAAGCAGCGATATGCCTCCGGCACGGTGCTCGAGGTTGATCGCCGGCAACGGGGCAGGGGCTCCAGAAGGGCAGCTATACGGTGGTGGTAACCGATCTCACCCGCGAGCGTTTGACCCTGCAGAACGAGCGCGGGCGGCAATTCGAGTTTCGCCCCTGACCGCCCCGTCCGCAGGGAGAACAGGATCCGGTGAAGCTCTACGAACGCCGCGAGATCGAAATCCATGATGGCGACCGGATTCGCTGGACGGCGACCGATCACCGGCGCGGCCTGCTCAATGCCGACCAGGCGCGGATCATCGCTGTCGACGCCAAAGGCGTACCGGCACCTCGCAGCTCGTAGTCAAGCTACTGTCCCGGCAGATCGACGACCTCGCCAATCGCGACATCGCCATGTCGCTGACCCGCTGAAGCAGCGAAACTCGGAGGGGACCGAGACAATGCCCGACAGGATTTTCGATGACTGCGAAGCCCAAAACTCGTGAAGAAAGTACCGCCTCTGTCGGAAGCACGCCTGCCAGCGCGCCGCCGCCCCGTCTCCTGCGTCTGCCTGAGGTTATGGAGAAGGTCGGACTTCGCCGCTCGGCAATCTATCAGCGGATGAGCGAAGGGCGGCTTCCTAAATGCCGCTCGCTGGGTCCGAAATAATCGGTGTGGGTAGAGGCAGAAATCCATGCGTGAATCGAGAAAGTCGCGCAATCCTAAGTAAATTTGAAATCGCAGATATATTGGACTGTTTCGATGCGCCTAGAAATGATTTTTGTGATTGCGCTTATGTTTGCATTAGCATACACCTAGACTGATATATTGTTTCACTAAATCACAGTTAATCGAAATTATTGGAAAATGAGCGTTTTTTTCTTCAAATATGTTGTGCCTTAAGAACGCTTTGGTTTGATTTGAAAAGAGTTGATAGCAGGCGATTAGTGTCCCTATGAGCCGAAGGGCAAAAGGGAGTTTCATCTTGCAGATTGGCCAATCGCGGAAGGGCATCCGGGGATCAAGCTCGGGCCGATCAATAATCGGGGCGCTGCTTGGCGTCGGGTTTTTTGTCCTCACCGCTTATGCTGCATACTTCAACATCAAGACAATGCGGGAGAGCGATGAACGCATCCGCGCGACGCATGAGGTGCTCTCGGCGCTCGATGCATTGATGGTGGCGACCCTGAATGTCGAGACCGGGCAACGCGGATACATGCTGACCGGCGAAGACCGATATCTCGAACCCTATGAGAAAGGGGTTGCAGATGCGCGCAAAAGCCTGTCCTCGCTCGAACGCTTCACGCAATCCAGCGTCGTCCGCGATGAAAGACTGGATGCGCTCGAGGCCGCTGTCGACAGGAGAGTGCGCGTTGCTGAAGGCTTGATCCGCACGCGCCGCGAGGAGGGGCTCGCTGCTGCGATCACGGCGATCGACGACGATCGCGGCAAGAGAGCGATGGATGCCGTCCGGCAGATAGTCGATCAGATGGTTCAGGAGGAGGAAGCCGAGCGTTTGGAGCGCATCGCTGCGCTTGCTGCGGCCTCGCGCGCGGCGGTTGTGACCGCGATCGTCTCCAGCCTGATCGGCGCCGGCCTTACGATCGTGATTTTCATCATGCTGGCGAGGAGCGACCGCAACCGCGAGCGGCAGCGCTGGCTTCAGACCGCGCAGGTGGACCTCAGCGAAGTCATGCGGGGCGACAAGACGGTCGAGCAGGTGGGGGCCGCAGTGCTGGCCTTCCTTTCAGAAAGAACCGCTGCAAATGCCGGAGCGCTGTTCAAGGGCGAAGGAGGCCTTTTCAACCGGGCGGCCATGCTCGGCATTGCAGACGCAACTTCCGTGCCCGAATCCTTCGGGATGAACGAAGGCCTTCTCGGCAAGGTTGCAACCGATGCTCGTGCAACAACGCTTTCGGACATTCCTGACGGATATCTGAAGATCGGATCGGCGTTGGGCAGCGACGCGCCGCGCCACCTCGTGGTCGCACCCCTGTTCTACGAAGGTGAAGTCAATGGCATCGTCGAACTCGGCTTCTTCACCGAAATCGATCCCCTTGTGCTTGAATTGCTCGACACCGTGTCCGGATCGGTCGGGGTCGCGCTGCGGTCAGCGCGATTCCGCGAGCGCTTGCAGGATGCGCTGGAGGAATCGCGCCGGCAAGCTGGAGAGTTGCAGGCCCAGAGTGAGGAACTGCGTGTCAGCAACGAGGAACTGGAAGAGCAGAGCAACGCGCTGAAAGAAACGCAAGCGCGCCTCGAACTCCAGCAGGTGGAACTCGAGCAGACGAACAGCCAGCTCGAAGAACAGGCCCAGACGCTGGAGGTGCAGCGCGACGAATTGGCACGCGCCACCGCCACGCTTCAGCTCAAAGCGCAGGAGCTGGAGCAGGCGAGCCAATACAAATCGGATTTCCTCGCGAACATGAGCCATGAGTTGCGCACGCCGCTCAATTCGCTTCTGATCCTGTCCAAGCTTCTGGGCGACAACCCCAATGGCAACCTCACCGCCGAGCAGGTCAAGTTTGCCCGCACCATCGAATCCTCGGGCAATGATCTCCTGACGCTGATCAACGATATTCTCGACCTGTCGAAAATCGAGGCAGGGCACGTGACCATCGAGGCGGCACCGATTGCCCCCCAGCGCCTCGCCGCGGATTTGCGCAAGGTGTTCGAGCCGCTCGCACAGCAGCGCGGGCTGCAGCTCGTCATCGACGTTAGGCCCGACATGCCCGCCTCGTTCGAAACCGATCGCATGCGGCTCGAACAGGTGCTGAAGAACCTCCTGTCGAACGCGATCAAGTTCACGGAGCAGGGCAGCGTCACCTTGAGGATGGGTTCGGCCGCAAAGGGTGCACTGGAATTCAAGGTCATCGATACGGGCATCGGCATTGCCGAGTCGCAACGCGAGGCGATCTTCGAGGCCTTCCGTCAGGCCGACGGCACCATCAGTCGCAAATTCGGGGGTACCGGGCTGGGCCTGTCGATCTCGCGGGAGCTGGTGCGCCTGCTGGGCGGGACCATCCGGCTGGAAAGCGAGCCTGGCAAGGGCAGCACCTTCATCGTCAGTCTGCCCGCGACATACGATCCCGCAACAGTCGAGCCGCGCGAGCCGGCGCAGTTCCGCGATCACGCTCCCGGCGCGCCCGTCCAGCCTCCGCCATCGGCCACGCCTGCCAAACCGGTTCCGTCGAGACCGGCAATGGTGGACGATGATCGCCAGCGCCTGTCGGAAGGCAAACAGGTCCTCCTCGTGATCGAAGACGATCCCGCCTTTGCCGAAATCGTAGCCGATTTGGCCCGCGAGATGGGGTTCCAGTGCATTCTGGCGGGAACGGCCGAGGAGGCGGTCGAGCTTGCCGGCGAGTATCGGCCCAGCGCGATCGTTCTCGATATCGGGCTGCCGGATCAGTCTGGCCTCACGGTCCTCGACCGGCTGAAGCACGACGGGGAAACGCGGCACATCCCGATCCATGTCATCTCCGGCTCCGATCAGAGCCAGACCGCGCTGGCGCTCGGCGCGGTCGGTTTCCTCGAAAAACCTGCCCCGCGTGAACGCCTCGCCGAGGTCCTGGCCCAATTGCAGGACAAGCTGGCAGCCCGAGTGCGCCGGGTGCTGATCGTGGAGGATGACGAGGTCCAGCGCGAAGCGGTCAGCCGATTGCTGTCCTCGCAGGATGTCGAGACTGTCGGCGTCGGCACGGCTGCCGAATGTCTCAGCGAATTGCGCGCTGCGCATTACGACTGCATGGTGCTCGACCTCACCCTTCCGGACGCTTCGGGTTTCTCCTTGCTCGAAGAACTCAGCGAAGACGAAACCAGAACATTTCCGCCGGTCATCGTTTACACGGGCCGCGATCTTTCGCCCGAAGAAGAGCAGCGCCTGCGCCGCTATTCCAGCTCGATCATCATCAAGGGCGCCAAGTCGCCCGAGCGTCTGCTCGACGAGGTCTCCCTGTTCCTCCACCGGGTCGTGTCGGATCTGCCCCCCGAACAGAGGCAGATGATCGAAAAAGCCCGCCACCGCGACGCGGCGCTGGAAGGACGGCGCATCCTGATTGTCGAGGACGATGTCCGCAACGTCTACTCGCTCACCAGCATCCTCGAGCCGCGCGGAGCGTTGACGCGGATCGCCCGCAACGGACAGGAGGCGCTCGATGCGCTGGCCGAGGCGTCAGCGGATCCCACCAAGGCTATCGACCTGGTGCTGATGGACGTGATGATGCCGGTGATGGATGGCCTGACCGCGGCAGGCGCCATCCGCGCCGAGCCTCGCTGGAAGAAGCTGCCGATCATCATGCTGACCGCCAAGGCCATGCCCGACGACCAGCGGAAATGCATCGAGGCGGGAGCGAACGATTACATGGCAAAGCCGCTCGATGTCGACAAACTGCTGTCCCTTATTCGGGTCTGGATGCCGCGGTGAGCGAGAGCATCGAGGATATCGAGATCCGATTGCTGCTGGATGCGGTCTATCACCACTATCATTATGATTTCCGGCATTATGCGCAGGCATCGATAAAGCGGCGCCTTTTGCAAGCGCGGGCGCAATGGGGATACGACAGCATCTCCGAAATGCAGGCGGCTGTCCTGCGCGATGAGACCATGCTGCCGCGGCTGCTCAATTACCTGACGGTGCAGGTCAGCGAAATGTTCAGGGACCCGTCCTATTTCCGCGCGCTGCGTGAAAAGGTTGTCCCACACTTGCGCACCTACCCCTCGCTCAAGGTGTGGGTTGCCGGATGCAGTCATGGCGAAGAACTCTATTCGCTGGCGATCCTGTTCGAGGAGGAGGGGCTCGCCGACCGGACGATCTTCTACGCGACCGACATCAACCCCTCGGCCCTGCGCGCGGCACAGGCGGGTATCTACTCCCTCGATCGTATCAGGCTGTTCACCGAGAACCACCGCCTGTCAGGCGGCCATTCGTCACTGTCGAATTACTATACCGCCCACTACGACCGGGCGGTATTCGAGAAGTCCTTGCGGGAACGCACCGTGTTTTCCGATCACAGCCTGGTGACCGATGCTGCCTTCGGCGAGATGCATCTGGTCAGCTGCCGCAATGTCCTCATCTACTTCAATCGCGAGCTGCAGGACCGCGCGGTCGGACTGTTCGGCGAGTCCCTCGTACGAGGCGGCTTTCTCGGCATCGGCTCCAAGGAGAGCTTGCGATTTTCCTCCCACGCCGATCTTTTCTCGGAATTCGTTCGCGAGGAACGGATCTACCGGAGAAATGCGCAATGAGCCTCCAGGCCGTTGTCATCGGTGCCTCTGCTGGCGGTGTCCACGCGCTGCTGCAGGTGCTTCCCGCGCTGCCTGACGATTTCCCGGCGGCAATTCTCGTGGTCGTCCATATCCCGCCCCGTCGTGATAACGCGCTCGTCGCACTGCTGGCCGAAAAGTGCCGATTGACCGTTAAGGAAGCCGAGGACAAAGAGCCGATTGTGCCCGGCACGATCTACATGGGGCCGCCCGATTATCATCTGCTCGTCGAAAGCGACGGGACCATCGCTCTGTCGTCGGACGAGGCGGTCAATCACTCGCGCCCTGCGATCGATGTGCTGTTCGAAAGCGCCGCCGATGCGTTCGGCGACAGGCTCGCCGGGATCATCATGACCGGGGCGAACCACGATGGCGCAAGAGGGCTGCGTGCGGTCTGCGATGCGGGCGGATATGCGCTTGTGCAGGCCCCTGCCACAGCGGAGGTGGCCTACATGCCCGAAGCCGCCCTGGCCGCGTGCCCCGCTGCGCGCGTCATCGATCTTGAAGACCTGCCATCTGTGCTTGAGGAGATTTTGGACCAGTGACCAGTACTCCCAAATTCCTGCTGGTTGACGACCTTGAGGAAAACCTGCTTGCGCTCGAAGCACTTCTGAAACGCGAGGGCCTTGAGCTGCACTGCGCACGCAGCGGCGAGGAAGCACTCGAGCTCATTCTTGAAAACGAATACGCGCTTGCCCTCCTCGATGTGCAGATGCCCGGCATGGACGGTTTCGAACTGGCCGAATTCATGCGCGCCAACACGCGGTCGCAGCACATCCCAATCATATTCCTGACCGCGGGAAGGGGGGACGCCACGCGCAGATTTAATGGCTACGAGGCGGGCGCGGTCGATTTCATTCAGAAGCCGATCGAACCCACGATCCTGCGGTCCAAGTCGAGCATCTTTCTTGATCTGTTCGTTCAGCGTCAGCAGATCGTTGTCCAGCGTGACGAGCTGGTTGCCCTGACCGCGGCATTGCAGGCCGCCGACCAACAGAAGAACCGGTTTCTCGGCGTGCTCGCGCATGAACTGCGCAACCCGCTTGCTGTGTTGTCTTCCGGTGTCGCTCTGCTTGAATTGCCGATGGGCGACCTCGACACGGATGCCGTCCGAAAATCCATGCGCCAAAACGTCCGCCATATGAGCCGCCTGATCGACGACCTGCTCGATATCAACCGCATCGAGCACGGCAAGATCTCGCTGAAGAAGGAAAGGGTCGATCTCGGTGAGATCCTGCCACACGCGCTGGAAATCGCCCAGCCTGCAATCGATGCAGGAGGCCATGAGCTTGCCGTGTCCCTGCCTGATGAACAGATTACCCTCGATGCCGACCCGGCGCGCGTCATCCAGATCGTGGGCAACATCGTGGGCAATGCGGCCCGCTACACGCCGAACGGCGGCCGCATCGAGGTCACGGTTTCAAGAAATGCCCCCCATGCTATCCTTACGGTCGCGGACAATGGCGTTGGCATTGCGCCCGAACAACAGTCAATAATCTTCGAGATGTTCGGACAGTCGGATAATGTGCTCGGCATCAGCGGTGGGGGGCTGGGGATCGGGCTCGCTTTGGTGAAACAACTTGTCGAATTGCACAGCGGGGAAGTACGCCTCGTCAAGAGCGTACTGGATGAAGGTAGTGTCTTCGAAGTTCGGCTGCCGCTTGCCAGCTAATTCAGTTCCAATTAGGCACGCTGGCAAGGGTTTTGTTTCGTTGTCAAGACACTGTATTCAAAGTAGCCGAAAGCCGATGAGGCAACTGCGAATCCGCGCGCGAACGAAATAATCGAGTGGGCGATGATTCCGCCTTGCCAGGCACCAGGGCAAGATTTTTCTCTGCTCAGCCTTGCTCCGGTCAGAACAAAGGGGGCGCAAGATGGGAACCATTGGGATTGTAGGCTCTGGACCGACAGGAATCTACACGGTCGCGGCGCTTGTGAAAAACGCCACGCCAGTCGACATCACCCTTTTCGAACAGGGGGATCGGGCCGGGGTAGGGATGCCCTATGACGGTGATTCCAATACGCGCCTAATGCTGGCGAACATTGCCAGCATAGAAATCCCGCCAATCGGGATGACGTACCTGGATTGGTTGCGCGGCCAACCTGACGATTGGCTAGGCCGCTATCGGATCGACAAGGCCAAGCTTCACGAACGGCAGTTCCTACCCAGAGTGTTATTGGGTCAGTACTTCCGTGACCAGCTCCTCTGGCTTGTCGACGAGGGCCGGGCGCATGGCATCGCGATTACCATCCGCGAAAATTGTCGGGTTACCGACATCGAAGCGCGCGCGGACGGTGTTGCGCTGTGGGTTGAAACGGATGAAGCACCGCTCCGTTTCGACTGGGTCGCAATCGCTACGGGTCACGTCTGGCCTGACGCGGACGAGGCGACCAAGGCCTATTTCCCCAGTCCGTGGTCCGGGCTGGTCGATGCTCGCATTCCTCCCTGCCGCGTTGGGATCATGGGCACCTCGCTCAGTGCGATTGACGCGGCGATGGCTGTTGTCTCGCAGCATGGAGACTTTGTCGAAAACGCGGACGAGGCTGTCGAATTCAAGCACGATGCAGGCAGCGAAGACCTGTCGATCACGCTTATGTCGCGAACGGGAATTTTGCCAGAGGCCGACTTCTACTGCCCGATTCCCTATGAACCGCTGGTCCATGCCACCCTCGATGCGATTACCGCCGAGATCGAAGCGGGGAGCGCCAGATTGCTGGACAGATGCTTCGGCAGGTTTGTGCAGGAAATCGCTGTCGCCGACCCGTGGTGGGCGGCGCGAATTTCGCTCAGCGAACGCACCGCCGACGATTTTGCCGATGCCTACTTTGCCGACCGCATCGCTCATAACCCTTTCCGCTGGGCACAGTTCAATCTCTCCGAGGTCGAGCACAACAAGCGCAACCGCATCACCGTTGCATGGCGATATGCGATCCTTCGGATGCACGAAGTGTTTCAAGATATCGTCCCCGTGCTGGACGAGGCAGACCGGGATCGCTTCGATTCCGGCCTCGGTCGGGTGTTCATGGATAATTATGCCGCGATCCCCTCGCAATCGATCCGCCGCATGCTCGCGCTGCACCGGGCCGGCATTCTCACGCTGCTGGAACTCGGCTCGGATTACGGGAAGGACGTCACCGATCACGGGACGACGATCACCGTTGGCGGGAAGACGCACGATTTCGACGTCTTCATAGACGCGCGCGGACAAAAGCCGCTTGAATCGAAAGATTTGCCGTTCCCGCGTCTGCGTGCGCAACTTATCGAGGCAGGACAGGACATCCCGTCGGTCTGCGACGACTACAGTCTCGACCGTCCGGTCGAGGCCCGTGGGAGAGTTGCGCTGGGCGCTCTGCCCTACCTGCTCCACGATCAGCCCTTCGTACAGGGCATAACGGCGGGTGCGGAGATCGGTTCGAAGATGGCACAGATGGTGATCCGTGCGCCATCCCGCCTTCGCCGCGTTTGTTTTCCGCACCTCTAAGCAAGGCCGCGCATCGCGCCCGCCTCTCGCAACAGCTTGCAGCTGTCTCTGGGAAGACTGGCAAGAACGCTGTCGGGCGTGATCGGAAACTGCAGCACCCGCGCACCGCAAGCATTGTAGATCGCGTTGCCGATCGCCGCCGCGCCGCCGCACATGCCAAGTTCCCCGATTCCCTTGGCCTCGATCGGGCTGGCGATAGCATCGCGCTCCTCGACCAGAACCACATCGAGATCGGGCACATCCCGGTGAACGGGGACATGATATTCGGCAAGGTCGCAGTTCACGAGGTGCCCGTCGCGCGGGTCGAATTCGAGCGCTTCGGTCAATGCCGTGCCGATGCTCCAGGTCAGCCCGCCCAGAAATTGCGAGCGCGCGGTGCGCCGGTTGAGCACGCGGCCAAACCCGAACGCGCCGAGCATCCGGTCAACCCGCGTTTCTCCGGTGAAGTGGTTGACGCGCACCTGTGCGAAAAATGCGCCGAAGCCCGCAGCCGTATACTCTTCCTGTGCCTTGGCAGGCTTGTAATGGCCTTCATGGGACAGGCTCTCGCCGCCGAGAACATCGACCAGCGTCCGACCGCCGCCGACCTTGCCATCGCGCAAGTCGAGCGCCTCTTCGGCGACCCCGGCCCGGGCAGCAAGGTCTTCCCGGATGGCGCGGCAGGCGAGAAAAGCCGCCGATCCGATCGAGGAGGCGCCCCAGCTTCCACCCGATCCGGGGCCGCGCGGGTGGCGCGTGTCACCAATGTCCACCCGCACCGCTGCTGGATCCATACCGAGCATCTCGGCGACCATCTGGGCAAGGATCGTGTAGGTCCCGGTGCCGATATCGGTCATGTCGGTCTCGACCCGCGCCGTGCCATCGGCCGACAGCGTCACGCGCGTCCTGCTTTCCATGGTGTTGTGGATGCGCGCACCGCTGGCCATGCCGGTGCCGATCCACCACTCGCCCTCGCGCCGCTGCCGCGCCTTGCGCGGGCCCGCATCCCAGCCGAAGGCGTCGGCCCCCTGCCGCAGGCATTCGGCAAGCTTGTGCGAGCTGAAGGGAAGATCGTTTTCGGGATCTTTGTCCGGAATGTTCATCAACCGCAGCTGCACCGGATCGACGCCGGACTTCTCGGCGAGCATATCCATCGCGGCTTCGAGCGCCGGCATGCCGACGGCCTCGCCCGGCGCGCGCACCGACCCGGCGGTCATCCGGTGGATGCGCGCCAGGTTGAGCATCAGCTCGCGGTTCTCGCCGCGATACATGAAATGCGAGGACTGGAGGACGGGCTCGCAGAATTCCTCACCGGGAAGGTTCGACACCAAAGCCTCGTGCCCGAAGCCGATCAGTTTGCCTTCGGAGGTTGCGGCCAGGCGCAGGCGCTGCGTGGTCTCGGATCGCCGCATTATGCACTGGAACACCTGCTGACGCGACAGGACCACCCGCACCGGGCGCTTCAGCTTTATGGACGCAAGCGACGCCGCCACGACATCCGGACTGATTCCAAGCTTGGACCCGAAGCCGCCGCCGACAAAACGGGCGATGAGACGGATCTTGTCCTCGGGAATATCCAGCGCGTCGGCCAATTCGCTGATATTGTAGTTCAGCATCTGGAGCGAGGCGTGGACGGTCAGTTCCTCGCCATCCCAATCGGCGATGGCGGCGTGAGGCTCCATAGCCGCGGACGCGTGGCCCTTAGTCGCGATACGCACATCGACGCTGTGCGCGGCGTCTTTCATCGCCTGCTCGAGGTCTCCCTGGCTGACGGTGTCGTCTTCCTGCTCTTCGGGCGTGACGTCGTCCGGCGACAGCGACGGATTGGGCGAAGCATCGTATTCGACATGAATACGCTTCGCCGCATCGCGTGCCTGTTCGAAGCTTTCCGCGACGACCAGGGCGATGGGCTGGCCCCAATAGCACACCGTGACCGGGGCTTGCTGCGGCGCTTCGCCGGCGGTGCCCTGCACGGCACGGGTTATGAGGCGGCTGTCATCGATCACCGCGATCACGCCCGGCATGGTCAGGGCTGCTTGCGTGTCGAGCCGCGTGACAGTGCCGTGGGTGATGGTGCTGGTGACGAGAACGCCCTCGGCGCAATTGTCGATGGGGTATTCGGCCGCATAGCGGGCCGTGCCGGTCACTTTGGCCAGCCCGTCGATGCGGGGCAGGGGCTCGCCGAGCACGCCCTGCTTCATGTCGTCCAGGCGGGCCTTGCCGTCATTCTCGGTTCGGGTCGTGCTCACGCTGCGTCCTCCACGGCCTGCGTCAGGACAGCGCGCAGGGTGCGCCGTGCCAAGGGGATCTTGAAATCATTCTCGCCAAACCCGCGCGCGGACTGGAGCAGCACGTCGGCAGCCTCGTCGAACAGGGCATCATCGGCCGCCTTGCCGAGAAGGACCGCGCCGATTGCGGGATCGAACCACGGCTTGTGGGCCAGTCCGCCGAAAGCGAGATCGGCACGCGTGAAGACCCCGCCCTCAATCTCGATCACCGCCGCGACCGAGACCAGCGCGAAGGCATAGGAGGAACGTTCGCGCACCTTGCGGTAGTAATGCGCCCCGCCGACCGGGGGGGGCAGGGTGACAGCCGTGATCATCTCGCCGCGCCCCAGCTCATTTTCGCGCCACGGGGTATCGCCCGGGAGCAGGTGAAAGTCGCGGACCGGCACGGATCGTTCCGTCCCGTCTTCCTTCATGATGTGAACCTCGGCATCCAGCGCGCTCATCGCCACGGCCATGTCGCCGGGATAGGTGGCAATGCATTGGTCGCTGGTGCCGAGCACGGCGTGGAGCTTGGCCACCCCCTCGATCGCGCTGCAGCCGCTGCCGGGATCGCGCTTGTTGCACGGCTGGTCGATCTTGGTGAAGTAGAAACAGCGGGTCCGCTGGCACAGATTGCCGCCGGTGGTCGCCTTGTTGCGCAGTTGCTGGGTCGCCCCGGCAAGGATCGCGCGTGCGAGTACGGGGTAATCCTGTCGCACGCGCGGATGCACCGCAGTTGCCGTATTGGTGACGAGCGCACCGATACGCAGGCCGCCATCAGGTGTGTCGGTGATCTCGGCACAATCGAGCCTGCTGATGTCGGCAAGCCGCGACGGGGTTTCCACCTGCAGCTTCATGAGATCGAGGAGGTTCGTGCCGCCTGCGATAAGGCGGGTGTGCTCATCTTTCGTAAGTTGCGCGGCATCGGAAGGTGACGGTGCGCGGACCAGCTCAAACGGTTGCATCGGCGCGCCCCCTGGCGACATCGCGGATCGCAGCGACGATGTTGGCATAGGCGCCGCAACGGCACAGATTGCCGCTCATCCTCTCACGGATTTCCTCGTCGCTGAAGGTCGCTTCGGACGTCAGGTCGGCGGTGGCATCGCTGGGCCAGCCCTCGGCAATTTCGGCAAGCATCGCCTGCGCCGAACAGATCTGGCCCGGCGTGCAATAGCCGCATTGAAGGGCGTCGTGCGCCATGAAGGCGTGCTGCAGATCCGACGGAGCATCGGGGCCTCCGATCCCCTCGATCGTGGTCACCCGGTCACCTTCATGCATCGCGGCGAGGGTCAGGCAGCTGTTGATGCGCATGCCGTTGACGATGACCGTGCAGGCACCGCACTGGCCATGATCGCAGCCCTTTTTCGTGCCGGTCAGTCCCAAATCGTGCCGCAGGAAATCCAGCAGCGACGTGCGCGGATCGGCAGGCAGAGAGTGGGCTGTACCATTGATACCGATCGTTCCGGCCATGTCCTGTATCTCCTCGAAACCTTTGGCGGCTTCCTTCGCGATTATCGTGCCTTTGAACATTGATCCCCGCAGCAACTGATGATTCATTGCTGTTCGATCATTTTACCGGCGCCGCGCATTCATTTCATCGCGAACGATAACGGCAAAGTGCGACGCGCTCGTGTCGGCAATCCCCAAGTCATCTGCGCGTCGAATGTTCCGGTCCCGGCGATGTTTTTCATCCTGAATTTCAGCATTCGGACGAAGTATCTGGAAATCATCATCGCTGATGGAACATTGTCAGCGCGGTCTTTCTTACGTTGGCTGAGCTATCCGCCACATGGATGGCAATTCCCAATGGAGGAACCGACGTTATGAACGCCAATACCACCGCTCTCGAAACGCTGATCGACACGACCTATGATTCGGTCGAAGGGTACCGCAAGGCGGCCGAGACCGCGAAGTCGCCCGAACTGAAGCGCATCCTCTCGGAGCAGGCTGCCAAGCGCCAGAAAACGCTCGATGCGCTCAATACCGAGCTCACCCGTCTCGGCGGCAAGCTGGTGACCAAGGGCACCGCGACCGGCGGCCTGCACCGTCTGTGGATGGATCTCACCAACCTCTTCGAAAGCGACGACAAGGCTGCCGTGGAGCGTGTCGAGGAAGGCGAAGATTATCTGGCCGACAAGTTCGAGGAAGCGCTCAAGGCGACTGATCTCGATCCGAACACGCGCTCGGTCATCCAGACTGCGCTGGGCGAAGTGCGTGAAGGCGAGCGCCTGACCGATCGTCTGGAAGAACAATACGACTGATTTCTTTCCCCCGACAGCGCGGCTTCCCCCACCGCGCTGTCGGGATCCGATTTTTCCGCCTTTTCTGCCGCTCGAGGAAATTCCCTATGCCCCGCACTCCGACCCCCGCCGACACATCACCTGCAAGCGACAACGCGTTGCGCGATCACCGGCAAGGCGAGGGATCGGCTCCCTTCGTCGAGACCGGAGGCAATGCGGGCGAGCTGCATCAGGACATTGCCTCGAAGGGCGATCATTCCGATGGCCTTGCGCATTTGACCGACAATCACGGCCACCGCATCGCCGACAACCAAAATTCCCTGCGCGCAGGCGAACGTGGACCGACGCTGCTCGAGGATTTCGTGCTGCGCGAGAAGATCTTCCACTTCGATCACGAACGCATTCCCGAGCGGATCGTCCATGCACGCGGATCGGGCGCGCACGGCACCTTCGAGGTGACCCGCGCGATCCCGGAGTGGACCCGCGCCAAACTGTTTCAGGAGAAGGGCAATTCATGCTCGGTCTTCGTCCGCTTCTCGACCGTTGCCGGCGGTGCCGGAAGCGTCGACACCCCGCGCGACGTGCGCGGCTTTGCAGTCAAGCTCTATACCGAAGAAGGCAATTGGGATCTGGTCGGCAACAACATCCCGGTGTTCTTCATCCAGGACGCGATCAAATTCCCCGATCTCGTCCACAGCGTGAAGATGGAGGCCGACCGCGGCTATCCGCAGGCGGCGAGCGCGCACGACACCTTCTGGGATTTCGTCAGCCTGATGCCCGAAACCATGCACATGGTGATGTGGGCGATGTCAGACCGCGGCATTCCGCGCTCGCTGCGCATGATCGAAGGCTTCGGCGTCCACACCTTCCGCTTCATCAATGCCGATGGGGAGGGCCGGTTCGTCAAGTTTCACTGGAAGCCGGTGCTCGGCCTCCAAAGCACGACATGGGACGAGGCGGTCAAGATCGCCGGCGCCGACCCCGATTTCCACCGCCGCGATCTGTGGGAAGCGATCGATGCTGGCGACTATCCGCAGTGGGATCTGGGCGTGCAGGTCTTCGACGAGGCATGGGCGGCCAAGCAGCCCTATGACGTCCTCGATGCGACCAAGCTGATCCCCGAGGAGGAAATCCCCGTCGAGGTGATTGGCCGCATGACGCTGAACCGCAACGTCGACAATTTCTTCGCCGAGACCGAGCAGGTCGCCTTCCTGCCGACCAACATTCTGCCCGGCATCGACTTTTCCAACGATCCGCTGCTGCAGGGCCGACTGTTCAGCTATCTCGATACGCAAAAGTCGCGGCTGGGGACGACCAATTTCCACCAGATCCCGATCAATGCGCCCAAATGCCCGTTCCACAACATGCAGCGCGACGGGATGATGCAGACGCTGGTGCCCACGGGGCGGGCCAACTACGAACCCAATTCGCTGGCCGAAGCCGGCGAGGACGGCGGCCCCCGGGCCTGCCCGGAAACCGGGTTCAGTTCGTTCCGCGAGAATGCCGAGCGCTACGATCCCACCGCAAAGCTGCGGGTGCGTGCGGAAACTTTCGCCGACCACTACAGTCAGGCGCGGATGTTCTACCTCTCGCAGACCGAGAACGAGCAGGCGCATATTGCCTCGGCGATCGTGTTCGAATTGTCGAAGGTGTCGATCGCCCACGTCCCGCCCGCGGTTGTTGCACGGATGCGGAACATCGACGAAAATCTCGCCAGTCGGGTTGCGGACGGCCTCGGCATCGATCTGCCCGAGAAGGCCAAGGCCGCCAAGGAGCCGGTCGATTTGGGCACCTCGGATGCGCTTTCGATCCAGAAGAACGCCAGGGCAGGGCTGGAAGGACGCAAGGTCGGCATCCTGTTCGACGAAGGCTCGAGCAAGGAAGCGATCGACACGCTGGTCGCCGATATCGAAAAGGCAGGCGGCACCGCCTTCCTCGTCGCGCCCAAGATCGGGCCGCTGAACGTCAAGGGCGGCACGCTCAAGGCCGATGGCCAACTGGCCGGAACGCCGTCGGTGATGTTCGATGCGGTCGTTGCGATCCTGGTACCCGAACGCGCCGAGAAGCTGGCGCAGGATGTCGGGGCGGTCGCGTGGTTCGCCGACGCTTGGTTCCACTGCAAGACCATCGGTGCCTGCGGAGGCACGCGCAAGCATCTGCTACCCAAGGCCAATATCGAGCCAGACGACGGTATCGTCGACCCCGAAGACTTTATGAAGACCGGACCCATCCGGCACTGGCACCGCGAACCCAAGGTCCGCGATCTGGCGTAACGTCGTCCGCTTTGCATCAGCCGTTTGCGCGAGGAGCAGAGATACGAGAAATTGCGTGCGGCCATTCTGTCGCGCGACGAGCAGCTCGACGGCTCTATCAACCCCATGCTCGCCCGTCATGGCGAAATCAGCGAGGCGCGCCAGTACAGTGGCCATGCGGTCAATGACGACTGGCAATGCCCCTTCAGGGATCCCCGAAAGTCATGACCAACCGTATTCCCCCTCGGTCCGGAACGGCCCTCACGCTCATGGCCGGCCAGACGCTCACCGTGGTCGATCCCGAAGGAATGCAGGTGAGCGACATGGTCGCTTTTGCGCTCGATGATCCTAGCGAGGTGATCTCGAACGGTCGCACCTTCGATTATGAGGAAACGATCGCGCTGACGACCGGGGCTACACTATGGTCGAACCGTTCGCGAAAGATGCTGGTGATCGACTATGATGACGTGGGGCGCCATGACTTTCTCCTGACGCCCTGTTCGCCTGGCACCTTCACGCATTTTTATCCCGACAAGCCCGTGCATCCTGGATGTTTCGGCAATCTCGCGGACGCGTTGGCGCCCTGCGGCATTTGCCCTGATCAGATTCCCACAGCCTTCAACATTTTCATGAACGTGCCCGTTTCGGCGGACGGATCGATTTCGGTGAAACCGCCGGTCAGCCGGGCTGGCGACCAGATCCGGTTCCGCGCATGCATGGATCTTCTTATCGGGCTCACGGCTTGCTCGGCCCATGCATCGAATGGCGGAAGCTCCAAGCCGATTGATTATTTTTGCGGCGCAGATTGAACATCGACCGCCTCAAGTACTTATAAAAAATGTGGAGTCTATGTTGTCAGGCCAGTTTCCGGGATCAATCTCCGGACGGTCGCAGAACTCGGCGAAGCTTAACTGGCAAATCACTGTGTCATCCCTGACATCAAGGAGTTCAGGATGAAGCGCGCGCAACCGTTCGCCCGCCCCGGCCACTCCGCCTTGGGCGATCACGGCAAATCATGGCGGCCATCATGGTGGCGGCCGAGGCGAACCACCCGACCTATTCGTGCATCGTTTCTCTCCAGTCTTGGCAAAAGGAGCGCTATCTTGCGGAATTGGTCCTGAACGTCGCAATTTCTTTGGGGAAATGGACCTCGCCGCCTCTTCATGTGAAATGGTGCCGTAAGACTTGTGCTGCCGAAATATGCGCTAGCTGGCTGGCGTGCTTGTGCCTATGTTCAGCCGGAAGCGACCGGCTAGGCTGGAGCGCTGAATATGAGGCAGCGGAGGTCTTAGCTCGCCATGGTCGAAAGCGCCGAGTTTCTCCCCCGCAACCTTACAGCGGAGCCCAAATCTATTTCAATTCGCGGGCGTTCTACGTCCCGCGAATTCGTGGATAGAGATCGCGGAAAAAGTGATACGATTTGGCGCGAGGCCTCGGCAACGCGGGCCCATGTCGTAGTTGATGCGGCGGATTACTTCGATCTGCTCCAGGTTGCCATGATGAATGCCAAGCAGCGAATTATGTTGATCGGCTGGGATTTCGACACGCGCATTCACTTACACGCAAGGCGAAAGAAGCCTGGCGGGCCGCCCAAGCGTTTAGGGGAATTCATCATATGGCTCGCGGGCCGTACACCGGGGCTTGAGATCAAGCTACTCAAGTGGAATTTTGGCGCGCTAAAATTGCTGGGCAGAGGCTCCACCATGCTCGATGTAGCGCGTTGGGCTATGCATCCTCAAATTGAGCTGAGACTTGATAACGCGCACCCCTTTGGATGCAGTCATCATCAGAAAATCGTGGTCATTGATGACAAGTTTGCGGTGTGCGGTGGCATCGACATGACTTCCGGCCGATGGGACACACCGGCACATCTGGATGACGACGTGCGGCGCAAACGGCCTAATCGAAAACTATACGATCCCTGGCATGATGTAACGATGATGATCGACGGCAAAGCCGCTGCCGAACTTGGCGAACTTGCGCGTATGCGTTGGGAGCGGGCGGGTGCAGCTCCTCTGGCACCGTGTGAACCGCAAAAGGAGTCACCATGGCCGGGATCGCTCGAAGCCGAATTTCAGTTCGTTCAAGTTGGTATCTCTCGGACGCGAGCAGAATACGAAGACAGTCCACCCATTTTCGAGATCGAAAATCTCTTCCTTGAACAGATAGCCCGCGCGAAAAAGTTCATCTACGCAGAAAATCAGTACTTTGCGTCACGAAAGATTGCTGAGGCGATCGCACGCCGTATGGCGGAGCCGGAGCCTCCAGAAATATTCATTGTCACTTCAGAAAGCGCCGATGGTTGGCTTGAGCAAAAAGCTATGGACAGCGCTCGTGCGAGGCTGATTCGAGCTATTCAAGAAAAGGACAAAGCCGGCCGGTTCTCGGTCAACATTCCCTACACGGCAAAAGGAACGCCAATTTATGTCCATGCCAAGTTGATGATCGTCGATGACGAAATTCTTCGCGTAGGTTCCGCGAATATGAACAATCGATCATTGGGCCTGGACAGCGAGTGCGATCTCCATATCGACATGGCAGCTGACGGAAACGAGTCGGTGGGGCCGGCCATCAAGCTTCTCAGGCATCGGCTCCTCGCGGAGCATTGTGGGGTGAGCACCGAGCAGATGGCGGCAAAGCTGAACGGTGGGGCATCAATGCTAGAGGCCGTGCAGCAGTTAAGGTACGGCGGCCGACGTCTCGAACAGCTCACACTCCCCAAGCTCACCGATGCGGAAAAGGTGCTGGCCGATCAGGCAATGCTCGATCCAGAGTCGCCTGAAGAACTCTTTGAACCATTCGCTAAAACGAGTATATTTTCAAAAAGCCGCATACTGAGCGCACCAGATTAAGCATATCCCGGTCTTCTGGTCAGTCTGAATTCCTAGCGATGATATTCCAGTCGAGGGCAGATCAAAGGCAGGTCTACATCAAGATATTGAGCCCTGCCCACTTTTTGACCCATCTGCACCACTTCGCTCGCGGAGAATTTAGTCGTGTAACGGTATATCGTTGCGCTTCCAAGCAGGAAGCGCGGACCAAGCATTGGTCGGCGAGGCGAACGGTCTATCGTTGAGCCAATGAGCCCATAGAGTAGGGGTCACTATCGGGACACTGCATAAAAAGACGTGCCACTTGAAGGTGGCAAAACTGCCCACCTCCAAGCGGCACGCTATTTAATACCGATATAGCGCGAGTTACTCGTCGCCAGTGACCGGCTTTCCCTCCGCGTCGCCGGGCATGTCCACATCGACGGTGGGCACTTCGACGGTCGTGGTCTTGGTGCCGACATCGACATCAGCGGTTTCGACATCGAACTCGGGCGCTTGGCCACCCTTCACCTCAACCTCGGGAAGCTCGGCTTCCTTCGTCTGGTCAACGTCGCACGCGGCGAGGGCCATTACGAAGGGGGCAACGAGTGCGGTCATGATCAGCTTTTTCAATTTCGGTTCTCCTGTTTAAACTTATCAAATCGGACGAAGCGGCATCAAAGACTTTCATTCTGAGGCGCGGAAAGACGGTTGGATAATGAAGCGCGCTCAGGGCGTCCCGCCTGCGGTACTCACATCAAAAATGAAGAGATATTTCTGCAATTACGACAATGATTACGTCGCCTTTTCAGCCTTCTTGCGGCGGTTGAAGACGCTGCGAAGATGGGCAAGGTCGGCGTCGCTCAGGTGCTTTTCGGCTGCAACGAATTGCTCCTGTTCCTCCTCTCGGATGTGGTGAAGGTACTTGTCCTTCAACTTGGCAAAGCGCCGGAGCCAGCCGGGAGAGGCCATGTCTGCCTCTTGCAGTTCCTCAATCAGCTCGTCGATTTGCTTGTGCTCCGCGACTGCGTGACGAGCGTCTTCGGTGGTGTCCGGATTGCGGAGGACGGCCGACCAAAGCGCCTGTTCCTCGGCCGCCGCATGGGCTTGCATTTCATTGACCAACTCGCCGAACAAGCGACGCCGGTCCGGGGAATCGCCCGAAGTTTCTTCAATCATAGCAAGTAGCGCGCGGTGCTCATCGTGATCGGCCACCAGCCTTCCGAAGATATCTGGATTGCCCCGAAACCTGGTCGCAGGCGTGCTGCCGATCCTCGCGGCGAGATCAGGCGCCAAGCGCTTGGCGCGTGCGATCGCGGCAGACTTGGCATCATGTTCAGTGATCTGGTTTGAATGTGCGGTCATGGTCGCTGTCCTCGTGCAATTGCGATCATCAGCGTCGGCCGCCCTTGGGGATCAGACCGGCGCTGTGTCGAACGTTGGAGCGGCTTACGCCGCAGTGACGGGAGTGGAAGCGGTGCCAGTCCGGGTGTCGCGACCATCGGCAGTCTGCTGGTCACGGTGGCGCTTGAAGAGGTAGCCGCCTACGCCGATGGCGATCAAGGCGGGCAAGCTCATTCGGGCGATCAGAGTAGGCGCGATCGAGCCGAGAATGACACCTGTGCCATTGTCGACCTTGGTGGTGCTCTTGGCGAGCTGGCTACCGACAAGGCCGCCGATGATGCTCTTCATCATGTTTAATCTCCTTCGGCCAGCGTCAAGTCAAAGGGTGCGACGAATGTTCCGTGTGCCATTTTCAATTAGCCGTGCAGGCCGTTTGGAAATGAAGAACCGCCTGTGTGCCGCGATCCAGCATGATCAGTTCAGGATGACCGCCCAAATCATGCGCGGATGCATCCACGACCTGCGTGCCGAGACCGGTCCCTCTCGGTGCACCGCCGCTGATACCAACGCCAACATCGTCCACTTCCAGCCGTGTCGTATTGCGATCACTACACCCCACCCGCATTTCGTCCCGACGGGTGCATCGATAGGCATGGCTGCTGACATTGGTTATGAGTTCGGAGAGCGCCACGCCGAGCGACAACGCGCGGTCGATTCCGAATTGCCGCTAGCAGGTGCTTAAGGCGCCCTAGGTCGGCGCACAGAGGTTGGCGGCGTATTCGTCGAACCGCTGTTCTAGGGAAATTGCCATTCTGCATAAGCCAGCGCACGCTTGCTTGAGCTCAACACTGCAAGGAAGGAGCAGGGCGATTTATCCAGACGTCAACATAGCGGGCTTGACCAAATCCGTGGCCCCAACTGTTATCGCCGCATGGCGCGCTTATGAATCGTCAATCTCGCCGGGCACAGCCCTTTTGGCGGTCAACGGCACCACGCTCGGCACAGGGGCAAGCTTCTGAATTAGCGGGATCAATTGTCGGGCCGTAATGAAATCCACCAAGGCCCTACTTACGAAAAATCGGGCCGGGGAAGAACGCATCGGAGGAAATCGAGGTCATCTCGCCGGAACCGGTGCCGCGATTTCGCGGGCACCGGAAGTCACCGTAAGACAGCTGGAAAATCGCCGGTCAGTTGATCTCGGCCATCGCGGCCGTTTCACGGCTCACCAACAGCGCCTGCCACACGGTCGCCACGACATTGTCGGGGTTGAAGGGCTTGCTGATGATATAGGCAGGCTCGTGCCCTTCGCCGGTCAACAGCTTTTCAGGGAAGGCGGTGATGAAGATCACCGGCACGGTCATCGTCGTGAGAATGTGCCGCACTGCGTCGATGCCGCTCGATCCGTCAGCCAGATTGACGTCGGCGAGGATCAACTCCGGCTCGACCTGCTCGGCTGCCGCGATGGCCTCGCTCTCGGTGCGCACGATCGCGGCGACGTCATTGCCCATCGACACCATCAGTGACTTGAGATGGAGCGCGATGACTGCCTCGTCCTCGATAATCATGATCTTGGCCGAGAGCATTGCGTGGATCGCGCTGCGGGCTTCCTTCACGAAATCTTCGACCTCACGCTCGGACATGCCGAGGATCAGCGCGGTCTCGTCGACTGTGAAGCCTTCGATGGTGGTCAGCAGGAGCGCCTTGCGAAGCTTCCGCGGCAACGAACCGACAATAGCCCCTGGCATTTCGATCGGGCGCAGCGACGTATCGCTCCAGATGCGGTGGAAGATACGGTACAGTTCGGTCCGGACAGGCGCGTCCTCGTCGATCTCGTCGGGCGCGGCTATCATCGCCTGAAGCGTTTCGCGCACTGCCGCATCACCAACAGACTGTGACCCGGTGAGTGTGCGGGCGTAGCGGCGCAGATAGGGAAGCTCGGCAGCTATGCTAGCTTGGAATGAGGACATGGGTTTATTCTCCAATCGCGTAGCAGACCCTTTACCGATCACACGTTCCAATGCCACAGGACATTTTTCGCAGATATGCTGATTTGTGTTGTACACTCGCTTTAGGGACCCCTTGGACAATGCTTCACGCAGGCTCCGATGTCACCTAGCGACAGAGCGATCGAACGGAAGTATCCAAGATGACGGAAAAAAAGCAGCCCGAGCCGAAGCGAGAGCAGCCCGCTGTGGCGTTTGATCCGGTGGAAGCCGCATTGCGGCAGATTTTCGATGATGTCGCCGCGGAGGATATCCCGGACGATTTCGCCGATCTCGTTGCTCAGCTCACCACGAAATCCAGTGACGAGAAGGACAAATGATGCCCGAGCCTGATGCCGAGCCTTTGTCCCCCGAAGCTCTGGACACCTTCAAGACCCAAATGGTCGCTCTCATCCCGGCGCTGCGCGGTTTTGCGCGCGGGCTTTGCCGCGACAAGGTGATGGCCGACGACTTGGTGCAGGAAGCGATGATGCGGGCATGGGCGTCGCGTCACACCTTCATCGAGGGATCGAACTTTCGGGCCTGGATGTTCATGATCCTGCGCAACCATTATTATTCCGGCGCCAAGAAGCGGGCGCGCTATACCGTCTGGGATCCCGAAGCTGCCGAGCGGATTCTCGTGCAGGATGCAACGCAGGAATCGGGGCTGCACGTTGACGATGTGATGCGCGCGATCCACCGCCTTCCCGAACAGCAGCGTGAAATCCTTCTGCTCGTGGCCGGTGCCGGACTGAGCTACGAAGAAGCGGCAACTGTGACCGGGGCCAATATGGGGACGGTCAAGAGCCGGCTCAATCGCGGCAGGGCAGGGGTTAAGGCCCTCCTCGAGGGAGAGAAGGCGTCTGCAGTCGCCTGACTGTCGATGAGCGATGATGTGCGGAGGGAAGGGCTCGGTTTTGGCGGCCCCTTTTTCTTGTACCACGCCGCGTCTCGACTGAGTACCCTCCTTCAGCACACAACCCGCAAAGCAAAACGGGCCCGCTATGATAGCGAGCCCGCTGCAAGATATCGTTCCGGTGTGCCTCAAGCGGTTCAATATCTTTAGTGCATTAGTGCCGTGAATTAGCGCACGCGGCCACGACGGAAGAGGTTGATCGCACCCAGCAAGATCACCGCGCCGATGAACGATGCAAAGAGCGAGCGAATGTCGAAAGCGCCGCTGGTGATCGGCGCGCCGCCAATCAGCGGGGTGACCAGAAAGCCGGCAACCAAAGCGCCGATGATGCCGACGACGATGTTGAGGAAAATGCCCTGCTGCGCGTCAGTGCGCATCACGATACTGGCCAGCCATCCGAGGATCCCGCCGACGATAAGAATGATGATGAGGTTCATTTCGTGATCTCCACATTGAGTGCGAGGTATAAGAGTTAAAATATGGGATTGTTCCAGCACGATCTGAAAACTTTTGTATCTTTGCTTGCTAGTGAATGAACCAATCCGATCAATTAGGGTGAAAAAAATGGCCTTCATCAGCATTTGCTGATGAAGGCCACAGTTTATCGGGGCACGGCGGGTCAGAGCCAGTGCAACGGGTCAAAGCGCACGGCACGAGGAATGTTTCATGAGCGCATAAATTTTTTTGGAATGTACCGATTGTCGATAATCCGGCGTGATCAGGTCTGTCATGGTTCTCGTGACGGAAGGTTTGCATACCGTCCCGGATGCTGATCGCCCATTCTCCCGACGGAAAATTTAGCTCCTCATCCGGTCCTTCTGCTAATTCCGGTTTGGGAGCACGAACAAGCGCTTGGCTTGAGATCCTGCGTCTTGACTGATGAGATAAGCCAATGGGGGTACCAGAGGGGGTATCTTGAGAAGAGTGCGGCCAAAAAAAAATTGAAAAATCACGTAATTACGGCTATCTTCTTGTCCTTCCTCAGCTACCATAGGACTTTCTCCAGCCGGCATTGCCAAGGCACGCCGAACGGGGCGCAGGTTGCCTCGCTTCGCCAAGCCGACGAAGGGGAAGCCCGATCCGGTCACCGTTTCGGCAGTAGCGGGAGATCGATGGCCTGAACCTCTGTCCCGATCGCGTAGACGCGCACGCCCTTGTCGGTCGGCACGGTCTCGAACTTGTTCGCCGCGCGGGCAATGGGCGCGCGCTCCCACGTCCGGCCGCCGTCCTTCGTGGCAAAGCCCCCGGCGGCGGTGCCGACGAAGCCCACGTCTTTGGAGACGAATCCGATCCCGAACTGGCGTGCGGTCTTGTCCTGCGCCATCTCGATCTCCCGCCAAGTCCTGCCCCTGTCGTCAGAGCGGATCACCAGCTGGGTGGCGCGTTCGGGGTCGTAGGACTGGACCGTGGCATAGCCGGTGTCGGAGCCTTCGGGAAAACTCGCCTTCCAGATGAGTTCGAACCGGCGGCCCGAGCGATAGACTTCCTTCCACGTCTTGCCGCCGTCCTCGGTGCGCAGCACCAGCCCCTCGGCCTGAGCGGGATCGGCATTGGTGGCGGCAAAGACAAGGCCGGTGTTCTCGTCGAAGAACGTGACGTCGAGGATCATGCCGGCGTGCCGGGCCATGTCGATCACGCTCCACGTGTCGCCGCCATCCACCGATCGCAGGATGCCGGTCGGCCCTCCGACGCGCCCGGCGGCGTGGATCACCGTGCGCGGCACGAGCGTGCCCTGATAGATGCGCTGGGTCTTGAGGATGTCGATCGCGCACACGCCCTTGATGGTGGCCGCGCCCGTATCGACCGCCTCCCACGTCTTGCCGCCGTCGCGGGTGCGGTAGAGCGGGGTGGTGTCGGTGACGCCCGGGTAATAGTCGGTGCCGATATTGCCGATGAAGCCATCCAGCCGGTCGACGAACCCGACCGCGCGCACGAAGGTGCCGGGGCGGCTGGCGACCTTGGTCCAGGTCGCGCCGCCATCGGTCGTGGCAAACAGATCGCCCGCGCCGGTGCCGTACCAGCCGTGGTCCGGATCAACGAAGCTCACAGAATCCCGCTTGCCGCGATAGGCCTCGGTGGCGAATGTCCGCCAACCGTCCGCTGCGGCAGGGGCTGCTGTTGCAGCGGGCTGCGAACCCTGCGCGGCGAGCGGAGCGGGGAGAGTCAGCGCGGCCAGCGCTGTAAGCAATCGTGTCTGCATTCGGTGCGATCCCTGTGGGTTAGCCGTGAAGGGCGGAGGCTAGCCCATTCGCGAAGCGGTTGAACAGGGTCTGCGACGAGTATGGCCCGGCGCAGGCGCGGGTTCGACCTGCAACGTGCCTGGCGATGCCCTCAGTACGTCGGCGCCCGGTGGTGCTGCGGGTGCAGGGCTTCGGCGCGCTCGGCCACGCCGTCACCGCCCCGGGTGTCATGGCGGGCGGGGCCGAGGACGGTCCCGCGTCAGAACCGGTCGAGATCGTTCGCCAGTGTCACGCGTCCCGCGAAGTGGGTGCGGATGTCGGCGAGGTAGCGCGCGGTCCGGTCCGGGTCGGGCGTGCCGGCGGCAAAATGGGTGATGACGAGCGCACCGACACCCGCACGCGCGGCAAGCTGGCCGACGGCACCGGGGGTGAGGTGGTGGGTCGACAGATGCTGTTCGAGCTGCCGCCGCGCCTCGGCCGGCATATCGGGTGAATTGCGGTCCACAACAGCGAGTGTCCCGCCCATGTCGATCATCTCGCTGACCAGCAGGTCCGCGCCCCTGGCGAGCTGTTCGACCGCAGGGCTGGGGCCGGTATCGCCGGTGTAGACGATCGAACGGCCCGGCAGATCGAAGCGCAACGAGAAGGATTGGTAGTTGCGGTCCTCGATGCTGCCGGGTGCGAAGTCGTAGTGCGAGTTCTGGACGGCGGTGATGCGCATCCCGTCGACTGAGAGCGTCGCGCCGTCGCGCATTTCGATCACGTTCACGGTTTCGGCCGGGGCCTGCCAGGGTTGGCCGGGGATACCGTAGCCGGCACGGGCGGCGGGCTGCATCGCCGCGACCAGCCCGGCGACCAGTTCGCGCGTGCCGGGCGGGCCATAGATCGTGATCGGCTGGCGCTGGTTGGTCTGGTTGCGCAGCGCGAGCACCGCGGACAGGCCGCCGGTGTGATCGGCGTGGAGGTGGCTGAGGAACACCGCCCGCACGCGGGGCAGGAGTATCCCTGCGCGGGCGAGTTGCCCCACCGATCCGTCGCCCGCATCGACCAGATAGACCCTACCGGCATGAAGCAGGGCATTGGCCGGCTGCGAGCGGTCCGGCGAAGGCACCGGCCCGCCCATCGTGCCGAGCGTGATGAAGGCGTCCTCGGCGGGTGAGGGCTTCATCTCCGTGGGTGCCGACTGCACCGGTGTCGCCGCCAGCCAGGCCGCGAGCGCCAGCGCCGTCAGCCCCCGGCGCATCAGAAGTTGACCCCGAGCCGCACGCCGTAGGTGCGCGGCGGGCGCAGCGCCGCCACCGGCAGATCGAGGATCGGGCGGGTGCCGGCCCGGGCCATGATGCGCTCGTCGGTGATGTTGTTGATGAACCCGGTCAGGCTCCATGCGCCTCCATCGATGGTGAGGTAGGCATCGGCCATCGCGAAGGCACCCTGGCGCTCTTCCGGGCGGAAGTTCGAGTTCATGAAGCGGCTGCTCTCGATGTTGCCGCGCGCGCCGAAGATGAGGTCGAGCCTGTCGGTGAGGTTGAAGGTCCGCTCGTAGGCGATGTTGACGACCCATTCGGGCGACTGCACCGTCGGCCGGCCCGAACAGTCGATATCGAAGAACCGCGCGGCGTTGATCCCCGGGTTCGCCAGGCGGTTGCCGACCACGGTGCACCCGGTCGCCACCGGAGCGCCGGTGCCCGAGAAGTTGGCGGTCCTCAGTTTGTCGTACTTGCCCTTCATCCACAGCACGTCGAGGCTGAACAGATCGTTCCGGCTCGGCGCGAAGCGGGCCTCCAGTTCCGCGCCATAGATGGTGGCCTGCCCGGCGTTGACCGTGGTCGAGCCTTGCGCGAACAGCCCGCCCGCCGTCCGCACGCCGCCTACGAAGGTGATCTGCTGGTCCTGGTAATCCCAGTAGAACGCCTCGAGGTTCAGTTGCAGCTTGTTGCCCGCGAAGCGGTTCTTGGTGCCGATGGTGTAGGCGGTCAGAAGCTCGGGCGCGAAGGTGTTGTTGGGTGGTTCGGCGACGAAGAAGCCGCCCGACTTGAACCCGGTTGCGACGTTCGCATAGACCAGCGACGCCGGGCCCGCGTCCCATTCCAGCCCGGCCTTCCAGGTGAATTTCTCGAAGGACAGCGCGCCCGTGAAGGGCGCACTGAGCGGGGGTTCGACCGGGCCGGGACGACCGCCCGCCGCAACGGAGGTCAGCTGGTCCTTGTCCTCCTTGGTATAGCGACCGCCCGCGACCAGCCGCAGCGTGTCAGTGATGTCGAAGGTCAACTGGCCGAAGGCGGCGAGGCTGACCGTGCTGAGCCGCGGCGTGAAGCGGGTGGTCGACAGGGCGCCCTGGCGGAAGAAATTCTCGGTGTCCTGGTTCTCGCCGAAATAGAACAGCCCCGCGACGTAGCGCAGGCGCTGATCGTCATTCGAGGCGAGCCGGACCTCCAGCGAGGTCTGTTCGGCCAGATCCTTGACGGTCCCGGAAAAGCCGGTGACGTAGGACAGCACATTGACGTCGGACCGCCGGTAGGCGGGGATGACGGTCAGCGTGCCGAAGCCGAGATCGCCGGTGACGGTCGCGCTGATGCCGAAGAACTGGTTGTCGAGGAAGCCGTCGGTGGCCGCCAGCGAAACGCACCCGCTGGTGACGAAGCCGCCCACACCGCCGCAGAAGGGCGGGGCGGTGAGCCGCGAGGCGAGGGTGCGGATTGCGGCCTGCGCGCGCGGATCGGCAAGGCCGACCAGGTCGTCGAGCGGCGGCACCGCGTAGCGCGCTTCCGGCAGCAGGACGGCGCCCGGGCCGCGGCCGTGCTGGTTGAAAAAATCGGCGACCAGCAGCATCGACCACTGGTCCGAGGGCTCGATCAGCAGCGAGGCGCGGATCGCCTCGCCGCGATTGTCGTCGTAGCCGTCCGAGAGGTAGCCGTCCCGGTCCACCACCTGCCCGGCGATGCGCAGCGCAACATTCTCCCCGATCGGGAGGTTGAGCGCGGCCGAGCCCCGCTTCAGGTCGTAGTTGCCGTATTCGAGGGTCGCCTCGCCGCCGAAGTCGCCGAGCACCGGCGTGCGGGGCAGGACGTTGATCGCGCCGCCGGTCGCGTTGCGACCATAGAGCGTCCCCTGCGGCCCCTTGACCACCTCGACCCGCTCGAGATCGTAGAGGACGCCGATGGGCGCGGTGGGCCGGCCGACATAGACACCGTTGAAGTTGAAGGCGACGGCGTTCTCGGCAAAGGAGTTCTGCGCGTTGGTGCCGACCCCGCGCAGGAAGAAGCTGGTCGTGCCCGCCGACGGCTGAACTGACAGCGAGGGCACCACCCTGCCGAGGTTGACCGTGTCCGTGATCCCGGATTTGATGAGATCATCGCCCGTCACCGCCGTCACCGCAAGCGCAGCCCGTTGCAGGTTCTCCTCGCGCCGCTGCGCGGTGACGATGATCTCGCCCAGGCCCTCGGACGGCGTCTCGGCGCCTGTCTCGTCGGCCTGCTGGGCAGCGGCCGGTGACGTCAGCAGGCACCCGGCGAGCATACTCCCCGCCAGCAGAATGGCTTTCATCGCAATCTCCCCTGTCGCGCCGGTTGATCCTTGCGGATTGCCGGTCTTGCTGATGCGCGAGACTAGATTGGAATCGGCCCATTGCTAAAATTTTTTGTTTAGATGATTTTGCACAAATTGGCTGGATAGGTGGCGAATGCGGTTCAAGGGGCTTGATCTCAATCTGCTGGTGGCTTTCCATGAATTGATGGAGGCGCGCAGTGTCAGCCGGGCGGCGGCGAAGCTTAACCTCAGCCAGCCGGCGATGAGCGCCGCATTGGGGCGCCTGCGCGACTATTTCGAGGATGAGCTGCTGGTCGTGCAGGGCAAGCGGATGTTCCCCACGGCCTATGCGGAATCGCTCGTGCCGCTGGTGCAGGACGCTTTGCGCCGGATCGACGCGGTGATCACCACCTCGACCAGTTTCGACCCGGCCACCACGCAGCGCGTCTTCCGGCTGATCGCATCGGATTACATCACGGCCGCCGTGATCGCGCCGCTTTCGCGTCGGCTTGCGCGGATCGCGCCGGGGATCCGGATCGAGGTGGTCCTGCCTTCCGACAACAGCAGCGAGCTGATCGCGCAGGGAAAGTTCGACCTACTCATCACGCCCGAGGAGTTCATCGGCACCAAGCAGCCGGCCGAGCTCCTGTTCGAGGAGCGCCACGTGGTCGTGGGCTGGAACCGGAACCCGATCTTCGCGGACGAGGTCGGGCTGGACCATCTGCTGAGTGCCGGGCACGTCGGTGTGCTGATGGGCGAACAGCGCACCAATTCTTTCGCCGACAACGTGATGGAGAAGCTCGGCCATCCACGCCGGCTCGAGGTCGCCGCGTCGTCGTTCACGCTGGTGCCCTGGCTGCTCATCGAAACCGATCGGGTGGCGCTGATGCACGAGCGGCTGGCGCGGCGCATGGCGGGGATGTTCCCGCTGGCCATCGCGCCCGTCCCGTTTCCCTTTCCGGTGATGCGCGAGATGATGCAGTTCAACCGCGCGCGGGCGGAGGACGAAGGCCTGTCGTGGCTGCGCGGCGAGCTGCGGACCATCAGCGAAATCGATACGCAGTCATAAAAACAATCAAATTTACAGATTTTCTGCCGCCCCTATATCTCGCCCCAAGAGGGGTTTGCGAGCCCCCGTCGGTCAAGGCGAGAGAGGTGGCGAAAGGTGCAGCAGTTGCACATTCTGATCGTGGGCGGGGGGATTGGCGGGCTGACGTCGGCCATCGCTCTGCGCCGCAAGGGCCATGCGGTCGAGGTGATCGAGCGCGACCCCGATTGGTCCGTCTACGGCGTCGGCATCATCCAGCAGGGCAATGTCATCCGGGCGATGGCCGAACTCGGGCTGATCGACGATTACCTCGATGCAGGCTTCGGCTTCGACCGGGTGCAGGTCTTCATCCCCACCGGGCAATGCGTCGCCGACATCCCCACGCCCCGTCTGGTGGATGGCTATCCCGGCAACGTGGGCATCGGGCGGCGCGCCCTGCACAAGGTGCTCGGCGACCGGACCAAGCAGGCGGGTGCGAGCGTGCGTCTCGGGCTCACTGCGACCGCGATCGATGACGATGGCGAGGGCGTTTCGGTGGCCTTCAGCGACGGGACGTCCGGGCGTTACGATCTCGTGATCGGCGCCGACGGCCTCTATTCGCAGACGCGCGCGACGATCTTCCCCGACGCGCCGCCGCCCGAGTTCACCGGCCAGTCGGTGTGGCGCTACAACTTCCGGCGAACCCCGGATGTGATCGGGCTTCAGGCCTACGAGGGGCAGACCGGGATCGGGCTCGTGCCGCTCTCGGACGAACTCATGTATATGTACGTGACCACGCCCGAGTCCGACAATCCGCGCTATGCCACGCAGGATCTCGCCGCGACGATGCGCAGCAAGATCGCCGGCGTTCCCTCGCCCGCGATCCGGGCGCTGGCGGACCAGATCACCGAGGATGACGAGGTGGTCTACAAGCCGCTCGAATGGCTGCTGCTCGAAGGGCCTTGGCACAAGGGCCGGGTGGTGCTGCTGGGCGATGCCGTCCACGCCACCACGCCGCACCTCGGGCAGGGCGCGGGCATGGCGATCGAGGACGCGGTGGTGCTCGCCGAGGAACTCACCGCCGCCGACGCGATCGAGCCCGCGCTGCAATCCTACCGCGACCGCCGCTTCGCACGCTGCCGCTACATCGTCGAGGCCTCGCGCGCGATCTGCTTCGGCCAGCTCGGCAAGGGCCCGCTGGTCGATAACGCGGCTGCGACCCGCGAGATGTTCATGAAGGTGGCAGAACCAATCTGACGGCTGCCGCCGACGTTCTGGAGTTGATCGATGTCCCGAGTAAGCGAAATCCGCCATGTCGGCTATGCCGTCGCCGACCTGGCTGCCGAAGCGGCCTTCTACCGCGACGTGTGGGGCCTGGAAGAGGCGGGCGAAAAGGACGGAATGCTGCACTTCGCGACGCAGGGGCACGACGAGCTCTATGTGGTGCGGCTGCGCCAGGATGCGGTGCAGCGCATCGACATCATCACGCTGGCGGCCGATAGTCGCGCCGATGTCGATGCCTTGCACGCAAGGGTCGCCGCTTACGGCTGCCAGATCGTCTTCGCGCCGCGCGACCTCGACACGCTGGGCGGCGGCTACGGCTTCCGCTTCTTCAGCAAGGACGGGCTCCCCTTCGAGATCTCCAGCGACGTCGCCCGCGGCACCGCACGCGAGCTGACCCGCTGGGAGGGCATCCCCTTGAAGATCAGCCACATCGTGCTGCATTCGCCCGATCATCAGGAAATGGTGCGCTTCTTCACCGACGTGCTGGGCTTCCGGGTGAGCGACTGGCTGGGCGACTTCATGTGCTTCCTGCGCTGCAATTCGGCCCACCACCGCATCGCCATCCTGCCGGGCCCGCCGTGCCTCAACCATGTCGCCTATGACATGCTCGGCGTCGACGACATGATGCGCGGCATCCACCGCCTGAAATTGAAGGGCACGGACATCCGCTGGGGTCCGGGCCGCCACACCGCCGGGAACAACACCTTCAGCTATTTTACCACGCCGGGTGGTTTCGCAGTCGAATACACCTCCGAGCTCGAGGAGGTCGACGATGCGACATGGGAGGCGAAGGTCCATCCGCCCGCGCCGCTCGTCATGGACCAGTGGGGGATCGGGGTCGGCGGACCGCAGACCATGCCGCACCCGGCGCCCGACGCGGGCCTGTTCCAGCCTGCGGGAGTGTGACCCTTGGCCCTGTTCGAATATTTCCCGAACTACATCTGGAACCTCTCCGTCGCGATCGCGATGGAGAGCGGCGGGCAGATCGGCGAGGTCATCGATATGTGCGCGCCGATCCGCGATGCGGCGGCAGGCGGCGCGGATGTCGGCACGCCGGCGTTCATGCAGCAATGGGCGATGATGGGCGACAAGCTGATCGCGCTCGCCGACGAGGACGAGGCGAAGGGGCGCGCGATCAGCGCCTCGAACAAGCTCGAGCGCGCCGCGCTCTACCTGTTCACCGCCGAGCGGATGCAGGGCCACGGCCAGCCGGGCCGCAAGGAGACCTACGCCAAGGCGCGGGCGACCTTCGACCGGTCGACGCGGCTCGGCCGGATCAACCGCGAACGGGTGGAAATCCCGCTGGCGCAGGGCACCATGCCCGCGCTCTACACCCGCGCCGGAGGGCCGGGGCCGCATCCGGTGGTGGTCTATTGCAACGGGCTCGATAGCTGCAAGGAGCTGCTCTACTGGTCGCGCCTGCCCGAGGCGCTGGCGCGGCGCGGGGTGTCGACCCTGTGCGTCGACCAGCCCGGATCGGGGGAGGCGCTGCGCCTCCAGGGCCTGCCGGTCGATCCGCACAGCGAGAACTGGGCCGCGAAGGCGGTCGACTGGCTGGAGGGGCAGCCCGATGTCGACCCGAAGCGGGTCGGCATGACCGGCATCAGCTTGGGCGGCCACTTCGCGCCGCGCGCGGTCGCCTACGAGCCGCGCTTCGCGAGCGGCGCGGTGTGGGGCGCGAACCACAACTGGCGCGAGGTGCAGGACAAGCGGATGCAGCGCGAGGGCGAGAACCCGGTGCCGCATTATTGGGCGCACGTGATGTGGGCCTTCGGTGCGAGCGACATGGACGAGTTCCTCGCCAAGTCCACCGACATGAACTTGAACGGCCACATGGACCGCATCACCGTCCCGTTCCTCGTCACGCACGGCGCCGAGGACCGGCAGATCAGCGTCGCCTATGCCGACGACCTCTACGACCAGCTCGTCAACTCGCCGCGCCGCGAGAAGGTGATCTTCACCGCGCGCGAGGGCGGGGTCGAGCACGTCGGCGCGGACAACATGGCCTATGGCCGCGACCTGATCGCCGACTGGTTCGCCGAAACGCTCGGAGGGGCAACCGCATGACGACCTTCAGCAGCGTGGCCCGCATTCCCACCGCGCACGCCAGCAAGTATCTCCAGCAGGTGTGCAAGCACTGGGAGCACAATCTGCCGGTCAGCTACGACAAGCTGCACGGCGAAATCACCTTCGCCAAGGACGTGCGCGGGGCGGACTGGCCGGCCGATGCGCTGGTGACGCTCGACGCGGATGACACCGCGCTGCTGTGCACCATCAACGCCAGCGCGCAAGGCCAGCGCGACGGGCTGAAGGGCGCGCTCGAGCGGCACATCGACCGCTTCGCCTTCCGCGAGGCGCCGCTGGTCTATAACTGGACCGACGGCTGAAACCGCCCGAACATCGCGAGAGGAAAGCCCATGGCCCGCACCTTCGTCGACCTGTCGATCTATCTCGAGAACGACGTCATCACCGATCCGCCGTTCATGCGGCCCAAGATCACTTACCAGCAGCACGCCGACACGGTGGCGGAACTGGGCCACTTCTTCCCCGGCGTCACCGCCGAGGACACCATCGACGGAGCGGGCTTTGCCGCCGCCGAATGGGTGACGCTCACCACCCACAACGGCACGCATCTCGATGCGCCGTGGCATTTCCATCCGACCATGAACGGCGGCGAGCGTGCCATCACCATTGACGAGGTGCCGCTCGAATGGTGCTTCTGCCCCGGGGTGAAGCTGGACTTCCGGCATTTCCCCGACGGCTATGTCGTCACCGCCGCGGACGTGGAGGCCGAGCTGGCCCGGATCGGGCACGACTTGCAGCCCCTCGACATCGTGCTGGTCAACACCGCTGCCGGCGGCGCGGTGGGCAATCCCGATTTCGTCAACATCGGCTGCGGCATGGGCTACGAGGCGACCATGTATCTGCTCGAACGCGGCGTCCGCGTGACCGGCACCGATGCATGGAGCTGGGACGCGCCGTTCAGCCACACCGCCAAAAAGGTCGCCGAGACCGGCGATACCTCGCTGATCTGGGAGGGACACAAGGCCGGACGCGACATCGGCTATTGCCACCTCGAGAAGCTCCACAACCTCGAGGCCCTGCCGCCGCACGGCTTCACCGTCAGTTGCTTCCCGCACAAGATTCGCGGGGCCTCGGCCGGCTGGACGCGCGCGGTGGCGATCATCGAAGACTGAGCGATGCGGCCGGAGGCTTTCGACCTTGCCGGCCGCACGGCGATCGTCACCGGATCGACGCGGGGCATCGGGTTTGCCATCGCACAGGCCTTCGCAGCCGCAGGCGCCCATGTGGTGCTATGCGGCGAGGATGCGCAGGAAGTCGCCGCCGCGGGTGCTGCGCTGGCCGCGGCGGGTGGCAGCGTCCACGCGGTCACCGGCGATCTCGCCGCGCCCGGCACGCCCGCGCACATCGTCGAGAGCGCGCGCGATGCCTTCGGTGGCATCGACATTCTGATATGCAACGCCGGGATCACGGGCGAGGCGGGCAGCTGGGCACTCGACGATTTCGACCGGGTGATGGCGATCAACCTGCGTTCGATGGTGGCGCTGACAGCCCTGGCGCTGCCGCATATCGCCGCTCGAGGGGGCGGGAGCGTGATTCTGATGTCGAGCCTCTCGGCGCTGCGCGGCAACGCGGCGATCAACGCCTATGCGCTCGCCAAGGCCGGGGTGGCGCAACTGGCGCGCAACCTCGCGGTGCAATGGGGCCCGCGGGGCGTGCGCGTCAACGCGGTGGCACCGGGGCTGATCCGCACGCCGCTGTCCGGGCCGCTGATCGCCGACGAGGCATTCATGGCAAGGCGCCTCGCGATGACCCCGCTGCGCCGCGTCGGCGAGGTCGAGGATGTCGCTGCGACCTGCCTGTTCCTCGCCTCGGCGGGGGCGAGCTTCATCACCGGTCAGCACATCGCCGTCGATGGCGGCACGTCGATCACCGATGGCAGCTGAACCGGGCCCCGTCCTCCTGACCGGCGCGGGCGGCTTTGTCGGCGCGGCGCTGGTGCGCGCGCTGGCGGCGCGCTCCCGCGCGGTCATCGCCACCGATCGCACCGCCATGGACTTCGCGGGCCTCCCCAGCGTCACGGCGATCCCCGGCGAGCTTGACGATCCCGCACTGATCGCGCGCCTCGCCGCCCGGCCGATCTCGGCAGTCGTTCACCTTGCCACCGTCCCCGGCGGCGCGGCGGAGGCCGAGCCGGCGCTTGCGGCCCGTGTCAACCTGGCGGCGGCCATGGCGCTGTTCGATGCCACCGCCGCCCACGGCAATGTCCCGCGCCTGCTCTTCGCAAGCAGCATCGCGGTGTTCGGCGACGCGCTGCCGCCCCATGTCGACGACACCACGCCGCCGCGCCCGATGCTGCGCTACGGCGCGCACAAGGCGATGCTGGAGGAGTGGGTCGCGACGCTCACCCGGCGCGGCGCGGTGCGCGGGCTGTCGGTGCGACTGCCGGGGATCGTCGCCCGTCCGGCGGCGCCCTCGGGCATGAAGTCCGCCTTCCTCAGCAACCTGTTCCATGCGTTGAAGGCCGGCGAACCGATCACGCTGCCGGTTTCGGCCGAGGCGACCGCATGGCTGCTGTCGCGCCGGGCGCTGGTGGAGCAACTTGCGACGGCGCTCGATTGTCCTGCCGATCCGCCCTCGACCCGGCTCAATCTGCCTGCCCTGCGGGTGCGCATGGGCGATCTGGTCGAGGAAGTCGCGCGCCAGACCGGGGCCGACCCGTCGCTTGCGGGCCATGACCCCGATCCCACCATCGAAGCCGCGTTCGGCGCGCAGCCCCCGCTCGCCACGCCGGCAGCCGACGCGCTGGGGCTCGTCCACGATGGCGATCTTTCCGCGCTCGTCTCGCGCGCGCTTGCCGACCTGTGATCCACAAAGGGATATACGCATGAAGCTCGCCACCATCGATAACGGCACGCCGGACGGGGCACTGGTCGTCGTCAGCGCCGATGGCCTGCGCTACCTTGGCGCCGGCACGATCGCCGCAACCTTGCAGGCGGCGCTCGACAACTGGGCCGAGGCCGAGCCGCAGCTGCGCGGCCTTGCCGAGCGGCTCGCGGCGGGCGAGGGGGAGGACACGTCCGCCATCGCCTTCGCCGCGCCGCTGCCGCGCGCGTGGCAATGGCTCGACGGGTCGGCCTATCGCAGCCACGGCGAGCTGATGGAGACCCTGTTCGGCACCGAACCGCCGCCGCCGGGCCGCCCGCTGATGTACCAGGGCCTGTCGCACAGGTTCCTGTCCGCCACCGCCGACGTTCCCTTCCCGCGCGAGGAGGACGGCATCGATTTCGAGGGCGAGTTCGGCATCATCACCGATTTCGTGCCGATGGGCGTGAGCCCGCGCGAGGCGCTCGGTCACATCAAGCTGATCGTCCAGATCAACGATTGGTCGCTGCGCGCGCTCGCGCCGATCGAGATGAAGACCGGCTTTGGCTGGGTGCAGGCCAAGCCCGCCTGCTCGGTGGCGCCCTTCGCAGTCACGCCCGATGCGCTGGGCGATGCCTGGGCCGAAGGCCGCGTTCACCTGCCGCTGGCGGTCGATTGGAACGGCGAGCCATTCGGCAAGGCGGAAGGCGGGCCGATGGAATATGGCTTCCACGAACTCGTCGCCCACGCGGCCAGCACCCGCTCGCTGTGCGCAGGCACGATCATCGGTTCGGGCACGGTGTCCAACGCCAACTTCCGCGAGGTCGGCTCCACCTGCATCGCCGAGCGGCGCGGGATCGAGATGCTGGATGAAGGAGCGGCGCGCACCGGCTTCATGCGCTTCGGCGACCGGGTCCGGATGGAATGCCGTCTGCGGGACGGCGGCCTGTTGTTCGGCGCCATCGACCAGCAGGTGGTGAGGGGGTGAGCGGCTCGCCGCCCGTTCGCCGGATCGTCACCGGTCACGACGCGCAGGGCCGCGCGGTGATCCGCAGCGACGACCTGCTGCCGGTCGAGCCGATCCCGTCGGGCGATGCGGCCTTCAGTCTCGTCTGGACAACCGCCAGCGTGCCGGCCGACAACAATGACGAGACCGACGGGCGGCTGCGCGATGCCGCGCTGACGCTGCATCGCGGCTCGGTGCTCCGGATCGTCGATATGCTGCCGGGCGGCCAGTCGCCGTTCCATCGCAGCAGCAGCATCGATTACGGCATTGTTCTGTCCGGCGCGGTCGAGCTGGAGCTGGACGAAGGGGCGGTAGCCTCCGCCCAGGCAGGAGACATCGTCGTCCAGCGCGGCACGGTCCACCTCTGGCGCAACCCTTCGGCGAGCGAGGTGTGCCGGATCGCCTTCGTGCTGATCGAGGCCGCGCCGGTCGTCGTGGACGGCGTGCCCCTGTCGGATATCGAACCTTGAGCACGCTGCCGCCCGAGCCGCTGGTGCTCGTGCCGGGGCTCCTGTGCGACGAGGCCGTGTGGGCGCACCAGATCGCCGCGCTTTCGCCGCGTCATCCCGTCATCGTGCCCGATTGCACGCGCTTCGACCGTCTCGAAGCCATGGCGGCCCATATCCTCGCAACGGCACCGCCGCGCTTTGCGATCGCGGGCCATTCGATGGGCGCCCGCGTGGCGCTGGAGGTGTGGCGACAGGCATCCGGGCGCGTGGCGAGGCTGGCGCTGCTCGACACCGGCGTGCATCCCCCGTCCCCCGACGAAGCCGAAAAACGCCAGGTGATGCTCGACATCAGCGCCGGGCACGGGATGACAGCTCTCGCCGATGCCTGGCTGCCGCCGATGGTCGCGCCCGGTCGGCTGGCGCGCGACGGAGCGCTGCGCGCGGCGCTCTATGCGATGGTCGAGCGGATGAGCCCGGCGATCCACCGCGCCCAGATCGCCGCGCTGCTGCATCGCCGCGATGCCGCGCCGCTGCTGCCGCAGATCGCCTGTCCGGTTCTGGTCGGCGTGGGCGAACACGACCAATGGAGCCCGCCATCCCAGCACCATCCCATCGCGGCGGCCATTCCGGGCGCGCACATGACGATCTTCGCTGACAGCGGCCACATGGCGCCAATGGAGGCTCCGGACGCGGTGACCGCCGCACTTGCGGTATGGCTTCAGCACGCCTGACTTTCCTATTTGGCGGGGAAGGGCCGATGTGAGCTCACCTGCTTTTTGCAAATGATTATCATTGACACGTTGAGGGCGCATCCCTAGCAGCGGCTTGCGGCGGGACAGGATCGATCCCGCGCTCTGACCGTGCGGAGGCGACGTGAGGCGATCCACCATCAGGATGTGGTTTCTGGTCCACAAGTGGACGAGCCTCGTCTCGACGCTGTTCCTGCTGATGCTCTGCATCACCGGCCTGCCGCTGATCTTCCATGACGAGATCGACGGGCTTCTGGGTGACGATCACGCTGCGCAACTCGAGGGCCCGGCTTCGGCCACCGGCGGACTGCCGCTCGACACCATGCTCGCGGCGGCGCTCGCCCAGCGGCCGGGCGAGGTCCCGCTGTTCATGGCCTTCAGCAATGACACCCCGCTGCTGACCGTCACCACGGGACCACGGCCCGACGCTGCCGAGAGCGACATGACGCTGCTCTTCCTCGACCGAGCGACCGGCAGGCCGCTCGGCCCTGCGCCGACGGGCGGTGTGATGGATGTCATCCTGTCGCTCCACACCGACATGTTCCTGGGGCTGCCCGGAATGCTGTTTCTGGGCGCGATGGGCGCGCTGTTCGTGGCGGCGCTCGTCTCCGGCGCGGTGCTCTATGCGCCCTTCATGCGCCGCCTCGCATTCGGCACGCTGCGCACCGGACGCAGCCACCGGGTAAGAAGGCTCGACCAGCACAATCTGCTCGGCATCGTCACGCTCGGCTGGGCGCTGGTCGTAGGGCTGACGGGGGTGATCAACACGCTCGCCGATCCGCTGACGGCACAGTGGCAGAATGGCGAGCTTGCCGCGATGACCGCCCGCTACAGGGACGCCGCTCCGATCCCGCCCGCCGAATACGCATCGCTCGATGCGGCCATGCGCGCGGCGCAGGACGCCCTGCCGGGCCGCGCGCCGCAGTTCATCGCCTTCCCCGGCGGCGCCTTCAGCACCGCGCACCATTACGCCGTGTTCTTCCAGGGCGACCGGCCGCTGACCCAGTTCCTGCTGACCCCGGCGCTGATCGACGCGCGCGATGCGACCCCGACCGACACCCGCGATATGCCCGCGCTCAACCAGGCGCTGATGCTCTCGAAGCCGCTGCATTTCGGCGACTACGGCGGGCTGCCGCTGAAGGTGCTCTGGGCGCTGCTCGACCTTGCGACGATCTGGGTGCTGTGGACGGGCGTGATGCTGTGGCTGCGGTCCGAGCCCGGCCGGATCGAGCGCCGCATCGACGAGATCGCGAGCGGCGCCGCGGCGGGCGCGGCCGCGTGAAGCACGTCCCCTCCGCCCGCACCGCGTCCCGCAGCCTTGCGCACATCTTCGCGCTGCCGCTGCTGCTCCTCGCCGCGAGCCTTGCGGGGCTGGTTATCGGCCTTGCCGGCGAGGGCTGGCACGATGTCGCGGCGAGCGCGCTCCTGTCCCTCCCGCTGCTCGCCGCCGCCGTCGCGTGGCACCGGCGCGGCTGACCTCTTCTTTTCCCGCCAGGACCTTTTTGAAAGCATCGCGATGATCGAGACCCGTTACCTGCTCGCTGCCCCGTGCCTTTCCGCTGCCCTTGCCATGCCCGCCGCCGCGCAGGACCAGCAGGACGCCGCCGCAATCGTCGTCACCGCCCAGCGCGCCAACGCGACGCAGGTCATCAACGGCGGCGAGGCGGGCGTGTTCGGCCCGATGCCGGCCGAGGACCTCCCTTTCTCGATCCGCAGCTACGACGAGACGCTGATCACCAACCAGCAGCCGCTGACGCTCGGCGAGGTGCTTGACAACGATCCGACCGTGCGCACCACCTACGGCTTCGGCAATGCGGCCGAGCAGTTCGTGATCCGCGGCTTCGCGCTGTTCGGTGACGATGTGGGCGTCAACGGCCTCTACGGGATCGCCCCGCGCCAGCTGATCGCGCCCGAACTGTTCGCGCGCGTCGAGGTGCTCAACGGCTCCAGCGCCTTCATCAACGGCGCGGCGCCCGGCGGATCGGGGCTGGGCGGCAGCGTCAACCTCGGCCTGAAGCGCGCTGGCCGTCAGGACCTGACGCGGGTGACGGCCGGCTTCGTCGGCGACGCCCATGTCGGCGGCAGCGTCGATGTATCGCGCCGCTTCGGCGAGAGCCGCGAATGGGGCCTGCGTGTCAACGGCGCCTGGCGCGACGGCGAGGTGGCGATCGATCGCGAAGACCGCCGCACGCAGGTGCTCGGCGCGGCGCTGGATTACGACAGCGGGCCCTTCCGGGCGGTGCTCGATCTTGCCTATCAGGAAGTGCGGGTCGACAGCCTGCGGCCCAAGGTGACGATCGGCGGCTTCATCCCGCGCCTGCCGGACAGCCGCGCCAATTACGCGCAGGATTATACCTTCACCGAACTGCGCGATCTCTTCGGCACGCTGAACCTCGAATACGACATCGGCGAGGACGCCATGCTCTACGCCCGCGCCGGCGCGCGCGACGGGCGCGAGGACGGGGTCTATGGCGGGATCACCGTGCTCGATGCCGCGACCGGCGCCGCCAACGGCAACGCCCTGTTCGTGCCGCGCACCGACAACAACGAGAGCATCGAGGCAGGCTTTCGCGGCCGTTTGACACTCGGCGCCACCACGCACGAGGTGAACGCGGGCGGCAACATCAACTGGCAGGTCAACCGCAACGCCTATGATTTCCGCTACGGGCCGGGCTTTGCGGGCTTTGCCACAAATCTCTACAACACCGCGCAACTGCCTCTGCCGGCATCGACCCTCGTCGGCGGCGATCTCGACGATCCTTTCCCGATCGTCAGGAACCGCCTTGCGAGCCTGTTCGTCTCCGACACGGTGGGGCTCTTCGCCGACAAGGTGCTACTCACCGGCGGGGTGCGCTACCAGGAGATCCGCACCGAGACCTTCGACTATTTCGGCGGCGCGCGCACCGATCTGTATGACGAGGACCGCTGGACCCCGGTGGCGGGCGTCGTGATCAAGCCTGCCGAAGGGCTGTCGCTCTACGGCAATTACATCGAGGCGCTGCAACAGGGTCCGCTCGCTCCGCTCGATCCCGCGCTCGCCAATGCCGGAACGGTGCTTGCCCCGCGCGTTTCGGAGCAGTTCGAGGTTGGCGCGAAGTATGCGATCGGCCGGATGTTCGCGAGCCTCGCGCTTTACCGCATCGCGCGGCCCGGCGAGGGGGTGACCGGCGTCGGTGCGGACCGGCGTTTCGCCTATGTCGGCAAGCAGCGCCACCGGGGGATCGAAGCGACGCTCAACGGCGAGATCGTGCCCGGCCTGCGGCTGATCACCGGCCTCGCGGTCAACGATACCGCGCTGGTGGACGGGCGCGAAGTGGTCGGGGTGCCGGATCTGACATTCAACGGCAATGTCGAATGGGACCTGCCCTTCCTACCCGGCTTCACGCTCACCGGCCGCGTCACGCACACCGGCGAGCAGTTCGCCGATGCCGCCAATCGGCTTAAGCTCGAAGCCTGGACCACTCTCGATCTAGGCGCACGCTACGTCTTTGCTGCGGGCGGTGCGCCGATCACCCTGCGGGTGACGGCGGACAACCTGTTCGATCGGAACCACTGGGCCTCGGCCTTCGATGCTTTCGCCCCGGCGCTGCTCCAAGGCTCGCCGCGGACCTTGCGAGCCTCTGCTTCCGTGACGTTCTGATCCGCGAGAGGCGCCCGCCCAGTTCAGCCGAGCGCCTCGCCGAGCAGCGTGACGAGCTTTTCCAGATCGACAGGCTTCGGCAGGCACGGTGCGTCAGGGTGGTTGCGCCGGACGTGGTGATCCTCGTAGCCCGTGGCGAAGATCATGGGGACGGCGTGCTCTTTCAAGGCATCCGCCAGCCGCTCCACATCCTCGCCGCGCACGTTGATGTCGAGCACCGCGGCATCGACCGTCTCTTCGCGCAGCCGCGCCATCGCGCGGGCGGCCGACGGAATGGGCCCGACCACAAGCGCGCCGGCGCTTTCGAGGATCTTGGTCAATTCCCGGGCCAGCAGGAACTCGTCCTCGACGACGAGGATGCGCTTGTTTTCCAGTGACATCTCTTCTCCTTCCACCGGCGCGACGTCCGGCGACACGGATGGCGCTCCAGCACCTTACGCCGGGCGGGCCAATCACAAATGATGTCTTGGCACCCGCTTGGAACCTCAGTGGAGCCCGGCGCTCAGCTGTGCTTGAACTTGCGCTTGTGCTTGTGGGCGGGCTTGCCCGGCTTGGGTCCCGGTCCGGCCGGCACGGGGCGCGCAGCGGCACCGCTCGCCTTGGCGAATTTGCGCGCCGGCGCCTTGGCCTTGACAAAGGCGTTGTCCGCGGCGCTGCGCGAAGGGCGGCGCTGGCGGTTCGTGCGCGCGGCTTCGCGCGGGCCGGCGTCGGAACGCTCGATCGGCACGGCATCTTCCTCGCCCTCGGCGGTGCGGGCGGCGGCGGCGGCATATTTGTCGGCGATGGCGCGGGGCACCTGGAAATACGTCTCCGCCTGGCCGATCCGGATCGCGCCGATCTCGTTCCTCGTGATGTGCCCGCGGCGGCAGATCAGCGGCAGCAACCAGCGCGGATCGGCACCCTCGCGGCGGCCGAGGTCCATGCGGAACCACACCGTGTCCTCGAAACCGGGGCGGTGCCGTTCCTTCTGCGCCTCGCGCGAATTGGCGGCGATTTCCTCGGGCTCGGGCAGGCGTGCGCGGTGGGCGTGGACGAGCATCGCGGCGATATCCTCGGGGCTGCGTTCCTCGAGCAGTTGGCGGGCAAGCTCACGGTCGGCCGCGTCGAATTCGGTGGGCGCGAGGAGCTTGCCGAGCAGGCGCTCGCGATCCTTGTGCGCAATCGCCTCGCGGCCCGGCACCTCCTGCCACGCGGCGGCGATCTGCGCGCGGTGCAGCATCGCCTCGACCCGGCGGCGGGCGGAGAAGGGGACGATCAGCACCGCAATCCCCTTGCGCCCCGCGCGCCCGGTGCGGCCCGAACGGTGCTGCAAGGTCTCCACATCGCGCGGGATCTCGACGTGGACGACGAGGCTGAGCGTCGGCAGGTCGATCCCGCGCGCGGCGACATCGGTTGCGACGCAGACCCGCGCGCGCCCATCGCGCAGCGCCTGAAGCGCCTGATTTCGTTCCGATTGCGAGTGCTCGCCCGACAGCGCCACGACCGCGAAGCCGCGCTCCTGCAGCGTCGCGTGGAGGTGGCGCACCTTCTCGCGCGTGGCGCAGAACAGGATCGCAGTCTCGGCCTCGTGGAAGCGCAGCAGGTTGACCACCGCGTTCTCGACCTCGGGCGGGGAGACGGTGACGGCCTGGTAGGCGATGTCGCCGTGGCCGCGGCCACCTTCGCCGATCGTCGCGATGCGCAGCGCATCGGTCTGGTAGCGCCGGGCGAGCGCCTCGATCGGGCGGGGCATTGTCGCGGAAAACAACAGGGTACGGCGCGTTTCCGGCGTTGCGTCGAGGATCGCCTCGAGCTCTTCGCGGAAGCCCATGTCGAGCATTTCGTCGGCCTCGTCGAGCACCGCGACGGCGAGCGCCGACAGGTCGAGCGCGCCGCGTTCGAAGTGGTCGCGCAGGCGCCCCGGGGTGCCGACGACGATCGCCGGGCCCGACCCGAGCACCTTGCGCTCGGCCGAGGGGTTCATGCCGCCCACGCAGGTCGCGACCCTTGCGCCGGTGCGCTCGTAGAGCCAGGAGAGCTCGCGGCTGACCTGCAGTGCAAGTTCGCGCGTGGGGGTGACGACCAGCGCGAGGGGCGCCGGTGCGAAGCCGATTTTGCCATCATCATCAAGAAGTTGCGGCGCCATTGCGAGGCCGAAGGCGACCGTCTTGCCCGAGCCGGTCTGGGCCGAGACGACAAGGTCGCGGCCCGCTGCGCCCGCCCGCAGCACCTCGGCCTGGACAGGGGTGGCCTCGGCGTAGCCGCGCGTTGCGAGGGCGGCTTCGATGGTGGCGGGGAGCGCGGGGAAGGTCATGAAACACTCGTCTTGAAGGGGCGCCGCCGGGCAGGGGGAGGGCAGGTCGCCGGGGAGGAGGCGGGCGGCGCCATCAGGGGGCCGCGCACGGTCGAGCCGGGCCCATAGCCGCAAACGCGCCGGTGCGCCCGTCAAAAATGGCGGGCGCACGGCGAAGCGGCGATGTTTCACGTGAAACACCCCGCAAAGGCGGGGCTGGAGGGGGCCTGAGGGGGGGCTGGCGCCCGCTGGGAGGGGGCTGGCCCCGGTCTGGCGGGGGCTTTGCCCGGGCTGCCGCCACCCTGCCGCAAGCCGGGCAGCGCGCCCTTTCGCGCTTGCCGGATCACCCGGATCCACTACATCGGATGTCGCTGCGACAGGCGAGGCAGGAGCGGGATCAGCACATGGCCATCGACGACGACGCGCCGACCAGCGGCCCGGACCCCTCCAGCGGCGAGGAACCGCGCCTGCGCCGCCGCCGGGTCAAGGTGCGCCGCAAAGAGGAAAAGCTGCCCCCGCCCGTGCGCATCGCGCTGCTCATCGGCTTGCCGATCGCCCTGTGGACGGGAATCTTTCTCGTGGGGCGCGCCCTGCTCTGACGGGCTCCGCGGGAGCCTGCATCCGCGCAGCCACCGCGCCTGCCCCTAACCCCCTTGCACCTTTGCGAAGACTTGCGCGGAGCGGATGCCCGCATCCCCGCGCTCTTGCCCGGCGACGACGCGCGGCGCGATCAGCGCAACCCCGGCCCCGAAGGCGAGCACCATGCGCGCAAGGCGCGGGCTCGTCATGCGGATGCCTCGTGGCTGGGAGATCGGCTTGCGAACATCGGGCTCGTTGCTCCTCGACCAGGCCTCACCGCTGCGGCGGTGCGGCGCGGGCGTCGGCACAGGGGGGCGCGGCCGGCGCCCGCGGCGCACGAAGGGATTGCCCCTGCCGACCGGCGCGCGCCCTAATGTGGGTTGGGAGCGCGGGGAGCCGCACCGCGCTTGCGGCAAATGCCGTGTTCCGCAGCGATGGGCCGCGCGGAATGTCACGCCCGCAGGATATGCAGCTGATAATATCCCAGGGGTCCGTGGCGGCTGGTGAGATGGAGCCCCCGCCCCAAGGCGCTGCGCGCCGCAGCGGCGGGGAGGGCCTTGCGCGGCGCGACGTGAAACCGTGCGAGCCAACCCTCGAGCAGCCTGCGCGCGGGGCCGGGCAGTCCGGACAGATCGCCGAAATCGACGATATGCAGCGCGCCCCCCGGTGCGAGCAGGCCCGCGGCATGATCGAGCGCGCGCTCCCAGTCCGGGATCATCGAGAGCGAATAGGACAGGACGATCCGATCGAACCGCGCCTCGCCGAGGAGGGCGGCGCTGTCGAAGCCGCAGGCATCGCCCTCGGCAAGCCGCGCCTGACCGCCCACTGCGGCCCGCGCGCTCTTGAGCATTTCCGACGAGATATCGATGCCGTAAAGGCGGGCGCCCGGCCATGCCCGGCTGATTGTCGCAAGGTTGCGCCCCGTCCCGCAGGCGATCTCGAGCACCCGCGCGCCGGGCGCCGCCGCGAGCCCCGCGATCAACGTGTCGCGCCCGAACAGGTAATACTTCCGGGTGAAATCATAGATGTGCCGCTGCCCGCGATAGACCTCGTCCATCAGCGCGGCGTGGGAGGTGCCGAGGCTCGCCATCACGCCAGCTCGTAGACGTGAACGCCGCCATAGATCGACGAGCGGTCACGGCGGGTGAGATCATGTGACAATTCATCGAGGTAGCGCCACTTCCTCAAGATCTTCTCATCAAGACGGCCGGGCAGGAGCGAGGGCTCGGCGGCGGTGCGGAACAGCACCCGCGCCCCCGGACGGCTGGCGCGGGTGATGCGGCTCCACAGGCGATCGAGCTGCTGGTCGTTCATCCAGTCCTGCGCATCGAGCAGCACGAAGCGGTCCATGCTCGCAGGCTCGCGCGCGCCGATCCAGTCGACCATGTTGGCGCGCGTGACCTCCAGCCGGTCCACCCGCTGCTTCATCGCCTCCCAGTTGCCGCGCTGGAGATAGGGCGGAAGGGCGGCGCCGGTGCTGCGCGCATAGCCGCGGCCAAAAGCCTGCCAGGCGAAGTAGTTGTCCTTCACTTCGAAGTCGCAGGCGAGCTTTTCCAGCCGCCGCCGCAGCACCTCGGCCATGCGCTCGTCACCCGCAAGGTGCGCGAACTGCGCGGGCGGGATGCCGAGCCCGAACAGCGCGGCAGGCTGGTCGGTGAGCCAGCGGATGAAGCGTTTCTCGAACACCGGCGCCAGCTCGCGCTCGAACACCGCACGCTGTTCCTCGAGGCTCGTGGCTTCCAGCAGCTTGGCGAGGTCGATCTTGTAAAGCTTGGCAAAAACGTGCGCCAGACCGATGAAATTGCCGAGCAATCCTTGCCGATAGATACCCCGCGTGAAATACGAGATGCGCTTGCGACCGCGAATGTCGCGCTGTTCCCAATAGGCCCGGCTCTCGGCATCGAGGTGCGGGGCGATCATCTCGCGGTAGACCGCCGCGTTCTCCTTGTGATCGGCGTGCGCGAAGAAGCGGTGGAAGCGCTCGTGGCTCGGCAGGTGGCGGATCGCGGCGATCTTGAGCCGCCCGAGCGCGACATGGGCGCGGTTGAGGTCCACTGCGGTCACCTGCGCGGGATCGGCAGTGAGGTAGGAGAGCGCATTGCAGCTGCCGCTGGCGATGCACATGACGCGGCTGTCCGGCTGAATGTCGAGGCCCTCGATGTCGACCACCGGGTCCTCCCAGATCTGGGCGTAGACGAGGCCCCGGAAGGCGAAGGCGAAGGCCTTGTCGAGCAGCTTGTCGCTGATCCTCGCGTCCTTGCGGACGACCGCCTCCTCGATGATCCGCTTCGCCTGTGTCGCCATTTCGCCGCGCCCTCCGGTGTAATCGGACGCTGCGATATGACCTCAGCGTGTCGGGCGTGTGACGCTTTCCACAGTCTTGTCGGCGGCCGCGATGGTCGCCGCGTAGGCCGCCGGATCGGCATTGCCGCCAGTCAGCATGATGACCGTGTCGGCGTCGAGGGGCACCTTGCCCGCCAGCGCCGCCGCCAGCGCCGCCGCGCCGCCGGGTTCGAGCACCAGCCTGAGGTTCGCGAAGGCGAAGCGCTGGGCGGCGCGCACCTCCGCGTCGGTGACGGCGACGCCCGGTTCGGCGCGGCCCTGAAGGACGGCGAGGTTGATCGGCTTGGTCGCGGTGGGCTGGAGCGCGTCGCAGATGGTCCTGGGCGCATCCGGCCCGGCGGCGACGATCTCTCCGGCGGCGAGCGAGCGGCCGACCATGTCCCAGCCGACCGGCTCGACCGGGTGGATCGCGCTATCGGGCGCGCCCAATGCCAGCCCCGCCGCCAGTCCTCCGCCGCCGCAGCAGGCGATGATCCGCGACGGCGCCCGGCCCAGCTGCGCGGCGATCTCGATCGCGGCCGATCCCTGTCCCTCGATCACCCAGGGGTCGCCGAAGGCATGGACGAGGGTGCCGCCGCGTGTCGCGATAAGCTGCGCCGCCACCGCGTCCCGGTCCTCCCCGGGCCGTTGGTAGAGCACCACCTCGGCGCCCAGCGCCCTGGTGTTGGCGAGCTTCACCGCGGGGGCATCGTGCGGCATCACGATGGTCGCGCCGATGCCGAGGCGGCGCGCGGACCACGCCACCCCTTGCGCGTGATTGCCCGAGGAGACGGCGACCACGCCGCCCGCGCGTTCTTCCTCGGTCAGGGAAGAAAGCCGCCACCACGCGCCCCTGATCTTGAACGAGCCGATCGGTTGCAGGCTGTCCGCCTTCACCCAGGCCGTCACACCGCCGATCGTCACCGGCAGGAGCGGGGTGGGCGGGAGGATCGCCGCCACCGCCTCGGCAGCGGCGCGCACGCCGGCGGTGGTGGGCATTCTGACATCGGTCCGGATCATTTGTCCCCCCGCTCGCGTTGCATTAAGGCAGCGCGCAAGATTCGCATCGCTTCACGAAAGGTTCCTATCATGCCCGCAGCCCAATCCAGCCCCGAAAACAAGACGGTCCTCGTCATCGGTGCGGGCGGGGTGAGTTCGGTGTGCGTCCACAAGATGGCGTTCAATCCCGAGATCTTTCCCGAAATCCACCTCGCCAGCCGCACCAAGTCGAAATGCGACGCGATCGCCGCCTCGGTGAAGGAGCGCACCGGGCGCGACATCGCGACCTACGAGATCGACGCCGAGGAAGTGCCCGCGATGGTGGGCCTGATCCGCAAGACCGGCGCGGGCCTCGTGGTCAACCTCGCGCTGCCCTACCAGGACCTGCCGATCATGGACGCCTGCCTTGAGGCGGGCGTCGATTACCTCGACACCGCCAATTACGAGCCCAAGGACGAGGCCAAGTTCGAATACAAGTGGCAGTGGGCCTATCACGAGCGTTACAAGGACGCAGGGCTGATGGCGCTGCTCGGTTCGGGCTTCGACCCGGGCGTGACTTCGGTGTTCACCATGTGGCTCAAGAAGCACAAGCTGAAGACCATCCGCCAGCTCGACATTCTCGATTGCAATGGCGGCGACCACGGCCAGCATTTCGCGACCAACTTCAACCCGGAAATCAACATCCGCGAAGTGACTGCGCCTGCGCGTCACTGGGAGAACGGCGCGTGGGTCGAGACGCCCGCCATGTCCACCAAGGTCGGCTTCGATTTCGAGGCGGTCGGCCCCAAGAACATGTACCTGATGTATCATGAGGAGCTGGAAAGCCTCGCGAAGTTCGTCCCCGAATTGGAGCGCGCGCGCTTCTGGATGACCTTCGGCGATCAGTACATCACGCATCTGACCGTGCTCCAGAACGTCGGCATGACGAGCATCGAGCCGGTTCGCTATCAGGGCCGCGACATCATCCCCCTGCAATTCCTCGCCGCCGTGCTGCCCAAGCCCGAAACGCTGGGCGAGACCACCAAGGGCAACACCAATATCGGCGTGATCGCGACCGGCGAGGCCTTGGACGGCAGCGGCGAGAAGACGTTCTACATCAAGAACATCTGCTCGCACGAAGCCGCCTATGAGGAGACCGGCAACCAGGCGGTCAGCTACACCACGGGCGTCCCCGCCATGATCGGCGCTGCCATGATGGTGAAGGGCGAATGGCAAGGCGAGGGCGTGTTCAACATCGAACAGCTCGATCCCGATCCCTTCATGGCGATGCTCAACGAACACGGCCTGCCGTGGACGGTCGAGGAATTGGCCGGGCCGGTGGATTTCTGAGAAGATTTTGGTTCACGCAGAGACCGCAGAGGAGCAGAGACCGCAGAGGGGATGGGCGATGAACATTGATGCTGTCTCGTCTGCGGTCTTCGATGAGCTTGGTCCGGGGCTTTTCGAAACGGTCTACGAAACGGTGTTGGCAGGACGTCTGGAACGGCGCGGACTTCGGGCCGGGCGGCAGGTGCCCGTCCCCATCGAGTTCGATGGCCACGCCTTCGGCGCGGCGTTCAAGATCGACATTTTGGTCGAGCGACGGCTGATCCTCGAGATAAAGTCGGTCGACCAGCTGGCCAAGATCCACCTGCGCCAATTGACGACTTAGCTGCGCCTCACCAAACAGCCCGTAGGGCTGCTTCTCAATTTTTCGGCGGTGACCATGATGGACGGCATCAAGCGGGTCGTGAACGATTACCGGCCAGACTGATCTTCTCTGCGGTCTCTGCTCCTCTGCGGTCTCTGCGTGAAACAAAGGTGCCAATGCCACTATCGCGTTACGCCCCCACGGCGATTGCCGTTCTCGCTCTGCTGGCGGTCGCTGCCTGCGACATTTCCCCTTCGCCGCGCGAGGAGGTGCCGACCTTGCCTGTCGATGCGGGCTGGCCCGCCATCCCGGCAGGCGCGAAGTTCGGGGAGGTGAGCGCGGTCGATGTCGATGCGCAAGGCAACATCTGGGTGCTCCACCGCGCCGGGCGCGTGTGGGAGGAACCGTTCCCGGACACGCCCATTGCCGAGCCCACGGTCTTCAAGTTCTCGCCCGAGGGCAAGCTCATCGCGCAGTGGGGGGCAGGGGTGTTCGTCATGCCGCACGGCCTCTCGATCGACCCCCAAGGCAAGGTGTGGATCACCGATGTCGCTCTGGAACAGGTGTTCCGCTTCTCGCCCCAAGGCCAGCAGGAGTTGGTGCTGGGCGAGAAGGGCGTGACGCGGCAGGACGCGGGCCATTTCGGCCGCCCTGCCGACGTCGCCTTCCTCGGCGACCGGGTGCTGGTCGCCGACGGCTACGTGAACACCCGGCTCGCCGAGTTCGCGCCCGACGGCAGCTTCATCCGCGATTGGGGCGACTTCAGGGTCGCCCATGCGGTCGCGGCGGATGACACGCGCATCTACCTCGCCGACCGCGAGAACGCGCGGATCATGGTCTATGATCACGCGGGCAACCTGATCGCCGAACGCAAGAGCCCGGCCGGCAATCACACCTACAGCCTGAAGCCGCTGGGCGCCGGCCGCCTGCTCGCGGTCGAAGGGCGCGACGGGACCGATCGCAAGGGCGCGATCCTCCGGGTCTATGCGGCGGACGGCACGCTCGAGGCGTCCTGGGATGTCGGCCTGCGGGGCGAGGACGCGAGCCTCGGCCACGATCTTGCCATCGGGCCGGACGGGCACGTCTATGTCACCGATGTGCCGGGCGGACGGGTGGTGCGCGTCAGGCTCCCGGCTGAGGCGAAGTGATGGCCGTCGGTCCAGCCTTCCTGCCGGTCCTTCTGCTCGCCGTGTCGGCCATCGTGATGAATGTCGCGTGGTACTGGCACCTCAAGCAGCCTTCGCTGGGCATGCTGGCGGCGATCGGCCTTGCCTGGGGGATCGCGCTTTTCGAATACTGCCTTGCCGTCCCCGCCAACCGCATCGGCATCGCGCACTGGTCGCTCGCCGAGTTGAAGACCATCCAGGAAGTCCTATCTCTCGCTGCCTTCGTGCTTGTGGCCTGGGTGCTGTTCGGCCAGACGCCGGGCCCGAGCCAGCTTGTCGGCTTCGCCCTCATCGCGGGGGGCGCGTTCATGATCTTCAGGAGTCCTTTCGGCTGATGCAGACCAAGGCCGGTGATCCCGGGGCCTTCGCCCATTTCGACCTGTCGCGCGTCGACAGCCCCGCCTTCGTGGTCGACGCGGCCAAGCTGCGCGCCAATTGCCGCACGCTCGCGGCGGTGCGCGATGCGGCGGCGGCGGATGGCGGGGAGATCCGCATCTTTGCCGCCCTCAAGGCCTTCTCGATGTGGTCGGCCGCGCCGATCATCGGCGAATATCTCGACGGCGTTGCCACGTCCGGCCTGTGGGAAGCGCGCCTCGCCAGCGAGTTCTACGATGGCGAGATCGCGACCTATTGCGCGGCCTTCAAGCCCGAGGATCTGGAAGAGATCTGCCGCCTTTCGGGCCACATCATCTTCAATTCGCCTTTCCAGTTCCAGCGCGCGCGGCTGATCCTCGACCACGCGGCCGCTTCGGGCGCGAGCTTCAGCGTGGGCCTGCGCGTCAATCCGCAGGTGCCGACCGGCGAGGTCGACAAGTACGATCCCTCCGCCCCCGGCTCGCGCCTCGGCTTCCCGCTCGACCAGCTGACGAGCGAGCACATGGAGGGGATCGAGGGCATCCACTTCCACAACCTGTGCGAGCAGGACTTCGTGCCCCTGCAACAGACTTGGGACCGGGTGTTCGACGCGATCGAACCCTATTTCGACCAGCTCCGTTGGATCAACATGGGCGGCGGGCACCACATCACCCGCGCCGATTACCAGCGCGAGGAGCTGGTGGAGTTCCTCAAGGACGCCGCCGCCGACACCGGCTGCGAGATTATCCTCGAACCCGGCGAGGCGGTGGCGCTCGATGCGGGCATTCTCGTGGGCACGCTGCTCGACACGCATTTCAACGCCATGCCGGTGGGGATCACCGATATCTCGGCGACCTGCCATATGCCCGACGTGCTCGAGGCGCCCTACCGTCCGGCGATGCTCGGCGAGCTGGCGGACGAGGACCTGATCCCGATCCGCCTCGGCGGGCCTTCGTGCCTCGCGGGCGACGTGATCGGCGACTACCGCCTGCCGGTCGCGGCCGAGCCGGGCGCGCGCTTCGCCTTCCTCGATCAGGCGCACTATTCGATGGTCAAGACCAACACCTTCAACGGCGTGCCGCTGCCGTCGATCTGGCTGTGGGACAGCGAGACCGACGCGCTCGAATGCGTCAAGCGCTTCTCCTACGAGGATTTCCGCGACCGGCTGAGCTAGAGCGCGTCGGCGGGGGGCGGGCGGTCGCGCACCGCCCGCCCGCGCGCGGTCTGGTTGATCGCCAGCGCCAGATCGGCCAGCGCGCCGAACTGGGCGGCGGCCCTGGCGGCGCGCTCGCGGTCGCTCGCGGCGCTCATGCCGCCGCTCTCGAACAGCGCGCCGGTCTCCAGCACCAGCACCACCTCGCCGTCGGTGAACAGCGCGCGCAGCTCCTTGGCATCGAAGGCGCTCTCGAGCGCGAGGAGGTGCTCGACATAGGCGGGGTGGACCAGCACGCGCGCCTCCACCTGATCGTCGGAATAGAGCGCGAAGACATCGGCAAAGGCGGGGTGGACCTGATCGACGCGGTCGAGCCGGTGGCCGTCGAAGCTGACATGGTCGCGCGCCCCGCCGAGCCCCAGCCAGCCGCGGTGCTTGCCCGCCCGCTGGAGCAGGGTGGTGGAGCGGAACGGACGGCCGAAACCCATGCGGATCACCGGGCCGCGGAACACCGTCACATAGGTGCGGTTCTTGCCCGATCCGCGCTCCTCCTCGAGACAGGCCTCGTAGAGCGCGAAAGAATGGCCTTCGAGCGTGCCGTGCCACAGGTCCTCGAAGCGCGAGCGGTCGAAGCTCGGCACGAGGCCATAGGTGCGCGCCGCCTGGAACTCGCCGCCCGGCTCGGCCCTGGCATCGAAGGCAAGGCCGTAGCTTGCGGCGATCGCGGAATTGATGCCGACCTTGATTGCGTGGCTCGCATCGAGGATCGGCTTCAGCACCAGCCACACCGCCGCGAACAGGCCCAGGAAGGTGACCACCCCCGCAGCCCCCGCCGGCACCGGCGGGGCGAACCACAGGAAGGCAAGCAGCGGCAGCAGCACCACCGCGCTCCACACCGCCCGCCATGCCGCTTTCGACCGGGCTCCCTCGCGCATCGAGGCCTGCCCGGCGAGCCATCCCTCGAGGCCCGATGCCATCAGCCGGTCGATATCGCTGGACATTGCCGCTCCCCGCAGGTTTCTTAACCTGTGTCAGCACAGTTGGGGCGACTTGCAAGGGGATTGACGCATGGATCTGGTTCTCGGGATTGCGCTGGCGGTGGTCGCGCTGGTGCTGGTCGTCGTCATCGGCATCTACAACCGGCTGGTGGGGCTGAGGCAGGGCGTGCGGCAGGGGGTCGCCGATATCGACGCGCAGCTGCGCCAGCGGCACGATCTCATCCCCAACCTCGTCGAGACGGTGAAGGGCTATGCCGCGCACGAGGGCGAGACGCTTCAGGCGGTGATTGCCGCGCGCAATGCCGCGGCGAGCGGATCGCTGTCCTCGGGTGACGAGCAGCAGCTGCGCGGCGCGCTCGACCGGCTGCTGGCGCTGGGCGAGGCCTATCCGGAGCTCAAGGCCTCGGCCAACTTCCAGTCGCTTCAGGGCGAGCTTGCCGATGTCGAGGACAAGCTCGCCGCCGCCCGCCGCGCCCTCAACGCCGCGGTCGCCCGCTTCAACGCGGCGCGCGAATCCTTCCCGGCAGTGCTCTTCGCCGGCGCGCTCGGATTCGCCGAGGCCGATTTCCACCGCCTCGATGCGAGCGAGCAGGGGACCGTCGACCAGGCGCCGAAGATCGCCTTCTGATCCGGCGAAAACGGCGGACTTCCGTCACAATCCGGTCGTCTTTGCGGGTGTGTCTTCAAAAAGTAACATGACGGCCGGCGGCGGCGCATTTTTCGCTTGCATCTGCCCCCCCAGGCCCTATCTGCGCGCTTCCGCTGCCCCAAGGGGACTTCCAAACCGCAAGGCAGCTTGTCGTTTTATGGTTCAACAGAGCCGTTTTGGGGGTCCCTTGAGTTGCACATCTATCCTGACGCACGCGCTGTAGTCCGCGACCTTCGTCCGGACGAACCCGTCATTCTCAACCGCCCGCACGCCGCGCGGCGCGCCGCCCGTTTCTTCGTCGAGAAGTTTCCGGGCAAGGTGCTCTATGCGGTCAAGGCCAACCCCGCGCCCGATCTGATCGAGGTGCTGTGGAGCGCCGGTGTCACCCACTATGACGTCGCCTCGATCACCGAGGTGCGGCTGGTGCGCGGCATCCTGCCGGATGCGGTGCTGTGCTTCATGCACCCGGTGAAGACCCCGGCGGCGATCCGCGAAGCCTATTTCGAGCACGGTGTGCGCACCTTCAGCCTCGACACTGTCGAGGAGCTGGAGAAGATCATCGACGCCTGCACCGACCCCGCGACGGGCGAGGCCCCGCGTGACCTGCGCCTGTGCGTGCGGCTGCGCGTGTCCTCGGAGTATTCGGAGCTGTCGCTGGCTTCCAAGTTCGGCTGCGACCTCATCGAGGCGCCCCAGCTGCTCCAGCAGGCCCGCCAGCATTGCGACTGGCTGGGCGTGTGCTTCCATGTCGGCAGCCAGGCAATGACCCCGTTTGCCTTCGTTCAGGCGCTCGACCGCACCCGTGCGGCCATTGCAGAGGCGTCGGTGGTCATCGACATGATCGATGTCGGCGGGGGCTTCCCGAGCGCCTATCCCGGGCTCGAGCCGCCGCCGATGGAGGATTACTTCGCGATCATCGCCCGCCACTTCGAGGCGCTGCCGATTGCCTACAACGCCGAGCTGTGGTGCGAACCCGGCCGGGCGCTGTCGGCCGAGTATTCCTCGATGATCGTGCAGGTGAACAAGCGCCGGGCTGAGGAGCTCTACATCAACGACGGTGCCTACGGCGCCCTCTACGATGCGGCCCACGTCGCGTGGCGCTTCCCGGTGCGTGCGCTCGAGGACGATCTCATCGAGGAGGACGAGGATTTCTCGTTCTACGGCCCCACCTGCGACGATGCCGATTACATGAAGGGCCCGTTCCGGCTCCCGGCGGACATCCAGGCGGGTGACTATATCGAGATCGGGATGCTCGGCGCTTACGGCGCGGCGATGAAGACCGGCTTCAACGGCTATGGCAACGCTAGGCAAGTGACCGTGCAGGACGAGCCGATGATGAGCCTCTTCAACGGCACCCGCGTGCGCGAGGCGACCGACAACGTGGTGTCGCTGCGCTGAAACTGGCGCCGCCGCCCCTCCCGCAGATGGGCGGGGCGGCGGCCCGGCAAATGCCTAGAGCCGCACCTCGGCGACCTTGTCCTGGTAATCCTTCTTCGGGTCGATGCCGATCAGCATCTTGATCCCCGCCACCAGCGAGGAGGCGTCGATCCAGATTTCGGCGTCCTCCGGGTCGAGCCGGATGAGGGCGATCTTGGGATCGTCCTTGCCTTCGTACCAGGCGGCGACGAAGCGGTTCCAGAGCCGGTCGATGGTGGCGCGGTCACGGGTGGTGGACAGGCCGCCGTGGACCGTCGCCCAGACGTCATGCCCCTTGCTGGCGAAGTGCGCCATCGCGCGCGGGCCCTTGCCGCCCAGTTCCTGCTGCTGGATCGCGCGGTAAAGGTGGTTTTCGGTCGAGGTGAAGAACCACACCGGGCCCTTGTATTCACCGCCGTCATACAGCTCTTCTTCAAGCTGCGCGGTCATCGGACGGGCGTGGCCGTCCTCTCCCTCGGCCATGCCGAGGAACATCGTCATGTCGCTTTTCAGCGCCTTCCAGAACTTGCTGCGAATTTCCGCGTCGGTAGCCATGTGTCGTCTCCGTCATTCATTGAACGGGAGACGCAAGCACCGACGCGGAAAGAATGTTCCGATCAGAAGACCTCGAAGAGACCAGCTGCCCCCATGCCGCCACCAACGCACATGGTGACGACGACATACTTCGCCCCGCGGCGCTTGCCTTCGATCAGCGCGTGGCCGGTGCAGCGCGCGCCGGTCATCCCGTAGGGGTGGCCGATCGAGATCGAGCCGCCGCTGACGTTGAGGATGTCGTTGGGAATGCCGAGCTGGTCGCGGCAGTAGAGCACCTGCACCGCGAAGGCCTCGTTCAGTTCCCACAGCCCGATGTCGTCCATCTTGAGACCCGTCTGCTTGAGGAGCTTGGGGATCGCGAAGACCGGGCCGATGCCCATCTCGTCGGGCTCGGTGCCCGCGACCGCCATGCCGACATAGCGGCCGAGCGGCTGGAGCCCGCGCTGTTCGGCAAGCTTGGCTTCCATCAGCACGCTCGCCGAGGAACCGTCCGACAGCTGCGAGGCGTTGCCCGCGGTGATGTTCATGCCCGGGCCCATCACCGGGTTGAGGCTCTGGAGGCCTTCGAGCGTGGTCTCGGGACGGTTGCCTTCATCCTTTGAGAGGGTCACTTCCTTCTGCGAGACTTCCTTCGTCTCCTTGTCGACCACGTTCATGGTGACGGTGACGGGGACGATCTCGGCATCGAGACGGCCCTCGGCCTGCGCGGCTGCGGTGCGCATCTGCGACTGGTAGGCGTATTCGTCCTGCGCCTCGCGGCTGATATTGTAGCGCTTGGCCACGGTCTCGGCGGTGCCGAGCATCGGCATGTAGACGTCCTTGTGCATCGCGATCAGCGAGCGGTCGGGCGAGACGCGCATCTCGGGGGTCTGGACGAGGCTGATCGAATCCTGCCCGCCGCCCACGACGATATCCATGTTGTCGACGATGATCTGCTTGGCGGCGGTGGCAATCGCCATCAAGCCCGAGGAACACTGGCGGTCGATGGTCTGGCCCGACACGCCCACCGGGCAACCGGCGCGCAGCGCGACCTGGCGGGCGATGTTGCCGGCCTGCGTCCCTTGCGTGAGGACGGTGCCCCACACCACATCGTCGATCTGGCCGGCTTCGATCCCGGCGCGCTCGATCGCGGGGGCGAGGGAGAGGGCGCCGAGCGTCGGCCCGGGGGTGGCGTTGAAGGCGCCCTTGTAGGCGCGGCCGATGGGGGTGCGGGCGGTGGAGACGATAACGGCGTCACGTGCCATGATGGGGTATCCTTGTGGTCAAAGCCCCTCCCCTTGAGGGGAGGGGTTGGGGTGGGGGTTATCGGGCGGAGAGCTGACGTCGCGTCCCCACCCCCGGCGCCTCCCCTCGAGGGGAGGGGGGATAAGGCTAAATCACACGAAGTATTGCGTGATCCACTCGCAGATCAGCGCGGGCTTGTCCTCGCCCTCGATCTCGATGGTGATCTCGCAGGTCTGCTGCCACTGGCCGGGGCGCTTCTCGACCATTTCGGTGAGCTTCCAGTGGCCGCGGATGCGCTTGCCGGCGCGAACGGGGGCGATGAAGCGGGTCTTGTTGCCGCCGTAGTTGACGCCCATCTTCACGCCGTCGATGCGCGCCGCGCCGCCCTGGGCGCCGAGATAGGGGATCATCGACAGCGTCAGGAAGCCGTGGGCGATGGTCCCGCCGAACGGGGTCATCTTGGCCATCTCTTCGTTGACGTGGATGAACTGGTGGTCACCGGTCGCCTCGGCGAACTGGTTGATGCGCTCCTGGCTCATCTCCACCCATTCGCTGGTGCCGATGTTCTCGCCGACCTTGGCGGCCAATTCCTGCGGGGTCATGGGGCTCCTCCTCCGTGTTGCGGCCGGCGGGATCGCGTGCCCGCCGCGCCGGTCCTTGCGGGCCGCTTCATGGCGCAAGCGAAGGGGGAGCGCAACGCCGCCGACAGCGAGGGGGGCTATGCCGCTACGGCACCGGGTATCGCGGCATTCGCCGCACCGCGCCGCGCGGCGCTGCGGACGAGGCCGCGCCGCTCCGAATCGATGCGCGCGCAGTAGGTGGCGAGCGCGGTCTGGAGGCCGACCAGCATCAGCATCACCGGCTGATAGGCGATCCCCTGGAAGGTCGCGCCGACGAGATAGATCACCGCCCCCATCTGCAAGGCGCCGGCGAGGGGGGCGATCCAGCGCGTCGCCTCGTCCTCCTCTTCCGAGCGCCAGCGGCGCTGGATGCGCTCCATCTGCCACAGGCCGACGAGATGCAGGAGCGACCACATCGCCAGCCCCGGCCAGCCCTGTTCGCCGAGCATCTCGAAGATCGAGGAGTGGAAGGCGCGCGCCTTGTCCTCGACCTCGCGATAGGTGACGCTGGTGGTGTTTCCTTCGGTGACCCTGACGGGCATGGTGTAGGTGAAGCGGTTCGAGCGATAGGCGTCGAACCCGCCGCCGAAGGGCCGCTGGGCGACATAGTCGAGGGTCCATTGCCACACCGCCACACGGGTGGAAGCGCTTTCATCGCCGCTCGGCGCCCCGAGCGTCGCCATACGATCATAGAAGCTCTGGGGGAGGAAGGGCAGGGCAACCAGCGCCAGCGCGCCGGCTCCGAAGATGAACAGCAGCCGCCGCTTGGCATAGCGCAGCATCAGAATACACAGCGCAGCGATGCAGAGCAGGCCGGTGCGCGCTTCGGTGCCGACCGGAACCAGCAGGCAGGCAAAGGTCAGCGCGGCGGCAAACACCGTGACTGTCCAGTGGCGCGGGAAGATTGTTCCGTGCCGGACCGCCCACCACAGGATCGGGATCAGCCCGATCGCCACCGTGGCAAGGGTTGAACTTTCGTAGATGCCGCTGTTGTCGTCGACGAAGAAATTGAGCTCGCCATAGCCGCCTCCCCCGGTCACCACTTTTAGGCCGGTTGCGATCACGATCATCGCCACCGTCAGCACCAGCACGGTCGCCAGCCCCTCGATCCGCGCGCGGGTGGTGAGGGTGAAGGGCAGGAAGATCGCGAAAAGCAGCGCCTTCCACACCCAGTCCCACTTGGTCGCCGCCTCGACCGGGAAATCGGCCCGTCCGGTGCTCCACCAGCAATAGCCGAGCAGCGCCAGCATCAGGCCCTGCCGCAAGGTGAAGCGCGCGCCTTCCTTGCGATCGAGCAGCAGCCAGCCGCCGAAGGCAGCGGCAAAGGCGATCAGCGAGACCGGCAGGCTGACGATCAGCGAATAGCCGATCCGCTGCGGCGCGAGGATGTCGATATAGACATAGAGCAGCACCCACAGGAACGGGCGCCTGAGGCCGAGCAGCAGGACATAGCCGATGAAGGCGAGGAGGACGATATCGATCATGCGTCCTCGCGCGGCGCCGCTTCGCTGTCCGCCCGCGCGCGCCGGGCGGCGCTGCGGCCGGCTGCGCTCGTCGCCTTGCGGTTGCCTTGCGCCTGCTTGCGGATCGCGCCGATCAGCGGGTCCTCGTCGAGCGCGGGGCGCATCACCAGCCGCAGCATGGCGATGGCCAGAAGGCCGTGTCCGATGGCAAGGGCGAGGTGGTCGATCATGGCGGGACGAACGGCTTTCCGAAAAGGCTGCGACTTACGGCGATACCCCGGCGGCAGTTGACGCGGCGTTAAGCACGGCTGCGATAGGCACGCTGGCATGACGCGTGTTCTCCACATTCTCGATCACTCGCTGCCGCTCCACAGCGGCTACACCTTTCGCACCCGCGCCATTCTGAAGGCGCAGGAGGGGCACGGGCTGGAGGTGCGCGGGCTGACCGGGCAGCGGCACAATCTCGAGGCGGCGGTGAAAGCGCCGCGCGAGGAGGCGGACGGCCTCGTCTTCCACCGCACGCCCGGCGTGCCTGCGGGTCCGCCGCCGCTGCGCGAGCTGGACGAGATCGAGGCGCTCGCCGCCGAAATCCACCGCGTCGCGGCCCAGTGGCGGCCCGACATCATCCATGCCCATTCGCCGGCGCTCGGCGGCGCGGCGGCGGAGCGCGCGGCGCGGGCGCTGGGCGTGCCCTTCGTCTACGAGATCCGCGCCTTCTGGGAGGACGCGGCGGTCGGCAATCTGTCAGGCACCGAGGGCAACCTCAAATACCGCCTGACCCGCGCGCTCGAGACCCAGGTCGCCCGGTCGGCCGACGCGCTGTTCACGATCTGCCACGGGCTCAAGGACGATCTGGCCGCGCGCGGCATCCCGGCGGGGCGCATCAGGGTCATGCCCAACGGGGTCGACCTGTCGCTGTTCGGCGATCCGTGCCCACGCGACGATGCGCTCGCGCGCGAACTCGGCATTCCCGCGGGCGCACCGGTGATCGGCTACATCGGCAGTTTCTACGCCTACGAGGGGGTCGACGACCTGATCGCCGCCATGCCGCTGCTGCGCGCCGCCCATCCCGAGGCGCGGCTGCTGCTGGTCGGCGCCGGGCCGATGGACGAAGCCTGGCGCGCGGCCGCCGCAGCGCTGCCCGAACCGGACGCGGTGATCTTCACCGGCCGCGTGCCGCACCAGGCGGTCGAGCGGTATTATTCGCTCGTCGACGTGCTCGCCTATCCGAGGAAGGCGCAGCGGCTGACCGATCTCGTCACCCCCCTCAAGCCCCTGGAGGCGATGGCCCAGCGCCGCCTCGTCGCCGCTTCGAGCGTCGGCGGCCACCGCGAGCTGATCGAGGACGGCGTGACCGGCACGCTGTTCGCGCCCGACGATCCGGCGGCTTGCGCCGCCGCGCTCGCACGGCTGCTGGACAACCGCGCGGACTGGGAGGCGATGAAAGCCCGCGCCCAGAACCATGTGCGCACCCGCCACGACTGGGCGACGAACGCGCGCGGTTATCTTGATGTTTACCAACACCTGCTAGCCGAAAGGCAAGGTAGCGGTGCCCCGCGCATCGCCGCACAGGCAGGATAAGAGACGACGATGGCATCGGCGCGTAAGGCGAAGAAAGAGCGCAAGCAGGAGAAGGTTCAGAAGCGGGACTGGCGGCGGCTTGTCGCGCACCCGGCGTTCGCACCGGCGCTGGGCCTGTGGGGCGCATTGCTCGGCGGCCTCGCGGTGATGGTGGTCCCCGCCCCGGTGATCGCAGCCTTCGTCGAGGGCACGCTGATCGCGACCTTCGACGTGCCCGCACAGCCGGTGTTCGCGGCGGCGGCGGCACTGCTGGTCGGCATGGCCCTGTTCGTTCCCGCCATGCTCCGGTCGGCCGAAGAGCGCCGACGGTTGCGCCCCGGTTCGATCCTCGATGTCGTTGCCCGCAAGGTGAACCCCATCGATCCGATGCGCGATCTGGGCGGCAAGAGCATCGACGATCCGATCGAGCCCATGCCCTTTGCGAGCCCCGCGTGGCGCGATGCCGATCTCGAGGCGCGCGTCGAGGAAGAGGAGCGCGAGGCGCACGCGATGCCGCGCTTCATGCGCAAGCCGGCACCTGCGGCCGACGTCGAGGCCGAAGCGGAAGCGGGAGGCGAGGCCGAGGCTCCGCGCGCGAATGTGCCTACTGCCCGTGACGTTGACGCCGAGCGCCTGCCTCCGGTCGTGATCGATCCCCTGCCGGAACCTGTCGCACACGAGGATCGCAGCGCGCCGCTGGAGCTCGATCTTGCCGCCTTCGCCGAACTTCCGGGGCGCAACGCGGTGTGGGTCGAGGAACCTGCTGCGGCAGCGCCTGCTGTCGCTTCCGAACCGGTGCCGGCCGCCGCAGAGCAGCCCGAACCGCTCGCGCCGCGCACGAGAGCTCGCCGCGCCCCGCCGCCGGCCCCGCCGCTGCCC
>NZ_JAPFGY010000006.1 GCF_026586795.1 Erythrobacter sp. WG
CCGCGGCGCTGCGCGATGCGCGCGCGCAGCGCGCTGCGGCAGTCCTGCGACAGGGCGCCCCGCTGCTCGGCGAGGCAGGTGCGAAGCCCCTCGCGGCCCGCCGCGCCGCACAGCCTGACCAGCTCGGCCCGGCACGCCGGCGACAGGCGCTCGCCCCCCGGCCCCTCGCCGCCGCGCCCCTGCCGGGCGAGGATCGGCGCGGTCAGCAGCGCGAGCGCGCCCACGGCGATCACGGTTCTGGCGGCGGTGATGGTCATGCGGATTGCCCTCCCTCGATCCTCGTCATTCTGCGCCCGCGAAGCTTGCCGACAGGTGAATTGCCCCGCCGCCCCGCCAGCCCGCTTGCCCTCGCCAGCCCGAGCGCCTAGGCGCCTGCCCGGTTCGTCCGCTCGAATGCAAGGAAGCACATGGCCAACGTCACCGTGATCGGCGCCCAGTGGGGCGATGAGGGCAAGGGCAAGATCGTCGACTGGCTGGCGAGCCGGGCTGACGCCGTGGTCCGCTTCCAGGGCGGGCACAATGCCGGCCACACGCTGGTGATCGACGGCAAGACCTACAAGCTCAGCCTGCTGCCTTCCGGCATCGTTTCCGGCACGCTCTCAGTGATCGGCAACGGCGTGGTGCTCGATCCCTGGGCGCTGCGCGATGAAGTGGCGAAGATCGAGGGGCAGGGCGTCAGCGTCACCGACGAGAACCTCGCCATCGCCGACAATTGCCCGCTGATCCTGCCGCTCCACCGCGATCTCGATGCCTTGCGCGAAACGGCGGCGGGCAAGGGCAAGATCGGCACCACCGGCCGCGGCATCGGCCCGGCCTACGAGGACAAGGTCGGCAGGCGGGCGATCCGGGTGTGCGATCTGGCGCATCTCGACACGCTCGAGCCGCAGCTCGATCGCCTCTGCGCCCACCACGACGCCCTGCGCGCCGGTTTCGGCCAGCCGCCCGTGGACCGCGCGGCGCTGCTCGAGGAACTGCGCGCAATAGCCCCCTTCGTGCTGCGCTTCGCCCAGCCGGTCTGGAAGCGCCTCAAGAAGGTGCGGCGCGCGGGCGCGAAAATCCTGTTCGAGGGCGCGCAGGGCGTGCTGCTCGATGTCGACCACGGCACCTATCCCTTCGTCACCTCGTCCAACACCGTCAGCGGCACCGCCGCGAGCGGCTCCGGCCTCGGCCCCAATTCGACCGGCTTCGTGCTCGGCATCGTCAAGGCCTACACCACCCGCGTCGGCTCCGGCCCCTTCCCGACCGAGCTGGAGGACGAGATCGGCCAAAGGCTCGGCGAACGCGGGCATGAGTTCGGCACCGTCACCGGGCGCAAGCGCCGCGTCGGCTGGTTCGACGCGGTGCTGGTCCGCCAGTCCTGCGCCATCTCCGGCGTCACCGGCATCGCATTGACCAAGATCGACGTGCTCGACGGGCTGGAAAAGGTCGCGATCTGCACCGGCTACCGCTTGCGCGGCAAGGTCTACGACTACCTGCCCAGCCACGCCGCCGATCAGGCCGGGTGCGAGCCGATCTACGAGGAAATGCCCGGCTGGCACGAAAGCACCGCCGGGGCGCGTTCCTACGCCGATCTCCCTGCCAACGCGATCAAGTACATCCAGCGCATCCAGGAGCTGATCGAGTGCCCGGTCGCGCTGGTCTCGACCTCGCCGGAGCGGGACGACACGATCCTCATGCGCGATCCCTTCGTCGACTGAGGAGCGAGCGATATGCAGATCGCCTTCCTGCCCTTCGCCGACATGACCCAGCTCGACATGACCGGCCCCGCGCAGTTCCTCGCGCGGCTGCCGGGGGCGAGCGTGCATTATGTCGCGGGGAGCCTCGATCCGCTCCCGACCGACGCCGGGTTCTCCATCGTCCCCACCGCCACCTATGCCGACATCCCCGCGCCCGATATCGTCTGCGTACCGGGCGGGATCGGGGTTGCCTCAGTGATGAACGACGACGCGGCCATGGCCTGGCTGGCCCAGGCCGGCAGCACCGCCACCTGGGTCACCAGCGTGTGCACCGGGGCGCTGATCCTCGGCGCGGCGGGGCTGCTCAAGGGCTACCGGGCGACCACCCATTGGGCCTGGCACCACCACCTCGCGCGCTTCGGAGCCGAGCCGGTCCACGCCCGCACCGTGGTCGACCGCAACCGCGTGACCGGTGGCGGCGTCACCGCGGGAATCGATTTCGCGCTGACCCTGATCGCCGCGGTCGCGGGCGAGGACGTCGCCAGGGCGATCCAGCTCGGCTTCGAGTATGACCCCGCGCCGCCCTTCGACGCGGGCTCGCCCGAGAAAGCCGGGGCCGATCTGGTCGCGCGCTACGCCGCCGCCAGTGCCAAGCGCGCGCCGGGCCGCGAGGAGGAACTGATCGCGGCGGCCGAGCGGCTGGGCTTTGCCGGGTGATCTCCCGGCGCCCGCGCGTCCCCCGCAGAGACACGGGGTCGCCGCTGCATTGATCGATTAACCCGGGCCGGCCTATGCTCGCCCGCGTGAAGCCCCGCATCCTCCTCGCCTGCCTGCTGCTCGGCGCCTGCGCCGCGCCCGCGCCCGAGATCGCGCGCACGCCTGCGCCTGCACCCCCGCTGCTCGGCCGGGAGGCGGCCCGGATCATGCCCGGCGCGCGCCCCGCCACCATCGACTATCTCATCGTCGACAAGTCCGAGCGGCTGATGGTTGCCTATGCCGGCGGCCAGCCGGTGCGCGCCTGGCGCGGCCTCCAGTTCGGCGACCAGCCGCAGGGCCACAAGCGCTTCGAGGGCGACGAGCGCACGCCCGAGGGGCGCTACACGATCGAGGGCCGCAATCCGCAGAGCGCCTATCACCTCAGCCTCAAGGTCAGCTACCCCAATGCCGAGGATCGCGCCTTCGCGAGGAGCCACGGCCGCTCGCCGGGGGGCAACATCTTCCTCCACGGGCAGCCCAACGGCTGGCCCGCAGGCCGGGTGCCGGGCGACTGGACCGACGGCTGCATCGCGCTTGCCAACGCGGAAATCGAGGAGCTCTGGCGCCTCGTCCCTGATGGGACGGTGATCGAGATCAGGCCCTGATCCTACCCGAACCGGGGCGGGGGACCACCCGCAGGGTGGTGAGGCTGTTAGATGACACGAGGTTCTAGAGTGGCGGCGAGCGGGATTTTCCGGGATTGCTCGGGGCTCCGCGGGGCAAAAGGCCCGGAAATCCGCCACTCTTGCTGCGGGGCTCCAAAAATTGGCGTTTGCGCGCTGTGTCTAGAGTCCCGGGCCATTTAGACGACGGATTGCCGCGATCGGCTGGAGTGGCCGTTTCTCAGAAGTGGGCCTCTGAAATCCGCAGAAGCCCTGAAATCCGCCGCTTTCGTGCTTCTCAGAGCCGTTTGAGCCTACCGCAAGATGCCTCTGAGGCATCGGCGAAGTGGGGCAGAAGTGGGCGCCGAGGACGAGCATATCGGCGAATGCGAAAAATGCCCGCTTTGCGCGATTTTCGCCCGATGGCGCACTGATCAGCTAGATGGTGAACTGGGCGGGAATCTTAGTCGAAGTCGAACGACCAGGTCCAGTTGCAGGGACACCATTCGCGGTTGCAGCCTGGGAGCGGGAGGGACCATTTGCCGGAGAGGTTGACCTTGGCACCATCGCGCTCGCTCGCTTGGCTGCATACACAGCCTCGCGGCGCCCAAAACATCAGGCCGGTTGCGCCGTGTATCTCCTTCAGATCGAACTCCTCACGCCTCAGGTTGAAGTGAGCGCGATTGGTGGTCGCCTTCTGAGCATGATCTGGATCAGCCGCCCCTTTGTCGCTCAGCAGCGGCCCGATATCTGAAGAGCGGAACATCGTCGAGGACAGGCCGCGCGGCCACTGCTCGCGATACATCTCGAGCAGCTGGTCGAGCGCATCCATGCGGAAGTAGCCGAGCGACCTGATCGCCTCTGCAAGGTGCAACCTGAAGCGATCAGGCATCTGACCATGGATGATGAAGCTTGCCATCAAGTACCGAGGATCAGTTCCAGCGCCTCCACCTGCGCATCGACAGCGGCGCGCTTGCCGCAGCGTGTCTCGAGGTCGAACAGGGTCTGCCCGGCTTCCATAACTGCAGTATCGGTCTTCTCAGCTATGAACCTGTCGAACTCGGGCCGATCCACCGCATTCTTTAGCTGCTGGTCTGCCAGGGAACCCTGGGCGAAAGCCAGATAGTCAGCTTTCAGGCTCCGGCAGACCCGCCATTCGTTGGCGAAATAGCCGGCTGTTCCGACGGCGAGGACGCTGGCAACGCCAGCGGCGATGATCCCAGGCTTGGCCACGACCTCAGAGCCTCCGTACGACCGCGATCACACGCCCTATCACGTGCAGCTCGCCATCGACAGCGGTCTGCGGCCGCACCAACTGGTTGTCGCTGTGGAGTTCGACGACGCCACTGGGCAGCTGACGAAGGCGTTTGATCATGCCGATCTCGCCATGCGTGACGGCCCAGATCCCGTCATCCATGCGCGGCGTATTCTGTGATCGATCGATCAGCACGATCTCGCCCGAACGGATCGTCGGCTCCATGCTGTCGCCGTCGCCGATTGCCCAGAACAGGTGTTTGGGGGAAGTGCTGGTGATCGAGCGCAGCCATTCGCGCGAGAACGGGCGGCGCTCGACCTCGATAGGCCCATCGGCGAAGGTTCCGCCCATGCCATAGCGAAGGTCGATCTGGTCGAGCTCGACCGTGTCGCCGTTACTGGCGCGGTTCTCGAGCATGTACTCGGGGTGCTTGAAGGGCTGCTGCTTTTCAGCCGCCCTGGGCAGCGGCCAGCCCGCGAAATCGGGATAGGCGGCGCGCAGTTTCTCGACCGTGCTGAGGCTCAGCCTCGTGGTCGCGGTGCCGTTGAAATGGCGGTTGATCGTCGAAGCGGCCAGGCCGGCTGCGCGTGCCACTTCGGCCGATGTCTTACCCGAGAAGCGCACCAGCGCCCGGATCAGCTCGGCGTCCTGATCGAGTCCCTCCATGTGCAGGCGCTACCAAACCGCCGTTAGCAATCTAAATTGCAAAAATGCTATTGCGGGCGCGCATTATTGCTAATAATGCTATGCGCCTATGGACCAGCAATCTGTCATCGCGGACATCGAGCGGCGCGCCAAAGCAGCCCGCGTCCCCCTCGCGCGCCTCTGCCGCCAGGCGGGCATCCATCCAGTCACCTTCTTCAAGTGGAGAAAGGGGCCGAAGAACCCCGATCCGGTCGGTGCGAACTTTCATTCGATCGAGGCGCTCTACCGTGAGCTCGACAAGATCGATGCCGAGGACGCGAAGCGTCTGGCTGGCCGCGGGAAGGCGGTGGCGGCATGAGCCTGCTCGAGCTGACCGATATCGGCTTCGCCGATCGCGCGCTGATCCGGCCGCTTGTGCGGCGGATCGCGCTGAAGAGTGCGATCGCGGACGTTCGCACATCAATCGAGGCACTTGCGGACCTCCTCCACGAGGAGCGCGAGCCGCTGTGCAGCGACGATGCGGCCCTGCGCGAGCAGGGCGTCCCCCTGCCCTGCGGCGATGAGCAGTGCGGCCTCTGTGGCGGCGCGATCGGTCTGCGCGAAAGCCACGCATTGCGCGAGCACGAGCTGCTGGAGGGCGTAGACCTGGTCGCGCAACTGATCGAGCGAATTGAGATCGGCGTGAGGCATGGGCTGTTCTCCTCTGCTAGTGACGCCGAGGCTAGCCGGGCTGCGGCCCCAGCGCATCGTCTAAGTCGAGGCGCGAAATGAGCGGTCGGGCGACGAAGCGTCCGATGCTGGCGCAGGCGCAGCTGCTCGAGCTGGCGCCGGAGCATGTGCTGATCCCCGAGCGGATCGGCTTCCTCCACGAGGACAAGGCAGCGGCGCTCGGCCGGCTGATGGCGGTCGATGGCCAGCGGGATCCGATCAAGGTCACGCGCAACCTGCCGTCTAAGCTCATCCAGGACGTGCTCGCCGAGGGCAAGCAGCCGTGGAAGCTGGTTACCGGCATGCACCGGCTCACCGGCGCGATGATGGAGGGCATCACCGTCTTCGCGATCGAGGTCAGCGGCAAGGCCGAGGACCTCGCGGATCTCGAGGCGTCCGAGAACCTGCACCGCCGCCCGCTCGGCCCGATCGAGCGCGCCAAGTTCACGGCCGCGCTGGTGACGGCCGCGCAGGAGCGGATCGCGCGCGAGCATGGGAACCTCTCGCAGCACCAGCTGGCGATCAAGGCCCGCTGGGACCGGGTCAAGCATGGTGAGGAAGCTGCTGAGCAGGCGCTCCAGCAAGAGACGATCGATACGGCGGACACGATGTCCGCCGTATATGGCTGGCAGGAATCGGTGGCCGACGCGCTTGGCCTCGACCAGCGGACGATCCGCCGTGATCTGACCCTTTATCGTCTCATCATCCAGCCTTTCCCCGATCTTGCCGAGGCGCTCGCGAAGCACCCGGTGGTGGGGGAGAACGGCAGCCAGCTGAAGGCGATCGCGCAGGTGAAGGACGAGGGTGTTCGCCTGAAAGTGATCGAGGCGCTTCTCGCCGACCATGAGATCGGCGTCGAGGATGCCAAGATTGCGGCGGGGCTCGAGGGCTTTCGCCCCGATGCCACCCCGGTTGCCCACCAGAAGCACATGGATGCGGTGACGAACAACTGGAAGCGCCTCTCGGTGCCCCAGCAGCGGCAGTTCCTGCCCAAGTTCGTTGCCCTGCTGACCCCAGAGATGAAGCGGACGCTGCGCGACCAGCTGATCGAGGAGCTTGGCGAGTGAGGGGCGAAATCTCCACCGGCCGGCACGCGAAGCGCCACCCGCTCGACTGGTATGTCGACGAGCACTGGTGCGCCGAGCAACTCGCGCTCGCGCTCGACGATTTCGCGCTCGAGCGCGCCGAAGGGCTGGCGATCTGGGACCCTTGCTGCGGCATGGGCAACACGCTGCTGCCGGCGTTCTGGCGTATGGTGCCGGTGATCGGCTCCGACCTCGTCGACAACCTCGCCAAAGGCAACTTCCTGCCCGGCGATGGCGGCGCGTTCTACTTCGAGACCCGCGATTTTCTCGAGACGGAGACCGCGCCGGTCGCCTGCAGCTTCGTCTTCAACCCGCCTTACAGCTACCGCAAAGGCATCCTGGAGGCGTTCGTGCGCCGCGCGCTGGCGCTCACCTCGCGCCGCGTCTGCATACTCGTACCGAGCAAGTGGCTCGCCTCGCAGGCCCGCTTCCAGCTCTTCACCGAACACCCCCCGCAGGCGGTGCTGCACCTCTGCCAGCGCCCCTCGATGCCGCCGGGCGACCGCATCGCCGCGATGGGCAAGCGCGCCTTCTCGGGCGGGATGGTCGATTACTGCTGGATCGTCTGGGATGTGAAGCGCCCGACGAAGCCCGGCCAGACGCGCACGATCTGGCTGCCGCCGCTCCACCGCAATGCGGAAATCCTGTCGCTCGAGGAGGCCCTCTGATGTGGGACGATGATGGCGAGCCCGATCCGCGGGGCAGCTTCCTTGAGATCGCCGCAGCGCTGGCACTGGCGGCGCTGGTCGCGCCGGGCCTGATCTGGTGGGCGGCGACGATCATCACGATCATGCGCGATGCCTGGGAGGCGTTCCGGTGAAGCCGCGGCTCCCCACCGAGGAAGCGATCGCGCGCGAGATGCGCGAGGCCGGGCTCGACCGGTTCCCTGCGATCCGCCGCATCCAGCAGCGCGAGCAGCTGCGCGCCCAGCTGGGCCAGAGAACAAGGGGCGCGGTGCGATGAGCGCATTCCCGCAGCAGAAGGACGATGCCCTTCGTTTCATTACTGGCTTTGAGCTGAAGCACGGGCGCGCGCCCTCGATCGCCGACTTGGCGGATGGGCAGTTCGCCGGGAGCGAAGCGGAAGCCGAGTATGTGGTCCGCTCGCTTGTCGCCGAAGGTCGCGTCCGGCGCGGCATCATGCGCAACCGCAAGCTGCAGGCGTTGCAACCCATCGCGATCCCGCGGGCGCCCGATGGCGAGCCGCTTCACTTCGTCAGGGTGGAGGGCACCGCGGCATGATGACCCTCACGCCCCGCCAGCAGGACGCGCTGCGCTTCATCGCCGGCTATCGCGAGATGAACGGCATCGCGCCCGCGCTGCGCGAGATCGCCACCGCGATCGGCACCACGATCTTCACGGCTGACTGGCTGGTCCGCTCGCTCGAGGAGCGCGGTGCGATCGCCCGCGACGACACCCGCAAGCGCGGGATCACCGTGCTGGAGCCGATCGCGATTCCCCGCGCTCCGGACGGCGCGCCGCTGCACTTCATCCGCATCGGGGAGCGCGTCTGATGGCCTATCAAGCCCCGCATAACGAGTGGAACGAGCTCGACGCTGCGATGCGTAGCGAGGCCGAGCTGCGCCGCGTCATGACCGAGGGTCCGGGGAGGGTCACCAACCGCGAGCTGGAGCTGGCGCGGCGCGATGCGATGAAGGCGATGGTGGTCGGCCTGCCCGATCCGCGCGACGTCGCCGCCACACTGGAGACTGCCGATCCCGAAGCCGCCGAGGTGCTTCGCCAGGCGTGGATCAGCAACAAGCAGCCCTACGCCGGCACCTGGCGGGTGGCCGACTGCGCCAGCACGCCGGTGCTGCGCGCGATGGGGCTCGTCGGGTGGATCGGCAAGGAGCCGCACATGGGCTGCGCGGTCGGCGGCTTCGGCCTGCTCGTTCGCAAGGTGATGCTCTTCGACGTCAGCAGCCGGGAAGGGGATGCATGATGCCGCGTTTCGCCAGCAAGGCCGAATACTACCGCCACCACCGCAAGGTCTTTCTGCTCGCGCTCGAGCTGGGCGTCACGCCGATCGAGGCCGAGGCGCGGATGAAGGCCGTCCAGGTGCGCGAGGAACACCGCGCGAAGATGGCGCGCGGTCGCCTGCGCCGCTCGGCCCTGCCGCCACTGAGCCTGACCGGCGAGCCCGTGCGCGAGCCGAGCTTCACCGACTTCGACGCTCGCTGGATGATGAGGAACTGAGCGGTGAGCGTCTGGAGAGCCCGCGCGCAGCAGCGCATCGCCGAACTGACCGCAAGCCTACCGGCCGATGCTACCCTCGAGCAGCGCCGCAAGGCCATCTGGGGTAAGGGCTGGGAAGCGCATCAGGGCACTGTCTGGGGCCGCAAGATGTGGGGGCAGGAGGTGCGCGCCTATCTCGCCCGGCATGGCGCCCAGTTCGGCCCCAGCAAGGCCGAGCTTGCCTTCCAGTTCCCGGATCACGTTCACTTCCCCTTCCGGGAGGGCGGCCATGCCTGAGGTCTTCCTCACCCGCCACGCAATCCAGCGCTACCGCGAGCGTGTCGCCGACGTGCCCGCGGCCGAGATCTGGCGCGCGATCGATTGCGCGGCGGTGCGGACCGCGATCGAGTTCGGCGCGCGCTTCGTCCGGCTCGCCGGGGGGCAGCGCCTGGTGCTCGAGCAGAACCGCGTCGTCACCGTGCTGCCGAAGGATCACTTCACCAGCGCGCTCGACCGGGCGCGCGACCACCTTCACGGCGAAGGAGGACCCGATGCCTAAGTCCAAGCCGATCGGCCAGCTCGGCTTCGACTTCACCGTGCCGGCACCCAAGACCGGCGTCGCCGGCCTCGCGGGCCTCGAGAAGCGCGTCAACGCGATGATCGGCACCGCGCTCGCCTGCGCGGCCTGCGCCGGGGAATCGCGAGAGGTGATCGCGGCGAAGATGAGCGAGGTGCTCGACGAGCCGATCAGCCGCGCCATGCTCGATGCCTACGCCAGCCCGGCCCGCACCGAGCACAAGGTGCCGATGTCGCGCGCCCTGGCGCTGCTGCTGGTCACCGACCGGCAGGACCTGCTCGGCCCGCTGCTCGGCGAGATCGGCGCCGCGGTGCTGATCGGCGAGGAAGTGAAGACGGCCCGGATCGGCCACCTCGAGCAGCTCAAGAAGCGCATCGAGGCCGAGATGCGCGCGCTCAAGGCCGAAGCGCCGGAAATCAGGGAGGGCGGGGAGTGATCCCGAGCGAAGCCGACACGTGGTTCACCGCGGCCGAGCTGGCCGATCTGGCGCTGCCCGGGCTGCCGGCCGACAAGCGCGGGATCAACCGTCGCGCCGATGCCGAGCGCTGGCACTCGCGCCTCGGCCCGGACAACCGCTTGCTGGTGCGCACCCGCAAGGGCCGCGGCGGCGGGGTCGAGTTCCATGCCAGCCTGCTCCCGGGCGAGGCGCGGATCGAGCTGGCACGGCGCGGCATGATCCGCACCGCGCCCGCGGAACCCGCCACGCAGAGCACCGCCTGGAGCTGGTACGATTCGCAGAGCGCGGGCGTGAAGGCCGAGGCGGAGCGCCGCCTCGAAGTCGTTGCCGAGATCCAGTTGCTGACTGAAGCGGGCACCACCAAGTCCGCGGCGGTCGCTGCCGCCTCGGCGAGCCACGCGGTCGGCCAGGCGACGGTCTGGAACTGGCTGCGCCTCATCGACGGGCTGCCGCGCGCCGACTGGCTGCCCGCGCTCGCTCCGCGCCGCAAGGGCGGCGGGGCCGAGGCCGAAATCCACCCCGATCTGTGGGAGGCCTTCAAGTCCGATTATCTGCGCAACGCGAAGCCTACCCTCACCAACGTCTATCGCCGGACGGCCAAGATCGCTGCCGCAAACGGCCTCTCAATGCCGTCTGAGCGGACCTTCAGACGCCGCCTGGAGCGCGAGATCCCGGCAGAGGTGCTGGTGCTGCGCCGCGAGGGGGCCGAGGCGTTGCGCCGCGCGGTCCCGGCCAATCGCCGCACCGTCGCCGAGCTGCAGGCGATGGAGTGGGTCAACATCGACGGGCACAAGTTCGATGTCTTCGCCCGCACGCCCGATGGCCGCATCGTCCGCCCGATGATGGTGGCGATCCAGGACGTCTACAGCCGGAAGATCCTCGCCCACCGGATCGGCACCGAGGAAAGCGCGGTGCTGACCCGGCTCGCCTTCGCCGATCTGTTCCGCGACTGGGGCATTCCCGGCCATGTCGTGCTCGACAACGGGCGGGCCTTCGCCAGCAAGTGGATCACCGGCGGCAGCAAGACCCGCTTCCGCTTCAAGATCCGCGACGAGGAGCCGATGGGCCTGCTGCCCGGACTGGGCGTGAAGACGCACTTCACGATCCCTTACCGCGGCCAGTCGAAGCCGATCGAGCGCGCCTTCCGCGACTTGTGCGATTCGATTGCCAAGCATCCGGCCTTCGAGGGCGCCTACACCGGCAACAGCCCGATGGCGAAGCCGGAGAACTACGGCTCGCGCGCGGTCGAGTGGGACCGCTTCTGCGCGGTGGTGGCCGAGGGTATCGCTGATCACAACGCCCAGACCGGGCGCCGCACCGAGACCGCGAAGGGCCGCAGCTTCGACGAGGTCTTCGCGGAGAGCTATGCCGTCGCGCCGATCCAGAAGGTGGTCGATCCGGCGGTGCTGCGCATGGCGCTGCTCGCCGCCGACCAGAAGCTTGTGGGCCGCCAGACCGGCGTCCTCGAGCTGGAGGGCAACCGTTACTGGCACCCGCAGATGTTCGCGCTGCGTGGGCAGAGGGTGACGGTGCGCTTCGATCCCGACAACCTGCACAGCTCGGTCCACCTCTACGATACGCAAGGCCACTACCTGATGGAGGCCGAGCTGCTCGCCGACGAGGGCTTCGCCACCACCGCCGGGGCGAAGGAGACGGCCAAGCGCGCTGCCAACGTCAAGCGCCGCGCCAAGGAGCTGGAGGCGGCCGAGCGGCTGCTGTCGCCCGACCAGGTGGCCGCGCTCCAGGCGCGCCCGATCCCGGAGATCAAGCCCGAGCCCGGTGTCGTCCGCCCGGTCCGCCACGCCGCCGCCACCGCGCAGGCGGCTGCCACCAAGTCCGCCGCCTCGGCCGGTGAGGGTTCGCCCCTTTCGGTGCTCGAGCGGCAGCGCCTCGGCCGCCTGAAGCTCGCGGCCGCCAACAACTGACCCGAACAGGAGGAACAGGGAACGATGATCAACGTGAAGGACCTGCCGGTCGACGTCGTCGAGATGCGGCTATGGCTCAACGGCTATCGCGAGCTGAGCGAGCCGCCGATGCCATGGAGCCAGCTTGCCCGCGAGACCGGGATCCCGCAGGGCACGCTCACCACCTTCGCCGCCGGCACCTATGCCGCAAAGGATGGCGGCAGCAACGTCGCGCGCAAGGTGTTCCAGTTCAAGCAGTCGGTCGAGGCGCAGGCGATGCGCCAGGACAAGCTGCCGGTGAACCCGGGCTACTTCGACACACGCACCAGCCTTCGGATGATGGAGCTGCTCGAGATCGCCCATTCGGGCCGGATGACGCTGATCGGCACCGGGCCGGGGACCGGCAAGACCATGACGATCGACGAGTATGCCGAGCGCACTGGGCCGGTCTGGAAGGCGACCATGAAGCCCTCCAGCAACAGCCTCCATTCGATGATCCGCGAGGTCCAGAAGGCGCTCGGGGTCGAACCGCGGCGCCTCTCCACCGCCGATGCCTCGGCGCTGGTGGTCACCCGAATGACCGGACGCAAGGGCGTCCTGGTGGTGGACGAGGCCAACTGGCTCAGCCTCGAGGCGATCGAGGAGCTGCGCTACTGGCACGACGAGACCGGCGTCGGCATCTGCTTCCTTGGCAACGAAGAGCTGGTGCAGCGGATCAAGACCGGGCCGAAGCGCGACCAGCTCGCGCGGCTCCAGTCGCGCATCGCCAACATGCACGTGCAGCGCACGCCCGAACCCGAGGACGTGACCGCCTTCTGCGACCACTGGGGCATCGATCAGCCCGACATCCGCCGCTACCTCGTCACCATTGCCACCACGCCCGACAGCGGGGGCCTGCGCGAATGCAAGCAGCTGGTCGAGGCGGCCTCGATGCTCGCCGCGGCTGACGATCGCGGCCTGTCGATCGGCGATCTGCGCGACGCCCAGAGCGAGCGCGCCACCCGGTGGATCCGCGCATGAGCGGGGCGGCCGAACGCCCGGCGCCGATGACGCTCAGCGAGCTGATCGAAGCGGCGTGGGATCACTACGAGCGCGGGCAGCTCATGAGCGCGGCGCGCTGCCTGCGGGCCGCCGCGGATCGTCTCGAGGAGCGGGGCCGGGAGAAGACGGTCGCGATCGAGACGCTGATCGCCGCGAGCGGGCTGCAATGACCGGCTTCCTCGCCCTGTGCCGCTTCGTCGCGCGCCAGAACGATGCCGTGAACGGCGCCGGGGCCTCGCGCGCCGACAGCCTCGCCGCCGTCTTCGGCCTGACCTTCCTCGCGATCCTCGCCGTCGGGATCGCGGCCATCGGAGATTGATTATGGATCCGATTTTCGAACACCTGATCTCCATCTGCACGAGCCTCACGGCCGTGTTCGTGATCTTGCATTGGGGCCAGACGCCTACTCGCGAACTCTCCACCATGCTTCGGCTCGCGCTGGCCTGCGCGGCTGCCGCATCAGGGCTGTTCTGGGTTGGGGCAGTGCTCTCGTGACCCTCGCCCTCCACACCAACGCCGCCCCGGCGCGGTTCGACCGGTCGGCCAGCCACCGCCGCGCGATGCTGGCGAAGATCCACGTCGCCAAGAAGGAGCTGCAGCTGGCCGATGACGACTATCGCCAGATCCTGCTCGATTCCGCCGGCAGAACCAGCGCGGGCGACTGCACAGAGGCCGAGCTGGAGAGGGTGCTGAAACGCCTCCAGGAGATCGGCTTCACGCCGCTCACCAAAGCAGGCGCGGCCCGCCCGGCGCAGCACCCGATGGCGCGCAAGGCGCGGGCGCTGTGGATCTCGCTCCACCACCTTGGCGCGGTCGAGAAGCCTTCCGAGCAGGCGCTCGAGGCTTTTGCCAGGCGGCAGCTCAAGTGCGAGCGGCTCGTCTGGGCCGACCAGTCGCAGGGCTACCGCCTGATCGAGGCGCTGAAGGCGATGGCCGAGCGCCATGGCTGGCCGCAGGTGGACCCGGCCGGACGGCCCTGGTCGCTGCTGAAGCTCAAGGAGCTGCTGTGCGAGGCGATCCTCGCCAAGCTGAAGGCGAGGGACATCGTCCCCGCCGACTGGACCCTCGATACTGCCGCCTTCCGGCTGTGCGGCATCGAACCCGGGGCGGAAGGCCCCATCACCGCCGAAGGCTACGACGCGATCGCCAGCGCCCTCGGCCAGAAGCTGCGCGCAGCGGGAGGTGTGAAGTGAAAGAGATTTCAGTCAAGATCGGGCAGCCGTGCAGGCTTGCTGACGCGCCGGATGGATGGGTTCTTTCGGGCGAAACGCTCTGCGTGAAGCATTCGGTGCGCGGACCCGGCGGGCAGGTCACTCTCAGCCTCTCATTGGTCGGCGTGCCGCCTTACGTGGCGGATGACCAGCGTGATGAGATCGTCACGCCGGTGACAATCGTGCTGCGGGGGTGACGGGATGAACGCCCAGACCACCATGCACCGCCCCGCGCCGATGCTCTACTGGCCCGGCGAGACCAACCGTTGCCCGTGCTGCGGCGGCAAGGCGTGGCACGTCGGCCGCGTCACCGCCGAGTGCGCCGCCTGCGAAGCCGCGCTCCCGCTCGCCCAGGAGCCGGGCGCTGGCGACCCCGTCTGGGAGCCCAAGCCGGCACAATGACCCAGCCCGCCGCCCCTCTCCCCCAGGTGCTCGACGATATCGCCCGCCTCGCGGGCGAGGACGCGGCGCGCAAGGTGGCCGAGGCGGTCGGCGGAACCCGCGTCTACATCCCGCCCGTTCCCGGCCCCGATCACTGGCTGTCGAAGCTTGTCGGGCTGGAGGCGGCGCGCAAGATCGGCGATCACTTCACCGGCGGCTTTGCCGGCACCCCGCTCGAGATCCCGCTCGCCGATACCGGCTTTATCGCCCGGATGCAGGCCAAGTGCGACGCGATGCTGCTCGCCGGAACCTACAGCGAGCGTGACATTGCCCGCGCTTGCGAATACACGATCCGCACGGTGCGCCGCCGCCGCGCCGCCCTGAAGCGGGCCGGCCAGCGCCTCACCGATCGCCGCCAGGGCGACCTCTTCGGGGCCTAGCCCGGACACTTGTCCGGGGCGAGCGCAGCCCCGATTTCCCCCATCCAGCGGTCCCATGACCGCTCACCTTCTCTCCGAACGGATGCTGCTCGAGATCGCCGAGCACGAAGGCCTCGTGCTCGAGGCCTATCTCGACAGCGTGGGCGTGTTGACGTGGGGCTTCGGCGTCACCGACAAGAGCGGGCACAAGGTCGATCGCTACCGCGGGAAGCGTTCGACGGTGGTGCGCGCGATCGAGGTCTATGAGTGGCTGCTGCGCACCAGGTACCTGCCGCAGGTGATCGCCGCCTTCCGCGGCCGCACGCTGACCGAGGCGCAGCTCACCGCCGCGCTCTCCTTCCACTGGAACACCGGCGCGATCGGGCAGGCTGACTGGGTGCAGTCCTTCCTGCTCGGCCGGCGCGACAAGGCATGGACCGAGTTCATGAACTGGTCCCGCCCGCGCGAGATCATCGCCCGCCGCAAGGCCGAGCGCGACCTGTTCTTCGACGGCCGCTGGAGCGGCGACGGCGTGGTGACGATGTACGAGCGCGTGCGCGCCAACGGCATCCCCGACTGGGGCAGCGCCCGCCCGATCGACATTCGCGACGAGGTCCGCGCCGCCCTGGCCAAGAACGCGGGGCAGGGCTGATGTGGATCGGTCTTAAACTGCTCGCCTCGGGCGCGCTCGAGAAGCTTCTCAGCGGCCTCTCAGGGCTCGCCAAGTGGCTCGTCAGCGACTGGCGCAACGCGCCGCTCGTGATCTGCGCGCTGATGTGGGCAGTGCATGCGCTGCTGATCGTGCCCGCGCGCGACCGCAAGATCACCGAAACCGAGCAGCTGCTCACCGCCACCCAGAGCGCTTTCGTCGACACCATCATCAGCTACCTCGCCGCCAGCGCGCAGGCGAAGCGCGATGCCGAGGCCAATGCCGCCCGCGTCGCCGCCGAACAGGAGGCCGTCACCCATGAAGTCACCCGCGATCTTCGCAGCGATCTTGCTGCTGTCTCTGCCCGCTTTGACCGGCTGCGGGCGCGAGACGCTGCAGTCGATCCCCGCCGTGCCGGACCGGCTGATCTGCCCGGCGCCGGCGACGCCGCCGGCCGGGCTGCTGGTGCGCCCGGCACTGAAGACCTTCGCTCCGCCGGAACGCTGAGCGCCTGCCCGCCGGGCCTCGTCTGCCTGACCTTCGACCAGGCGCAGCGCGCCAGCGAGGACGCGCACCGCCACGATCGCCTGATCGACTGGGTGGTTGCCCAGTCGCTGGTCTCCTTCACCCCGGAAGGTCCGCGCCGGTGACCGTTCCGATGGATCTGGGCGAGCGCGGCCTCGAGCGTGCCGAGGCCTTCGAGCGGCTCGAGAAGGACAGCGCCGTCGCGCGCATCCGAGAGAGCCTGGGCGGGATCGGCGACACCTTCTGCCTCGGCTGCGGCGAGCGGATCGAGGAGGCGCGGCGTCTGGCGCTGCCTTCGGCGAAGCGCTGCTTCGATTGTCAGACCGATCTGGAGCGCGGGAGATGACGGAGCCCCTGTCCTTCACCAAGTTCCTGTCGGTCTGGCTGCCGACGCTCGCCGTCGCGGCGGTGGTGCCGAGCGCCCAGACGCCGCTGGGCGACCGTTTCCTGGTCGACCTCGCCGGCCTGCCGATCCCGGTGGTGACCTGCATCCTCGGCCTTGTCGGCATCCTTGCCGCACGCCCCTTCACGATGCGCGCCGAGGCCGAGCTGGGCTGGCCGCTGCGCCTGCTGGTCACGTTCATCATGATCGTGCTCGTCGAACTGTGGATCATCGAGAACCGGCCGGGCTGGCTGTTCGCCTTCGTCGTGGCGATCGGCCTCGGCTTTTCCGGCTTCAGCCTGCTCGAGATGTTCGGCCAGCAGGTGAAGGCCTGGGTGCAGCGCGCGCTCGGCAAGGCCACCAACTCCAGTGAAGGACCCGATGGCCCATGAGCCCCAGTGACATCAGAGAGATCGCGATCATCGTCATCATCATCGCGGGCATGGCCGCGGCGATCTGGCGGGGCGGTGCGCGCAACCCGGTCGCGACCGGCGGACTGGATCGCAAGCTGACCGCGCTCTCCCACGAGCTGAAGACGCTCAACACCACCATCGGCAGCAAGATCGCGGGCGTCGAGATCAAGGTCGACGAGGTGGAGCGGCGGGTCGAGGCGATCGAGCGCGAGGCGGTCGGCGCGAAGGACATCAAGCGGATTGAGCGGGCGATCGACAAGCTCGCCCAGGCGCAGGCGGATTACGAGAGCCGCTCGCGCGCGATCTCCGACAAGCAGGCCGAGCACGCCGCAACCTCGGCCGAGACCGCCGCGACCGTCCGCCAGATTGCCAAGCAGGTCGACCTGATGATGTCCGTGGTCGTTCCGAAGGGGATGGAGAAGTGAGCCTCGCCGCCGACCTCGCCGCCGCGATCGCCCGGGAGGCGCGCCTCAGGATGCTGCGTGAGCTCGCCGGCCAGACCGACGGGCGCCTGTCCGACATCCTGCTGAAGCGCACCCTCGACATCTACGGCTACCGCCGCGACCGCGATTGGATCCGCACCCAGATGCGCAAGCTCGCCGAGCTGGGCGCGGTGTCCCTGCACGAGGCCGGCGACGTGCTGTTCGCCCGCATCGAGGGGCCGGGCCACGATCACCTCGAGGAGCGCAGCATCATCGAGGGCGTCATGCGCCCGTCAGAGGACCGCTGAGATGGCGCGGAAGCCCAAGCGCGAGGGCCGTGGGCACCTTTCGTCGATCGACATGCTGCCCGACGAGGCCGAGGCCGCGATCGTCTGGGCCAACGAGGCGCTGCGCGAGCGCAAGCTGCCGAGCGCGGTGATCCTGACCGAGTTCAACGAGCGGCTCGCCGATCTCGAGCTGCCGCCGATCAGCAAGAGTGCCTGGGGGCGCTATGCCGTCCGCAAGGCGATCCAGTTCCGCCGTCTTGACGAGATCCAGCGCATGGGCGGCGAGCTGGCCCGGTCGATGGAGGCCAAGGCCCCGGACGAAGTCACCGTCGCGGTGGCCGAGCTGCTCAAGGTGGCGGTGTTCGAGATCCTCGAGGACGGCGAGGTCACCACCAAAGGGGTGATGGAGCTCTCCCGCGCGCTGCAATCGGCGGTGTCGGCGCAGAAGACCTCGGCCGAATACCGCGAGCGGCTCGAGAAGGAGCTGCAGGCGCGCCTTGCCGCGGCCGCCAAGGAAGCCGGTGAGGTCGGCAAGCGTGCGGGCGTCTCGCCCGAGGCGATGGCCAAGATCACAAAGGCGATGACGCAGGGCGCCTCCTGATGGGCAACGCCAAGATCATCCCCGCCAACCCGGGTGCGGTCTTCCTGCCGTTCCAGTCGCGCTGGATCAAGGACGATTCCCGGCTGAAGCTGATGGAGAAGTGCCGCCAGATCGGCATCAGCTGGGCGACCGCCTACGCTGCCGTCGCGCGCACCGCGCTCGCCACCGCGCTCTTCGACCAGTGGGTCAGCAGCCGCGACGATATCCAGGCGCAGCTCTTCCTCGAGGACTGCAAGTTCTGGGCGGGGCAGGCGACGATCGCGGCCGAGGACCTGGGCGAGCAGCTGCTCGACCCGCGCGACCGGCAGACCGCCTACGTCCTGCGCTTCGCCAGCGGGCGCCGCATCAACTCGATGTCGTCCAACCCGAACGCGCAGGCCGGCAAGCGCGGGCCGCGCATCCTCGACGAGTTTGCGCTCCACTCCGATCCGCGCAAGCTCTGGACGATCGCCTACCCGGGGATCACCTGGGGCGGCGGGATGGAGCTGGTCAGCACGCACCGCGGCTCCAACAACTTCTTCAATCAGCTCGTCCGCGAGGTGAAGGAGCAGGGCAACCCCAAGGGCATCAGTCTGCACACCGTCACGCTCCAGGACGCGCTCGACCAGGGCTTCCTCTGGAAGCTCCAGCAGTACCTCGCGGCCGAGGACGAGCGGCAGGCGATGGACGAGGCTGCCTATTTCGACTTCATCCGCTCGGGCGCGGCCGACGAGGAGAGCTTCCTGCAGGAGTACATGTGCCGCCCGGCCGATGACGACGCGGCCTTCCTCGAGTACGACCTGATCGCCCGCTGCGAATACCCCGAGGGCAGCGACTGGAAGACCACCGAGGGCGGCACGCTGTTCGCCGGGATCGACATCGGCCGGAAGAAGGACCTCACCGTCGTCTGGCTGCTCGAGAAGCTGGGCGATGTGTTCTATACCCGCGACGTCGTCACCTTGCAGGGGCTGACCAAGCCCGAGCAGGAGAAGGTGATCTGGCCGATCGTCGAGCGCGTTCTGGCGAGCGGCGGGCGGGTCGCCCAGGACTACACCGGCCTCGGTATTGGCTGGGGCGACGATGCGCAGGCGCGGTTCGGCAAGTACCGCTACGAGAACGTCAACTTCACCGCGCAGACCAAGGAAGCGCTCGCCTACCCGGTGCGCGGCGCGATGGAAGACCGGCGGCTGCGCATCCCCTACGACGGCAAGATCCGCGCGGATCTGCGCAGCGTCACCAAGCAGGTGACCGGCGCGGGCAACATCCGCTTCACCGCCGAGCGGACGCCCGACGGCCACGCCGACCGCTTCTGGGCGCTGGCGCTGGCGATCCATGCCGGCAGCGATGCGAACGCCGCGCCCTGGCGCCCGGTGGCGAGCAGCCGCGACGGACAGGGTGACGTCCTCGACCTCGACGCGAACTGGATCCCGGCATGAAGACCGGCACGCACAACCTTGGCGCGAATGCCTTCTCCACGCTCACGCTGGTCACGATCGCCGAAGGTTCGGTGCTCATCCGCCAGACGGGAGCGGGCCGCATGCACAACATGACCCTGTCTGCGGAGCAGGCGAAGATGCTGAAGGACGTCCTCTGATGAGCAACGGCAACTTCCTCACCAAGGCGCTTGCCCGCGTCACCACCTCGCTGACCCAGATGCGCCACGCCGCGCAGTCGCTGTTCTTCGGCGGGCTGCTGAAGCGCACCCGGTTCGACTATGCGCGCGAGGTCGGCGACATGCTCGACGCCTCGGTGGTGATGGCGCCGATCCAGTGGCTCCAGCGCGCGCTGCCAGAGGCGCGCCTCGCGATGCGCGAGCGCAAGCAGGGCGGCAAGCTCGAGCCGGTCGAGGAGCACCCGCTGCTCGAGCTGATCCGCAACCCCAACCCCTTCTACGGCGATATAGCGCTGTGGGGCGGCGCAATCCTCAGCTACTGCACCGGCGGGGACGGCTACTGGATCAAGGTCCGCGACATGGCCGGGTTGCCGGTCGAGCTGTGGTACGTCCCGCACTGGATGATGGAGCCCAAGGCCGGGCTCGACGGCAGCGTGTTCCTCTCGCACTACGAGTACACGCCCGGGACCGGCATGGGGAAACTCTACCTCGATCCCGCCGACGTCATCCACTTCCGCCACGGCCTCAATCCGCGCGACCTGCGCCGCGGCCTGTCGCCGCTCCAGGGGGTGATCCGTGAAATCTTCGCCGACATCGAGAGCAGCAACTTCGTCGCCAGCCTCCTGCGCAACATGGGCGTGCCCGGCGTCGTCATCAGCCCGAAGGGCGGGGCGATGCCGACGCCCGAGGACGTCCAGGCGACGAAGACCTGGTTCCAGCAGACCTTCAGCGGCGACGGCCGCGGCGGCACGCTGGTGATGGGCGCGCCGACCGACGTCACCCAGTACGGTTTCAACCCGCAGCAGATGGAGCTGAGCGGCGCGCGGGACGTGGCAGAGGAGCGGGTCTGCGCCGCGCTCGGCATCCCGGCCGCGGTGGTCGGCTTCGGCGCCGGGCTCCAGCAGACCAAGGTCGGCGCGACGATGGAGGAGCTGCGCAAGCTCGCCTGGCACAACGGCGTGCTGCCGCTCGGCCGCGCGCTGATCGACGAGCTGCAGCGCAGCCTGTTGCCGGACTTCGAGCGCGCGAACCGCGGTCGCAGGCTCGAGCTGTACTGGGACACGGACGAGGTGCTCGCCCTCCAGGAAGACGAGGCCAAGGTTACCGAGCGCAAGCTCAATGAACTGAAGGCCGGGGCGATCACGCTCTACGACTATCTGACCGAGACCGGCCGCGAGGCGGACGACACCCACAAGTACTACATGCGCCCGATCGCCATGCTCGAGGTGCCGCTAGCGGAGGCTGGGAAGCCGCGTGAAGCGCGCCAGGCAGGGCAGGCAGGAGACGTTCAGTACGCGACGCGCGGCCAGCTCGCCGGAACCGAGCCGATGCCCAAGGCGCTCCCGGCGCCCGCCCGCAAGTCTGCGTCCCTCGGCGACTGGCTCCCGGCCGACGCGCGCGCTGCAAGCGAAGACGAGCTGGCCAGGGCCGAACCTGTCGCGCGGCTGATGAACCGCATGGCCCGGCCGCAGAGCGAAGCCTTCGCCCAGGCGCTGATCCCGCTGTTCCAGGACTGGGGCGACACCGCCGGCCGGATCGCCGGCGACGTGTTGCGCGCGCGGGGCTTCAAGGAAGGCGCTATTGATCAGGCCAAGGGTCAGAAGGCGGAGCCCGATCCCGAGCTGATCAACCAGATCATCGACCTCCTCAACATCGAGGCCTGGGAACAGGGCCTGTCGTCCCGCTACCAGGCGCAATACCTCGGCATCGCCCGGCAGGTGGCCGAGACCCTGCAGGAAGCCGGGTTCGGCACCGGCCTGCCGGATCCGGTCATGCGCCAGATCATCGCCGCCGGGGGGACCCGGGCGGGGCTGGTCGACGTGCCGGCCCATACCCGGCAGGCCATCTTCGAGGCGCTTTCGGCCGGCATCGAGGAGGGCGACGGGATCCTGGCGCTCGCCAACCGCATCGCCAACCAGGTCGAGGGCGGGCACTGGGGCAACGCCGAGACGCGCGCCCGGGTGATCGCCCGCACCGAGACCCAGTTCGCCCAGAACCGTTCGATCCTCGAGACGGCGCGCGCTGCCGGCGCGGCCGAGCTGGTGGTGTTTGACGGAATTTTCGGTGAGCCGCGATCGGAGCTCAGCCACATCGCGCGCAACGGCAAGATCGTCTCGGCCGAGGATGCCCGGATCATGGCGGAGAACATGCGCCCCAACTGCACCCTCAGCTTCGTTCCCCACTTCTCGCTCTAGGAGCCCGACCATGCAGACCAAGAACCTGACCGTCACCGAGATGGGCGAGACCGGCAAGGGTCTCGCGATCCTCGCGCGCCTCACCGAGGTGGATCACGACGGCGACACCTATGCGCCCGGCGCCTTCAGCTGGAAGGGCGGCGAGCAGTGGTGCGCGCTGATCCACCAGCACGATCGCTACAAGATGCCCTTCGGCAAGGCCCGGGTCTACGAGGAGGGCGACATCGCTTTCGCCGAGCTGCACCTCAACCTCGAGACCCGCGCCGGGCAGGACTGGCACAAGACGCTCCTCTTCGACCTCGCCACTGGGAAGGCGGTGCAGGAGTACTCCTACGGGTTCAACGTGATCGACGCCGACTTCCAGGTGCGCGGCGAGGACCGGGTGCGGGTGCTGAAGCGGCTCGACGTCCACGAGGTCTCGACCGTGCTGCGCGGCGCCGGGCGCAACACCGGCACGCTGACCATGAAGGAGCTGAAGGAGGCCGGCTTCGCGCCGCTGATCGGCGGGCTTGGCGAGCTGGCGGAGGCGCTGAAGCAGGATCCCCAGGCGCTCACCGCAACCGGACGCAAGCAGCTGGAGGAGATCCACGCCCGGATCGGTGCGGCGCTCAACCCGGAAGAGCCGGAAACCGCGGCCAGGGCCAAGGCCGCGATCGAGAACGAGATCGCCCGGCACATGACCCGCGAAGCGCGCCTGAAGTTCGCCCCCGCTAGGAGCCGCCAGAAAGCCTCAGGATCGATTTGAGGCCCGTCCCCCGCCAAAACGGGGTGACGGGCTTCTTATGGCCTCTGAAATCGGCCCTAAGGGGTGTTTCAGCTGCGTGCTGCATGGCTGGCCTATCGCTTCGCTGCTTGAGGCCCTGTCGCCCGACGCCTACTCCGATGATGTCTGCGCCAGGAACAGGCCGACGGCCTCGCGAAACGCAAGCCACCGCTCACGCTCCATCGGCCGCTTCTCGGGAAAGTCCTGAACGAGGTCGGTCGCGGCCTGGAGTTCGGGAAGGTCGGCGCGGGAGACAACCTCGATCGCGGCATTGCGGACATAGATCCACCAGATGCGCTGATCGGGCTGGAAGTCGGGCAGGTGCTCGATCCGAATGAATGTCCTGCGCAGCTCGTCGAGGTCTCGCATGGCCGGCGCCTAGCAGGCGCGGTGGCAATTGCCCATCGGCCGCTTTGCCGCTAGGTAGCTGGCATCCCCGCATCGCCGGCAATCCACGCGCCCGGACATCTGTCCGGGGCGAGCGCGCGCGCCCATGCCGTCAATACGTCTCCACCGGTTTCAGCCGGGCCTGCCCGGCTCGGCCCCAGTGGAGAAAACGCGATGTCCGATATCAAGAACCTCACCCGCAAGGAGGCCGAGGAAAAGCTCCAGACCCGCCAGGCCGATCTCGCCAAGGTGTTCGAGGCGGCGAGGACCGACGACGGCTATGACTACAGCAAGGCCGTGAGCGTCGTGTCCGGCGCGAGCGACGCGATCGCCGTGGCCGAGCACGTCAAGGCGCTCAACGCCGAAGCCGACGAGCTGGCCAAGCACGTCGAGACCTTCCGCGAGGCCGACAAGGCCGCCGCCGACTTCGCCGCGCGCGGCAAGGCCCGTCCGGGTTTCGTCCACCCCGGCCAGGGGCAGGGCGGCCAGCCCGCCAACCGCAACCAGTTCAAGTCGATCGGCGAGCAGCTGGTCAACTCGCCCGAGTTCAAGGAATGGTACGGCCAGCGCTCGCCCCAAGGCGCGACCGTGCAGTTCGGCGACATGCTGCCTTCGGAGTTCCTCGCGAAGGCGGCGGCCTTCGAGACGATGGGCAGCAAGGCGCTGATGGCGACCACCTCCGGCTTCGCGCCGGAGAGCATCCGCCTCCCGGGCTTCGTCGAGGCGGTCACCCGCCCGATCCAGCTGCTCGACATCCTGCCGATGGGCAATGTCAGCCAGGCGGCGGTGCCCTACATGGAGGAAACCACCCGCACCCACGCCGCGGCCGAGGCCGCGGAAGGCGCGGCCTTCGCCGAGAGCACCTTCGTCTTCACCCAGCGTTCGATCAGCGTCGTCAAGATCACCGACAGCCTGCCGGTGACCGACGAGCAGCTCGAGGACGTGGCGCTGATCGAGAGCTACGCCAACTCCCGCCTCGCCTACGGCGTGCGCCAGCGGCTCGACGGCCAGGCGATGACCGGCAACGGCACCGCGCCCAACATGCGCGGCATCCTCAATACCGTCGGCATCCAGACGCTCGCCCGCGGCACCGATCCGCAGATGGACGCGCTCTACAAGGCGATGGTCCGCATCCGCACGATCGGCCGGGCCCTGCCGACCCACCACGTGATCCACCCGCTCGACTGGCAGGACATCCGCCTGACCCGCACCGCAGACGGGATCTATATCTTCGGCTCGCCGATGGAGAGCGGTCCGGAGCGCCTGTGGGGCCTGCCGGTGGTGCAGAACGAGGCGATCGCCGAGAACACCTCGCTGGTCGGCAGCTTCGAGCCCAGCTGGATCACCCTGTTCGAGCGCCGCGGCATCGACATCCAGGTCGGCTACACCGGCAGCCAGTTCACGCAGGGCATCCGCACCATGCGGGCCGACATGCGCGCCGCGCTGGTGCTGTTCCGCCCGGCGGCCTTCCACACCGTCACCGGCATGTGATGAGCCCCCGCGACCGGGCAACGCCCCCGCCCGGTCGCAACTCCGCTGGGGCCGGTGTTCCCCCCCTGTTGCACCGGCCCCGGCTTCCCCGGCGGCTCTTTCCCCGAGCCGCCCGGCAAGCCCCTTCAGGAGAGCCCCATGTCCATTACCCAGTCAGGCTTCAACCGCACGGTCGCCAATGCAGTCGTCCCCGGCGGACCGATCGGCAACATCGCCGTCCCCGGCATTCGCCACGGCGACACGCTGCTGAGCGTCGTCTCGGTCACCAGCGCCAACCCTCCGGTGCCGACCGATCGCATGGCGAACGCCTCGATACCCGCCGGCAGCGAGGGGCGCATCGCGATGGCGGCGGTCAACACCACCGGCCTGCACCTCGTTGTGACCTGGGCGAAGGCCCAGTGATCCAGTTTCCAAAGGAGAACACGACCATGTCCCAGAACGTGATCGCCGCCGAGCGGCTTTACCTGACCGCCGACAAGGAGCAGCTGGTCGCCGACGGCGACGAGCGCGCCGCCTTCCTCTACGCCACCGAGGGCGACGAGATCCCCGAGGAGATGGCCAAGAAGTTTGGCCTGGTCGACGGCAAGCTGAAGTCGAAGAAGGCGGCCGAGCCGAAGACCGAGACCAAGAGCGCCGCTGGCGCCCAGTCGAAGCCGGCCAAGCCCGCCGCGACCAAGCCGGCCAAGTCCGCCGCGACCAAGCCGGCCAAGTCCGCCGCGACCAAGCCCGCCGTCGAGGGCGAGAACAAGCCCGCCGAGGGCGGTGAGACCAAGGCCGCCGGCGACGGCGAGACCAAGGCGGCCTGATCGTGTCGATCACCGTCCGCATCATCACGGGGGAGAGCGCGGCAGCCGTGCTCTCCTACCCGCGCCAGGATGGCGAACCGGTCGAAGGGGCCGAGTTCACCGAGGTGGCGCGTGTGCCCGCCTTCAGTCAGCACGACGTGACCGCCGATGCCTCGCACGACGTGCTGGTGATCGCGATGCCTGCGGACGGGCCTGCCGAGGCTGCGGCCCGGGCGGAGGCCGCCTGACATGACCCTGCTCGACCGTGTCCGCCTGCGCGTCGCGACCGATCTGCCGGACGAGGAGCTGGAGGCGATGATCGATGCGATCGCGCTCGAGCTCGACGCTCGCTTCGGCGGGGCGGGCGCGATCACGGTCGAGCTGGGCGATCCGCTGGACCCCGCCTCGCGCTTTCGCACCACGCTGCGCCTCACCCGCCCGGCCGATGTCGCGCAGCCGATCACCGTGACCGAGATCGATCCGGGCAACACCGGCAATGCCGCCGACGAGAAGGTGCTGGCGCCTTCCGACTTCCGGCTCACCCACGGCGGCCGCACGCTCCAGCGCCTCACCGGCGGGCCGAACGGCCTGCCTTACTGGGCGCCGCTGGTGCGGGTCACCTACACGCCGGTCGGTCTCGCCGCCGCGCGCGACGAGGTGACCATCAAGCTCATCGCCCTCGACCTCAGCTACCGCGGCGCGCTGCGGAGCGAGCGGGCGGGCGATTACCAGTTCACCCTCTCGGGCGACATGGCCGCCGATCGCGAGGCGATCCTGCGCACGCTCGAGGACCGGCGCGGGATGATGATGGCATGAGGCGCGCCGTCATCTCCGCCTTCGCCGCGATTGCCGCCTGGGTGACCTTCGAGCTGCTCAGCGATCTTCGGAGCCGATCGTGATCGCCGGCCGCCTCACCATGCTCGCCCGGGTCGAGCGCAACACCGCAACCGGCATCGACAGCTGGGGCAACCCTGTCGCGCCGGCCTTCACCGTGCACCATGCCGCGCTGCCGTGCTTCGTGTGGTCGAAGGCCGCGAGCGAGCGGGCCGACGGCACCAAGAGCACCAGCACCGAGACCTTCGGCATCATGATCGGCCGCGACGCGGACCTGAGAGCGGACGACGAGATCGCGATCGTCATGGACCGGCTCGGCCGCACGCTGATCCCCGGCCGGCTGAAGGTCGAGGGCCCGGTGCAGTTCAAGCACACCCACCGCGAAGCCGCGCTGGAGCGCATTGCCTGATGGCGAGCGAGAGCCTCACATGGAACGGCCCGGCGCTCACCGCGCGGATGCGGGAGGCGCAGAAGATCGGCGTCAACGCGACGATGTCGGAGGCGGCCCGGCACGCCCGGCGCAACCACACCTGGCAGAACCGGCAGGGCCGGCTCGAGGCGTCGATCAACATCGTCGCGCCCGCCCGCGAGGACGGGGCCGGGGTGGTCGGCACCTGGGGATCGACCGACGTGCGCTACGCCCTGATCCATGAGCTGGGCGGAGTGATCGTGCCGGTGCGCGCCAAGGCGCTGAAGATCCCGCAGCCCGACGGCAGCTTCCGCTTCGTCAAGAGCGTCCGCATCCCGCCGCGCCCCTACCTGCGGCCGGCTGCCGATGCGGTCTATCCGAAGCTCGCCAGCAACATCAGGGCCGCTTTCGAGAAGGCTTCAGGACCTTCTCAGGGAGGCGTGAGCGATGTCTGAGACGGCCGATCTCGAAGGCGGCCTCGTCGCCTATCTGAAGACCATTCCCGCGGTCGCGGTTCTGACGGCCTCGCGCATCTTCGCCGGCGAGCTGCCCGCGGCCGAGACGGCTTCCATGCCGCGCAAGGCGATCGTCATCAGGGGCTCGGGCGGGATCTCGCTGACCGGCGAGAGCAGGCTCGAGCACGACACCCAGCGCGTCGACCTGTTCGCCTTCGGCGAGACCCCGCGCGAGGCGGCCCGAGTGATGCGCGCCGCCGCGCTCGCCCTGCGCCGTCTGGAGCGGAGCGTCCACGCCGGCTGCCTCCTGCACTGGGTCAACGCGGCGAGCGGTTCGCTCTCCGGCCGCGAGCCCGAGACCGAGTGGCCCCGCCAGTTCCAGTCCTTCCAGGTCATGCACGGCCTGCTGACAATCGAGGAGTAATATCATGACCCCCTTTGAAATCATCGGCGCCCCGCTGACCCTGTGGGTCGCCCCGATCGGCACCGCCTTCCCCACGATCTCCGCCGCGCCGGGCGTGGGCTGGACGCTGGTCGGCACCAACGGCGATCGCAACTACGAGAACGGCGGCGTCACCGTCACCCACCGCAAGACCTACGACAAGGTCCGCACTGCTGGCGCCACCGGCCCGGTCAAGGCCTTCCTCAGCGAGGAAGACCTGATGTTCGGTGTCACCCTGCTCGACATCACGCTCGAGCAGTATGCGCTCGCGCTCAACGGCAACACCATCACCACCGTCGCGCCGGCGACCGGGCAGCCCGGCACCAAGCGGATCGGCCTCAGCGAAGCGCCGGGCCTGACCAAGGAGTACGCGCTGCTCGCCCGCGGCCTGTCGCCCTACAACGAGGCGCTGGGCATGCAGTTCGAGATCCCGCGCTGCTTCCAGTCGGGCGCGCCTGCCCCGGTGTTCCGCAAGGGCGGGACCGGCGCCGGCCTCGCGCTCCAGTTCGAGGCGCTCGAGAACCTCGCCGCGACCAATGCCCAGGAGCGTTTCGGCGTGATCCGCGCCGCGCACCTGCCCGGCCTCTGAGCGGAGCGCCTGACCGATGGACAACGCCCGCGCCCCGCTGCTCGACCTCGGCACGATCGTCGAGCGGCCCTTCATCACCATCGACGGCAAGCCCTTCGAGCTGCGCAACACCGACGAGCTGAGCGTGGCCGAAAGCCTGCGCTTCGGCCGCTGGGGCAAGCGGCTCGAGGAGCTGCAGGCTGACGGCGGCGAGGAGATCGCCGAGGAGCTGGACGCGCTGGTGGCGACGATGGCGCGGGCGATCCTCGTCGACGTGCCGGACGAGGTCTTCGCCGGCCTCTCCGGCACCCATCGATGGGCGATCATCGATGTTTTTACCGGGCTCCTGCTGCGGACCAAGCTGAAGGTGGCAGGAGCGATGACGACAGCGACTGGTCCGATACCGAACGGCCTTGGGAGCCTGACTGGGGCATCATTCTCCCCCGGCTCGTCCGTTTCTACGGCGGGAGCATCGGCGACTGGCTTCACCGCACGCCTGCGGCGGTGGTTCGGGCGTTCCTGAAGATGATCCCGCGGATCGAGGCGGGCGAGACGCTGGCCGCGATCAATCGCGCGGCGCTCACCAACAACCTGACCTTCGAGAACGAGCTCGATAGGCAGGCCGCGATCGCGCGTCTCGAGCGCAAGGCGCGCGGCGAGCGCGAGCCTGCACCGGCGCGCGCCGATCCGCAGGACCTCGCCGGCATGGGCATCGGCGTGAGCGAAGAGGCCGCGCCGGAGATCGCCGATCGCGCGGCGTGGCTGGGCGGGGTGGGCCATGGCTGAGAAGCTCGGCGAGGCGCTGCTCGACCTGCGCACCAATGACGCGGGCTTCACCCAGGGCGTGACCCGCGCCGAGGGTCAGGCGAACCGTCTGGGGCAGACGCTCGACAAGACCAAGGGCAGCTCGGCCCAGCTCGCGACCGAGATGACCCGCACCGGCCAGAGCGCCCAACAGATGAGTGCCGGCTTCGAGCACGCCGGGCAGCGCGTCGTGCAGTCGGCAAACCAGCAGCGCGCCGGCATGCAGCAGCTGAGCTTCCAGCTCAACGACATGGCGACGATGTTCGCTCTGGGCGCGCGGCCGATGCAGATCTTCGCCTCGCAGTCCGGGCAGGTGATCCAGTCGGTCCAGATGATGATGGGCGGGACGAGCCGCTTGGCCGCTTTCCTCGGCGGCCCGTGGGGGATCGCGATCACCTCGGCGGTGGTGGTGCTGACCCCGTTCATCGGCAAGCTGTTCGAGGCCGAGGACGCGCTGGAGGGCGTCGAGTTCGCGAGCAGCAAGCTGAGCGACGCGCAGGACATCCTCGGCTCGGTGCTCGAAAAGACCACCGGCAAGATCGACGCCCAGTCGCAGGCGCTCCTGGCGCTCGCCCGGGCGCAGGCGGCGGCCGGCCGGATCGGCGCCATGCAGCGCCGCGCCGAGGCCGAGGGTACGATGAACGACATCCGCCGCGGCGAGCTGACCCTTCAGGGCGGTTTCGGCGGCGGCATCAGGATGGTGCGCCAGGGCGACGGGACCGAGGACGTGGTCACCGGTTTTCAGAAGGGCGACATCGGCGCGAGCTTCGCCATCGGCTCGCTCGAGAGCCGACTGAAGGCCGGAAGGATCAGCCAGGAAGCCTATTTCCGCGCCACCCAGGCGATCACCAACTTCACCGTCGAGGACGCCAACGTGAAGGTCTTCGAGGAGACCCAGGCGGCGCTCAACGGCGATGCCGCTGCCGGGCGCAGGATCCTCGGCCCTCAGCGCACCCGGAGCAACCGGGGGAGCCGGGGACCGCGCGAGCGCACCGAGGCGCAGAAAGCCGAGGACTTCGACAACCAGACCTTCAACCTCGAGCGCCAGGCGCTGCAGGCCAAGCTCTCGCTCGCCACCGACGCCGAGGAGCGCGCTGCAATCCAGGTGCAGCTTCTCGACCTCGAGCGCGAGCAGCGGATCGCTGAGATCGAGGCCAGCGATCTCGGCCGGAAGCGGAAGGACGCTCTCATCGCGCAGGTCGAGGCGCTGCTCGGCATTGCCCCGAAGCTCGACGAGCAGGGCAACCTCATCGTCTCGGCTAATATCGGCCTCGAGGGGCAGGTCATCGCCCGCGAGCGGATGGCGCAGATCGAGCGCGAGGCGCAGCTGCTCGCCGACGAGCAGTACAACGCCCAGCGTGATGCCCTGCAGCTGCAACTCCAGCTCGCCGACACCGAGAAGGAAAGGAAGGCGATCGCGCTGCAGATCCTCGAAGCGGAGGACGCCGCGCTGAAGGCGAAGCTCGAGGCCGTGATCGCCTCGCAGGTCGCCACCGCCGCCGAGAAGCAGCGCGCCCAGATCGCGCTCGATGCTTTGGGCGCCACCGCCGGAACCCGGCGTGCAGCCGTCGGCCGGCAGAACGAGACCGAGGTCGAGCGCTACATGCGCGGGCTCAATGCCACGCCGGGCATGATCAACGAGGCGCTCGACGGCATCAAGATCGACGGGCTGGAGGCGCTCAACGACGGGCTGACCGATGCGATCATGGGTGCCGAGAACCTCGGCCAGGCCTTCAAGCGCGTGGCCGACCAGATCATCGCTGACCTGCTCCGCATCGCGATCCAGCAGGCGGTGATCAGGCCGCTGGCCAATGCACTGTTCGGTTCCGAAGGCGGCGGTGGCGGCGGAGGATTGTTCGGCAGGATCCTGGGCGGCCTCGGCGGCGCAGCAGCTGGCAGCTTTGGCTCTTCGGGCGGCGGGGTCGGACAGAACGCTTTCAAGGGCGGTAAGTTCGCCGGCGCTTTTGCGCGCGGCGGCACCATCCCGACCGGCAAGTTCGGCATCGTCGGCGAGGAGGGGCCGGAGCTGGCCTATGCCGGCCCGGACGGCTTGGGCATCTTGTCGAATTCCAAGACCCGCGCGCTGCTGGGCTCTGGCGGGGGTGCAGGCACGACGGTGCCCATCACCATCGCCGTCGATGCGACCGGCGCCGACGCGGCGGCGATCGCCCGGCTCAACGCGCGGCTCGACCGCCTCCAGTCCGAGCTGCCCGGCCAGATCGTCACCACCGTGCGCGAGGCGAAGGACCGGAGGGTGCTGCCATGATCCTGCTTCAGCCCGATACGCCGAGCGGGATCGCACGGGTGCGATTCGACATCGAGCGGGTGGACTTCGGTGCGCCGGAAGCGAGCGGCCGGCAAGGTGGTGTGCAGTCGGGCTGGCCGCTGTGGTCGGCGCGCTACGAGCTCGATCGCAGCGATCCCGACAGCGCCGACCTGTGGCAGGCCTTCTTCGACCGGCTGCGCGGGCGCATCCGGCGGTTCTACGCCGTGGATCCCAAGCGGCGGTTGCCGAAGCTCTACCGCTTCGGCTTCGCCGGAATGGTGCGGGCCGGGACCAGCACGCCCTTCGACGGGACCGCCACCAGCTGGCTGCAGCTGACCGACAGCGCAGGCGATGCGCGCATCACGCTCAATGGCCTTCCCGCTGGCCTCCAGATCAGCACCGGCGACATGATCGGTTTCCGCTGGGACGCGGCCGACGCGGCGGCCGGCAACATGATGCGGCGGACCATGGCCCGCGCGGTGCTGCCGGCGACGGCAAACGGAGCGGGGCAGGCGCTGGTGACCGTCGAGCCGCCGCTCAACACCAGCCTCGTGCCGGCGGGTGCGATCGCGCATCTCGATAATCCTGCCGTGGTGATGCAGCTCGTGCCGGAAGATAGCCAGCTCGGCCCGATCGGCGTTGCCGGCATCCTCTCCGGCGGGACCATCACGGCCATCCAGGACCTGCGGCCATGAAGACGCTGCCGCCCTCGGCCCTCGCCGCCCTGCAAGCCGGCACCGCCATCGTCACCGGTGCGGTGGAGATTGCCTGCGATCCGATCGTGCGCGTGTGGGGCGGGTGGGCGCCGATCACCTTCGACGGACGCACCTTCGAGCCGATCGGCGACCGCGGCCTCGTTCAGGTGGCGGGCGGCGCGCTGGGCGATGCGGCACAGAACATCACCCTGACGCTGTCAGGCATCGAGCCGGCGACGCTCGAGCTGCTCGAGGCGGAGGACCTGTCCGGCGCGCCCGCGGTGCTGTGGCGCCTGATCTTCGACCAGACCGGCAATACCCTGCTGGGCTTCAACGTCTGGGCACGGGGGCGGCTCGACACGCTCAGCACCGAGGAGGAGGTCGGCGGGACGGCCGCGATTGTCGCGCAGCTGGAGACCGCCGCCAAGGGCCTCGGCCGGAGTGGCGGGCGCATGCGGTCCGATGCCGACCAGCGCCTCATCAACCCGTCTGACGGCTTCTTCAAGAACGTCTCATATGCTGGTGAGAAGACGCTGTACTGGGGCGGGCGGCGTCCGGCGCGTGCCGGCTCCTCGCTCCCCGGCGTGGGCGGCGGTTTCGGCGGCGGGATCGACGGCAGCTTCCCGAACGAGGTGGCCCGGTGAGCCGCAACCGCACCGCTCTCATCGAGGCGATCGAGGCGCGCAGGCTCAGCCGGTTCCGCTGGCGGCGCGGGCGCGACTGCGTGAGCTTTGCCGCGGCCTGCGTGAAGGCACAGACCGGCAGCGATCCGCTGGCAGGGCTCGGTAGCTGGGCGAACCTGCGCGAGGCGAGGGAGCGGGTGAGTGCTGAAGGCGGGCTCGAGGCTGCGCTCGACGCGCGCTTCGACCGCGTGCCGCCGGCGCTGGCGCAGCGCGGCGACATCGCCGGCGTGCCCGATCCGCTGTTCGGGATCCGCCTAATGGTGATCGAGGGCGAGATGCTGGTCGGCCCGGCGACGCGCGGCCTTGAGCGTCTGCCCCGCAGCGAGATGACGATCGCCTGGTCGATCGATGCCCGGGGGTCTGCCGATGAGTAAGGTCCTCAGGCCGATCCTCCAGATCGCGGCGATCGCGGTCAATTTCATCCCGGGACTGGGACAGCTTGCCAGCTTCGCGATCACGGCGGCGCTGACCATCGGGGCGGCGCTTCTGCCGGTCGGTGGCAGCGCAGGCCGCCGCAGCGCCGCGGCGGCGGGGCTGCAGCTCGGCGAGCAGCCCCGGCAGGCGATCTTCGGACGCTCGGCAACTGCCGGCAGCCTCGTCGATGCGTTCAATTATGGCGGCAAGTACGGCACCGACTGGGAGGTGCTCGTGATCGCGCTTGCCGATCACCGCTGCGACGCGCTCGAAGGCTTCTTCGTCGACGACACCTATGTCGCCTACACTGGCGACGGCGATGTGCCCGGGTTCAACAGCCAGCTGCGGGTGTTCTGGCGCAACGGCGCCTGGGGGCAGGAGGTGCCGTGGATCCTCACCGATCACGGCCCGGGCTGGACCGCGGACGATCGGGGCTGGGGGATTGCCTATGCGGTGGTCGCCTACAAGGCCGACGACGAGAAGGCGAAGAACCCGATCTGGACCAGCGGCCGTCCGCGCTTCCGCTTCGTCGTGCGCGGCCTGCGTTGCTACGATCCCCGGAAGGACAGCACCGTGGGTGGCAGCGGCCCGCACCGCTGGACCAACGCGGAGACGTGGGAGTGGAGCGAGAACCCGATCGTCATCCGCTACAACTGGGTGCGCGGGATCTATGCCGGTGACCAGGTCAACGATCCGGGAATGCTGATCATCGGGCGCGGGCTCAGCGCGATCGAAGCGCCGCCGCAGAACGTCTTCGCCCGCGCCAATCTGTGCGACGAGCTGGTCGACGGGCAGAAGCGCTACACCATCGGCGGGCTCGTCGCCGCCAGCGAACCCTATATCGACGTCGAGAGCGATTTCGCGGCTGCGGTCGGCGGGGTGATCAGCCAGCCAGAAGGTGCGGTGGAGATCGATCCCGGTCAGGCGCGCGCCCCCGTTGCGCATTTCACCGATGCGGACATCATCGTCGGCAGCAAGGTGACGTGGAACCGAGCCATCCTCGGTCAGCAGGACAATGGCTGGGTCAACACCGTGGTTGCGCGCTTCACGGATCCCGCGCAGCGCTGGAACGTGCGCAGCGCGCCGGTGCGGCGCGAGACCGCCGACGTGATCGCCGACCGCGGCCCACGCGAACAGCAGCCCACGCTCGACTTCGTCACCAACCAGCCCCAGGCGCAGCGCATCGCCGAGATCATCCGGCGTCTGGGCCGTCTCTGGGGCCGGGCGACGGTGACCCTGCCGCCGCGCTTCGCCTCCATCGAGGAAGGCGACTGGGTCACCTGGCAGAGCGACCGGCGCTTCGGCGGGGCCACGCGCACCTTCCGCGTCGAGGCATGGGGATCGGACCGCGCCTGGCACCACCAGCTGAGCCTGCGCCAGATCTCGGCGAGCGTGTTCAGCGACACCGATCCGCTTGATGACGGCGTGATCGCAAGCAACCAGGCACCGCCGCCGGTGGTCGCTACGCCGGGCATTGCCGCTTGGACACTGGATGCGACGCAGATCGCCGCAGGGGGTGTCCGCGTCCCTGCCTTGCTTGTGACCGGACAGTCTGATGATCCGGCGGCCGAGAGCATCGTGGTCGAGTACGTGCAACAGAGCGATGAGCCGGGCGTCAACGCCCAATGGAGCTTCGCCGCTAACGCTCGCCCCGACCTGGAGCGCATCGAAATCCCTGTGCCCGGTGGCGGATCTTACTGGGTAGCGATCTCTTATGTCGTGCAGGGCGTCCTGGGTGATCGCCGCGTCCTCGGCCCAGCAGCGCTGCCCGATTTCGCTTACCCGGACGGCGTCTCCTTCGCGGACCTTAGGCCGGCCGAGGCCGGATCGACCCGCACCCAGACGGCGAATGCGAACCGCGTCCCGTTCTCGCGGATGGAGGGCAACCGGGGCTGGGCGTTGCTCTTCAATCCTGCCGGCCTGACGGCGCCCGTGGACTACGGTGAGTTCCAGGGCCTGCGGTTCTTCCGTGCTACGGCAACCGCCACCGCGCCCGGCCAGCAGGTCAGCATCGGCAACGGCCCGCTTCCCACACCGGCCTTCAAGCTCAATCCCGGTGAGCGTCTCTCGGTCCAGGCGCGTGTCGAGAACGCGGGGCCAGCTGCAGGCCCATGGACCCTCGCGATCTGGGGCTTCCAGGCTGACGGTGTGACGCAGACGCAGATCGGCACGATCAGCGGTGAACCGCGAAGCATCGGCGCCGGCGTGGTCTCTTTCTTTGTCGATGTGCCGTCGTGGGCTGTCGCAGGCAGGCTCGAGTTCTACGGCTTCAGCAGCGGCGCGGGGACCATGCAGGTCGCGTTCTCCGAGCCGATGGTCACGTCGGCGCTGCCGGGACAGACCCTCCATCCGCCCTTCACCCCGGGGCCCAACGCCTTCGACGCGGCCGATGTGACCGCCCAGAACACCGCTGCGGCGATCGCCAACCAGTCGCCCTGGGCGACCTGGCCGGGGCTCACGCCCGCGGTGCTCGAGGCTTCGCTCGCGCAGGCGCGGGCCGATGCGGAAGCGTCGCTGGCCGACCTGACCGCTATCGCCAGCGACGGCGTGGTCACGCGCGGCGAGAAGATCAGCGTGCGCGAGCGGCGCACCAACATCCAGAGCGAGTTCCCGATCTGGCGCGACCGGGCGATCGACTTCGGCGTCGATGTCGGGATCCGCACCAATTACCAGGCCGCCTACGACGCGCTGATGACCTACCTCGCGGCGATCAACATCGACGCGAACAGCAACAGCACCGTCGTGCGCGCCGATTTCGTCGCGGGCTTCAACAATTACGCGGTCTGGCGCACTCGCGTGATCGAGGCGATCTCGCAGATCGCCGCGCAGCGGGCGCAATGGGCCGGCGTGACCGGGGCTGGCAGGCCCGAGGACAACGCCGACGTGACGGCGGGCAAGGTTGCCGCCGGCATTGCCAACCAGTCGCCCTGGGCGACGTGGCCGGGGCTCACGCCCACGATCCTCGAGCAGAACCTCGCCAATGCGCAGGCCGATGCGGCGCAGTCGAAGATCGACCTCGAGAACATCGCCAACGACGGCAGGCTCACGCGCGGCGAGAAGATCAGCGTGCGCGAGCGGCGCTCCAACATTCAGGCAGAGTTCCCGATCTGGCGCGACCGGGCGATCGACTTCGGCGTCGATGCCGGCATCAGGACCAACTATCAGGCCGCTTACGACGCGCTCATCGGGTATCTCAGCGCCGTCGGCCTCGACGCCAACAACACCTCCAACATCGTGCGCGCCGATTTCGTGGCGGGCTTCGTCAACTATGCGACGTGGCGGGAGCGGGTGATCGAGGCGATCTCCCAGATCGCGTCGCAGCGCGCGGTCTGGGCGGGCGTGACCGGCGCCGGGAAGCCGGAGAACAACGCTGACGTGACAGCGGGGAAGGTCGCGGCGGGCATAGTCAACCAAGGCACGCTCGCGACCCGCAACAACGTCGCTTGGGCGGCAGAGATCTCGGGACGCCCACCGGTTGTCACCGACCTCACGAACTACCTTGGCGTTGACCGCATCAGCCCCTGGTACGTGATCGGCCCGGACAGCAACAGCCTTCTGGGTGGCCGTTGGCCGGAGGAGGCCAACTCCAACCGCACCGAGACGCGGGTAGCCTCTGCCGTGGCGGGTCAAGGTCCGTGGGCCACGACCAACGTGCCCGTCAGCAAGCTGGCGATGGTGCGCCCCAACATGTTTCCCTACCCGTTCGCTCCCTCCGATGGCCGTAGCCCCGCACAGATTGGCTGGGCCAACGCGGTGGGCGGAGGCGGCAGTCTTGCGGCTTTTCGTTCGCAGTACCTCGACGGCGACGCCTACGTTTTTGCGAGGTCCAATGGCGGTGCGGCAGACACGGTCTTCCCGCTCTACGACATTCCATTCGTCGAGAACATGCTCACCTCGGTGGGTCTGACCGGCTACGGCGGTCCCGGCACGACCTTCTCGCCTTACGTCGAGTGCTTGAACCAAGCCCGCAACACGGCCTTGTCCTGGCACCCACTCAGCTACAACGGCACGAACGACCGCTGGGAGGCGAACGGTTTCACCACGCCTCCGGGCACCGCATGGCTGCGCCTCGTGTGCCGGGCTACCTTCTCGGCGTCGGGTGCCTATCAGGACGCGGTCTGGTGGGCGATCAAGGTTGAGCGCGGGGCGCAAGCAACGCCGTTCTCAGAGACTGCCTTCGGCAGGACCTTCGGCAATCAGGTCGAATACAACAACGGACAGGTCATGAACGACCTCCGTCCCGGAGAGTTCGGCGCGAATGTCACCGAGAACCGCGTAGCTTCGGCCATTGCCAACCAGGGGGCGCTAGCGACCAAGAGTAACGTCGCTTGGTCTTCGGAAATCTGGGGCAGGCCCGCAGTCGTCACGGACCTCACTACCGTCGCGGGCGTCGAGCGCATCAATCCCTGGTACGTTGCTAGCCCCGACAGCACCAGCTTGCTGGGCAACCGCTGGCCTGATGAAGGGGGAGCCAACCGCACGCAGAACCACGCGGCAGCGGCGATCGTCAACCAAGGCGACCTCGCCACCCGCAACGCCGCGACCCTGCCGTTCAGTCAGGGTAACTTGGTCGTCAACAGCGACTTCATGAACGGCCTCTTGGGCTGGGATGCTGCGTGGGACGGCACGCAAGGCGGCACGGTCAACCGGGGCCTCAACCTGCCCGGATGGCATGGGCAGATGAATGTCGCTTATGCTGAGAGGCCGGGAACCGCTCCCATCGGGAGCGTGTTCGACGCCTTCGTTATCGGGACCGACCTCAAGAGGTTCGCCATTCCCGTACTGCCGGGTGAACGCGTCTTCTTCAGCTGCCTGCTCGGAGCCCACCGGTGCAGCGCCTACGCGCAGATCGGGTTTTACGACGGCTCAGGCAACTACATCGTAGAAGCGAGCGGCAACACGATCGCCGAGAACCTTGGTGCCAACAACGGCAACCCAGCCACCATGACACGGTCGGCGGGCTTCGCCACGGCACCTGCCAACGCCCGCTATGTCAGGTTGTGGGCAAGAGGCATCATCAGCTGGGATTGGGCCTACATCTTCTTTGCCCAACCGTTCGTCACCAAGGTGCCTGCCTCGCAGACGGAGTGGTTGCCGTACAGCTCCGGCCCGTCCGACCGGGCAGCCGACCGCACGGTCGATCAGCCAGTGGTGAGCCTGCTCAACCCGAGTACCGGGCGTGCGGCGAGCCGCCGTCTGAACTCGCAGATCATGGCGAGCGGCATCCTGCAAACGCTCGACACCAACCCGCTCACGGCCACGACCGATTTCACCAACACATCGACCATCACCATCAACGCGCACACGGTCTTCGATGACCAGGGAACGACCAGTTTCTCGGCCGCCAGCATCGGCGGGCTGACGGGCTCGACGATCTACTACGTCTATGAGTTCAACCCCGATTTCGTCGGCGGGGCTCGATCCTACGTCGCCACCACCAACCGCAACGACCTGACCGGCTTCGGTCGCCGGTTCGTGGGTTGGGTCAGGACGCCGGACGTCTCGGCTCCGCCAGCCACCGGCGGCGGCGTCGGCGGGGGAGGCTGGGGCACGGGCGGCTGGGGCACGGGCGGCGGCGGCGGTGATGTCCCCCCGAACGTGCTGCCCTGAGGAGACGACATGAAGCGGATCGACGATCATCCCGGCCTTGCCCGCAGCGACACATGGCACGAGATCGCCTACGAGACGGGCGAGCCGGACTGGCCGCTGGCCCGGGTGCGCATCACGCCCGTGGTCAGCGATACCGAGGACCGTCTCCACCAGCCCAACGCCCCGGCGGTGCCTGCGCGCGTGGAGGTGCGGATCTCTGCCAGCCTGATCGATACCGAGGGCGCGGTGGAGCGGATTGCCGGCCGGCTGCTGCTCGGCCCCGAGACCAGCCACGCCTGGCAGTTCCACGCCGACACGCCCTTTGACCCTGCCGCATGGCTGGATGCCTGCGCGGCGCGCGTCATCTCCGACATCATCCGGCAGGCGCGCGGCATCTCCGCCGCGGCCGATGCCGGCTTGCTGCTCAACTGAAAGGACCCGACCGATGCTTACCTTCTCAGGCCTCGACGCCAACCGCGCCGTGCTCACCTTCTTCGGCGCGCACGCCGCGGCCCTTCCCGATCATACCCGCGAAAAGCTGAGCGAGGCGCTAGCCGGCGCCGACTGGCTGGGCGGCATCATCACCGCGCTGGAAGCGCTCTATGCCGCCCGGGCTGATCTGCCGGCCGAGGGTGTCGAGCTGCTCGACGGGCTGGCGCGGTTCGTGAGCGCGAACAACTTCTACGGCAAGGCGCACCGCGCAGCGCAGATCTCCGGCGTCGCCAGGCGCATCGCACGCGGCGGCAACGCGGAGGCGGCCGGCGACCCCAAGGTCGAGCCGGGGTTCGAGGCGCCGGCGGTCGCATCCGAGCAGCCGGCCGAGGGCGACCAGTGAGGTTCCACCCCCGTATCACCGACCAGATCGCCCACTTCGCGGTGGCGCTCGGCCTGCTGAGCCTGTTCGCCCAGCTCGGCGCGCTGGGCGGCGCGCTGGCGGGGCTCGGCATCGGGCTGGTGCGCGAGCTGAGCGAGGCGGGTGGCTCGCGCATCGCGCTGGCCGAGATCCCGCCGCACTTTGCAAAGCGCGACCCATGGATCGACCTCGCCTTCTGGACCCTCGGCGGGCTCACCGCAGCCGCCGCTAAACCGATCTGAGGAGAAGCTCTATGCCCCGTCGCAAGTCTGTCGCCGCCCCCGCTCCCACCAGCACGGCCGAGGCCGCACTGATGGCTGCCGAATACGTCCAGATCGAGCGTGAGAAGGCGCTGGAGCGGCTCGCCGCGGCCGCCGAGATCGACCGGATCGCCGGCCAGCGCGACCAGCGCCTGGCCGAGCTGGAGGCAGAGGCCAAGCCGCTCTTCGCCGGGCTGAAGGCATGGTGGGAGGCGAACGGCAAGGAGGAGCTCGCCAAGGGCCGCCGCTCGGCCGAGCTTGCGGGTGCGAAGATCGGCATCCGGCTCACGCCGCCGGCGGTCAAGCTGAAGCGCGGGGTGAAGATTGGCGACGTGGTCGCCTTCCTTCAGGGGCTGCGCTGGCACCGGGCGAAGGACTTCCTGCGCACGAAGGTCGACCTCGACAGGCAGGCGGTGATCAAGGCCGTCTTCGCCGATGCCGACGCCGAGGCTGGCGCGACCTTCGCGCGGGTGCTGAGCGTCGAGCAGACCGACGAGTTCTTCATCGACACCGGCCTCGACGAGGATGAGCTGAAGAAGGAGATCGCCGCCTCCTGAAACGGGGGTGGCTGGGCTGGTCGCAACAGCCCGAGCCGCGAGAAGGCAGTCTCGCACCTGGGGCCGTCATGACCGGCCCGTCGGCTCCCCCGGCCGCAAGCGGCGGAGCCTGCCTTAAGGTGCAAGTGATGAAAGAAGGATTGATTGCCGTGCGCCCTGTCCAGCCGGTTGCTCCGTGGCTGGGCGGCAAGCGCGCCCTCGCACGCCGCATAGCCGAGCGCATCGCGGCCACGCCCCACACCCGCTATGTCGAACCCTTCGTCGGCATGGGCGGGGTGTTCTTCCGCCGTCCGGCGCGGCCCAAGCTCGAGGTGATCAACGACGTGAATCGTGACGTCGTGAACCTCTTCCGGATCCTCCAGCGGCACTACCAGCAGCTGCTCGACGTGCTGAGGTTCCAGCTCTACAGCCGGGCCGATTTCGAGCGGCTCCGCGCGACCCCGGCCGACCAGCTCACCGACCTCGAGCGGGCGGCGCGCTTCCTCTACCTCCAGAAGACCGGCTTCGGCGGGATGGGGCGCACCTTCGGCATCGACTACGCCCGGCCGCGCTGGAGCCTCAGCAAGCTGGAGCCGATGCTGGAGGCGGTGCACGAGCGGCTCGAGGACGTGCTCATCGAGTGCCTCGACTTCGGCGCCTGCATCGAGCGCTATGACAGCCGGCCGGGGACGCTGTTCTACTGCGATCCGCCCTACTGGGGGCACACTGATGACTATGGGAAGGACATCTTCTCACCAGCCGATTTCGAGCGTCTGAGAGACCTCTTAGGCAAGCTTCAGGGACGCTTTATCCTGAGCCTCAACGACCGCCCTGAGGTGCGCGAGCTGTTCGCCGGGTTCGAGATGGAGGAGGTTTCCCTCAATTATCGCGCCAGCGGCGCCGTGACTCCGGCGAGGGAGCTGATAATCTCGGGGCCATAGATCGACGTTGCCTTCCGTGGGGGGGCGATCACTCGAGGGGCGCTATGCAGGACCGGATTGATTTGCTCGAAGGCGGTTTCGAGATCGTCGCAAAGATCACGGGCACGCAGAAGGAGCACACTTGCTACATCTGCTCGCCGAACTCACCGAAGTTCGCCAAGGGGTGGCGGGTTCGCTTGTTGACGACAGGAACCGAGGTGCTCGTCGGCCACGACTGTGGTCGGCGTCATCTCGGTGTCGACTATCATTTGAAGGTGAGGATTTTCGAGGCGCGGGAGGAGGCAGAGCGCTTGGCGGCTCTTCGGCTGGCCTACTTGGAGCTGCGTTCCTCGATTAAGGACGCTGCGAACAAGACTCTGGTGGATCAAGGCCTTCAGGCAATTACCGATATCAAGGAGGCGCTGAATGAGCTCGATAGCAAGGCGCGTGCGGCTCTAGATAGAGCGGCGAATGGTGGCGTCTCGGGCATTTCGAACCTTGAAGCATTCTCTCATGGCAGCCCGAAGGTCCATGCTCGACAGATCCTGCGGCTGCTCGGAGAGTTGCAGGCTGCAGATCAGCCAGCGCAGATCAAGCGGATCACACAGGAGCTGAAGAAGGAGACCGATGATCATAACCGCATGGTCGCTGCTTACGGTTCGGGTGTACTTGGCCTCACTGATCAGAACGTCGCAAGGCTCGATGACGCTATGCCGATGGTCCAGCTCACTCTCGAAGGGGAAGCCATCGTGATGCAGCGGCGAACGGACGGCTTAAAGAGGAAGCTGCCGCTGCCATCAGCGCTACAGCTTATCCCGATCCCCACGCCTTGAGAGTGCTCTAATCGCTCTTGTCAAAGACTCCAGAAGCTCGCGCCCCGCTACAGAGGCGGCGGGCTGCGCGATTGCGGCGCAGGAGTAGGATAACCTTGACCTGATCCCCATTTGTTCTACACTCGTTCCAACACTGCTGGAGTCGAGTCGATGCTGAACTCCCCTGCCACTGGCACCGCTTTTCCCGATGATCTTGCCTATGGCTGCGCCGATGACGGCGCCGGCCTGCCTGCGCGGGTCGCGATCTTCGGGGAGGACGAAGGGCAGCGCCGCCAGGTCGCGGGGGATCTCGGCGGGGCGGGGTTCCGGTGCATCGACGGCGGCCCGGTGCGCGCCCTGCTCGAAGGGCCGATCGCGCTCCTGGGCGATGTGGTGGTGGTCGATTGTCCGGTCACCGGCTCGCGCGGGATCGACGCGATGATGCTGGCGGGCCTCGCCCGGCTCGATATGCGCGTGGCGCGTTCGGGGGCCAAGCTGATCGTCGGCACCAACCTTGCAGGCCTCGACGATGTATTCGCGGTGCTCGATCAGTCGGCGCCGCAGATCCTCGTCAGCCCCAGCCGGGCCGAACGCGTGATCGCGGTCGGCCGGGTGATGGGGGAGGCGGGGGCGGCGCGCCTCAGGGAAATGGGCGAAGAGGACCGCCTCGCCCTGCTGCGCCTCTCGCAACAGGTCGAGGCGATCGCCCATTCGCTCGATCGGCTCGGCCATGGCGGGGCCCCGGCGGAAGAGCGCAGCGCCTTCGGCGAGTTCCGGCGCGACTATCGCCCGGCCGAGACGGCGCTCGCAGGGAGCTTCGGCCAGGCGCCGGCTTCGCGTGCCGTGCCGCTGCCCGATCCGCAGGTGGTGCGTCAGATCATCGCCAATCGCCAGGCGCGGAACCGCTTCTTCGATCCGGCGCTGTTCGGCGATCCGGCGTGGGATATGCTGCTCGATCTCACCGCCGCGCACGGGGAAGGCGGGCGTGTGTCGGTCTCCTCGCTGTGCATCGCTGCCGGTGTCCCGGCGACCACGGCGCTGCGCTGGATTACCCAGATGGTCGAAAGCGGCATCTTCGTGCGCGTGCCCGACCCCGCCGACCGCCGCCGCGCCTTCATTGCCTTGAGCGACAAGGCGCTCGCCGCGATGTCGGGCTATTTCGCGAGCCTGCGGCTGCCGGTGTTGCAGGCGGCCTGATTGGGCGGGGCCATCGCTCCCCTCTCCTTGGAGGAGGGGTCGGGGGTGGGGGCTCCCCGCCAGCGGCCACGCGGGCCAACTCCCTAGACCTCGGTCTCACCCGGTCGCCAGCGCAGGATCACGGTGAGGCCGTCGCCAGGCTCCCCGTGACCGGCCCCAGACCCCGCCTTGCCCGCGCTTGGCCCGGGCTTGACCCCCGCCAGACCGCCTCCAGACCCCTCCTTGCCCCCCTGTTTCACGTGAAACATCCGGCGCTCGGCATCGGCGCGGGCTCGGGCGAGGATCGCCGGGGGGACCTCCCCGTCAAGCCACAGCACATCCGCCTCGCCGAGCCAGCGGGCCTGCCGCAAGGTCAGCTCCTCGGGATCGGCGCTGGTCAGCACCACCTCCTGCACTTGGCCCTTCAGCGCGCCTCCCGCCCCCTCGGCCCAGGCGGCAACTCGCTGAAAAGCCTGCGGATCGAGCGGATCGAGCGGGCCTCCCTCGCGCAGCGCCGCGTCCACCGCCCGCCGCCGCGCGGTGCTCTCGGGCAGACGCCGCCGCAGGACGGGCCGCGCGGTCTCGAGCGCCCGGGCGAGCGCGCCGAGCGTTCCGGGCAGCACCCGCTCGAGCCGCAGCCGCACGTGCTTGGCGAGCCCCGCCGAGGCCCCCCCGGTCCCGATCGCGATCAGCAGCGGGTCACGATCGAGGATGGAAGGCATTGTAAAATCGCACAATTCTGGGCGGTCGACGACGTTGACGAGCATCCCCGCACAGCGCGCATTGATCGCTGCCGCCTCGCACGCAAGGGGATCCTCGAAGGCGATGAAGGCGATCCGCACCCCCTCGTCCACGGCCCGGGCGAAATCCTCGACGATCACGCCCCCGGCCCGCTCGACCAGCCGCCGCTTGGGCTCGGCCGCCGGGCCGTCACCCAGCACAAGCACCTGTTTTCCCGCGATTGTGTGGAACAGCGGCAGGCTGGCAATGCCGCTCACAGGGGCCTCAGGCGAGCCATTCCGGGACGCGCTCGGCATCCATGATTGCGCCCGCCTCGATGCGGTCGGCGACAACCGCGAAACGGTCGCCATCCACCAGCACCTCAGCCACGAAACCGCGCGAATTGTAGGACGAGGCCATCGTCGCCCCGTAGGCCCCCGCGGTGCGGAACACGGCGAGATCGCCCGCCTCCAACAGGTCGCACTCCCGGCCCATGGCGAAGGTGTCGCCGGTCTCGCAGATCGGGCCGACGATGTTGGCGGTCATGCGTGCGCCCCGGGGCTCGACCGCCTCGAAATGGTGATAGGCGCCGTAGAGAGCGGGCCTGGCAAGGTCGTTCATCGCCGCATCGACGATCACGAAAGGATCGCGAATCCCGCGCTTGACCCGCACCACGCGGGTCAGCAGCACGCCCGCATTGCCCGCGATCACGCGGCCGGGCTCGAAGATCAGCTTGACGCCCCAGTCCCGCGTCACCCGGGCAACCATCGCGCCATACGCCGCCGGCGCGGGGAGCACCTCGCCCACCCGGTAGGGCACGCCGAGGCCGCCGCCGAGGTCGACATGGGTGATCGTGTGCCCTGCCCCGCGCAGCGCCTGCACCAGCGCGCCAAGTTTTGCGAAGGCTGCTTCGAGCGGAGCAAGATCAGCGAGTTGGCTGCCGATATGCACCGCAACCCCGCGCAAGTTCACCCCCGGCAGGCCCGCCAGCTTGCCGAAGATCTGCCCCGCCTCGCTGATCGGCACGCCGAACTTGTTGTCGGCCTTGCCGGTCGAGATCTTGTCGTGGGTGCCGGCGTCGACGTCGGGGTTGATGCGCAAGGTGCACTGTGCGGTCAGCCCCCGCGCCGCCGCCAGCTCAGCGAGCTCGACGCCCTCCTCCTCGCTCTCGATGTTGAACTGGCCGATCCCCGCCTCGAGCGCGGCGACCATCTCGGCGGCGGTCTTGCCCACGCCCGAGAAGACGATCATGTCCGGTGCAATCCCCGCCGCCAGCGCGCGGCGCATTTCGCCGACCGACACGACGTCCGCGCCCATGCCCTGCTGCCCCAGCACCTTGAGCACCGCGAGGTTGGGGTTCGCCTTGACCGCGAAGGCGATGAGCTTGTCGGGCACGTCCGCCAGCGCCTCGCGGAACACCCGCGCGTGGCGTTCCAGCGTGGCGCGCGAATAGACGTAGACAGGGGTGCCGACCGCCGCGGCGATGGCCGGCAGCGGCACGTCTTCGGCGTGCATCACGCCGTCCTTGAGGGTGAAATGGTCCATGCGGGGAAGGGGCTCTACTCGGGGGGCAGGTCGAAGGGATCGTCCTCGCGCTCTTCGGAGCGGCGGCGCAGTTCGACCGAGCGTTCGGGCGCGGCGAGGGCGTCGCGGCGCAGCAGCTCGTCGGCGCTCGGCCGCTCGGAGGCGCCATAGGGCGCGGGCGGCAGCGCGGCGTTCTTGGGCGGGACGAGCGGGGCCTGTGCGCCGCACGCCGATAGGAGCGCCGCAAGGGCGAGGGCGGCAGCAAGGCGCATCATTCCTCCATTCCCAGCACCGCGCGCGCGGCGGCGACAGCCTCGCGCACCCGGTCGGGCGCGGTGCCGCCGAAGGACGCGCGCGCCGCGACCGAGGCATCGACCGAGAGCGCCGCATAGACGCTTTCGTCGATGCGCGCATCAATTGCCTTGAGGTCCTCGGGCGGCAGTTGGTCGAGCGCGACGCCGCGGCTCTCGGCGAGCTTCACCGCAGCGCCGATGATGTGATGTGCTTCACGGAACGGGATGCCTGCCTGCCGCACCAGCCAGTCGGCGAGATCGGTCGCCGTGGCGTAGCCCAGCTCCGCTGCCGCGCGCATCCGCCCGGTGTTGAAGGTGGCATCCGCGATCATCCCGGTCATCGCCGCGACCGAGAGCGCCATCAGCGAGGCTGCCTCGAAGACCGGCGGCTTGTCGTCCTGCATATCCTTGGAATAGGCGAGCGGCAGGCCCTTCATGGTGATCATCAGGCTGGTCAGGCTGCCGATCACCCGGCCCGAATGGCCGCGCACCAGTTCGGCAGCGTCGGGGTTCTTCTTCTGCGGCATGATCGAGCTGCCGGTCGACAGGCTGTCGGGCAGGCGGATGAAGCCGAAGGGCTGGCTCGCCCACAGGATCAGCTCCTCGGCAAGGCGCGAGAGGTGGAGGGCGGTCGCCGAACAGCACCACAGGAAATCGAGCGCGAAGTCGCGGTCGGAGACGGCGTCGAGGGAATTGGCGGTCGGCCGGTCGAAGCCCAATGCGCGGGCGGTCGCCTCGCGGTCGATGGGGAAGCCCGTGCCCGCGAGCGCCGCCGAGCCGAGGGGGCACTCGTTCATCCGCGCCTGCGCGTCGGCAAGGCGCGCGCGGTCGCGGCGGAACATCTCGTAATAGGCCATGAGGTGGTGGCCCAACGTCACCGGCTGCGCGGTCTGGAGGTGGGTGAAGCCGGGCATGATCGAGTCCGCGTGCTCGCCCGCGCGCCTCACCAGCGCACGCTGGAGCGCGGCGAGGCCTTCGTCGAGCTGCTGCGCCGCATCGCGCACCCACAGGCGGAAATCGGTCGCGACCTGATCGTTGCGGCTCCTCGCGGTGTGGAGGCGCCCGGCGACCGGGCCGATCAGCTCGGCGAGCCGGGCCTCGGTGGTCATGTGGATGTCCTCGCGGTCCCAGTCCTCGGGCACGCCGTCGCGCTCGTATTCGGCCGCGACCGTGTCGAGGCCCGCGCTGATCGCCTGAGCATCCTCGGGCGCGACGATCCCCTGCGCGCCGAGCATCGCCACATGGGCCTTGGACGCGGCAATGTCCTGCCGCCACAGCGCCTTGTCGAAGGGGATCGAGGCATTGATTTCGCGCATGATCGCGCTAGGGCCGGCAGCGAACCGACCGCCCCACATGGCGTTCGTGCCACCCTGTCCGGAGCCCGTCATGTCCCGCTCGTCGCTCATTCTCGGATTGCCGCTCCTGCTGCTGGCGGGATGCGATAGGGCGGCAGAGGCGCCAGCGCAACCGGTTGAGACGGGCGCAGCGTCGGGCACGACGATCGGCCTGATGACCCGCCAGTTCGCCGGAACCCCGATCCCGGACCTGCAAGTGAAGGATCCAGCGGGCAAGGTGCTCGACCTGGGCGCGCAGGACGGCCCGGTGCTGCTCAACCTGTGGGCAACGTGGTGCGGCCCCTGCGTCAAGGAGATGCCGCAGCTCGACGCGCTGGCCGGCAAGCTCGAGGGCGAGGTCAAGGTCGTCACCGTCAGCCAGGACATCCGCGGAGCCGAGGTGGTGGAGCCCTTCTTTGCCAAGGGCAATTACAGCCGTCTGGAGCCTTGGCTCGATCCCGACACCGCGCTTTCGGGCCGCTTCACCCCCGAGGGCGCGCTGCCGCTCACCATCCTCTTCGATGCGACCGGCAAGGAGGTGCTGCGGGTGGCGGGGGGCTATGACTGGGACAGCCCGGAAGCCGAGGCGCTGATCCGGGACAGCCTGGCCGCCAGCTAGAGCCGCCGCCCGATCGCCTCGCCCATGCGCAGCGGGTCGCCCGCTGTCAGGTCGTCGCGCCACGCCACGCGCCCCGGCTCGAACAGCAGCACCACTGTCGAGCCGAGGTAGAAGCGGCCCATCTCGTCGCCGGCGGCGAAGCTGCGGCCGGCGCCGGCGAAGTCTTCGCGAACGATCCCGCCGGCGTGGGGGCGGAACCTGTTCGGCCACACGGTGTCGATCCCGGCGACGATCATCGCGCCGACCATGACGCTGGCGAAGTGGCCATCGGGCCCGTCGAAGCGGCAGGCCAGGCGTTCGTTGCGGGCGAACAGGCGGTCGACCCCGGCGGCGGTCGCGACGTTGACCGAATAGAGGTCGCCGGGGATATAGCTGGTCGCGGCGAGGGTGCCGGCGGCGGGCATGTGGACGCGGTGGTAATCCCTGGGGGAAAGGTAGATCGTGATGAAGCTCCCGCCCTCGAACCGCGCGGCTTCCTCGGGCCCGCAGCCGAGGATCTCGGCCACGCTGTAATCGCGCCCCTTGGCCTGAATGATCCGTCCGCCGCTGACGGGGCCGAGCTGGCTCACCGCGCCATCGGCAGGCGAGAGGACGAACTGCGCGGCATCGGCAAGCGGGCGGGCGCCGGGCTTCAGCTCGCGGGTGAAGAAGTCGTTGAAGCTCGTGAACTCGCCGATCCCCCGCGCCGCCTCGGAGAGGTCGACGCCATAGGCGGCGACGAAGCGCCGGATCAGGCGGTCGCGCAGCCACGGGCTCTCGCTCGATGCGAGGCGCCCCGCGAGGCGCGAGAGGGCGTGCTGCGGCAGGACGTGCTGGAGCGCGATGAAGGCTGCGGACATCCTCCGGCGCTACCGGCAGGCGCACCGCCGCGCAAGCCGCGCCCGCTCAGAGTGTCGTCGTCTGCCCGCCGTCCACCCTGATCGCGCACCCGGTGATGAAACCGGCGCGCGGGGAGGCGAGGAAGGCGGCGATGTCGCCGAACTCCTCCGGCCGCCCGAGCCGCCCGGCGGGGATCGCCGCGATCGCGCGGGCCGTCACCTGCTCGGGCGACGCGCCGCTCGCCGCCGCCGTTCCGGCATGGAGGCTGGTCAGCCGGTCGGTGGCGATCTGGCCCGGCAGCAGCAGGTTGACCGTCACGCCGTCCGCCGCGACCTCGGCGGCGAGCGTCTTGCACCATGCGGCGAGCATCGCGCGCACTGCGTTCGAAAGCACGAGATTGGGAACGGGCGCGACGAGGCTGGTCGAGGCGACCGCGAGGATCCGCCCGAAACCGCGCGCGCGCATTTGAGGGAGGAGGGCCTGGGCGAGGGTAAGCTGGGCATCGAACATCCGGCGCATCACCGCGCCGAAATCGGCCGGTGTGGTGTGCGCCGCGGTGCCGGTCGGCGGGCCGCCGCTGTTGAGCACGAGGATGTCGGGCGAAGGGCCCGCCCCCAGCACCGCGTCGATGATCGCCTGCGGGGCATCGGGGTCATCGAGATCGGCAGCGATGTGGAGACCGCTCGCCAGCCCTTCGCCCGAGCGCGCGACGGTGATCACCCGCGCGCCCTCCGCCGCCAGCGCTGCGGCGATGGCGCGTCCCAGCCCCTTGCTGGCGCCGAGCACCAGCGCGGTCTTGTCCTCCAGTTGCAGGTCCATGATGTCCTCCGCCGTTCGTCCACTGCCATGGCACGGCGCGCGCGTCCGATCAAATCGCGGGATGGCGGGGAAATCTGGTGGGCGGTGACGGGCTCGAACCGCCGACCCTCTCGGTGTAAACGAGATGCTCTACCAACTGAGCTAACCGCCCGGACAGGGGCTTGCGGTTAGGCGGCGGCGGGGCAGGGGTCAAGCGGTGCCGCGCGCGCTGCCCTCGGCGGCGTGGGCGTGCTAGGATGGCGAGCATGATCATCGAGACCCAGCTCAACGACGGAACGCCGGTCTGCATCCGCCGGGTGCGGCGCGAGGACGAACAGCGGCTCAGGGACGGCATCGCGCAGCTCTCGCCGCAATCGCGCTACCTCAGGTTCTTCTCGGGGATGCGCGAGGCCCCGCCGCAGGTGCTGCGCACGCTGGCGAGCCCCGACGGGCACGATCACCTCGCCTGGGGCGCGCTGCGCACCGATCTGCCGGACACGCCCGCATTGGGCGTGGTCCACGCCTTCCGCGACAAGGACGACCCCGACAGTGCGGAGTTCTCCGTCGCGGTGGTCGACGCCTATCACGGCCGGGGGCTGGCGCGGCTGCTGACGGCGGTGCTGCTGCTCGATTGCGCGGGCGAGGGGCTGACGCGGTTCACGGTCCACATCCTGCCCGAAAACCGCCCGGCGCTGGCGCTGGCGCGCTCGCTGGGCGCGGAAGGGGCAGGGTATGAAGGGGGCGTGACGGTGCTCGAGATCGACATCGCCGCAGCGCTCGCGTCCCTGCGTGCCGAGGCCGACGTGCCGGGGCTCGCGGCGGTCTTCGCGCAGGCCGAAAAAGGCGGCGGCCCGGGCCACGGCCCGCTAGGCGAGGGCGCCGCGGCCGGCTAGGGGCGGGGCATGACCTCGCAGCGCATCCTCGTTCTCGGCACCGGCGGCACCATCGCGGGCGCGGGAAGCGAGAGGACCGGCTCGGCCTACCGTCCCGGCGGCCTCGCCCTGGGCAGCCTCGTCGCCCATCTGGCCGAGCTCGGCCTCGATGCGGAGCTCATCGCGCAGGAGATCGCGCGGATCGGATCGCAGGATATCGGCTTTGCCGAGTGGCAGGCGCTCCACGCCGCCTGCACGGCAGCGATGGCCGATCCGGCAGTGGGCGGCATCGTCATCACCCATGGCACCGACACCGCCGAGGAGACGGGCCTGCTGCTCGATCTCACCCTGCCGACCATCAAGCCGGTCGTGCTGGTCGGCGCGATGCGCCCCGCGGACGCGGTCGGCACCGACGGGATGCGCAACTTTGCCAACGCGGTGAAGGTGGCGCGCGACGGGCAGGCGGCAGGGCGCGGCGTCATGCTGGTGATGGGCGATGCGGTGCTCGCCGCGCGCGATGCGAGGAAGGCCGCGACAACCAGCATCGATGCCTTCCGCAGCTACCCGAGGGGGCCGCTCGCGCGCGTCACCCCCTCGAGCCTCGACTGGTTCGGCCCGCCGCATCGCATCGGCGAGAGCGCGCGCTATCCCTTTCCGGCCGAGCTGCCGCGCGTGGCGATCCTGACGGCGGGTGCGGGGATGGACGAACAGCCGGTCGAGGCGCTGCTCGGCATCGGGGCGCGGGGGATCGTGCTCGCCGGGATGGGGCAGGGCAATGCCCCGGCCTCAGTCATTGCGGCGCTGGCCCGCGCGGCGGCGAGCGGCGTGCCGGTGGTGCGCGCCAGCCGCGTCGACGAGGGGATGGTCGACCGCGATGTCGAGGTGGGCGATGCGGCCCTCGGATTGATCGCCGCCCGTGCGCTCGGCCCGGCCAAGGCGCGGGTGCTGCTGATGGTGCTGATCGCCAGCGGGATCACCGATCCCGTGCGGGTGCAGGCGGCCTTCGACGCGGGGTGAGGCGTTCAGGGCGCAGGCGGCGGTACGAGGCCGATTGCCTGCATCGCGATCGCCTGCGCTACCATCACCGCAAGCCAGTGGAGCATCGCCGCGCCGATCCGGCGCGCGCCGGTTCCGCTGGCCTTGAGGGTGACCCACAGCACCGGCACCACGAAGCCGATCCAGATCACCACCGCACTCCCCACCGCCATCACCCACGCCCCCGCCTCGCGCGGGGCGAGGATCAGCGCGCCTGCAAGGATCGCGGCGAGCCAAAATTCGGCGAGCGTGAAACCGGCAAGCGTCCTCAGGGCGGGGCGCGGCAGGCGCAAGGCAGCGAGCCACCCTGCGCCGATCGCGAGCCCCAGCACCGTTGCCGCCGCGATGGGCACGATGTTGAGCAGGATGTAGATCACCCGCCGATCATCCCCACGGCGTGACGAGGTACTTCTCTCCGGTCTTCATCTGGCGGTAGTCGAGAATCGCGTCCCTTGCGAGCATCTGCTCGAGGTTCACCTTCGCCTTGTAATGCGAGGCGAAGGTGGTGGTGAGGTTGTCCTGCACCCGCTTGCGCATCCGGCCTGCGGTCTCGAAGCCCGCACGCTGGAGGAAGGGCGTCAGTAGCCAGCCGGCGACGCTCCACTGGAGGCCGTAGGAGGGCGTCAGCACGGTCGGCGACAGGTCGAGGCGGCCGTAGATGTACATCTTCTTCTGCTGGTTCGAACCATAGCGCGAGAATTCGCTCATCTGGCTGACCGCGACCTGCTCCATCGCCTTCAGCACGCCGTCGCTCGCCTGCCCGCCGCCGATCGGGTCGAAGCCGAGGAAGGCGCCGGTCTCGGCGATCGCGGCGCGCAGGTCGGCCATGTAGGTGGGGGCGGAGCTGTCGACCACATGGACCGCGCCCTGTTCCTTGAGCATCGCGACGTGTTCCGGCTTGCGGACGATGTTCACGAGGTTCATCCCGTCCTCGATGCAGATGCGGTTGAGCATCTGGCCGAGGTTCGAGGCGGCGGCGAGGTGGACGATCGCCGAGTGGCCCTCCATCCGCGCGGTCTCGACGAAGCCCAGCGCGGTCATCGGGTTGACGAAGCTGGATGCGCCGACCTCGGACGAATGCTCGCCCAAGGGCAGGCACATCATCGCATCGGCAAGGGCGTATTGCGAGAAGGCGGTGCCCGGCACGCAGGCGACGCGCTGGCCCATCAGGGCCTTGGCCATGTCGGAATCGCCGGTGGCGACGACGGTGCCCGCGCCCTCGTTGCCCGCGGGCAGGCGCTGGCCGTGGCGGGCCTTGTTTCCGGTCAGGAACGGCTCGGGCATGGTCGCGACAACCTTGCCGGGCGTGTATTCCGCCGTCTCGAAATCGGCGGCGCTGGTGAGGATCGCGAGGTCCGACGGGTTGATCGGTGCGGCTTCCATCTTGACCAGCACCTGGTTGCCCTTGGGCTCGGGGAAGGTGCTTTCGGCCACCTCCAGCGTCAGCTTGCCGTCGGCGGTAAGGGTGGTGAAGAGCTGCTTTCCGGTGGTCATGGCGATCGTCTCCCTTTGTTGCTGGCGGGCCTAGGCATTCTGGTTGCGCTTCGCAACCGTTGGCGTAGGCCCACCCCCGGCCCCTCCCGCAGGCGGGAGGGGAGGATCAGTCCCAGCCAGTCCCCCTCCCACTTGCGGGAGGAGTTAGGGGTGGGCACGTCAGGGATAGGTGGCTTCGACGAAATAGAGCCCGTGCGGCGGGGCATTCAGCCCCAGCGCGCCGCGATCGCGCGCAGCCAGCGCCTCGGCGATGCGCTCTTCTGGCCATGTGCCCGCGCCCACCAGCTTGAGACAACCCACCATGCTGCGCACCTGATGGTGCAGGAAGCTGCGCGCGGCGGCGTGGATGTGGATCTCGTCGCCGACCCGTTCAACGTCGAGCCGGTCCAGCGACTTCACCGGATCGGCGGCCTGACAATGGACGCTGCGGAACGTCGTAAAGTCATGTCGCCCCACCAGTGCCTGTGCGGCGCGGTGCATGGCCTCGGCGTCGAGCGGCTGGGCGACATGCCACGCGTGCCCGCGCAGCAAGGTGAGCGGCGCACGGCGATTGGCGATGCGATAGAGATAGCGCCGCCCGGTGCAGGAAAAACGCGCGTGCCAGTCGTCCGGCACCTCGTCGCAATGGGTGACGGCGACGGGTTCGGGGCGCAGCCGGGCATTGATCGCCTCCATCAGCCGGAACGGGTCGAAGGGCTTGGCGATATCGACATGGCTGCGCATCGCCAGAGCATGGACGCCCGCATCGGTGCGGCCGGCCGAATGCATCACCACCGTCTCGCCCGTGATCCGCCGGATCGCGTCCTCGACAGATTGCTGCACGCTCGGCCCGTGGCTCTGGCGTTGCAGCCCGAAGAACGGCGTGCCGTCGAATTCGAGGGTGAGGGCGAAGCGGGTCATGGCTCCCCCTAGCCGTTCGTGTCGAGCGCAGTCGAGACACCTGCGCAGAGCCTCTCGACTGCGCTTCGGGCGAACGGATCAGGCAAGCACCGTCCCCGCCGCCACCGCCCGCCCGCGCAGGAATTCCGCGCGCCCCAGCACCGGCTTGCCCGCGCGCTGGAGCCGCAGCGGACGGATCGCGCCCGAAGCGCAGGCTATGGTGAAATCGTCATCGAGCACCGTGCCCGGAGCGCCTGTGCCCTCGGCCACCTCGGCGAGCAGCAGCTTGACCCGTTCGCCCCCCAGATCGAACCATGCGCCGGGGAAGGGGGCAAGGCCGCGCACCAGCCGCTCGATCGCGGCGGCGTCCGCAGTCCAGTCGATCTTGCCTTCCGCCTTGTCGATCTTGGGGGCATAGATAGCCGCGCTGTCGTCCTGCGTCTCGGGCGGGAAGGCGGCGAGGTCCGCCAGCACCTCGACCATCGCCGCCGCGCCCACCGCGCCCAGCTCGCCGAACAGCTCGCTGGTCGTCTTGCGCCCCACCGGCACGCGCACCTTGTGGAGCATCGGCCCGGTGTCGAGCCCGGCTTCCATCTGCATGATCGTGACGCCCGTCTCGGCATCGCCCGCCATCACCGCCCGGTGGATCGGCGCGGCCCCGCGCCAGCGCGGGAGCAGGGAGGCGTGGATGTTGAGGCAGCCGCGAACCGGCGCATCGAGCACCGTTTGAGGCAGGATCAGGCCGTATGCCGCGACCACCGCCACATCGGCCCCGAGCGCGGCAAACTCCGCCTGTGCTTCCGCCCCCCGCAGCGATATGGGCGAGCGCACTTCCAGCCCCAGCCGCTCGGCCTCGATCTGCACGGGGGAAGGCATCAGCTTCTTGCCCCGACCCGCCGGACGCGGCGGCTGGGTGTAGACGCAGGCCATCTCGTGCCCCGCCGCCACCAGCGCACGCAGGGCCGGGACCGCGAAATCGGGCGTTCCCATGAAGATTACACGCACCTCACCAGTCCCATTCGCCCAGAGTCCTTCGACAAGCTCAGGACGTGCTTGTCGAAGGGCCGTCCTTACTTCTATCCGCCGCAAAGAAAAGGGCAGGGCTTCGACAAGCTCATCCCGAACAGGTAACGGGAAGGCATGGCCTCACAGGAAATCGAAGCCCTCTCCTCCGCGCTCGCCCGCCTGCCGGGGCTCGGCCCGCGCAGCGCGCGCCGCGCCGTGCTGTGGCTGGTGAAGCACCGCGAGAGCGCTCTGCCCGCGTTGCTCGAAGCGCTGGCGGGCGTCGCCGAGACGCTGGTCGAGTGCCACATCTGCGGCAATGTCGACACCCGCGACCCCTGCGCCATCTGCGCCGACCCGCGCCGCGACGCGCGATCCCTTTGCGTGGTGGAGGAAGTCTCCGACGTCTGGGCATTGGACCGCGCGCGGCTCTTCCCTGGGCGCTATCACGTGCTCGGCGGCAGGCTCTCGGCGCTCGACGGGATCGGCCCCGAGGATCTCGGTATCGCCAGCCTCCTCGCGCGGGTCGAGGCGGGGGGGATCGACGAGGTGGTGCTCGCCATGAACGCGACGCTCGAAGGCCAGACCACCGCGCACTACCTCGCCGAGCGGCTCGAGGCCTTCCCCCTGCGCGTCACCCAGCTCGCCCACGGCCTGCCGGTGGGCGGCGAGCTCGACTATCTCGACGAGGGCACGCTGGCGCAGGCTTTGCGGGCACGAAGGCCGGTCGGATGAACCGCATCCAGCGCGTCTTCACCTGGCTGTTCGGCCCAGGGGTCGAACGCGAATCGCGTGAATGGGCCTATGGATGTGCGCATTGCGGTCATCGCGAGAGCGTCTGGGACATAGGCGGCATCCGCTACAAGGCGAGCGGCGAGAAGTCCTATCGCGGCCGCTGCCCCGCCTGCGGCCATGTCGGCAAGCGCTGGCTGCGCCGATCACCCTGATCGGAGCATCGCGCTTGCCGGAAAGCGGCGTGGCCCCTATCTTGCGGCGCGTTATGGCTATCCGCGAAATCCTCGAAGTGCCGGACCCCCGGCTCAAGATCGTCTCGACCCCGGTCGAACCCCACGAGTTCGGCCCCGAGCTCGAGCAACTCGTCGAGGATATGTTCGAGACGATGTACGATGCCCCCGGCATCGGCCTCGCCGCGATCCAGGTCGGCGTGCCCAAGCGGGTGCTGGTGATCGACCTCCAGCCCGACGATCCCGACGCGCCGCCGGTCGAGTGCAGCCATGACGGCCACAAGCACACGCACCCGGCGACCAAGAAGGAACCGCGGGTGTTCATCAACCCCGTGATCCTCGATCCGGCCGAGGAGCTTTCGACCTATCAGGAAGGCTGCCTCTCGGTCCCCGAGATCTATGCCGACGTCGATCGCCCGGCGACCTGCCGGGTGCGCTACCAGGACCTTAAGGGCAACACCCGCGAGGAGGCGCTCGAAGGGCTGATGGCGACCTGCCTCCAGCACGAGATGGACCACCTGGAGGGCATCCTGTTCATCGACCACCTCAGCCGCCTCAAGCGCGCGATGGTGCTGAAGAAGCTCGAGAAGCTGCGCCGCGCGGCGTAATTTATTGCGTGCCCGCCTCCGCGGGCACGTCCTCGCTAGACGTCCTCCGCTCCGGACCCGTTGCGACTCGCGCGCGTGCGCTCGCGGCCCCTTGGGCCGGTCATTGCGTCAGGCATACCCCTCTTGGTTAGCCCCGCCCCTCTTCGTCACCCTGGCGAAGGCCGGGGCCCAGCTTTCTTGTTGGAAAGCGAGTTCTCGGCCTAGCGTTCCCCATTCGTTCCATGTAAGCTTGGCACATGGATCCTGCGATTCTCTCGATCATTGCCCTGCTTGCCGGTGCCGCGCTTGGCTGGTTCCTCGCCTCGCGCCCGCTCGCTGACCTGCGGGCGCGGCTGGCGGCGGCCGAGGCTGCGGGGGCCGAGGGCGAGGCGAAATTCGCCCGCGCCATCGCCGAGTTGGGCGAGGCGCGGATCGAGGTCGCCGGGCTGAAAGAGCGCGCTTCGCAGGCCGATGGCCTGCTCGCGCGGCTCGATGCGGTGCAGGCCGAGCGGGCCGCACTTGCCGAACGCCTCGCCGCGCTGGAGAGCGCCTCGGCCGAGCGTGAGAAGGCCTTCGCCGAGCAGAAGGCCGCGCTCCTCGCCGCGCAGGAATCGCTGCGCAAGGAATTCGAGAACGCCGGAAGCCGCGTGCTCGAACAGGCGCAGAAGGCCTTCCTCGAACGCGCCGAGGCGCGCTTCCGCCAGTCGGAGGAGGCGGGCGAGGCGAAGATCAAGGCGCTGCTTTCGCCGGTCGGCGAGAAGCTGGCGAGCTACGAGAAGCAGGTTGCCGAGCTGGAAGCCAAGCGCACCGATGCCTTCGGGCAGCTGGCCGGGCTGATCCAGTCGATGCGCGAGGGCCAGGAGGAGGTGCGGCGCGAGGCGCAGCGGCTCGGCAATTCGCTCACCAATGCGCCCAAGGCGCGCGGCCGCTGGGGTGAGCGGGCCTTGCAGAACCTGCTCGAGCAATGCGGCCTCGCCCAGCACACCGACTTCGTCATGGAGCATTCGGTCGAGACTGCGGACGGGCGGCTGCGGCCCGATGCGATCATCAATGTCCCCGGCCAGAAGAAGCTGGTGGTCGACTCCAAGGTGTCATTGAATGCCTACCAGGCCGCTTTCGAGGCCGACGACGAGGCGGAGCGCAAGCGGCATCTCGATCTGCACGCCAAGTCGATGCGCGGCCATGTGCAGACATTGGGGGCCAAGAGCTACCAGAGCCAGTTCGAGGAAGCGCCCGACTACGTCATCATGTTCGTGCCCGGCGAGCATTTCGTGACGGCAGCACTGGAGGCCGATCCCGAGCTTTGGGACTTCGCCTTCGAGCGCCGCGTGCTGCTGGCGACGCCGACCAATCTCGTCGCGATCGCGCGCACCGTGGCGCAGGTGTGGCGGCAGGACGGGCTCGCCAAGGAGGCACAGGCGATCGGCCGCATGGGCGCCGAGCTCTATGACCGCCTGCGCGTCGCCAGCGAGCACCTGAAGCGCGTCGGCGGCGGGCTCGAGACGGCGGTCAACAATTACAACAAGTTCGTCGGCTCCTTTGAGCGCAATGTGCTGACCTCCGGACGCCGTCTCGCGGAGAAAGGCGTCGAGATCGGGAAGCAGGCGATCGAGGACGTCCCTCTGGTGGAAGCCGCGCCGCGGTATAATGCGGCGGATGGCGCGGCGGTATCCGCCGACTACCCGGCGCTCGCGGTGGACAACGACGCAGCGGAGTAGGCATGAGCGTACAGGGGGCCGGGGGGCAGGGCGGAGCGGCCGGTTGGCAGCTCGCGCAGATCAATATCGGCAAGCTGTTGGCGCCCGAGGGCGATGCGCGGGTGCAGCCCTTCTTCGACGCGCTCGCCCGAATCAACGCCATCGCCGATGCCTCGCCCGGCTTCGTCTGGCGGCTCCAGTCGGAAAGCGGCAACGCCACCGACTTCGACGTCGCCTCCGATCCGCTGCTGCTGCTCAACATGTCAGTGTGGGAGAGCGCCGAGACGCTGTTCGATTTCGTCTATCGCTCCGCCCACACCCCCGAAATGGTGCGGCGGCGCGAGTATTTCCACCGGTTCGAGGGCGCCTATCAGGCGCTGTGGTGGGTGCCCGCGGGGCACCGTCCGAGCATCGACGAGGGACTGTCGCGCCTGTGGATGCTCGACCGCTACGGGCCGACGCCGCAGAGCTTCACATTCAAGGCGCGCTTCGGCCAGCCGGGCGAAGGTGCGCCGCCCGTGGACATGAAACCCGACCCATGGTGCATCGGCACGGCGTGAGCCGGATCGGGGCGCAGCCCGCCCACTACGGCGCGAGGCTCGCCAGCACCTCGTAGGCCAGCACCGCGCCGGCGACCGCGGCGTTGAGGGAATCCGCGCGGCCCCGCATCGGCATGGTGACGCGCAGGTCGCAGGCTGCCTCGTAAGCCTCGGGGAGCCCTTGCGATTCGTTGCCGACGAGGATGAAGCACGGCGCTGCGTAGGGCGCGGCCCGATAGGGCACGGCATCGCGCAGCGAGGCCGCCACGAGCTGGCCCTCTCCGCCGCGCAGCCAGCCGAGGAACTCCTCCCAGCGCGCCTGGGCCAGGCCGACGGTGAACACCGCGCCCATGCTGGCGCGCACGGCCTCGGCGCTGAACGGATCGGCGCAATCGTCGATCAGGATCAGCCCGCCCGCGCCCACCGCGTCGCAGGTGCGCAGCATCGTGCCGAGATTGCCGGGATCGCGCAGCGCCTGCGCGGCGAGCCAGATCGGGGCGGCGGAGCGGTCGAGCCGGGCGAGCGCGGTGTCCCACTCGTCGAACACGCCGGCGACGCTTTGCGCGTTGTCCTTGCCGGTGATCTTGGAGAGGATGTCGGGCGAGGTGGCGATTACCTCGCCCCCGCGCGCCAGCACCTCGGCTTCGAGCCGCGCCAGCAGATCGTGGGGCTCGCGGCCTTCGGCCATCACCAGAGTGCGCGGCACGTGGCCCGAGGCGCGCGCGTCCTCGAGCAGGCGCAGGCCCTCGACCAGGAACTGGCCCGCGCGCCTGCGGTGCTTCTTGTCCCGCAAGGATCGCAGGTACTTGACCGTCGGATTGGAGAAGCCGGTGATGTGCTTGCGCATCGGAAGGAGCCTATGCCGTTCGTGTCGAGCGCAGTCGAGACACCTGCGTGCCAGCGCCTCTCGACTGCGCTCGAGGCGAACGGCTTGCGAGCCCTAGTCCTCGCCGAAGCCGTCGGCGATCAGCGCGACAAGCTCGCCGAGCACGGCCTCGGCCCCGTCGCCCTCCACCGCCACCTCTACGCAATCGCCTTTTGCCGCGCCGAGCATCATCAGCCCGAGGATCGAGCCGCCCGCCGCGCTGTTGGGCGCCTTGGTCACGGTCACCTTAAACCCGTCCGGCAGGGCCGCGACCGCGCCGACGAACTTCGCGCTCGCCCGGGCGTGGAGCCCGCGGCGGTTGACGATGGTGACGCTCTGCCGTGCTTCCCCCACGCCGTGCTGCCCCTCAGGCCTTGGCCCGGGCCGGCGCGGTCTCCTGGGCGAGGAGTTCGCTGGCGATGGTGATGTAGTTGCGCCCGGCGGCCTGCGCGGCGTGGACGGCGGCGGTCACGTCCATCGCCTTGCGCGCGCCGGCGAGGCGGATGAGCATCGGCAGGTTGATCCCGGCGATCACCTCGACGCGGCCCGCATCGAGGAGCGAGATCGCGAGGTTCGACGGGGTGCCGCCGAACAGGTCGGTGAGGATGATGACGCCCGCGCCGCGATCGACCGCGCCGATCGCCTCGGCGATATCGGTGCGGCGCTGCTCCATGTCGTCATGCGGGCCGATGCACACGGTGACGATCCCGTCCTGCGGGCCGACCACGTGCTCCATGGCCTCGACAAACTGGTCCGCGAGGCGGCCATGGGTTACCAGGATCAAGCCGATCATGCGTGAAAAAGCGTCCGTTAACTGCCCGCCGGAAGGTGCCTTAGGCGTTTTGACCTGAACCGGCAATGTGCCTTTGCTGCGATCCGCGTTCATCGTGCCGTGCCGGGCCGATCTAGCGGCGGTCCCGTTCGACGGCATCGGTCGCCCGCGAGCCCAGGTTGCGGTGGCGCACCGTGGGCGAAAAACCCGCCTCGCGCAAGGCCTCGGCCATGCACTCGGCGGTGTAGACCGAGCGGTGCCGCCCGCCGGTGCAGCCGAAGGCGACATGGACGTAGGGCTTGCCCTGCGCGGCATAGCGCGGGAGCAGCAGCAGCAGGAGATCGCGAATCCGCGCGAAGGCCTCGGCGAAGGCCGGGTCCCGGGCGATATGTTCGCCGACTGCCGGGTCCTGCCCGGTCTGTTTGCGCAAGGCGGGCACCCAGTGCGGGTTGTCGAGAAAGCGCATATCGAAGACGAGGTCGGCAAGCGGCGGCATCCCGCGTGCGAAGCCGAAGCTCGACAGGGTGAGGGTCAGCGCCGCGGCGCTATCCGCCGGGGCGAACAGCTCGCGCACCCGCGCTTGCAGGTCGTTGCCGGTCAGCGCGGTGGTGTCGATCATCACCTCGGCCCAGCGGCGCAACGGCTCGAGCAGCTCGCGTTCGGCGGCGATCCCCTCGAGCACCGGGCGGCCATCGGCCATCGGGTGGCGGCGCCGGGTTTCGTTGAATCGCCGTTCGAGCTCGCCGCCGCTGCAATCGAGGAACAGGAAGCCGAGCGCGATATCGGATCGCTGGCTCAGGTCCTTGACCAGCGCGATCACATCGGAGGGCACGAAGCCCCGGGTGCGCGAATCAAAGCCGATCGCGAGCGGCGCGCGCGCCTCGTCGGGCATGGTGACGAGGCGCTTGAGCAGCCGCACCGGAAAGTTGTCGATGGTCTCCCAGCCCAGGTCCTCGAGCGCGGCGAGCACGGTCGACTTGCCCGCACCCGCAAGGCCGGTGACGAGCAGCACCTGGCGCGGCTGGTCGGGGGCAGGGGCGGGCGCGGGACTCATCGCCGCTGATTGTGGCGCTTCAGGGGTTTGATGAAAAGAGCCCATGCATGTGCAAGGCCCACAGGGCGCGCTCGGCCGGGGCGATGGTGCCGGGGTCGAAGGCCAGCACGGGCACCGCGATCCCGCTGATGGTGCGCGTCGGGATCGGCACCTGCGGGAGGCGTTCGCCCGGCGGCCCGCCGAGGCTGAGGATCAGCGCGACCGGGGCGGGCGGCGCGGTAGGCATCTGCGCTATGCCCACGCCGTCGACCTCGCAGAGCCCCGCGATATGGGGTGGCGGCGAGGCTATCAGGCGTTCGTGACCGCGCGCGCCTTCGACCGTGAGGGTCACCGCATCGTCGCCGATCAGCCCCGCACCGCGCGCGATCAGCGCGAGCGCGAGGCTCGACTTGCCGCATCCGGGGGGGCCTTCGACGAGCAGCGCGCGGCCTTCGATGGCGAGCGCGCCGGCCTGGATCACCAGTCCCTCCGTCACGGCGCCGCCGGGAGGGTCAGGCGCAGGCACGCGCCGGGCGCGCCGTCGGGCCGCGCATCGGCGACGAGCGCACCGTCATGCGCCTCGGCAATGGCGCGGCCGATCGCGAGGCCGAGGCCCGAGTGGTTGCCGAAGCTCTCGCCCTCGGGCCGGTCGGAATGGAAGCGGCGGAACACCGCCTCGCGGGCATCGGCGGCGATGCCGGGGCCTTCGTCGGTGACCTCGGTGACGACCTGCCGACTGCCGGTGCGGATCGCGATGGTGACCGTGCCTTCGGGCGGGGAGAAGGACACCGCGTTGTCGATCAGGTTCTCGGCGACCCGTTCGAGCTGGGTCGGCACGCCCATCACCTTGAGTCGCGCGCCCGGCGCGGCATCGAGCACCAGCCGGCGTCCGGCGTTGAGGCCCCGGTCCTCGCGGCTGCGGATGAGGTTGGCGAAGAGCTCGGCCATGTCGACCGTCTCGAGCTTGGCGCGGCTGATCTCGGCATCGACGCGGCTGGCGGCGCTGATCTCGGTCACCAGCCGGTCGATGCGGCGCAAGTCGTGGGTGGCGATGGCGATCAGCTGGGCGCGCAGGGCCGGGTCCTCGACGCGCGGCAGGGTGTCGATCGCGCTGCGCAAGCTGGCGAGGGGGTTCTTGATCTCGTGCGCGACATCGGCGGCGAAGCTGTCGACCGCGTCGATCCGCCCGCGCAGCGCGGTCGTCATGTCCGAGACCGCGCGGGCGAGCAGGCCGATCTCGTCGCGGCGCTGCGGCAGGCGCGGCACCTCGACCTCGCGTTCGCGGCCCTGCTTCACCCGCACCGCCGCGCGGGCGAGCAGGCGCAGCGGCGTGACGATGGTGCGTGCGAGAAACAGCGAGAGCAGCGCGGAAGCCGCCATCACCAGCAGCACCGCGACGCCCAGCGTCGAGCGCGCGGCGCGCACGCTTTCGGTGATGTCGACCGCATTGCGCACCGTCAGCAGGGTCGCGCCCTGGAGGCCGACAGGCACCGCGGCGGTGATCACCGGCGTGCCGTCGACCCAGTCGTAAAGGCGCACTTGGCTGAGGCCGAGCTCGCGCGCGCGGGCGAGCTCGGGCCAGGCGTCGGCATCCTCGCTTTCGGGCTCCCGGTAATCCTTGACCGGCTCGGCGGCGACGATCGTGTCCACCGTGCGGTCGAGCCAGCGGGCGAAGCGCTGCTCCCAGTCGTCGTCGGTGATATCGTTGAAGCGGAACGCGGGCTCGGCGAGAGCGAAGCTGTCGGCGGTGAGGCGCCCGCGGGTGTCGAACAGCCTGAGGCGCATCCGCTGCTCTTTGCCGATCTGGACGAGCAGCGCCTCCTGCCGCGCCCGGCTCGCCCCGGCGAGCGCCTCGGCGGTGATCTGCGCCTCGATCCGGGCCAGCTTGAAGCGCTCGTTGACGAGCTGCGTGCGGTAGCTGTCGAGGTAGAACAGCCCGCCGCCGAGGAACAGGAGCGGAAGGATGTTGACCGCAAGGATCCGGGCGGTCAGCGCGAAGCGGCCGCCCCCGCTCAGCTGCTCGCCGCTCCCTGCGGCGCGCCTCACCGCGCCCGGCGCATCAGCCATCGGTGAAGCTGTAGCCCGCGCCGTAGAGCGTATCGATCGCATCGAAAGCGGGGTCGACCAGCCGGAACTTGCGGCGCATGCGCTTGATATGGCTGTCGACCGTCCGGTCGTCGACGAAGACGTCGTCGGGGTAGGCGGCATCCATCAGCTGGTTGCGGTTCTTGATGACGCCCGGCCGGATCGCCAGCGCTTCGAGAATCAGGAACTCGGTGACGGTGAGGCTGACCGGCTGGCCGCCCCAGGTGACCTGGTGGCGCGCCGGGTCCATGAACAGGCGCCCGCGGGTGAGGCTGGCCGGCTGGGGCTCCTCGGGCGCGGCGGCGGCGCCGGTGCCGGCGCCGCCGAGCGGCGCCTCTGCGCGGCGCAGGATGGCGCGGATCCGGGCGATCAGCAGGCGCAGGGAGAAGGGCTTGGCGATGTAGTCGTCCGCGCCCAGTTCGAGCCCCGCCTCCTCGTCGCTCTCGTCGTCCTTGCTTGTGAGGAAGATGACGGGGAGCGCCGAGGCCGCGCGCAGGCGGCGCAGCAGCTCCATCCCGTCCATCTTGGGCATCTTGATGTCGAAGACGGCAAGGTCGGGCGGATTGTCGAGCAACGCCTTCAGCGCCGTCTCCCCGTCCGAATAGAGGCGCGTCGCGAAGCCTTCGGCCTGCAAGGCGATCGAGACGGTGGTGAGGATGTTGCGATCATCGTCGACCAGCGCGATCTGGAGGGCGCGCGGCTGGCCTCCCGCGCCTTCGGGGCTGGAGGGCGCAGGTTCGGCGGCGGTGGGGCTGTCGCTGGCCATCGTCTCTCCTCTGGCGCGCGGGTCCATGGCGCGTGGGTAGCCGCTTCGCGAAGGTCCCGCAACGCCGGCGCGGCGGCGCGGCCCGTTGCGACCGCCTTCAGCGGTTTGACGCAGGGAAAGTCGCGCATTATGGGCGCTTGCAAGGGATCGATCGGCAGACCTGCGGGTAGGACGGCTGAGGTTGCATACGTATGCGCAAGTGCTACGGGGTGTGACGGGGGCTGCGCGGATTCGCTGGACGCACCGGTCGGCCTTTTCGCAAGAACCTTGTCCTGCCGCCTTCTCTCAGGAGACGCTACGTTGACCTCGCTCGCAACCCCGCTGGCCGCCCAGAACCTCGACACCCGGGCTCGCATCCACGCCAATCTCGGCACTTCCGCGCTGGTCGAACACGCCCTGAAGAAGGGTGAGGGCAAGCTCACCAAGCATGGCGCGCTGCTGGTCGACACGGGCCGCTTCACCGGCCGCAGCGTCAAGGACAAGTACATCGTCCGAGATAGCCAGACCGAGAGCACGATCAACTGGGGCACGATCAATCAGCCGATGAGCGAAGAGCACTTCGCCAACCTCAAGGCCGATTTCCTCAAGGAGCTCGAAGGGCAGGAGGAACTCTACGTCGCCGACCTGTTCGGCGGTTCGCAGCCCGAATACCGCGTCAACGTGCGCGTCATCAACCAGCTGGCCTGGCACAACCTGTTCATTCGCACCCTGCTGGTGCGCCCCACGGCTGACGAACTGGCGAGCTTCGTCCCCGAATACACCATCATCAACCTGCCGAGCTTCAAGGCGAACCCCGAACGCCACGGCTGCCGCAGCGACACGGTGATCGCGGTGAGCTTCACCGAAAAGCTGATCCTGATCGGCAACACCGAATATTCGGGCGAGATGAAGAAGGGCGTGTTCGGCCTGCTCAACTACCTGCTCCCCGCGCAGGGCGTGATGCCGATGCATTGCTCGGCCAACATCGGCCAGGACGGCAAGAGCGCGATCTTCTTCGGCCTGTCGGGCACCGGCAAGACCACGCTCAGCGCCGACGCCAGCCGCACCCTGATCGGCGATGACGAGCACGGCTGGTCGGACACCGCGGTCTTCAACTTCGAAGGCGGCTGCTACGCCAAGATGATCAACCTCTCGGCCGAGGGCGAGCCCGAGATCTTCGCCACCACGCAGATGTTCGGCACGATCCTCGAGAACGTGACGATGGACGAGGCCACCCGCGAGCTCGACTTCACCGACGGCAGCAAGACCGAGAACACCCGCGGCGCCTATCCGATCGAGTCGATCCCCAACACCTCCGAGAAGAACCTCGGCCCGGCGCCGTCGAACGTCATCATGCTGACGGCGGACGCGTTCGGCGTGCTGCCCCCGATCGCGCGCCTGACCGCGGATCAGGCGATGTACTACTTCCTCAGCGGCTACACCGCCAAGGTCGCCGGGACCGAGATCGGCGTGACCGAGCCCGAAGCCACCTTCAGCACCTGCTTCGGCGCCGCCTTCATGCCGCGCCACCCGAGCGTCTACGGCAACCTCCTCAAGGAGCGCATTGCCAAGGGCGGGGCGCAATGCTGGCTCGTCAACACCGGCTGGACCGGCGGCAAGTACGGCACGGGCTCGCGGATGCCGATCAAGGCGACCCGCGCGCTTCTGAACGCGGTGCTCGACGGCAAGATGGATGATGTCGAGTTCCGCCGCGATCCGAACTTCGGCTTCGACGTGCCGGTCCACGTGCCGGTGCTCGCCGCGGCGGGCATCGACCAGACGATCCTCGATCCGCGCAGCACCTGGGCCGACAAGGCCGAGTATGACGCGACCGCCAAGAAGCTGGTGCAGCTGTTCATCGACAACTTCGCGCAGTTCGAAGCCCATGTCGACGAAGGCGTGCGCCAGGCCGCGCCCGGCCTGATCGCCGCCTGACGCGCGCCATCACGAGTTGGAGAGGGGGGCCCCGCACGGCGCAAGCCGGAGCGGGGCCTTTAACGTTGCAATGCCGCACGGCTGCGTCACACTCCAACGCGCGACTCGGCGCAAAGGAGGGCAGGGCATGAGCATTCTCGACGGTATCCTGAAGAACATCGGCGGCGCGCCCGACGATGTGGTCAACCTCGCGCGGCAGGTCGGGCTCGATCCCGCGATGGCCGAACAGGCGATCGCGGCGCTCGGGCGCACCCACCAGCTCGATGGCGACACGGTGCAGCTTGCTGCGGAGAGGACCGGGATCAGCCCGGACATCCTCCAGCAGATCGTCACCGCGATCGGCGGCGAGGGCTCGCTGACCCATTTCGCGTCGATGCTGGACCGCGACGGTGACGGCAATCCGCTGGACGACGTGCTCGGCATGGCCAAGGGGCTGTTCGGCAAGGGCTGAGGGCAGGGACGGGCTGCCCGCTTCGTCATTGCGAGCCGAAGGGAAGCAATCCATCGCCGGACGCCCGACCAAGCTCGGCGGCCGGGTCATGGATTGCAACGTCGCCTGCCGCTCCTCGCAAGGACAAGGTAGGCTACCCGCCCGAGACCGCCACCTCTGGCGCCTCCATCAGCGGGGGCAGGCGGCGCGCGTCGAAGCGCTTGCCTTCGGGCGCATCGCTCATGGCCGCGATCAGCTGCTTTGCCCGCGCCGCCGCGCCGCCGCCGTGCGGATTGGCGGCGACCGGTGCGAGGAACACGCGGGCCAGCTCGATCTTGCCTTCCCAGGCGAGCATCGCCCCGGCCTCGATCTGCAAGCCGTGATCGAAGGGCGCGAGCAGTGCCGCGCGTTCGAGCGCGGCGCGCGCGTTCTCGTTGGGCTCCACCCCGCGTTGGGCCTGGGCGCGGTAGAAGTAGATCAGCGGCAGCGGGTGATCGTTCTCCAGCTTGTTGAGCGCGATGAACGGCTGCACCGCCGCGGCATAGGCGGCCGCGCGCTTGTCCCCCTCGGCATTCGACGCCATGCGGAACAGCGCGTAGCCCTTCTGGACGTAGGGGTTGGTGCGCTTGGGATCGCGGGCGATCGCGGCGTCGGCGGCGGCGATGGCCTCGGCGTCGTTGCCGGCGTCGTATTCGGCCTCGGCGAGCGCGGCGAGCACGCCCGGGTCGTCGGGGAACTTCGCCGCGATCGCGCGCGCCTCGGCGACGAGCTTGGCTGCCTCCTTGTCCTCGACCCCGCGCTGCGAGCGGATCTGCACCGGCATGATCGCCGCCTCGCCCGCGGTGAGCTTGCGCACGGCGATGGTTCCCGTGCGCAGCTTGTCGGGCTTGAGCGAGAAGGAATAGAGCCGGGTGCGGACATAGGCCTTCAATTCGCGCTCGAGCACGTCGAGATCGCCGAACGCCGCCTCACCCGCCTTGAGCTGGTCCATGCCCTCCACGAGGTTGCGGATATAGGCATCGCGCTGCCCGGCGCGCGCCTCGTTGAAGGTCAGGTAGTGATAGAGCAGCCAGCTCTTGAGGTAGAAGCCGTCATAGCCCTTGACCTTCTGCTTCTCGTAGAGCGCGGGGTCGATCAGCTCGCGCACATGGACCGGATCGGCGAAGGCGAGGTCGCCGGCGCGGTGCTGCGCGGCGCGCCCGATCAGCAGGCTGCCGTCGGCGTTGAAGGTCGCCGCGGCGAAGAATTCCGCCGCCCCCTCGCTCATCCAGCGCGGCATGGCGTAGGAGGACGAGCCGATCAGGAAGTGGTGCGCGTATTCGTGGAGCAGGATGATGGTCGAGAAATCGGGATAGCCGCCCGACTGGTTGCGCAGCGTCTGGACGAAGGCGCGGCTGCCCCCGGCGCGCGGGATGTAGAAGCCGCCGACATTGCGGTTACCCTTGGCGAGGCTGAGCATCTGCCCCTCGCCGCCGGCGACGTAGATCACCACCCGGTTGGAGGGGCTGGGCACCTCGACCTGGCGGTTGGTGAGCACCGCCATCGCGCTGTGGTAGCGCTCGAGGTTCTCGGCGAAGAGGCGGAGATCGCTGTCCTTGTCGTTGGCGTAGATCACGAAGTGGTCGCTCGAAGCCTCGTGCCACTCGGCGCGCGCGGGCTGGGCGAGGGCGGCGAGCGCCAGCGCGGCGAGGAAGAGGCGGAGTATCGTCGAGATCATGCGGTGCGTTCCTGCCGCCGTCCCGATCGGGCAGCGTCCCTGGGGCCATGATATCGCGATTGTCCCGCCGCGCCAGAGGCTTGCGGCAGGATGTGCGCGCCTCAGCTGTCCCGGTGCCGGGTATCCTCGAGATATTGCCAGATCCGGCTGACCACCACCGAGCCTTCGCCGACCGCACTCGCGACGCGCTTCACTGAACCGCTGCGCACGTCGCCGACGGCGAAGATGCCGGGCGCGGTGGTGGCGTAGTCGTCGGCCTGCCCGGCGGCTGCGCCGGTGAGCACGAAACCCTTGGCGTCGGTCTCGGCGAGGCCTGAGAGCCAGCCCGTGTTCGGCGCGGCGCCGATCATGATGAACAGCGCGCGGGTATCGATCCGCCGCTCGCTTGTGCCGGTCCGGAGGGTCAGCCCCTCGAGCCAGGTTTTGCCGTGCAGCGCGGTGACCTCGGAATGGTAGTGGATGGTAATGCGCGGATCGGCCTCGAGCCGCTGCATGAGATAGCTCGACATCGACGCCGCAAGGCTCCCCGAACGCACGACGAGATGCACGTGCGCCGCCGCGCGCGACAGGTACATCGCCGCCTGCCCCGCCGAATTGCCCCCGCCGATCACCACCGCCTCGGTGCGCGCGCAGAAGCGCGCCTCCATCTCGGTCGCCGAGTAGAAGATCCCGGCGCCTTCCAGTTCCTCCAAGTTCTCGAGCGGCAGGCGGCGGTATTGCACCCCGGTCGCCACCAGCACCGCGCGGGCGCAGAGCTCATCGCCGTCATCAAGGGTCAGGCAATAGGCCCCGTCCTCCCGGCGCGACAGGGCGTCGACCCGGCGCGGCATGACGAAGCGGGTGCCGAACTTCATCGCCTGCACCTGGCCGCGCCAGGTGAGGTCGGTGCCGCTGATGCCGGTGGGAAAGCCCATGTAATTCTCGATCCGGGAGGAGGTGCCGGCCTGCCCGCCCACGGCGGTGTCCTCGATCACCAGCGCCTCGATCCCCTCGCTTCCGGCATAGACCGCCGCCGCCACCCCCGCCGGGCCGCCGCCGACGATCACGAGATCGTAGGTCCGCTGCGCGCAGATATCGAGGTCGAGCCCGAGATATTGCGCGACCTTGCGCGGCGTCGGGTCCTCGAGCCGCTGGCCCGCGCCGAGCAGCACCGCGGGCGCCTTGCCCACCACCGAGCACACCTCGAGGGTCTGGGCGTCGGTCGCGTCGAGATCGTAGCTCTTGAAGGGGATGCGGTTGCGCGACAGGAACCGCTCGACCGCCTGCACCTTCGCGTCGCGGTCCGCGCCGATCACCTTGACTGCGGCATTGCCGAGCTCGAACTGCTTGCGGCGGCGCGCGGCGAAAACGGTGATGAGGTGGTCGGACAGCTCCGGCACGCGGCTCATCAGCTCGAGCACGCCCGCGCGCGGCGCCTCGATCACTCGCGTATCGACCGCGGCGCGCATCCTCAGGTAATTGGTGCCGCGGTTGAGGAAGGCGATCTCGCCCATGAACTGCGTCGGGCCGAGGCCCGAGGGGAGCAGCCGCTCGTCCGTGTAGGGATTGACCACCTCGATCTCGCCTTCGAGCACGTAGACGAAGCGGTCCATCGGCTCGCCGATATCCATGACGATGGAGCCGGCGGGATAGAACTTCTCGCCCCCGATGGCACAGATCGCATCGACATGCTCGGGCGCAAGCGGCACCCGGCGCATGGTTTCGAGGTCTTGTCCGAGTGCTTCCATGCTGCCCCTCCTGTGTGCCGCAGGTTGCAAGATGGGGACAGGAGAGCGGTTTGGGAAGCGGGGCGATGTGTTCGGATTGCTGCTTTCGGGCGAGGTCAGTGCAGACCCACCCCCCGCCCCTCCCGCAAGCGGGAGGGGAGTTTCAGCGCTTCCCGTCCCCCTCCCGCTTGCGGGAGGGGTTAGGGGTGGGCAAGTGTCACCCCTTCGCCCCCGCGATATACCGCGAGACCGTGTTCGCCATCACGCTCAAGGGCGCATTGCCGCCCAGCACGACGGCCGTGTTGAAAGCCTTGAGGTCGTAGGCGCTGCCCAGCTCTGCTTGCGCGCGGGCGCGCTGGCGGACGATTTCGGTGTGGCCGATCTTGTAGCCGCAGGCCTGCCCCGGCCAGCTGCAATAGCGGTCGACCTCGCTGGCGACCTCCTCGACCTTCGAGCCGTTCTCCTCGACGAAGAACTGCCGCCCCTGCTCGCGGGTCCAGCGCTTGGAATGGAGGCCCGTGTCGACCACCAGCCGGCAGGCGCGGAAGGCGAGGGATTGCAGGTAGCCCAGGCGCCCCACCTTGAATTCGTCATAGGCGCCCAATTCGTCCGCCAGCTGCTCGGCATAGAGCGCCCAGCCTTCGGAGAAGGCGTTGAAGGCAAGGATCGAGCGGATCAGCGGCAGGCGGTTGGAGAACTCGCCCTCCCAGACATGGCCGGGGATGCTCTCGTGGAAGGTGAGGTCGGCAAGGTCGTACTTGCGGTGGAGGTCGGTGGTGCGGAGATTGATCCAGAACCGGCCGGGAATGCTCCCGTCCTTGCTCCCCGCTCCGCCATAGGCGCCCGGCGCGCCCGGCTCCTCGGCGATGGCGATGCGGCGCACTTCGAGCGGGGGATCGACGAGGGTGTTGAAGGCGCGCGGCATCTGCGCCTTGATCCACTTCAGGCGGTCGTCGATGAAGGCGAGGATCTCGGCCCGGCCCGGATCGCCCTCGGCAAACTGGTAGCGCGGATCGGCGGCAAGCCCGCGCATCCGCTCGCCGACGCTGCCCTTGGTGTAGCCGATCTCCTTCAGGATCACGTCCATGCGGGCGTGAAGGTCCTTCAGCTCGGCCAGCCCCTGGCGGTGGATCTCGTCGGGGGTGAGGCGGGTGGTGGTGGAGGCGCGGATCGCCCAGTCGTAATATTCCTCGCCGCGCGGCTGCGACCATACGCCGGCGTGGTCCTTGGCGACCGCGCGTTCGGCCTTCAGCTCCTCGCGCTGGCGCTGAAGCGCGGGGACGATGCCGCTGGCGACCAGCCGCTCGGCCTGCGCGGCGGCGACGTCGGCGCCGCTGATCTTGGCGGCAGCGAGGGGTCCGGCGTAGCTTTCGCCCGCCATCTTGATCGCGACCTCGATCTGGGCGATCGCCTTGTCGAGCAGGAAGGCTGGCGGCACCACGCCTTGCCCGCGCGCGTCGCGGATGCGCGCCGTCTCGGCATCGAGGATCGCGGGAACCTCGGCGAGGCGATCCATATAGGGGCCGATGTCGGCGGCGGTCTTCAGCGGCTGGGTCGCGCCGAAGAAGTTCGGCATGTCGATATAGCCGCCGACGTTCTGGATCACCGCATAGGGCGAGTTGCGCCAGCTGCCGACCGCGACTTCGCCATAGGGCAGGGCCATGCCCTCGAGCGCGCGGGTGAAGGCGGTCTCGACCACCTCGAAGCCGACCTGCTGGTCGCCGGTGAGGCCGTCGCGCGGATAGGCGCGCACCTCGGCGACGATATCCTTGAGGGTCGCCTCATAGGCGCTGCGCCCCGCCTCGCCCGGCGTGCCGAAGGTCGCGCGCCAGGCGGCGTGTTCGCCGACATCGACGCCGAGCCCGGTCGCGCGGCCCGGCTCGTGGGCGAGCATCCGGTAGGCGATCCTATCGAGCGCGGCGTCGGGGGCGAGGCCTTTGATCGATCCGCTCGCCATGCCCGGCGGCGGGGTGGTCGCCGTGCAGGCGGGGAGCAGGGCGAGGGCGGAGACGCCGCCGATGCCGGCAAGCGTCTCGCGGCGGGTGATCCGGGTGCTGGTGTCGTGCATGAAAGGGGGTGTGCCGGGGCGACTTTCGCAAGTCAATCGTCGCCCCCGGCGCGGGCCGTGCTAGTTGCGCAGCATATCGGGCATCGCCCCGCCCTCGGCGGCGAGCATGTTGAGCACCGCGTGATGCAGCGCGATATTCTGCTCGGCAGTGCCGGTGTAGCCCTCGAGGCCGAGCTCGTCTGCGAGTTCCTTGCGGTTTTCGAAGCTCGGGTCGACGCCGACCATCTTCATCAGATCGACGATCGAGGTGCGCCAATTGTGCTTGTCGGCGCCGGGCATCCGGGAAATGCGATCGGCCATCGCCGCCTCGCTGATCGGCTCGGGCGCGGCGGCCGGGGCGGGTTGGGGTGCGGAAGGCGTGGGGGCAGGCGCCGGCGCGGCGGGGAAGGCGTCGCCGGCGGGCTTGGCCTTTTCCTCGGGCTGGTCGCGGCCCGAATGGAAGATCGCGTTCTTGATGCTCGAGAAGATACCCATCATCGCCTCCCTTGTGCGGTTGTCGGGCAGGCTATACCGGCAGGGCGGCGAGGATGTTCCAGCCCGTGCGAGGATTTGCCGGATCATGACCGAGATCGTGCTGTCGATCGTGATGCTTGCCGCGATTGCCCTGATCGCAGGCGCTGTCGTGCTGTGGCGCCGCACCGGCGAGGTCAGGAACCCCGCGCTGATGGTGCTGCTGGCGGCGGTCGCCGTGGCCAACGTGCTGATCTGGACCCTGCCGACGCCCGGGGGCACCGCACCGATCGAGCAGGTGCGGGCCGCCGGAGACCGCTAGCGCGCAGGCCCCGGCGGCCTCCGGCCTATTCGGGGATCGTCCAGGTGATCGTGCCGGTATAGCTCGCGGCGACCGGCCTGCCGGTCGCGTCGCGCGCCGCATCGAAGCGGGCGCGCCGGCCGACGAGGTCGCATGTCGCCGCATCGAGCGCCGCGTGCCCGGTCGAGCGGGTGATCGCACAGCCCGTCACCTGCCCGGCCGCGTCGATGGCGAGGGTGAAGCGCGCGGTGCCCTCCAGCCCCTCCATGATCCAGCGGCTGCGGTAATCGGCGTTCGTCACCCAGCGTGCCGGGTTGTTCCTAGGCCGCACGCCGACCGGATCGAAAAGCGCCGCGCTCGGCGTCGGCGTTGGGATCAGCCCGTCGCCGGTCGCGCTGCCGGTGCCTGCGAGCGGCCCGGTGCCGGGGAGCGCGGGGACCGGGTTCACCAGCACGAAATCGGCGGGCGGCAGGCTCGGGCGGGGCGGCGCGATCGGCGTCACGGCGCTCGGCGCGGCGGCGGTGCGGGGATCGGGCTGGGGCGTGGGATCGGCGGGCGGCGGCGGGGGCGGCAGCGGCGTCTCGACGATCGTCTCGCCGGTGAGCCGCGGCGCGGGCGGGGCGTTCACCACCGTCACGGCAAGGCCGACCACCATCAGCGCACCCAGCGCGCCGGGGATGGACAGCGCCCCGGCGAGCGCGGCGGGATTGGGTCTTCGGTTCGCGGAAGCATAGGTCATTGTCGGGGGCTCCTCTCGCCATCGTCATGGGAGCGGCGGCCGGAGCGCCTTGGCGGGGCGGCGCGGCACTCCGGCCTCGCTCGGACGCGAAGGTACTATGGCTTGCGTCAGGCGCGAAGCACTATTGCGTTGCCGAAAGGGACGCATTTGTTGGCTGCACGCCATCCGGCGTGCAGTCCTCGCCGCGTTTCGATCCCTTCGACTCGCGCGCGTGCGCTCGCGGCCCGTCCGATGGCGGGCCGGGGTCGTCCAGGAAAGCCTTGCCCTGCCTTCGCGCGAAGGCGGGGCGCTTCCTCACCTCACTTGATCGGGCAGTCCGGCGAGAGGCGGAAATCGAGATAATTGTCGACCGCGCGCATCAGCTCGTCGAGCTCGTTCTCGAAGAAGTGGTTGGCGCGCGGGATTTCCTCGTGGTGGATGGTGATGTGCTTCTGGGTGCGCAGCTTGTCGACGAGCTTCTGCACAGCACCCGGCTGCACCACCGTGTCGGCTGCCCCTTGCAGGAAGATGCCCGAGGCCGGGCAGGGGGCGAGGAAGGAGAAATCGTACATATTGGCCGGCGGCGCCACCGAGATGAAGCCGCGCACTTCCGGGCGGCGCATCAGCAGCTGCATCCCGATCAGCGCGCCGAAGGAGTAGCCCGCGATCCAGGTGCTCTGCGCCTCCGGGTGGATCGACTGCACCCAGTCCAATGCGCTCGCGGCGTCCGACAATTCGCCCACACCGCTGTCGAACGAGCCCTGCGAGCGGCCCACGCCCCGGAAGTTGAAGCGCAGCGTCGCAAAACCCCGGTCGGCGAAGGTCTTGTAGAGCCGCTGCACGATCCGGTCGTTCATCGTCCCGCCGCCTTCCGGGTGCGGGTGGAGGATCATCGCCACCGGCGCGCGCGGGCGCGGCGGGGGGGAGAAACGGCCTTCGAGGCGGCCTTCGGGGCCGGGGAAGATCACTGAGGGCATTGGCTGGACCCGATCGCGTAGTGGTGAGGCGGCGCCGGGTGGCGCTCGCGAATGCGCGCCTATATAGGCCCGCATGACAATTCCGCAATTCTTGTGAGGGGCTGCACCATTCCCGAACGGGTCTATCTCGACCATGCCGCCACCTCCCCGCTGCGCCCCGAGGCGCGCGCGGCGATGGCGGAGGGGTTCCGCCTGTGGGCCAACCCCTCGAGCCCCCATGCCGAGGGGAGGAAGGCGAAGGCGGCGCTCGAGGACGCGCGCGCGCGGATCAAGCGCTCGCTCGGCTGGGAGGGCGAGCTGATCTTCACCTCCGGCGCGAGCGAGGCGCTGTGGATTGCGCTCAATCGCGCGAAGGCGGAGCGGCGTTATCGCACTGCGATTGAGCATGATGCCGTGATCAGAGCCGCGCCCGACGCCATCGTGTTCGAGGATCTGGGGCCGGAAGAGATGCGCGGGGCGATTGTCGCCGCGCAGCACGTCAACTCCGAAACCGGCGTGATCGTCCGCGAGATCGACCTTTGGGCGCAAGACGTGGGCGAGGAGGGGGGGATGCTGCTGTGCGATTGCTCGCAGAGTGCGGGCAAGTTGCCCCTGCCTCGGGCCGATATGCTGGTGGTGTCGGCACACAAGTTTGGCGGGCCCATCGGAGTTGGCGCGCTGCTGGTGCGGGATTTCGCACTGCTGGAGCCGATGGGAGGGCATGAGCGGGGCTACCGGCAGGGCACCGAGAATCTTCCGGGCGTGCTTGGCATGGCGGCCGCGCTTGACGCAGGCCCATGGGCCACGACGTCAGAGCAGCGGACGGACTTCGCAGCGGCGCTCGGCGAGCAGTGCCTCGATTTTGGCGAGTCGGTCGATTACATCCTCCCCCTGGCTCATCCCGCGATGAGCGCACAGGCCCTCCTGATCCGCCTCGACGCGATGGGCTTTGCGGTTTCGGCGGGGAGCGCCTGTTCGTCCGGGACATTGAAGAAGAGCCGGGTGCTCGACGCCTTCGGGGTGCCCGACGACGTTGCAGCCCGCACCATCCGGGTGAGCCTCGGCTGGTCGACGACGCCGGAGGAACTGGCGCGGTTCGCCGAGGCTTGGGCGTCGCTATGCTAGTTCGTCATTGCGAGCGCAGCGAAGCAATCCAGCGCGCCCCGCGTGATGCTCTGGATTGCCGCGACGCTTCGCTCCTCGCAATGACGAGGAAAGCGGTCTGGCGATGATCTACCTCGACTATCAAGCCACGACGCCGCTCGCTCCGCAAGCGCGCGAGGCGATGCTGCGCTGGCTGGGCGGGCCGGAGAGCGACACTTTCGGCAATCCCCATTCCCCCCACCGCATGGGGCGCATGGCCGCTGCCGCCGTCGAGGCCGCGCGCGAGGATGTCGCCGCGCTGATGCCGTCAGGCGGGCGGGTGGTGTTCACGAGCGGCGCCACGGAAGCCCTCAATATGGTGCTGCTGGGGACGAGGGGCGACGTCCTCACCTTCGCGACCGAGCACGCCGCGGTGCTTGACTGCGCCCGCGCTGTCGAGGCGCAGGGGCGGCGTTTCACCGTGCTCCCCGTGCTTCGCGATGGCCGTGCGGACCTCGACGCGCTTGCCGCCGCGCTCACGCCCGAAACCGGGCTGGTCGCGATCATGGCGGTCAACAACGAGATCGGGGTGATCCACCCGCTCGCCGAGGCCATCGCCATCGCCCGCCAGGCCGGGGCTAGGGTGCTGGTCGACGGGGTCCAGGCCCTCGGCAAGCTCTCCTTGACCCCCCTTAGCCCCGACTTCGTGGCCGTCTCGGCGCACAAGATCCACGGGCCCAAGGGGATCGGGGCGCTGTGGATCGGGCCGGAGGCAGGGCCGCTCCAGCCCCTCGTTCACGGCGGCGGACAGGAGGCTTCCTTGCGCTCAGGCACCCTGTCGCCCGCGCTTTGCGCCGGTTTCGGGGCGGCTTGCCGGGGTGTCGACTTCGAAAGCGGAATGTTTCACGTGAAACATTTGTGGAACATCGCGAGGGATGCGTTTGCGGGCTGGGAGCTGAACGGCAGCGCGGACCATCGCTGGCCCGGCAATCTCAACATCCGCCAGGAGGGCCTCGACGTCGCCCGGCTGATGAGCGACTGCCGCCAGGTGATGTTCTCCGCCGGCAGCGCCTGCGCCAGCGGATCGGGCCGGCCCAGCCACGTGCTGCGCGCTATCGGCCTGTCGGACGTGCAGGCGAAGTCCTCTATCCGGCTCGGTTTCGGGCGCTATACCACCGAGGCGGAAATCGTGGCCGCCGCCGCTGCGATCAATGAAGGAGCGAGGAGCCAGGGCCTGTGAGTGTGACCGTCATCTTCATCGACCCGCGCGGCAAACCCGTTGAGACGGCAGGGGAAAGCGGCGACAGCCTGCTGCGCGTCGGGCAGGCGGCGGGGCTTCCTCTGGAGGGCACCTGCGAGGGGCAGATGGCGTGCTCGACCTGCCACGTGATCGTCGCGCCCGAATGGTTCGAGCGCCTCTCCCCGGCGAGCGAGGAGGAGGAGGATATGCTCGACTTCGCCGTCGGCGCGCGCCGCACCTCGCGCCTGTCGTGCCAGATCGAGCTTGCGGCGGACCTTGACGGGCTGACCGTCACGGTGCCCGCCGAAAGCAACGACCTGCGGCGGATGTAGGCGGGAATTATGCCGATTGTTCCGCCGGTTCCATGTTGAGCGCGGCCATCAGCGCCTCGGTGAAGGCGGGGATGTCGTCGGGCTTGCGGCTGGTGATGAGGTTGCGGTCGACCACCACCTCCTCGTCCACCACCGCCGCGCCGGCATTGGCGAGATCGGTGCGGATCGAGGGCCAGCCGGTGACGGTGTGCCCCTCGATGATATCGGCCTCGGCGAGCAGCCAGGGCGCGTGACAGATCGCCGCGATCGGCTTTTCCGCCGCGTCGAACGCGCGCACGATCTCGATCACCTTGTGCTCGGTACGCAGGATATCGGGGTTCATCTGCCCGCCGGGGAGGAGTAGGGCGTCGTAATCCTCGACCGAAACCTCGCCGATGGTGCAATCGACCGGCACGCTCTGGCCCCAGTCCTTCTGGTCCCAGCCGCGGATTTCGCCGGGCTCGAGGCTGGCGATGGTCACCTGCGCCCCTGCTTCGGCGAGAAGGTCGCGGGGTTTGACGAGTTCGGACTGCTCGAAACCGTCGGTGGCGATGATGAGGACGCGCTGCATGGACATTCTCCTGGTCTTGACGTGTGAGGCGATTATGAGCCGTGCGCTTGGCCGGTTCCGGCCCACGGGACGAAGCGGCGGCTGCGCGCGGCGGGCCGCTTTCCCTGTGGAAAGCCCTCTCCCTCGGCGGCCCGGGTCTTGGTAAGGGGTACCCATGTCCGGGGACCCCACAGCTGATGCGGCCGATGACGGCTTTGACGCCATCGTCGACGCGCCCTTCGATGCGGCGTTGTCGGAGCGCTATCTGGTCTATGCCCTGTCGACGATCACCGCGCGCTCGCTCCCTGACCTGCGGGACGGGCTGAAGCCGGTGCACCGCCGCCTCTTGTGGGCGATGCGGCAGCTGAAATTGAATCCGACCGACGCGTTCAAGAAGTCGGCCCGCGTCGTCGGCGACGTGATCGGCAAGTATCACCCGCATGGCGATGCCTCGGTCTACGACGCGATGGTGCGCCTCGCGCAGGACTTCGCGCTCAGGTATCCGCTGGTCGAGGGGCAGGGGAATTTCGGCAATGTCGACGGGGACAATGCCGCCGCCTACCGCTACACCGAAGCCCGCCTGACCCGCACCGCCCTCGAGCTGATGGCGGGCCTCGATGAGGGCACGGTCGATTTCCTCCCCACCTACAACGGCGAGGAGATCGAGCCCGAGATCTTCCCCGGCCTCTTTCCCAACCTCCTCGCCAACGGGGCGAGCGGGATCGCGGTCGGCATGGCGACGAGCATCCCCAGCCACAATGTCGCCGAGATCATCGACGCGACGCTGGCGCTGGTCGACAACCCGTCGATCACGCACGAGGAGCTGATGGGGCTGTTCCACGGCCCTGACTTCGCGACCGGCGGCCATGTCATCGACAGCCCGGCGGCGATCAGCGAGGCCTATCGCACCGGCCGCGGCGCGTTCCGCCTGCGCGGCCGCTTCCTCGCCCCCGAAAGCAAGGATGAGGCCGACGCGGGTGTCGGCATCGAGCGGCTGGGTGGCGGGCAGTGGCAGCTCGTGATCTCGGAAATCCCCTACCAGGTCCCCAAGGGCAAGCTGATCGAACAGATCGCTCAGGCCATCGCCGACCGGAAGCTCCCCATACTCGAGGACGTGCGCGACGAGAGCGACGAGGCGATCCGCATCGTCATCGTCCCCAAGAGCCGCAATGTCGATCCGGAGCTTTTGAAGGAAAGCCTGTTCAAGCTCACCGACTTGGAGACGCGCTTCAGCCTCAACATGAATGTCCTCGACGCACGCCCCGGTTTCGGGCGCACGCCGATGGTGATGGGGCTGAAGGAGCTGCTCGAAAGCTGGACCTTCGCGCAGATCGACATCCTCCAGCGCCGCGCGAAGCACCGGCTCGAGAAGATCGCCGACCGGCTGGAGCTGGTGCGCGGCTACATCATCGCCTTCCTGAACCTCGACCGAGTGATCGAGATCATCCGCACCGAGGACGAGCCCAAGCCGGTGATGATGGCCGAGTTCGACCTCACCGACCGCCAGGCCGAGGCGATCCTCAATATGCGCCTGCGCTCGCTTCGCAAGCTGGAGGAAATGCAGCTCAGGAAGGAGCAGGACGAGCTCCTCGCCGAGCAGGACGAGCTCGAGAAGCTCCTGGAAAGCCCGGCCCGCCAGCGCACCCGGCTCAAGAAGGACCTTCGCACCCTGCGCAAGGCCTACGCGGAGGACACCCCGCTCGGCCGCCGCCGCACGCTGATCGCCGAGGCCGCGCCCACCATCGCGTTCAGCATGGAGGCGATGATCGAGAAGGCGCCGGTGACGGTGATCCTCAGCCAGAAGGGCTGGATTCGCGCCGCCAGCGGCCACGTGCCGCTCGATCAGGAATTCAAGTACAAGGAGGGCGACGGCCTCGCCTTCATCCTCCACGCGCAGACCACCGACAAGCTGCTGCTCGCCGCCTCCGACGGGCGCTTCTTCACGCTGGGCTGCGACAAGCTCCCCGGCGCGCGCGGCTTCGGCGAGCCGGTGCGGACCATGATCGACCTCGAGAGCGAGGCGAGCGTCTGCGCGATGATGATCCACAAGCCGGGTGGCAAGCTGCTGCTCGCCTCGAGCCACGGCAAGGGCTTCGTGGCGCTATTGGACGAGCTCCTCGCCGAGACGCGCAAGGGGCGGCAGGTGGTGAACTTGAAGGACGGCGCGAAGCTGACCGTGATCCGCCCGATCGGCGAGGCTGACGATCACGTCGCGGTATTCGGCGACAACCGCAAGCTCGTGGTCTTCAACCTCGAAGAGCTACCGGTGATGTCGCGCGGGCAGGGGGTGCAGCTGCAACGCTATCGCGACGGCGGGCTGTCTGACGCGACCACCTTCGTGCTGGCGGACGGGCTAAGCTGGCAGATGGGCGGCTCGGGCGAGCGCACCCGCACCGAGACCGAAATCCGGATGTGGAAGGTCGCGCGCGGCGCAGCCGGGCGGATGCCGCCGCAGGGCTTCCCCAAGTCCGGCAAGTTCGGCTGACGGAGCGTCCCGGCCGAAGGGCCAGGAAAAAGGGGGGGCGAGGGCGGAGAATGCAACCCTCGGCCCCCCTCCCGGGGTCTGGCCCCGGACGCGGCCCTCGGCACGGGGGCCGCGCAAGGGCAGAACATCAGCGCGCGCCGCCCCCGCGCGCCGGCGCACGCGCTCCCGCCGCCGCGCTGGCGATCTGGTCGCGGCTATAGAGGACGATAAGCTGGCCCTGCGTGTTGACGGCGAAGTGCTCCTTGCGCAGTCGCAATGGGCCGCGCGGACTGTCGAGAATGATGGCATCCTCTTCAAGGTCCACCGAAGCCAGCGTGCCGACATCGCGACCGCCGGCCGAAAGGACTGCCGCACCCTGCCGCAGGGCGGCGTCGCGGCGCAGGGCGGCTTCGGCGAGGCGTTCGGCCATCATCGCATCGATCTGCTCCCTGGTGGCATTGACGGCCTTGCCCTGCGTGCCGTCGAAGACGAGATTGGTGGGCACCGGGGCCTGATGCGTGCCGGTGTCGATCACCACCACCTGCGCGTCGTTCGCGGCGACCGTCCCGACCGGCTGGCCGTCGCTTCCATAGATGGTCGTGCCGATCGCCTGCCCGAAGGCAGCGGCAGGGCTGGCGAGGACCGCGCCGGCGAACAGCACGTGCATCAACCTGTGCATGGCGGCTTCTTCCTTTCCTTCACGTCCGAGCCTGCGCCCAAAGGGCAACAAGGCTTGATCGGCGACGGGGGAAGACCTTTGCGCCGGGTCTGCTTGGACCGCTCGGCGAGTGGCACGTCCGTTCTGCCGCCAGATCGGAGAATAGGCATCGCCAAACGCCGACAACACCCGGCAAAGGGCACGCCGCCGCGCTTTTTGCCCCGTTCGGCCCGCCCGCAGGATCAATCGCCGCTGCCGGCGAGCTCCTCCTCGAGCATCTGCGCGATGCGCTCCGATCCGGGGAAGCCCTCGGCAATCCAGCGCGATTCAATCGCCTGGAGGATGCGCGCGACGTGCGGCCCGGCGGTGATGCCGCGCGCAACGATCTGGCCGCCCTTCAAGGGGAAGAGCGGCGGTTCCCAACCCTTGAGCCTTGCCGCATCGGCGCCGATGAGCAGCAGGCGGTCGATGGCGACGGCAGGCGTGAGGCGGTAGGCGAGCCCGGCGGGATCGGCGGCGTCTCCGGCGCCGCGTTCGGCAGCGGCCACGAGCCGCGCGCGCTGCGATTTGGACAGCCGCAGGCGCGCGGCGACCGCCTCGGCGACCTCGGGCGAGGGGGGCAGCAGCGCCGCGAGCCGCCGCACGGCATCGGGCACGATGCCCTGCGCCGCCTCCGCCGCGATCAGCCGGCCGAGCGCCGCGATGTGGGGCGGGCAGGCCTCGGGCAGGATCACCGGCAACACGCCGCGTTCCCGCATCCGGGCGATGGTCGCATGGGGATCGGGCAGGCCGAGCAAGGCGAGCAATTCCGCGCAAACCCGCTCGCGGCTGAGGCCCTTCAGGGTGTGCGCCAGTTCGGCGCAGGCGTCCTCGGCCTGTGCATCGCAATCCGCGCCGAAGCGGGTCTGGAAGCGGTAGTAGCGCAGGATCCTGAGGTGGTCCTCGGCGATCCGCGCGCGCGCCTCGCCGATGAAACGCACGCGCCCTGCGGCGAGATCGGCAAGGCCGCCGAAGTAGTCGGCGATCTCCAACGTCTCGGGATGGGCATAGAGCGCATTGATGGTGAAATCGCGCCGCGCTGCATCCTCGCACCAGTCGCTCGCGAAAGCGACGGTCGCGCGCCGGCCATCGGTGGCGACATCGCGCCGCAGGGTGGTTATCTCGACCGGCCCATCGGCGAGGGTCGCGGTCACGGTGCCGTGTGCGATGCCGGTGGGGGCGGTGCGGATCCCGGCGCGCGCGCAGGCGGCGATCACCGCGGCGGGCAGCAGCGTGGTCGCGCCGTCGACATCGTGGACGGGCACGCCGAGCAGCCCGTCGCGCACCGCCCCGCCGACCCAGCGCAGGTTCTCGGGGCCGAGCGCGCGGGTGAGCTGCGCGAGGCCCTCGCGCTTGGTCCAGTCGGCATCCCTGAGGAACTTAAGCACCAAAAACCCCGTTCGCCCTGAGCTTGTCGAAGGGCTGCCCTTCAACGTCCGCCAAGCGCTAGAAGAAAGGACGGGCCTTCGACAAGCTCAGGCTGAACGGAGTTGAGGTTTTAGATCATCGAAGCTGATCCGCCGCGACAGGTTGGCGATGATCGCGGCGGTCACGCCCCAGATGCGGAAGCCCTGCCAGTCCATCTCCAGATAACGCCGGGTCGCGCCGCGCCAGAACACCTCGTTGGCGGTCCAGCTGGCGGGATCGAGCAGCAGGCCGAGCGGCGCCTCGAACCATTCGTCCACCTCGTGCGGATTGGGGACCAGCGGCAGGCCGGGGGGAACGATGCCGACGACCGGCGTCACCAGGAAGCCGGTGCCGGTGTGATAGACGTCGCTGGTCCCGATCACCCGGACGCACTCGCGCGGGAGGGCGAGCTCCTCCTCGGCCTCGCGCAGGGCGGCGGCGACCGCATCCTCGCCCGCGTCGATCTTGCCGCCGGGGAAGGCGACCTGGCCGGGGTGATCGCGCATCGCGGCGGGGCGCTGGGTGAGGATCACCTGCGGATCATCCGGCACGTCCGTGATGGCGACGAGCACCGCAGCCGGCGTGGCGCGGCCATCGGCGGCGAACCGCGCGTCGCTCAGGAGATCGGGAATGTCGCGCGCATGGCCCTTGGCGAAGGCTCGGGAAAGCCGGTCGTGCAGGCTCTCGCGGGGCGGCGTCATGGCAGGAGGCGGAACTCCGCGCCCCTGCTGGTGACCTTCCAGCCGTTTGCCTCGGCCCCTTCGGCCAAGGCGATCTCGGCAAGCTGCGCCCAGGTCGAACGGTTGAGCCGCGCATCGCATCCGCGCCGCGCGGCGAGATAGGCTGCGGGATCGTCCGCAGACCCCTCCACCCGCAGCGGGTGATCGGGCCCGGCGATCACCAGGTCATCGGTGTTGAGCCGGAAAGCGAGGGCGTCATCCGCGCGCACGCAGTCGACCGCCACGAAGGCCGCGTCCTCGACGGCTATCGCGAGCTTCTCGAAAGGCGTGACCAGCCAATGCTCCCCGTCCTCGTCGCGCATCAGCAGTCCGGCGAAGGCGCGCACCATCGCCTCGCGGCGGATCGGCGCGCCTTCGTGGAACCAGGTCCCGTCCGCCGCGATCCGCATCTGGCTGTCCGCGACCTTCTGGGGGGTCCAGCTTTCGAGCGGCGGGAGCCCTCGCTCTTCCACCAGCGCGGCGATCTGCGGCAGGGTGAGGCCGGCAAGGTGCGGAGGTGGATCGTAGGGCATGGCCTCAGCGATGGCAGATGCGGCGGCTGGCGTGAACCCCGTTTTCACCCGCGACCGACGAGCCGACCCGTCAGCCCGTCCACGGCCCCAGCATCCCTTCCGCCGGCATGACCGCAAGGCCATGCCCGCGAGCGAGCAGGCGGTGCGGTTCGTAGGGACCCGGACAGCGCCAGCCGCCGGTCAGGCTCGCGGAAAAGCCCCAGCGGCCGTAATACTCAGCATCGCCGATCAGCACCTGCGGGAGCGCGCGCCCGCCCGCTGCGGCAAGCCGCGCGTCCTCGGCAATCATCGCGCTCATGAGGCCGACGCCGAAGCCCTCGCCCTGCCGTTCGGGGACGACCGCGACGGGGCCGACCATCACCAGCGGCACCTGGCCCTCCTTGGTCTGCAAGCCGATCGGCCAGCACTGGATGGTGCCGACCAGCAGATCGTTCTCGTCCAATGCGGCAAGGCTCAGCCCCGGCAGCCAGTCCATGCCCGCACGGATCCGGTAGGCGGTGCGCGCGAAGCGGTCCGGCCCGAAGGCGCGGTCGAGGACTTCCTCGACCATCGCCGGATCGACCGCCTCGAGCGGGATGAGGGTCGCGGTGCCGGGCCGCGGCGAGGGCGCGGCCATCAGCGCGGGGTCAGCCTGATCAGCCGCGCGCCCTTGCCGTCCTCGGCGACATAGACCGCGCCGTCCGGGCCCTGGGCGATGGCTCGCAACCGCTTCTCGAAGCCCCAGCGTTCAACCTCCTTGGCCGTCTCGCCGTCCAGGGCGACATGGATCAGCGCCTTGCTGCCGAGCCCGGGCATCAGCGCATGGCCTTTCCACGCCGGAAACAGCGCGCCCGAATAGATCAGCATATCGCCGGGAGCGATCACCGGGGTCCAGCTTGCCGCAGGCTGGGCAAACCCGTCCGAAGGCTCATGATCGGGGATCGGATCGCCGTTGTAGTGCTCGCCGTTGGAGCGCACGGGCCAGCCGTAATTGGCGCCCGGCTTGACGAGGTTCAACTCGTCGCCGCCCGCAGGGCCGTGTTCAACCTCCCACAGCCGCCCTTGCGCGTCCCAGTCGATGCCGAGGATGTTGCGATGGCCCAGCGACCAGATCTCCGCCGTCGCTCCGCCCTTGTCGGCCATGGGATTGCCCGCGGCCGGGGTCCCGTCGAGATTGAGGCGGACGATCTTGCCGAGGGTGGCCGCCGTGTCCTGCGCGGGCTGCATCTTCTGCCGTTCGCCGCTGGCGATGAACAGATACTTCCCGTCGGGGGAGAAGGTGATGCGGTGCGAATAGTGGCCCCGGCCCGTGACCTTGGGGGCCTGGCGCCAGATCACCCTGAAGCCCTCCAGCGAACAGGCGGTGGGCTGGGGGCAGACCAGCTTCCCGCGCCCGACCGCCGCGCCCCGCGTGTCGCCTTGGCCCGCTTCGGCCCACGACAGGTAGATTGTCCGCCCGCCGAGCGTCGCGGAAGCCTCGCCTGGCAGGAAGGCGACATCGCCGAGCCCGCCCTGTCCGCCGTAGTCGACCGCCGGAACGCCGCTCACGGTGCCCGCCGCGCCGGTCGCGGTGTCGACGAACTTGAGGGTGCCCGCCTTCTCGGTGACGAACAGCGTGCTCGTTCCGGGCGCGAAGGCGAGGGCCCAGGGCTCTTCGAAGGTGGCGATCTCGCTCGTCCGGAAGGGCGCGACCGGGCCGGTCGAGGCGATGATCGGGGCCTGCGCCTCGGCGGCGGTTTCCCCCGTTTCGGCATTCGCGCAGCTTGCCAGCATCAGCGCAGGGGTCGAAAGAGCGGCGAGCAATCGGGCAGAACGGGTCATGCTAGGGGTCACTCCGGGTTTCACGGTTCAGGGCGAAGGCATCGTCATCGGTGTCGACGAGGCCGGACGCGGTCCGCTGGCCGGGCCGGTGGTGGCCGCGGCGGTGGTGCTGGGCCGCGCGATACCGGCAGGGGTCGACGATTCCAAGCGACTTTCGCCGGCGCGCCGTGCGAGCCTCGACGAAGCGCTGCGCGAATGCTGCGACTGGGCGGTGGCGGTGGTCGATCCCGAGGAGATCGACCGGGTCAACATCTTCATGGCGACGATGCTGGCGATGACCCGCGCGGTGGCGAAGCTGACGGCGGCGCTGGGCTGCGAGACGCGCGAGGTGCTGATCGACGGCAACCTCACCCCGCACGGCCGCTGCGAGGACTGGCATTGGCCCGCCCGCCCGATCGTCGGCGGGGATGCGCTGGAGCCGTGCATCTCGGCCGCCTCGATCATCGCCAAGCAATGGCGCGACCGGCTGATGTGCGAGGCCGCCGCCGCGCATCCGCATTACGGCTGGGAGCGCAACAAGGGCTACGGCACGCCCGAACACCTCGAGGCGCTGCGGCTCCACGGGCCGAGCCCGCTCCACCGCCGCAGCTTTGCCCCGGTGGCGCAGCTGGTGCTGATTTAGCTTCTCCGCGTTCCGAGGAAGGGCGCGAGGTGAGTCCTCCCCGCCACACCCCAACATCCGGAGTCCGCCGCGCGTGGTCGGACTCAACATCTTGTGCCGGCCTCGTTTCGTTCCGCCCCGCGGCTACCATGTGGAGAAAGAGCGGCGAAAAATTAGGTGCTTGACGCGGACTCCTCGAAGACTCATGCCTGTGGATAAATCCCGACATGATTGGCGAGGGCTCCCGTGGCGAGTGTGATAGAAAAAGTGAAGGTGCGCGCGAAGAGCGTTGAAAATGCGGCCGATGTCGCGCGCGCGCCCGATCTCCCCCTCGGCCGGATCCTGCCTGGCGACTGCATCGCGGCGATGCGGTCGCTGCCCACCGCCAGCGTCGATCTCGTGTTCGCCGATCCGCCCTACAACCTTCAGCTCGGCGGCGACCTCAACCGCCCTGATGGCAGCCATGTCGATGCGGTCACCGACCACTGGGATCAGTTCGATTCCATGGCCGCCTACGACGCGTTCACCCGCGCATGGCTGACCGAGGCGCGCCGGGTGCTCAAGCCCGACGGGGCGCTGTGGGTGATTGGCAGCTACCACAACATTTTCCGCGTCGGCAGCATCCTCCAGGACCTCGGATTCTGGATCCTCAACGACATCGTCTGGCGAAAGTCCAACCCCATGCCCAACTTCAAGGGCACACGCTTCACCAACGCCCACGAAACGCTGATCTGGGCGAGCATGGGCGAGAAGGCGCGCTACCACTTCAACTACCGCGCTATGAAGACCCTGAACGACGAGCTCCAGATGCGCTCGGACTGGGTGCTGCCGATCTGCGGCGGGGGCGAGCGATTGAAAGAGAACGGGAAAAAGGCCCATCCCACCCAGAAGCCCGAGGCGCTGCTCTACCGCGTGCTGCTCGCCACCACCGAGAAGGGCGACGTGGTGCTCGATCCCTTCTTCGGCACCGGCACCACCGGCGCGGTGGCGAAGCGGCTGGGCCGCCAGTGGATCGGCTGCGAGCGCGAGGACGCCTACCGGGCGGTCGCCGAGAAGCGCATCGCGCGCGAATTGCCGCTCGACGAGAGCGCGATCACCACGATGCAGAGCCCGCGCGCCGCGCCCAAGGTGGCGTTCGGTGCGGTGGTCGAGGCCGGGCTGATCCCGCCGGGTTCAACGGTGTTCGACCGCAAGCGCCGCTGGGTGGCGACGGTCCGCGCCGATGGCTCGCTGGCGTGCGGCGGGCAGGCGGGTTCGATCCACGGGCTCGGCAAGGATCTCCAGGGCGCGCCTTCGTGCAACGGCTGGACCTTCTGGCACTTCGAGCAGGGCGGCGAGGTGAAGCCGATCGACGCCGCGCGCCAGCTCTACCTCCTCGCCGCCGAGGACTGATCCAGCGATGAGTACCGCGGTCTACCTCCACCCGCTCACCCTCGTCAGCGGTCCGCAGGCGGTCGCGGGGGAAGCGGTGCGGCTCGGCGGATCAATGGTTTATGCGCGCGAGTTCGCGCTGGTGATCCGCGCGAGCGGCGCCGTCACCGAGCGGCTAGTCGGCACCCCGCGCGAGATCGAGGCGGCGCTGGCGCGGCTGCCGGGGGCGCTTGGCGAGGATGCGGCCGCGCAGTGGCAGAACCTCGCCAGGGTCCACCCACCGCTCGCGCTGGGGGGGCGGACGGTCCGGCTCGACCAGCCGCAGGTGGTCGGCATCCTCAACGTCACGCCCGACAGCTTCTCCGACGGCGGGCAGCACGCCGCCCCCGAGGCGGGGCGCGCGCACGCAGCGGCGATGCTCGAGGCAGGCGCGGCGATCATCGACATCGGCGCCGAAAGCACCCGGCCGGGTGCTGCCGCGACCTTCGAAGACGAGGAAACTCAGCGCATTGTCCCGGCCATCGAATATTGCGCGGCAATGGGCGCGGCGATCAGCCTCGACACCCGCCGCGCCGGAGTGCTGGCGGCGGGGCTCGCGGCGGGCGGGCACATGGCCAACGATGTGTCGGCGCTGCGCTACGATCCGCGCATGGTCGAGGTGGTCGCCGAGGCGGCCTGCCCGGTGGTGCTGATGCACGCCCCCGGCAGCGGCGAGGACCTGCACAAGGGCGGCGACTACAAGGATGTCGTCAGCGAGGTGTTCGACTTCCTCAAGGCGGCCAAGGCCAGGGCGATCGTCAACGGCATCGCCGAGGCGCGGATCGTGCTCGACCCGGGCATCGGCTTCGGCAAGTCGCTTGGCGAAAATCTCCAGCTCATCAATGCCTTGCCCCTGTTCCACGCGCTCGGCAGCCCGCTCATGCTGGGGGCGAGCCGCAAGCGGATGATCGGGGCGCTGTCGGGCGAGGAGCCGGCCGACCGGCGGCTCGCGGGCTCGCTCGCGCTGGCGCTCAGGGGCATGGAGGCGGGCGTCCACCTGCTGCGGGTGCATGACGTGGCCGAAACGGTGCAGGCGCGCAATGTGTGGCGCGGGCTGAGGGACGCCGCGCTGACCGACTTTTCGACCCTGCCGCCCGAGTGACGCCTACAATGGCGATGTTCCACGTGAAACATCGCCGCAAGCCCCACCTTAATCCCCGGCGAACCTGGGTCTGGCGGGGTTTGCGCGGGGTCTAGGGCCGGGCAAGGGGGGGTCTGGAGGGGGTCTGCGGCTGCCTACAGGTTCGGCCGCCCCGGCCGCCCCCTCTCACCCCGGCGAGGCCGCGCTGCCTGCCAGCAGCCCGCCATCGAGCGTCAGCTCCGCGCCGGTCATGTAGCCGCTACGCGGCCCGGTGAGATAGACGCACAGCGCCGCCACCTCCTCCGGCGTGCCGAAGCGCTTCAGCGGCGTGTCGGCGACCAGCGCGGCCATGTTGGCCTCCCGCTCGGGCCCGTCGCCCAGCATTGGCTCCCACATCTGCGTCAGCACCGCCGCGGGGCGGACCGAATTGCAGCGCACCTGCCAGCCTTGCTGCGCCGCATAGAGCGCCACCGACTTGGTGTGGTTGCGGATCGCCGCCTTCGATGCCGCATAGGCGGCCGCCCCCGGTATCCCGACCAGCCCCGAACGCGAGGAGATGTTGATGATGGAGCCGCGCCGCGCCTCCCGCATGGCCCGCAGCGCATAGCGGCACCCGAGAAAGGTGCCGTCGGTGTTGACCGCGTGGACGCGGCGCCAGTCGGCAAGGCTGGCGTGTTCCGGATCGTGGGGCGCCATGCCGTCCTCGAACCCGGTGATCCCGGCGTTGTTGACCACCACATCGGCCCGGGGGTGAAGCGCGAAGAGCGCGTCCCAGTCGGCTTCGGACCGGACGTCGAGGTGGAGATATTCGCCGCCGAGCGCGGCGGCCGAAGCGCGGCCTTCCGCGTCGGCGATGTCGGTAAGGAGGACGCGCGCGCCCTCGGCGATAAAGGCGGCGGCGATGGCACGGCCGATGCCGCGCGCAGCGCCGGTGACGACGCAGAACGCGCCTTGAAGTTCAGGCATGAAGAAACCTCGCAGGATGTCGAAGGGAACGGGGGCGCCGGCCTCAGGCCAGACCCGCTATCGCTGTATCCGCCTTAGCGGTGACGCTTGTTCACTTGACCTCACTCCTGCCGAGGGCCGCGCGGTTAAGGCCCGTCACGCCGCGTTGTCAATCCCGAGGTCGGAGAGCTTGCGGTAGAGGGTCGAACGGCCGATCCCCAGCCGCCGTGCCACTTCGGTCATGCGGCCGCGGTAGTGGCCGATGGCGAGGCGGATCACGTCGGCTTCGATCTCTTCCAGCGGGCGCAGGTTGCCGTCGGGGGTGTAGAGCGTGATGCCCACGCCCTCGTGGCCGCCCGGGGCCGGGCCGAAGTCCTGTTCGCCGAGCATTTCGGAGAGTTGCGGGAAGCTGTCGGCGGTGAGCGAGTTGCCCTCGCAATAGACCGCCGCGCGGAACAGCACCGATTGCAGCTGGCGGACATTGCCCGGCCAGTCATAGGCGGCGAGCAGCGCCAGTGCGCTTTCCGAGATCGACAGGTGATTGAGCCCCGGCTGCTCGCCGATCCGGGCGAGGAAGTGGCGCGTCAGCGCCGGGATGTCGCCGGTGCGCTCGCGCAGCGGCGGCAGGACGATGCGGGTTCCGGCAAGCCGGCCGGCGAGCTCGGCGTCGAACTGCCCGGCGGCGAGCAGGCGGTCGAGGCCGACATTGCTCGTCACCAGCAGGCGCACATCGACGCGGAAGCCGTAGCTTGCGCCGACCGGGCGGATGATGCCGCTCTCCAGCGCATCGCGCAGGCGCTGCTGGAGCGGCGGCGTCAGGCGGTCGATCTCGTCGAGGATCAGCGTGCCGCCGTCGCCGTGCTGGAAGGCACCGATCTGGCGGTCGAAGGCGCCGGGAAAGCTGCCGGGCTCGTGGCCGAACAGGACGGAATCGACCGAGCCGGGCGGGATTGTGGCGAGGTTGACGATCCGCAAGGGTTCCTTGGCGCGCGGGGATGCGGCGTGCATCGCGCGCATCAGCATTTCCTTGCCCGTTCCGCTCTCGCCCTCGATCAGGACGTGGCCGTGCCCGCGTGCGGCCTTGGCGGCCTGGGCGAGCGCGGCGCGGAAGCTGGGCGCGGTGCCGATCATCGCGTCGAAATCGAGGTTGGCGGCGATCTTTTCGGTGAGCGGGGCAAGCTCGTCGCGCGGGGCCTCGCGGGTGGTGACGCTGCGCAGCGCTTCCATCAGCCGGCCGGGCGAGATCGGCTTGACCAGATAGTCCGAAGCGCCCGCGCGCATCGCCTCGACGGCGAGCAGCGGCGAGGCGCTGGTGGTGAGCATCAGGATCGGCAGGGCGGGGCGGCGCGACTTCAGTTCCGCGATCAGCGCGCAGGCATCGTCGCCCGGCACCCACTGGTCGAGCAGGATTGCGGACAGTTGCATCCCCTCGCGCGTGCCGAGCATGGCGATCGCGGTTTCGGCATCGGGGGCGACGATCGTGCGCCACCCGTCGCGCGCGGCGATCGCGGTGATGAGGCGGCCCTGTGCGGGCTCGTCGTCGATCAGCATGACGATTCGCGCATTGTCCTGCTCGTCGGGAAGGCTCACGGGATCGGCCATCGGTTTTGGTGCTCGCTTGTCTCTCGCGCCCGCAGCCCCCCGCCGCGGACAGTTCGTCACCGCCAGGCAATAGGCGAGGGAGGTAAAAACCAGATTAAGCCTGTGCCGTGGCGGGACACTGCCCCTCATCGTCCGGCGCGCGGGCGGCGGCGGGGGCGGTGTGGCAAAGGTGACTTGAGATAGGTGCGCCGCTTCGATACGTGATCGGCCAAGGGGCGCGCAGTCCCGATATTTCGTAAGCCACGCGGCAACCATTCGCGACGACGTGCGTTCGGGTGCCCAAGGGGAAGAGCAAAAGATGACTGTTCACGACATGGAAAAGGCCGAGGCCACCTACAGCGGCTTCATGGCCACGCTGAAATGGGCCGTTCCGGTGATCGCTGTGATCGCCTTCGGCGTCGTCGCCATGATCGCCAGCTGACGTCGCGCGCGTGAAGATCGCCATCCTGAAGGAGCGCGCCTCTGGCGAGACGCGCGTCGCCGCCACGCCCGAAACCGTCAAGAAGTTCGCCGCGCTGGGCTGCACGGTCGCGGTCGAGGCGGGGGCGGGGGTGGTCTCCTCGATCACCGATGCCGCCTATGCCGAGGCCGGGGCGAGCGTCGGCGATGCCGCGGCTTGCGTGAAGGATGCCGACATCGTCCTCGGCATCCAGGCCCCGGAGCTCGCGCTGCTTCAGGGCGCCAAGCCCGGTGCCTGGGTGGCGGCCCTGTTCGATCCCTTCGGCAAGCGCGACGTCGTCGAGGCCTATGCCGCCGCCGGTTACGAGGCGCTGTCGATGGAGTTCATGCCGCGCATCACCCGCGCGCAGTCGATGGACGTGCTCTCCTCGCAGTCGAACCTTGCCGGCTACAAGGCGGTGCTGGCGGCGGCGGAGGCCTATGGCCGCGCCTTCCCGATGATGATGACCGCGGCCGGCACGGTGCAGGCCGCGCGGGTGTTCATCATGGGCGTGGGCGTCGCGGGCCTTCAGGCGATCGCCACCGCGCGGCGGCTGGGTGCGCAGGTTTCGGCGACCGACGTGCGCTCGGCCACCAAGGAGCAGATCCAGTCGCTGGGCGCCAAGGCGATCTTTGTCGAGAACGTCGCGGGGATCGAGGGCGAGGGCTCGGGCGGCTACGCCACCGAGATGAGTGAGGAATACCAGAAGGCGCAGGCCGAACTGGTCTCCAGCCATATCGCCAAGCAGGACATCGTCATCACGACGGCCCTGATCCCGGGGCGCGCTGCCCCCAGGCTCGTCAGCGACGCGCAGATCGCCACGATGAAGCCCGGCAGCGTGATCTTCGATCTCGCGGTGGCGCAGGGCGGCAACGTGGAGGGTTCGGTCGCCGACGAGGTCGTGGTCAGGCACGGCGTCACCATCATCGGCTACGCCAACACGCCCGCGCGCCTGCCCGCCGACGCCTCGGCGCTGTTCGCGAGGAACCACTACAACTTCCTCAGCGCCTTCTGGGACAAGGAGCAGGGCCGCCCCGTGCTCGACGAGGAGATCGGCAATGCGATCCGCCTGACGCAGGGCGGCAAGGTCGTCAACGAGCGGCTGCTCGGCTGAGGCGATGGGCCTGATCAACGCCACCGTCTGGGACGTCGCCGACGCCGCCGAAAACCTCGCCTATGCGCTGGGGCGCGGCGAGGCGGTGCGCATGGCCTTCAAGCTGGTGCGGGATTCGATCGTCTTCACCGATCGCCGCATCCTGATGATCGACGTGCAGGGGCTGACGGGATCGAAGAAGCGCTTCCTCACCATCCCCTACCGTGCGATCACCACCTTCACGCTGGAGAGCGCGGGGCATTTCGATCTCGATACCGAGGTGACGCTGACCGTCTCGGGAAGCGCGCCGATCGCCTTCAACCTCAGCCGCGGCGCCGACGTGCCGGGGCTGGTGACGCTGCTCACCGAATATCTGGCACCGGGGAAATAGGGGGGCGCATGGCGAGACTGTCCGCATTTCGCGCGCCGCGCCGGTCCCTTGCCCCGCTGGCGCTGCTGCTCGTCGCCGCCACGCCGGCCGAGGAACGCGCCGCCGCGCTTTCGGGCACATGGACGGTCGATCTGAGGGTCGATCTGGCCGACGAGCCCTATTCCCAGCCGATGATCCTGACCGTGGCTGCCGACGGCGTCATCACGGGAAGCTTCTACAACAGCGATATCCTCGCCGGGCGGGCCGGGACCGCGCAGGGCCGCACCTGCGTCGCCTTCCGCACCACCGACGGGCAGGGCCTCTACCACACCTCGGCCTGTCTGGTGGACGGCCGAATGGTCGGCCAGACCTGGGCCGAAGGGCGCAAATTCGTTCTGCCATGGACCGCAACAAGGGGCTGACATGGACTTTATCTCGATTCTCTCGATCTTCGTGCTGGCCTGCTTCGTGGGCTATTACGTGGTCTGGTCGGTGACCCCGGCGCTGCACACCCCGCTGATGGCGGTGACCAATGCGATCTCCTCGGTGATCATCGTCGGCGCGCTGATCGCTTCGGCCGAGGCGAACAGCCCCATTGCCAAGTATCTCGGCCTGTTCGGGGTGGTGCTCGCCGCCATCAACATCTTCGGCGGCTTCGCGGTGACCGAGCGGATGCTCGCGATGTACAAGAAGAAGGAGAAGTAAGAGATGGAATTCTCTCTCCTTTCCGCTGCGGCCCACGGCGGCGGGCAGCCCGCCTGGGCGATGCTCGCCTATCTCGTTGCGGGCGTGTTCTTCATCCTTGCGCTGCGCGGGCTCTCGAGCCCCGCGACCTCGCGGACCGGCAACCGCAACGGCATGATCGGGATGGCAATCGCGCTGGTGACGACGCTCGTCACCCACGACATTGCCAACATCGTCGAGATCGCCATCGCGCTTGCCATCGGCGGTGCGATCGGCGTGGTTGTCGCGCGGCGCATCGCCATGACGCAGATGCCCGAGCTCGTCGCGGGGTTCCACTCGCTGGTCGGCCTTGCCGCGGTCGTCGTGGGCTTCGGCGCGTGGCTCGATCCGCAGTCCTTCGGGATCGTCGATGCAGCGGGGCAGATCCTCGCCGTCAGCCGCGTCGAACTGGGCCTCGGCATCGCCATCGGGGCGATCACCTTCTCCGGCTCGGTCATCGCCTTTCTCAAGCTGTCGGGGCGGATGAGCGGGTCGCCGATCCTGCTGCCCGCGCGGCACGTCATCAACCTCGGCACGCTCGCCGCGATCCTCGGCCTGATCGCGCTCTACACCGTGTCGCCGCAAGGCGCGGCGGGCGAGGGCTGGATGGTCATCGCGGTCGCGGTCCTCGCCTTCATCATCGGCTTCCTGCTGATCATCCCGATCGGGGGGGCGGATATGCCGGTGGTCGTCTCGATGCTGAACAGCTATTCGGGCTGGGCGGCAGCGGCGATGGGCTTCACGCTCGGCAACACCGCGATGATCATCACCGGCGCGCTGGTCGGCTCCTCGGGGGCGATCCTCAGCTACATCATGTGCCGCGCGATGAACCGCAGCTTCATCAGCGTGATCGCGGGCGGCTTCGGCGCCGATGCGGGGGCGGGCGGGGCCGGGGGCGCGCGGGAACAACGCCCCTACAAGCAGGGCAGCGCGGAGGACGCCGCCTACATGCTCGAGCAGGCCGAGAAGGTCATCATTATCCCCGGCTACGGGATGGCGGTCGCCCAAGCCCAGCACGCGCTGCGCGAAATGGGCGACAAATTGAAGGAGAAGGGCGTGGAGGTGAAGTACGCCATCCACCCCGTCGCAGGGCGTATGCCGGGGCACATGAACGTGCTGCTGGCCGAAGCCAGCGTGCCCTATGACGAGGTCTTCGAGCTCGAGGACATCAACTCCGAATTCGCCCAGTGCGACGTCGCCTTCATCATCGGCGCGAACGACGTGGTGAACCCCGCGGCCAAGACCGACAAGTCCTCGCCCATCTACGGGATGCCGGTGTTCGATGTCGACAAGGCCAAGCAGGTGTTCTTCATCAAGCGCTCGATGGGCGGGGTGGGCTACGCCGGGGTCGACAACGACGTGTTCTACATGAACCAGACCGTCATGCTCCTCGCCGACGCGAAGAAGATGGTCGAGGAAATCGTCAAGTCGCTCGACTGAGGCCGCGGGCGCGATGCGGAAGCTGATCCTCGGCCTGCTGCTGGTCGTCCTCATAGGCGGGCTGGCGCTCGTCACCGGCTATGCCGATCCGCTGGTGCGCTGGCAGGTCAAGGCCGCGCTGGTCGATTCCGGCATCGGGGAAAAGCGCGCCGAATGCATGGCCGGGCGGATGGTCGACCGGCTGACGGTCATGCAGCTGTGGAAACTGCGCGAAGGCATGGCCGCGCGCGACGGCGAGCCCAAGGGGGGCTATGGCCTCGGCGAGCTCATCAAGCGCCTGCGCCGGGTCGAGGACGGCGAGACGGTGGCGGTGCTGACCACCTCGGCCGGCCTCTGCGCGATCGGGCTGGGATAGGCAGACCCGGAGCGCCTTCCGTTCGCCTCGAGCGAAGTCGAGAGGCTTCTCTCGGGCGCAAGGTGTCTCGACATCGCTCGACACGAACGGACAACCGGGTGGCGGGGACGGCACGTTGGTCGGCACAAGAGGCGCCGGTGCGCTCCGTGCTTGCAATTCCTCCCCCCGATACGCCACAACGTCCCCCGAGAGGGAGAACATCATGAACCGACTGGCATTCGCTGCCGCGCTGCTCGCTTCGGCCGCCGCATCGCCGCTCGCCGCCGAGACCCACCGCGTCGCGCCCGGCGAGGGCGGGGCGGAGCGGCTTCAGGAGGCGCTGATCCTTGCCAAGCCCGGCGACGTGATCGAACTGGGCGAAGGCCGCTTCACCCTCACCGACGGGCTCAGCCTCGATGTCGACCGGGTCACGGTGCGCGGGGCGGGGATGGACAAGACCGTGCTCGATTTCACCGGCCAGCAGGGCGCGGGCGAGGGGCTGCTCGTCACCTCCGACGAAGTGACCTTGCGCGATTTCGCGGTGGAGAACCCCAAGGGCGACGGGATCAAGTCCAAGGGCGCGGACAACATCGTCTATCACGCCATCCGCGTGGAATGGACCGGCGGCCCGAAGGAGACCAACGGGGCCTACGGCATTTACCCGGTCGAAAGCACCGGGGTGCTGGTGCAGAACTCGAAGGTCTCGGGCGCGTCGGACGCCGGAATCTATGTCGGGCAGAGCCGCGACATCACGGTGCAGGGCAACGTGGTCGAATTCAACGTCGCCGGGATCGAGATCGAGAACAGCCGGGGCGCGCTGGTCGAGGGCAACGTCGCGCGGCGCAACACCGGCGGGCTGCTGGTCTTCGACCTCCCCGGCCTGCCGGTGATGAACGGCGGCAGCGTGATCCTGCGCGGCAATGCGGTGAAGGACAACGACACCCCCAACTTCGCGCCCAAGGGCAATATCGTCGCGAGCGTCAGGCGCGGGACGGGGGTGCTGGTGATGGCGAACGACGGCGTGCTGGTCGAGGGCAACGCCTTCGACAACAACCCGACCGCGCACGTCATGGTCGTCGCCTATGTCCAGCCTTTCGAGGACCCGCGCTACAACCCCTATGCGCGCAACGTGATCGTCGGCGCCAATGCCTTCGGGCGCGGCGGGGACGATCCGCAGATCGAGGGCAAGGAGCTGCTGCTCGCCGCCTTCGGGGGCGCGCTGCCGCCGGTGCTGTGGGACGGCGTCGCGCAAGGGGACACGGGGCTGCGCGTCGCCAGGGGCGTGACCGGCTGGACGCTGGGGCTGACGCGGCCCGGCCAGAGCCTCGAGGAGGCGCGCCCCGGGCCGCTGACGCTCGCGCCGACCGAGAGCTGGACCTTCCCCGAGGTCGGCGCACCCAAGGCGCTGGCGGCGCGGGTGAAGTGAAGCGCACGGGCGCCCTCCTGCTGCTGACCGCTTGCGTCGCGCTCGGCGCTGGTATCGCGCAGGCCGACGTCATCGGTCCGCCGCCTGTCAGCGATGCAGCGATCCGGGGCGAGGGTTTTCCGGCCAAGCTCTCCGAGTTCGCCTTCTTCACCCAATACCGGCCGCAGATGCCGAACCGGGGCGTGCATCCTTACACGCTCAACACGCCGCTATGGTCGGACGGGGCGGACAAGCTGCGCTTCATCTACCTTCCGCAAGGCACGCAGCTTGCCGCGGATGGCGAGGGGCTGCTGAAGTTCCCGGTCGGCGCCGCGATCGTCAAGACCTTCGCTTTCGGCGAGGGGGCGGACCGCAAGCTGATCGAGACCCGCGTGCTCCTCCACCGCGTCGATGGCTGGGTGGCGCTCCCCTACCGCTGGAATGCCGAGCAGACCGACGCGACGCTCGCGCTGGGGGGCGGCCGGGTGGATCTCACGACCCCGGCGGGCGAGGCGATCTCCTATGCGATCCCCAACAAGAACCAGTGCAAGACCTGTCATTCCAAGGACGGCGAGGTCATCCCGATCGGCCCCAAGGCCCGGAACCTCGCGGCATCGTGGCTGGGCGAGATGGTCCGCGAGGGCGCGCTCGACCGGGTGCCGCAGGGGGCAGGGACGCTCCCGGTATGGTCGGCGCGCAAGGCGGGCGATCCGGCTGCGCCGCTCGCCCGCGCCTACCTCGACGTCAATTGCGCCCACTGCCATCAGCCGGGCGGGGGCGCCTCGAACTCGGGGCTCGACCTGCGCTGGGAACAGGCGGACCCCCACGCCTATGGCCTCATGAAGCGGCCGGTCGCGGCCGGGCGCGGGGCGGGGGACCGGGATTTCTCGATCGTCGCGGGGCACCCGGATAAGTCGATCCTCCTCTACCGGATGGACAGCACGGAGCCCGGCGTCGCCATGCCCGAACTGGGCAAGAGCAGCGTGGATACAGAAGGCGTCGCGGTGGTGCGGCGCTGGATTGCGGAGATGAAGTGAGGATGCGGCGCTTCGGCAAGTGGGTGTTTCGCGGGTTCCTGGTGATCCTCGCGCTGCTGGTGGGGGCCTTCCTGATCTTGCGCACCCCCGATACGGACCCGGCGGCGATGCGCGCGAAGTATGGCGCGAGCCCATCGCAATTCGTCGACCTGGGCGGCGGCCTCACGGTCCACCTTCGCGACGAGGGGCCGCGCGGTGCGCCAGCGATCATGCTCCTGCACGGCTCCAACGCCGATCTGCACACCTGGGACCCCTGGGCCGAGGCGTTGAAGGCCAATTACCGGGTGATCCGCTTCGATCAGGTCGGCCACGGCCTCACCGGGCCCGATCCCAGGGCCGATTACAGCACCGCCAACTACGTCGCCCATATCCGTGCGGTGGCGGACAGGCTGGGGGTGGAGCGATTTGTCCTCGGCGGCAATTCGATGGGCGGCAAGCACGCGCTTGCCTTCGCCATCGCCCACCCCGAGCGGCTCACCGGCCTCGTGCTGGTCGACGGCAGCGGCGGGCCGATGCTGAAGCTCGCCAGGAAGCCCGGCGAGGAGAACAGATCGAGCGGCAATATCGGCTTCAAGATCGCGCGGATGCCCGGGGTCAACCTGCTGGTCGAACAGATCACCCCGCGCTCGCTGATCGAGCGGAGCCTCGCGCAATCGGTCTCCAACAAGGCGATCGTCACCCCTGCGGCGGTCGATCGCTACTGGGAACTGCTGCGCTATCCCGGCAACCGCCGCGCGACGCTGCAACGCTTCAGCCAGCCCTATGACGCGCTCGCCGAGGCGGACATCGCGCGCGTCACCGTGCCGACGCTGATCCTGTGGGGGGAGGAGGATCGGCTGATCCCGCTCGAGGCGGGGCGGTGGCTGGCGAAGACCCTGCCGGTCAACCGGATCGTCACCTTCCCCGGCATCGGCCATCTGCCGCAGGAGGAGGCGGTCGACCAGACGCTCGGCGTGCTGACGCCGTGGCTGACGGAGCGCGCGTCCCCGGCCGCCGCACCCTGACTTCGCCTGCCCACTGGACGCGCGGCGCGGTGTCGTCCTAAAGCCTCTCGCACCTGCACAACAATCGAAGGGGCAACCACGGCTTGCGCAAACTCGGGATCATCGGCGGCATGAGCTGGGTGTCGACCGCGACCTATTACGATCGCATCAACCGGATCGTCCAGCGCCGCGCCGCCCCGATGGCGAGCGCGCCGCTCCTGATCGAGAGCCTCGATTTCTGCCAGCTCTACGCGCTGGTCGAGGACAAGGACTGGAACCGTGCGGCGGGCGTGCTGATCGAGAGCGCCAGGCGGCTCGAAGGCGCGGGGGCGGGTGCGCTGATCATCGGCGCCAATTCGATGCACCGCCTCTATGACGAGGTGGCGGGCGCGGTCGGCATCCCGATCCTCCACATCGCCGAATTCGTCGGCCGGGCGATGACGCGTGCCGGCAAGACCAGCGCCGCCCTGCTGGGCACCCGCAACGTGATGACCGAAAGCTTCTACAGGAAGCGCCTCGTTGCCCACGGCATCGACCTGCTGCCGCCGCATATGCACTATGTCGAGGCGCTCGACCGGATCATCTATGACGAGCTGATGGTCGGGAAGGTCACCCGCGAGGCGGAGCGGACGATGAAGACGATCATCACCAACACCGAACAGGAAGGCGCGCAGGCGGTGGTGCTGGCCTGCACCGAACTTGCGCTGGTGGTCGATGTCGATGCCAATGTCCTGCCGATCTTCGATTCCACCCGCATCCATTGCGAGGCGGCGGCGGACTGGATCCTTGGCGAGGAGGCTGCGGACTAGCGCTCGGTTCGTCGCACACCTGCGCGGTTCTGCGGGCGAATGGATTGCAGGCTTTGCAACCGCGGCCTAAGGGCGCACCCGGATCGCGTCATTGCGATGACCTGATCCGGGTCTTTCGGGTCGCAACCGACGGGCCCTTGGGGCCGCTCTCCTCCCCCCCAATCACCGGAGGGTGGCCCCATACATCCCTGGTCCCCAAGCTGCGGTTTATCCGCGCTCTTGTGCAAGGTTCCCGACCTGTTCCGGTTGAGCCGCACGGACGCCTCCCGTAATCGCTGCCCCGTGATGTTCCGCGCCCCCTATGCCGCCGATCCCTACGCCCACGGCCCGCGCGAGTTTGGCGGGCCGGCGGGGGGCGAGCGGCGCGGCCCGCGCAGCGCCTTTCAGCGCGACCGCGACCGGATCGTCCATTCGATGAGCTTCCGGCGGCTGAAATCGAAGACGCAGGTGTTCATCGCCCCCGACGGCGATCATTACCGCACCCGCCTCACCCACAGCCTCGAGGTCGCGCAGATCGGCCGCGTGATCGCCCGCGCGCTGGGGCTCGACGAGGACCTGACCGAGGCGCTGTGCCTTGCCCACGATCTCGGCCATCCGCCCTTCGGCCATGCCGGCGAGGCGGCGCTGGCCGAGGCGATGGCGCCGCATGGCGGCTTCGATCACAACGCGCAGGCACTGCGCACCGTCATGCGGATCGAGAGCCCCTACCCGGATCACGAGGGGCTGAACCTCACCTGGGACCTGCTCGAGGGCCTTGCCAAGCACAACGGGCCGGTCGCCGCGCCGAACTGGGCGCTCGCCGAACTCGACGCCGCCTTCCCGCTCGATCTGGCCACCTGGCCCTCGCTCGAGGCGCAGGTCGCGGCGGTGGCGGACGACATCGCCTACGACAACCACGACATCGACGATGGCCTGCGCGCCGGGTTCCTCGCGCTCGATGACCTGCTCACGCTGGATTTCCTCGCAGACCAGTGGCGGACGGTCGAAAAGCGCTTTCCCCGCGCGCCCCGGGAGCGTCTGCTGCGCGAGATGGTTCGCGACCAGATCGGATTGATGGTGAACGACGTGCTGGCCGAGACCGCGCGCCAGGTGACGCATCTCGGCTCGGTCGCCGAAGTGCGCGCGGCGGGGCGGCAGCTGGCGGGCTTCTCCCCGGCAATGGCCGCGCAGGAGCGGCGCCTCAAGACCTTCATGTACGAACGGCTCTACTACCACCCCGAACAGGTCGCCGCCGCCGAAAAGGCGCGCGATGTCGTCGCCAGGCTCTATGCCGCCTATGCCGAGGATGCGTCGCTGATGCCCGCCGACTGGCAGGCGCGCCTGCCCGCCGGGCAGCCGCAGCGCGCGCGGGTGATCGCCGATTTCATCGCCGGGATGAGCGATCGCTTCGCCATGCAGGCCTTGCGCGACGTCTGCGGCGAGGCGCCGCAGGGGCTCGTCAATGTATGAACCGCGCACGACCGGCCCGGTGCGCGTCGCACTGGTGGGCGCGACCGGCCTCGTCGGGCAGCGGGTGATCGCGATCGCCAGCGCAGGCGACGAGGTGCGCATCCTCGGCATCGCCCGGCGCGAGGCGCCCTTGCCGCCGGGCGCGCGGATGGAGATGTTCGTCGCCGCGCCCGAACGCTGGGGCGAGGTGCTCGACGCGGTGCGCCCGCGCGCGCTGATCTGCGCCTTGGGCACGACCTGGAAGAAGGCCGGCCGCGACGAGGTGGCGTTCCGCGCGGTCGATCACGATCTCGTCCTCGCCACCGCCGAGGCGGCCAAGCGCGCGGGCGTGCCGAACATGGTGCTGGTGAGCGCTGCCGGTGCCGATCCCCGGGCGAAGAGCTTCTACATGCGGGTCAAGGGCGAGACCGAGCAGGCGCTGACCCGGATCGGGTTCAAGCGGCTCGACATCCTGCGCCCCGGCCTGCTGCGCGGCGAGCGGACGGGCGACCTCAGGCTCGCCGAAAGGCTCGGCATCCTCGCCGCGCCGCTGATCGATCCACTGCTGTCGGGTTCGTGGGAGCGCTATCGGTCGATCGAGGCGTCGCTGGTCGCCGAGGCGGCGCTGGGCCTCGCGCTGCGGCGCGCAGGGGGACGCTTCACCCACGACAACGAGGCGATGCGCCGCGCCGCGCGCGAATGGCGGCGGGTGCGCGAGACGGGGGAGGGCGGCTGATGGGCTGGGCGGCGGTGTTCGGCGCGGTCAATCTCTTGGCGCTTGCGTGCTGGGCGGCGCTCATTGTGCTGCCGCGCTGGCCGGCACTGCTGTCGGCGGTGCTCTACCTCGGCGTCGGCCTGCTGGCTTGCGTCTATGCCGGCGGACTGATCGGGGTGCTGAGCGGGCTGATCCCGACGACCGGCGCGGGCGGGGCGGATTTCACGACCATCGAAGGCGTGCGCGCGATCTTCGCCAGCGATGCGGGGGTGACGATCGGCTGGACGCATTACCTCGCCTTCGACCTGTTCGTCGGCCTGTGGATCGCGCGCGACGGGGACGCGAAGCACATCTCCCGCCTCATCCAGGCGCCGATCCTGCTGGCGACCTTCATGGCCGGGCCGCTGGGCCTCGGCCTGTGGCTGCTGATCCGCGAGCCCGCCGCGCGCCGGCAGGGGCGCTTCCGCTAGCGCGACGGGGGGCTGGACGGCGCTCGCCGCTCGGGTATCTTCCGGGGCAAAAAGGCCTTGGGGAGAGACCGTCATGACCCAGATTGCGCAGCACAGCTTGCTGACCGTCGATGCCATCCTGACCCACTGGGCGGCGCTCCAGCCCGATGCCCCGGCAATCGAGGGCGCGGGCTTTCGCTTCAGCTACGGCGAGCTCGACCGGCTTTCGCGGCAGATCGTCGCCCTGCTCGCGGCGCGCGGGATCGGCGCTGGCGACCGGGTGGCGTTCCTCGGCAAGAACGCCGCCACCTACGGCGTCCTCTATTGCGCCTGCGCGCGCGCCGGCGTGGTGATCGCCCCGGTGGGCTGGCGGCTCGCCGCGCGCGAGATCGCCTACATCCTCGCCGACACCGAGGCCAAGCTGCTGGTGGCGGCGCCGGACTTCATGGATCTGGCGGCCGCCGCCATGGCCGAACTCGCCAGCCCGCCCGCGCTGCTCGACGATACGGCGATGCTGGCCGAGGCGGCGACCTGCGAGCCCGCACCGTTCACCCCCAGCGGCGAGGACGATCCGATCCTCCAGCTCTACACCAGCGGCACGACCGGCCACCCCAAGGGCGTGGTCCTCTCCAACGCCAATCTCACCCGGCTGCGCATCGCGGGAATCGCGGCGGGGCTCACCTACTACACCGATTACCGCGCGGGCGACTGCATGATGGTGGCGATGCCGATCGCGCATATCGGGGGGACGGGCACCTTCAACCTCGCGCTTCAGGCGGGCATCCGGTGCCGCTTCGAGGCCGAGTTCATCCCCGGCGGCGTGCTCGCGGCGATCGAGGCGGGGACCACGCATATGTTCCTCGTGCCGGCCGCCTTGCAGATGGTGATCCAGCACCCGCAGGCGGCGGAGACGGATTTCTCCAATCTGCGCTATCTCATCTACGGCGCCGCGCCGATGCCGCTCGAACTGCTCAAGCAGGCGGTCGTTACCATGCCGAACACCCAGTTCCTTCAGGCCTATGGCATGACCGAGACCACCGGCACGGTCTCGATCCTGCCGCCCGAGGATCACGTGACCGAGGGCAACAACCGGATGCGCTCGGCCGGCAAGGCGCTGCCCGGGGTCGCCATCGAGGTGCGCGGGCCCGACAATCGCGAGGTGCCGCGCGGAGAAATCGGCGAGGTGTGCATCCGCTCGCCCTCCAACACCGCAGGCTACTGGAAGAATGCCGAGGCGACGGCGAAGACCATCGACCCTGATGGCTGGCTCCACACCGGGGATGCGGGCGTGATGGACGCGGACGGCTACGTCTACATCCAGGACCGCATCAAGGACATGATCATCACCGGCGGCGAGAACGTCTATCCGGCCGAGGTCGAGAGCGCGATCTACGGCCACCCCGCCATCGCCGAGGTCGCGGTGATCGGCGTGCCGAGCGCCAGGTGGGGCGAGGAAGTCAAGGCGGTGGTGGTCCCGCGGCCCGGCGCCGCAGTCGACGAGGCCGACGTCATCGCCTGGACGCGCGAGCGGATCGCCGCCTTCAAGGCGCCCAAGAGCGTCGACGTGATTTCGGTCATGCCGAGGAACCCCAGCGGCAAGATCCTGCGCCGCGAGCTGCGCGCGCCCTATTGGCAAGGGCAGGAGCGGCAGGTCTCCTGACGTGAAGCAGCACGCCCCCGCCGCCCTCAGGAACCGCGCGCCGATCGCCGAGGTGCTCGCGCGCGAGCTCCCGGCATCGGGAACGGTGCTGGAGATCGCCAGCGGGACGGGGGAGCACGCGGTGTTCTTCGCCGAAGCCTTTCCCGCGCTCCAATGGCAGCCGAGCGACCCCTCCGAGGAGGCGCTCGCCTCGATCGCGGCCCACCGGGAGGACTATATGGGCACCAACCTTGCCGCTCCGTTGCGGCTCGATGCCGCCGATCCTGACACGTGGCCGGTAGGCGGGGCTGCCGCAATCTTGTGCATCAACATGGTTCACATCAGCCCGTGGGAAGCGACCCTCGGGCTGCTGCGGGGTGCTGCCCGATTGTTGGGCACGAGCGGCGGGCCGCTCATCCTCTACGGGCCGTTCATCGAGCAGGGGGTGGAGACCGCGCCTTCGAACCTCGCCTTCGACGAAAACCTCAAGGCGCGCGATCCGCGTTGGGGCCTGCGCGAGGCCGAGGCGCTCGATGCGCTCGCCGCCGCGCACGGCATGGCCCGCACCGCGCGTCATGCGATGCCGGCGAACAACATCATACTGGTGTTCCGCCCGACAGGGGCGGGCGGGATCAGTTGATCGCGCGCTCTCCGGCGCGGCCGACGGACTTGATGTCCTCGCCCACGCCTTTCACCGTGTTGCATCCGGCAGCGGCGAGCGCCAGCGTGGCGAGAGCGGCGGCGGCAAGCAAGTCGCGAAACATCGAAGGGCGTCCTTTCACGTCAGATCGAAGCGATCAACGCGAAAGGATGCCCGCCCTTTCCTGACGATGCGGTGAACCGCCGCTCCGCCACGCCGGGGCGGTGCGGAGCGTAGCGGGGTGCATCAGATCTCTTTCTTCACCTCGCGCGAGGCCGACTGGAGGTCCTCGCCCGCCCCGCTGACGGTGTTGCAGGCAGCGCTCGCCACCGCGAGGGTGCCGAGAGCGATGGCAGCGATGAGCTTGGTGGGCTTGGTCATGTGAGGTGCTCCTTTTTGCAAACCTGACAGGCCAACCGGGCCTTATGCGCACAAGGTCCATGCTATTCGGCGGAATGCACCCGGGACCGGGCGAGTTGCCGCTCGCGCCAGGCGATCAGCACGCCGGCCCCGATGATCAGCGGGGCGCCGAGCCACAAGCTGGCAGGCGCGGCACGGTCGAAGATCGCATAGCCATAGAAGCTCGCCCACAGCAGGCTGGTGTAGTCCATCAGCAGGATCACCGCCGCCGACCCGAAGCGCAGCGAGGTGGTGAGCAGCATCTGCGCCGCCGCGCCGACGAGGCCCATGCCGAGGACCAGCCCCCAGGTCAGCGGATCGTGCGCGGCGCCGACGAAAGGCAGGGCGAGCGCGGCGACGGGGGTGGTGAGTGCGGCGAACCAGAAGACGATGCTCCACGGGTTCTCGGTCGTGTTGAGGTCCTGGAGCTGGTAGCTGATCACCGCCACCATGAAGGGCGCGACGAGGCCGACGGCGATCCCGGCAAGCGTCACGCCCGGGTGGAGCCCTGCGAAGGGCTGCATCACCACCAGCACCCCGGCAAAGCCCATCGCCACCGCGCTCCAGCGGTAGGGGCCGATCCTCTCGCCGAACAGCACGAGCGCGATCAGCACCGCGAAGACCGGCGCGGTGAAGCCCAGCGTGGTCGCCTCGGCGAGCGGCAGCAGCAGGACCGCGCCGTAGGTGAAGACCATGCCGAACAAGCCGCTCGCCGCGCGCCGCGCGTGGGCGGGGAGGCGCCGGGTCCTTAGCAGGGCGAGCCGTCCGGTCAAAGCGAGACCGGCGCCGAGCAGCACCACGGTCAGCAGCTGGCGCCAGAAGATCAGCTCCATAAGATGCGCGCCGCGTTCCCCGGCGAGTTTCACCAGCATCCCCATCGTCGCCAGCGCGAAGGCCGCGAGCAGCCGGACGAACAGCGCGAGCAGGGGCCGGGGGCGGGCGATCGAGCCATCCATCGCCCGCCCGCTTGGCCGAGGGAGGGGCATTGCGCAAGCCGCGGCGGTGCTTAAATGCGCCTGCCATGGATCTCGTCGCGCGATACGAATTGCTGAGCGATGCCGCGCAGGTCGCGGTGATCGGCGGGGCGCTGTGGGCCATCGCCGCCTTCGCCGCGCTGATGGAATGGCGCCGCAGCCGCCGCCGCGATCTCGCCCGGCTCGAACAGGTCGGCTGGGTGCCTTGGACTGGCCTGTTCCTGCTCACCGCGATGATGGGCGCAGGGTGCCTGGCGATGAGCCTGCCGGTGGTGCTCAAGGGCTAACCGAGCGGCAAAGCCCCACCCGAACCCGCAAGGGTTCGCAAGCGCAAATGCGCGCCCGAGCTTGTGCGAACAAAGCCGAGGCGGACGGATGTCCGCCGCCCGGCGCCTGAGGGCGCCTGCCTCCTAGAGGCAGGCCTCGAAAACGGCGCCGAAGGCGTCGCAAGGCCGACCGGCCGCCGGCCGGTTAGGCCGAACCGCCTGCCTTACAGGCAGGCTTCAAGATACGCCTGATCGAAGCCGAATTGCCGCGCCTTTTCGAGCGTGTAGGGGCGCAGGCCCGACGAGCGGAACTCGCCGAGGATCTTCCCGTCGTCGGTCTCGTCGAGATATTCGAACTTGAACAGCTCCTGCGTCACGATCACGTCGCCTTCCATCCCGATCACCTCGGTGATGTTGGTGGTGCGGCGCGAACCGTCGCGCAGACGCTTGACCTGCACGATCAGGTCGACGGATTCGGCGATCTGGCGGCTGATGGCTTCCTTGGGGATCTTGATGTCGCCCATCAGGATCATGTTTTCCATACGGCCAAGGCACTCGCGCGGGCTGTTGGCGTGGAGCGTGCACATCGAACCGTCGTGACCGGTGTTCATCGCCGCGAGGAGGTCGAAACACTCCGCGCCGCGAATTTCCCCGAGGATGATGCGGTCCGGGCGCATACGCAGCGCGTTCTTCACGAGGTCGCCGATGGTGATCGCGCCCTGGCCTTCGAGGTTCGGCGGGCGGGTTTCCAATGGCAGCCAGTGCGGCTGCTGCAGGCGGAGTTCCGCCGCGTCCTCGATGGTCAGCACGCGCTCGCCCGGGTCGATCATCTTCGAGAGGGCGTTGAGCATGGTCGTCTTACCCGAACCCGTACCGCCCGAGATGACGATGTTCATGCGGCACGCGCCCGCAATCTTCAGCGCGGTCGCCATCTTGTCCGACATCGACCCAAAGTCGCGCAGCATGTCGATGGTGATCGGCTTCTCGGAAAACTTACGAATCGAGATCGCGGTGCCGCGCAGCGACAGCGGGGGCACGATCACGTTCACACGCGAGCCGTCCTTCAGGCGGGCGTCCGCCAGCGGCGTGGTCTGGTCGACGCGGCGGCCGACCTGGTTGACGATGCGCTGGGCGATCTGGAACAGGTGCTGCTCGTCGCGGAAGCGGATCGGGGCGAGCTGCAGCTTACCCTTCTTTTCGATGTAGGTCTGGTCCGGGCCGTTGACCATGATGTCGGACACGTCCGGATCGTTGAGCAGCTCTTCCAGGGGGCCGAAACCGAGCAGCTCGTCGATCAGCACCTTTTCCAGCGCGAACTGCTCGCGCCGGTTGAGCGTGACCTTGAGCTCGGCCAGCACCTCCATGATGATCGGGCGGAACTCCTCGGAGAGCTCCTCCTTTGACAGCGTCGCCGCCGCTTCGGGATCGACACGCTCGAGCAGGCGCGGGAGCACCTGTTCCTTGATCTTGTGGACGCTCGCTTCAAATCCGCCGACTTCGGAATTGGCCTCGTTGACCGCGGCCATGCGCTCGTTGAGGCGGTCGATCGCCTCCGAGGTCGTCGCGGGGCGGGATGCCGACGGCGTTGGTGCGGGCGCGGGCCGGGCCGCAGCCGGCTCGCCCGGGATCGGCGGGAATTGCTCGCCGCCGCGCAGCGGTGCGCCCGGACCCTTCATGGGCCGCGCGACGCCGAAGGCGGGCCTCGCGCCCGGCTTCATTCCGCCTGCATTGCCCTTCTTGCCGAATGCGCTCATTCCCAGCCCCCGAGGCTCTCAATCCATCATTCCAGCAGCGCACTTCGCACGATGGGAAGCGAACAGTGCGTCTCGAAAAATGGTGAATAGAAGCGAATGGTTGTTTTTTCCTAAACCTTGACCGGCGGGGTCCGGCAGCGGCCGGAAACTGCCCGCCGCGCCCCTGCGGGGGCTTGCCGTGCGGCAGGGTGCGGCTAGAGGGAGAGCAACAAGGCGAAGGGGTAATCATCGGATGTGCGGGATCATCGGGATCGTGGGCAAAGCGGCGGTCGCCGACCGGCTCGTCGACGGGCTGAAGCGCATGGAATATCGCGGCTATGACAGCGCGGGCATCTGCACCCTCGATGAAGGCGCGCTGGTGCGGCGCCGGGCGGAAGGACGGCTCGCCAACCTGGTGAACGTCCTCGCCGCCGATCCGGCGCCCGGCACCGTCGGGATCGCCCACACCCGCTGGGCGACCCACGGCGCGCCGACCGCCGCCAACGCCCACCCGCACGCGACCGGCGAGGTCGCGATCGTCCACAACGGGATCATCGAGAACTTCAAGGAACTGCGCGCCGAGCTCGCCGCCAAGGGCCGCACCTTCGAGAGCGAGACCGACAGCGAGGTTGTCGCGCACCTGATCTCGCAGGAGGTCGAGAACGGCGCCGACCCGGAAACGGCGGTGCGGGCCGTGCTGCCGCGGCTGCGCGGCGCCTTCGCGCTCGCCATCGCCTTCCGCGCCCATCCCGAACTTCTCATCGGCGCGCGCCTCGGCTCGCCGCTGGTGGTGGGATACGGGCCGCAAGGCGAGGAGGCGGAGATGTACCTCGGCTCCGATGCGCTCGCGCTCGCCCCGCTTACCCAGCGCATCGCCTACCTTGAAGAGGGCGACTGGGTGGTGATCCGCCGCGACGAGGCGCAGATCTTCGATGCCTCGGGCGCGGCCGTCACCCGCGAGATCCGCATTTCCGGTGCCTCGGCCGCAGCGGTCGAGAAGGGCAATTACCGCCACTTCATGCAGAAGGAGATCTACGAGCAGCCGACCGTGGTGGCGCAGACGCTCGCCTCCTACCTCAGGCGCTCTGACAATTCGGTTGCGCTGCCGCAGATCGATGTCGACCTGTCGGCGGTGCGCCGCCTGACGATCGTCGCCTGCGGCACCTCCTTCTACGCGGGGATGGTCGCGAAATACTGGTTCGAACAGTTCGCCCGCGTGCCGGTCGATATCGATGTGGCGTCCGAGTTCCGCTACCGCGATCCGGTGCTCGAGGAAGGCGGCCTCGCTCTGTTCATCTCGCAGAGCGGCGAGACGGCGGACACCTTGGCGGCGCTCCGGCACTGCAAGGCCAACGGCCAGACCATCGGCGTGGTCGTCAACGTGCCGACCAGCACCATGGCGCGCGAGGCCGACCTGCTGCTGCCCACCCATGCGGGCCCGGAAATCGGCGTCGCGTCGACCAAGGCCTTCACCTGCCAGCTCGCCGTGCTCGCAGCGCTCGCCGCGCACATGGCGGTGAAGAAAGGCCGCCTCACGCGCGATCAGGAGGCAGAGATCGTGCGCCACCTGCTGGAGGCGCCCGCCGCGCTCAACGCCGCGCTTGCGCATGACGAGGATATTGCCGCGATGGCGCACCTCGTCGCCCCGGCGCGCGACGTACTCTACCTGGGGCGCGGGCAGGATTATCCGCTCGCCCTGGAAGGGGCATTGAAGCTCAAGGAAATCAGCTATATCCATGCCGAGGGCTATGCCGCGGGCGAGATGAAGCACGGGCCCATCGCGCTGATCGACGATGCCGTGCCGGTGGTCGTCATCGCCCCGTCCGGACCGCTGTTCGAGAAGACCGTCTCCAACATGGAGGAGGTGCGCGCGCGCGGCGGGCAGGTGGTGCTGATCTCGGATGCGGCCGGGATCGCTGCGGCGGGCGAGGGTTGCATCGCCACCATCGAAATGCCGGTGGTCCACCCGCTGATCGTGCCGCTGGTCTATGCCGTGCCGGTGCAATTGCTGGCCTATCACGTCGCCGTGGTGAAGGGCACCGACGTCGACCAGCCGCGCAATCTCGCCAAATCTGTCACCGTGGAATAGAACGCGCCGTACAGTCTCGCCAGACCTTTACCGGGCTCTAACCATTCGGCGCTAAATGCGGCGCGTGGCCAGAAAGCATCAACCCCAGCCCGCGAGCCTCCCGGCCACGCTGTCGATCGCCGACGTGCTTGGCCTGTCGCGCGGTGCTGCCATCGATCCGATGCGGCTGCGCAAGGACGAATTCGGGGAGCTGGCGCTGGCCAGCCGCAACCGGACGCTCGCCAATGCGCTGGTCATCGTCGCGGTGGGGGCCATATTCGGCCCGCTTACCGGGTTCCTGCCGGTGCTGCCGTGGGCCGCGTTCATGGCCTATGTCCAGTGGCGCACGCACCAGACCGATCGCAAGCTCACCGACCCGTCCTTCAGCACCGCGCCGGCCATGCTCGAGAAGGACCAGCGGCGCGATGCCGCGGCGAGCGCGCTCGGCTGGGTGGCGGCGCTGCTGCTGTTCCCGTGGCTGACGGGCGGCGCGCAGCTCGTCGCGCTGCTACTGGTTGTCTTCTCGCTGATGGTCGCCTCGACCTTCGTCTTCTCGACCTCGCCGCTCAGTATCCTCGTCTACAACGCGATCCTCGGCTCTGGTGCGGTGCTGAGCCTGGTCCTTGCGGGCCAGTGGCTGGCGGCGGGCGGGGCGGTGCTGTTCCTGATCGCCTGCCTCGTCGGCACGATCGAGGTGCGCGCCATCTTCATCAAGGCGCGGCTTGCCGAAGCAGCGGTGGCGGAGAAGGATTCGGTCGTATCGCTGCTGCTGCGCGAGTTTGAGGAGAACGAGGCGGACTGGCTGTGGGAGATCGATCCGGCCCGCAAGCTGCGCGCGGTCAGCCCGCGCTTCGCCTTCGCGCTCGGCCGCTCGCAAACCGATGTCGAAGGCCGGCCGCTTCTGGAAATGATCGCCGGGCGCAGCTGGGAGAGCGGGCAGTTCCCGCCGAGCCTCCACGAGCTCGCCGAAAAGCTGAAAAACCGCGAGAACTTTTCCAACATGCTGGTCGAGGTCTCGATCACGGGCGAAGAGCGCTGGTGGGAGCTTTCCGGCACCCCGATGCGCGACGAGCAAGGCCGCTTCACCGGCTTCCGCGGGGTCGGCTCGGACGTGACCGAACAGCGCAAGTCCTCGGAAAAGATCGCCTATCTGGCGCGCTACGACACGCTCACCCAGCTGCCCAACCGCTTGCAGCTGACCGAGGCGCTGGGCGAGGCGCTGCGCTATTCCCAGCAGTGGCGCACGCGCTGCGCGCTGCTGATGGTCGATCTCGACCGCTTCAAGGCGGTGAACGATTCGCTCGGGCACATGACCGGCGACAAGCTGCTCGCGCAGGTGTCCGCCCGGCTCCAGGCGCTGATGGGCGAACACCAGCTGTGCGGGCGCCTGGGCGGCGACGAATTCGCCATCGTCATCCGCGAGGCGACCTCCTCGGGCATGGTCCACGACCTCGCCCGGCGGGTGATCCATCGCCTCTCCGAGCCCTATCAGGTCGACAACCACACGCTCTATGTCGGCGCCAGCGTCGGCTCGGCCGAAGGTCCGCGCGATGGCGCCACGGTCGAGGAGATGATGCGCAACGCGGACCTTGCGCTTTACCGCGCAAAGGATGCGGGCGGCGGCGAGCATTGCCGTTTCGAGCCGGTGCTCCATGCGTCCGCCGAGGAACGCCGCCAGCTCGAGGTCGCGCTGCGCAAGGCGCTGGGGCGTGACGAGATGGTGCTGCACTATCAGCCCGTCGTCGACGCGCGCAGCGAAAGCGTCGTCAGCTTCGAGGCGCTGGTCCGGTGGAACAGCGCGGAGCACGGCTTCGTCAGCCCCGGCAAGTTCATCCCGCTCGCCGAAGACACGCGCCTCATCGTGCCGATCGGCCAATGGGTGATGCGCAAGGCCTGCGAGGAGGCCCGCCACTGGCCCGATCACGTCAAGGTCAACGTCAACGTCTCGCCCGAGCAGCTTCTCGAGCCCGGCTTCCACCAGGAGGTGGTGCAGGCGCTCGCCGCAAGCGGCCTGAGGCCCGAGAGGCTCGAGATCGAGGTGACCGAGAGCATCTTCCTGCGCGACGCGAGCATCGCCCGCGCCGCGCTCGAGCAGGCCATGGCGCTGGGCTGCTCGATCGCGCTCGACGACTTCGGGACTGGTTATTCCTCGCTCGGCTACCTCAGGAAACTGAAGTTCTCGACCATCAAGGTCGACCGCACCTTCGTGCAGGGCGCGGCGCAGGGCAGCGCGGAAAGCCTCGCGATCATCAACGCGGTGGTGGCGATGGCCAAGAGCCTGCAGATGACGACCACCGCCGAAGGGGTGGAGACCGCCGAGGAGGCCGAGCTGATCCGCAACCTCGGCTGCGACAAGATCCAGGGCTATTACTTCGGGCGGCCGATGACCGCGAGCGATGCGCTCTCGCTGTTCCGGATGCCGGACATCCGCCGCGCCTGAAACCGCCGCGTCAGGCGCTCGCGAAGCTCGCTAGCAGCCCTTCGAACAGCCGCCGCCCGTCCGCCCCGCCGAGGGCGGGGACGCTGGCCGGTTCGATCGCGCGTTCGGGGTGGGGCATCATGCCGAGCACCCGGCCGTTCTCCGAGAGCACCCCGGCGATATCGCGGGCCGAGCCGTTGCAGCTGTCGGCGTAGCGGAACGCCACGCGGCCTTCGCCTTCGAGCCGGTCGAGCGTCTCGGCATCGGCGAAGTAATTGCCGTCATGATGGGCGACGGGGATGCGGATCGTCTCCCCCGCCGTGTAGCCTGCGGTGAAGGGCGAGGCGGCATTCTCCACCGTCAGCGGCACGGTGCGGCACACGAAGCGCTGCCCGGCATTGCGCAGCAGCGCGCCGGGAAGCAGCCGGGCTTCGGTGAGTACCTGAAAGCCGTTGCACACGCCGAGCACCGGCACGCCGCGATGCGAGGCCGCGACGACCGCGCGCATGATCGGACTGGTCGCCGCCATCGCGCCCGAACGCAGGTAATCGCCATAGGAAAAGCCGCCCGGCAGGGCGATGAGGTCGAGCCGCTCCGGCAGTTCGGCATCGGCGTGCCAGACGCGAATCGCGGGGACGCCCGAGACCGCCTCGAGCGCGGATGCCATGTCCCGGTCGCAGTTGGAGCCGGGGAAGGTGATAACCGCCGCCCGGAACGCCATCACCCGATGCTCTCGATCTGGAAGTTCTCGATCACGGTGTTGGCGAGCAGCTTCTCGCACATCTGCCGGATCGTCGCTTCGTCGGTGCCGTCGGCAAGGTCGAGCTCGATCAGGCGGCCGACCCGGACATCCTCGACCCCCGTAAAGCCGAGGCCTTCGAGCGCGTGATGCACCGCGCGGCCCTGCGGATCGAGCACGCCGGGCTTCAACCGGACGAGGACGCGCACTTGCATGGCAGACAGCTCCCTGATGGCCTTACGCGGCGCCCGGGGGGGTGGCGGCGCCGCGCTGCCGCTATAGCGTCCGGCGGCGCGGGCGCAATCGCCGATCTGCCGCTTGCGCCCGCCTGCGTCGCCTCGCCGGGCGCGCGGATTTCAACAGGATTGGGCCGCTCGTGACCGATCGGCGCGTGATCGCCGCAATGTTCGGCGCTAGGAACGGAATCGGCGTTGCACCGCCATGAGGGGGTGCAGCCATCTTCACCGAAGGGCCGGCAGGAGGCGACCTGCCGGCCCTTCTTCTATGGTGCGGCGGGGGCGTCCGCCTGTGCCGGAAGCACGAGGAACGTGACGGCGCTGCCGGGCTTCAGATAGGCCTGCGCGGTGCGGCGGATGTCCTCCGGGGTGATCGCCGCCATGACCTGCGGGACTGCGAGGAAGCGGTCGAGGCGCTCGGGCTCGCTCTGTGCGCGCGCCGCAAGGCCCAGCCAGCCGTTGAGGTCCTTGAGAGCCTTGTTGTATTCCTCCACCCAGGGCTTGCGCGCGCGGTCGATGACGTCGGCATCGAGCGGCGCTGCGGCAAGATCGGCGACCAGCGCGGCGACGGCGGCCCTGACATCCTCCACCTTGTCGGCGGCGACGGCGGCGCTGATCGCGAAGGTTCCGTAGCCCGGATAGTAATGGCTGAGGCTCGATCCCGCCGAGGGCGAATAGGCCTGCCCGAGCTTCTCGCGCAGCCGGTCGGTGAGTTCGATCCGCACGATCCGGGCAAGGAGGTCGAGCCGCTGCGCTTCGGCAAGGTCGCGGTCGTCGGTAGTCGGCCAGACCCATTGCAGCAGCGCCTGATCGCGCTCCCCCCGGTGGGTGAGAACGTGCTCGCCGCGCGCGGCGGTGAAGCTGCGGGTGCGGTTTGCGGTGCGTGGGAGGAAGGCGGGCTCGCGCGGCGGCAGCGCGCCGAGCGTCGCGGCGACGGCGGCGATGGCCGCGTCCTCGTCGAGGTCGCCGACCAGCGCGAGTTCGATCGCGCCATGGGCGAGCCGGTCGCCGATCGTCGCGGCGAGCCCGGCGAAGTCGAGCGCCATGTAGGCTTCCCTGGGTTGCAGGCTGAAGCGCGGGTCGCCGCCCGAGAGGATCGCCCCGCTTGCCGCGCCCAGCGCGCGGGCGGGGGTGGCATCGAGCGTGGCGAAGTAGTTGGCGATCCCCCGGCGGTAGCGTTCGACCCCCTCGGGCCGGTAGCCGGGATCGGTCAGGGTGGCGGCGAGCACCTGCATCTGCAGCGCCAGATCACGCGGGGTGGTGATCGCGGCGGCAGTGAAGGCATCGGCGCCGCTCGCCAGCGAAAAGCTGACGCTGCGCCCGGCGAGCACGCTGGCGAGATCGTCCTGGCTGTGCTTGCCGAGCCCGCCGGCGGCGAGCGAATCCGCCAATGTCGTCGCCAGCGGTGCCTCGGGCGTGTTCATCAGGTCGCCGCCGTCGACCGCGAGCGCGAAGGCGATCCGGTCCTTGCGCACGTCGGTGGTCTTGAGCGTCAGGCGCACGCCGTTGGCGAAGCGGATCAGCCGGAAGCCGAGCCGCGGCTCGCGCGTGTCGGAGACCACCGTGCCGGCCGGACCGAAGTCGCTGTAGCCGAAGGCCGTCACCCCCGCCTCGGCAGGCGCGGCGACGGGCAGGGCCATGCCTTCCTCGAAGGCGGCGCGCAGGGCCGCTTCGCCGCCCTCGGGCGCGGCGCGGCCTTCGAAGCGGATCAGCGGCTCGGCGAACGGCGCCGCGTCGGCCAGCATGGCCTGCCAGACCGCCTCCGGAGTGATCTCCGGGAGCATCGCCTCGAACTGCGCGAGCTGCCATTCCGGCGTCGTCGGCACGCGCTCGTCGGCGACCAGCGCCAGCGCCGCACTGACGAAGGCGGCATTGTTGCGCGTGTCGGCCGCCTTGACGCCGTTCTCGAGGCCGGTGCGGATATTGGCGAGCTGCTCGTCGACCTCGGCGCGGGTGAAGCCGTGGGCGAGTGCCTGATTGACCTCGTGCACCGCAGCGGTCACGCCCTTGCGCCATCCGCCGTCCTCGGTGCTGACGGTGAGGCTGGTGATCCGCGCCGCCTCGAATATGTTACCCGAGCCGAAGCCCGCCGACTTGAACGGCGCATCGGCCCCCCTCGCGAGACGGGCGAGGCGGCGGTTGACGATGGCATAGCCGATGCCGCGCAGCCTTCCGAGGCGGCGGTTGGCGATGGTGTCGGGCTCGTCGCGCCACGGGGCGAGGCGGCTCAGAGTGACCTTCTCGGCGAGCGCGGGATCGAGGTGGATCGCGGTCAGCCCCTTGCGGGTAACGTCGATGGGCCCTGCCTGCGGCTCGGGCGGCACGGGACCTGCGGCCCAATCGGCGAAGCGCGCGGCGATGGCCGCCTCGACCACCGCGACAGGCAGGTCGCCGACCACCACCAGCACGGTGTTCGCCGGGATGTAGGCGCGGGCGTAGAGCGCGCGGAGCTGCGCGGCGGTGGCGTTCTCCAGCACCCGAAGCGCGCCGATCGGCTGGCGCTCGGCATAGCGGGCGCCAGGGGCGAGAAAGGCGATGTTGGCTTCAAGGTTGCGCTGCTGGAAGCCCGCCCGGTCGCGCCGCTCGGCGAGGATCACGCCGCGTTCGCGCGCGACTGCGTCCTCGGAGAGGGTCAGCTCGCTCGCGGTCTCGCGCATCAGCTTGAGCGCGGTGCCGAGCAGCGCCTCGTCGTTCCTCGGCAGGTTGAGCATGTAGGTGATGCTCTCGAAGCCGGTCGAGGCGTTGGTGTCCGCCCCGAAGGCGAGGCCCTCGCGTTCGAGCAACTTGACCATTTCGCCTTCCGGAATGCCGGACGAGCCGTTGAAGGCCATGTGTTCGAGATAGTGCGAAAGGCCGCGCTCGCTGTCGGTCTCCTCGAGCGAGCCAGAGCCGATGCGCATCCGCACCAGCGCGGTGCCCGCAGGGGTGGCGTTGCGGCGGATGATATAGCGCAGGCCGTTGGGAAGGTGCCCTAAGGTGTAGCCGGGATCGACCGGCACGTCGCTCGCCTCGAAGGCCCAGAGGGGGGAGGGAGCTGAAGCAGGCGCCTCGCCTGCGGCTTCGGCGGGGGGCGGGTCCTGCGCGGCAAGCGCCGAGGGCAGCGCGAACGCCAGCGCGAGCGCGGCGGCGATGGGGTGCAGAGAGGGGAGGGCGCGTCTTGGTGGCATGAGGTCAGCCCATGCACCCTAGGCCCTGAATCGCGCCTGTCAGCCGATTACTTCGCGAGCGCCTTACTTCTTCAAGGGGGGCGGCCCGCGCAGCCGCGAGCGCGCGTGCGACAGATCGAAGACCTCGCCCGGCCCGTTGTCTTCCGCGCCCAAGAGGCCGAGGCGGCGGGCAACCTCGCGATAGGCCTCCTCCTCGCCGCCGAGGTCGCGGCGGAAGCGGTCCTTGTCGAGCTTTTCGCCGGTGGCCATGTCCCACAGCCGGCAGCCGTCGGGGCTGATCTCGTCGGCGAGGATCACGCGGCTGTAATCGCCGTCGTAGAGCCGCCCGAACTCGAGCTTGAAGTCGACCAGACGGATGTCGATCGCGGCGAACATCCCGCACAGGAAATCGTTGATGCGGATCGCCATCGAGGAGATGTCGTGCATCTCGTCGTTCGACGCCCAATTGAAGCAGGCGATGTGTTCCTCGGCGACCAGCGGATCGCCGAGCGCATCGTCCTTGTAGTAGTATTCGATCAGCGTGTGCGGCAGCGGCTCGCCTTCCTCGATGCCGAGGCGCTTGGAGATCGAGCCGGCCGCGACGTTGCGCACCACCACTTCCAAGGGGATGATCTCGACCTGCCGGATCAGCTGCTCGCGCATGTTGAGGCGGCGGATGAAGTGGGTGGGGATGCCGATGTGGGCGAGGCGGGTGAAGACGTGCTCGGAAATGCGGTTGTTGATCACGCCCTTGCCGTTGATGGTGCCCTTCTTCTCGGCGTTGAAGGCGGTCGCATCGTCCTTGAAATACTGGATGAGCGTGCCCGGCTCGGGGCCCTCGTAGAGGATCTTGGCCTTGCCTTCGTAGAGCTTGGTGCGGCGGGACATCGTCAGTTTCCCTGTTCAGCGAATGGTGCCCGGGGGCGGATTTGAACCACCGACACGCGGATTTTCAATCCGCTGCTCTACCCCTGAGCTACCCGGGCATTCGCTGCGAGCGACGGGGAGAAAGCCATTCGGCTGCCCCGGCGAGCAAATGAGAGCGGCCCTATGGCGAAGGCCGAAAGGCTTGGCAAGAGGCTTTTGTATGGCCCGGCTCAGTCCTGATCGCGCCAGTTCTCGCGGGCGAGTTCCTCGGGGTCGGCCGGCCTCCCGGGCACGGCGTAGGAATCGGAGAACCAGCGGGCAAGGTCGCGGTCGCGGCAGCGCTCGGAGCAGAACGGGTGGTGTTCGGCCACACGCGGCTTGCGGCAGATCGGGCAGGGCTTCGAGGAGGTCGTCATAGGGGGAGAAGCTGGGCATGGGCGGCCTCGATGGCAAGTCCGGGATCGGTCGCGATCCGCACTTCGCGGCCCGTGCGGCGTGCGAGCTGGGAGAGCCAGTCATCCTTGAGCTTGGCCTTCAGCGCGGGATGCACCGAAAGCAGAAGCACGCGCCCCGTCCCCTCCGCCGCCAGTTCCGCCCGGCGCAGCGCCATGCGCGCCGCCATGCCGAGGCGGGCGGTGGCGAAGCGGTGCAGCAGCGAGGGGCCGGTGAGACGCGCGACGATCTGCACGAAGCCGAAGCCGTTCATCGCGGTGCGCTCGTGCGGGAAGCCCGCCAGCGCGGCCTCCAGCGCCGCATCGACCGCGCGGCGATCGTCCCTGGTCTGGAGCGTCGGGAAGTCGATGCCGATGTTGCCGCCGAGGTCGAACCACGCCAGCGCGCAGGCGATGGCCGGGACAGCGGCGAGCGCGACCTCGCGCGGGGTGCCCACCCCGTCGATGTCGATGACGGTCATGGCGGGGGTGACGCTGACGAGGATCTCGCCCCCGGGAAAGTCGAGACTGGCCGAGGAGGCGGCGTGCCACACCTCCTCCCATAGGCCAGCCGGAAAGCGGCGGACGACCCGGCCTTCCGGGACGGCGGCCAGGGGGAGGGGCGAATCCGCTCCCGCGACCCGTGCCTGCGCGCGCTTGAACCGTCCGCGTTCAGCCAGCGCGGCGCGGGTGATGACGAGGTCGAGGCTCTGCCCCTCGGTGACCTGCGGCGGCAGGTGATCGACCAGCGCCTCGGTGCCGTCACCCAGCAGCGCGACGCCGCGCCGCGTGCCCTTGAGCTTGGCGGTGAGTTTGCCGGTGGTGACGGTGCCCGCCGCAAGTTCGCCCGGCCAGAACACCTTGGCGGCGCGCACATGGTCGCCCTCGACGAGCAGCGCGCGGGTTTCGCCGATGCCTTCCTCGATCAGCCAGGTCATATCATCCTCGCCGGCTCGGGGAGGGGGAACAGCGAAGCTGGTGGAGGGGCGGGTGCGTTCTGCCGCGCGTTACCCAGTTCGGATCAGCGGCGACCGCCCCTCCACCATCCTGCCGATGGTCCCCCTCCCCTGAAGGGGAGGATCGCCTGTGCGCCTCAGCCAACCCTGAATCCCGCCGCCTTGAGCAGCGCGCGCGCGTGGTAGAGCGGCAGGCCCATCACGCCCGAATGGCTGCCCCTGATCCACGCGATCAGCCCTTCGGCCGCGCCCTGGATGGCGTAGCCGCCGGCCTTGCCCTGCCACTCGCCGCCGGCGAGGTAGGCGGCGATTTCCTCGGAGGAAAGGCGCTTGAAGGACACCACCGTCTCGTCGAGCCGCTCGCGCAAGGACCCGTCGGGCGCGCGCAGCACCACGCTCGAGAGCACCTGGTGGCGCCGCCCGCTCAAGAGGTCGAGGCAGGCGCGCGCCTCTTCGGCGGTTTCGGTCTTGGGGAGGATGCGGCGGCCGACCGCGACCACCGTGTCGCCCGCCAGCACAAAGCCCGGTGCCTCTATCGCCAACGCCTTCTCGCGGCCCATGCGCAGTGCATAGGCGCGGGGCAGTTCGCCCTTGCGCGGGGATTCGTCGATGTCGGCCGGGACGACGGCGTCCGGTGCAAGGCCGAGCCGACCGAGCAGCTCGCGCCGCCGGGGCGAGGCCGATGCCAGGGTCAGATGAGGCGCGCCCATGAAGCGGGCCCGCCGGCCTTATTGGGGGCCGGGGCCGCCGCGACCCGGCATGAAGCGGTAGGTGATGCGCGCCTTGGTGAGGTCGTAAGGGGTGAGCTCGCACAGCACCTCGTCGCCGACCAGCACGCGGATGCGGTTCTTGCGCATCTTGCCCGCGGTGTGGCCGAGCACTTCATGGCCGTTCTCAAGCTCCACCCGGAACATCGCATTGGGCAGCAACTCCACCACGCGCCCGCGCATTTCGAGGAGTTCTTCCTTGGCCATGAAATCCCTTTGTCTGTGGTGCGGCGCACAATACGCCCGTCGATTGGTGGCCGCGCTTTAGCGATGCGGGAACCAAAAGGGAAGGCTCGTGCGTTAGGCGCAGGATAAGCGGGGATTTGCGCAGCTTGCTTGATGCGCGCGCGTGCCCGGCGGGAGCGATTCCCGCTGCGGCAGGCATATCCCCATCGGGAGCGGCACAACGTCGCACCGCCACGATTGACCTTGAAGGGACCGCATGAACCTCTCCCCGTTTTCCCGCGCGATGCTGCGCGCCGGCACTTGCGCCATCGGCATCGCGCTCGCACTCCCGGCGGTGGCCGCGAACGCACCTGCCGCGAGCGCCCAGCCGCAGCCCGAGACCCCTGCGCCGGTGCGTGAACCCGAGACCGACAGCGCGGACGATGTTGCGAGCGGCAACGAGATCATCGTGCGCTCGGGCCGGATCCGTGGCCAGCTGGTGGTCGATCAGGCGCCGCTCCTTCAGCTGGACGAGACGCAGATCGCCGCCGAAGGCGTGACCTCGATCGCTGACCTCATCGCCCAGATCAGCGCGCGCACCGGCTCGGCGCGCGGGCGCGGCGGCGGCGGGATGCCGGTGATCCTCGTCAACGGCATCCGCATCGGTTCCTTCCGCGAGTTCCAGAACTATCCGCCCGAAGCCCTCGCCAAGGTCGAGGTGTTCCCCGAGGAAGTCGCCCAGCGCTTCGGCTTCCCGCCCGATCGCCGGGTCATCAACCTCGTGCTCAAGGACAATTACACCAACCGCCAGGTCGATCTCGAATACGAGATGCCCTCGCGCGGCGGCTACAGCCGCAACGAGCAGCAGTTCGGCTTCCTCAAGATCGCCAATGGCGGGCGGATCAACGCCAACATCCAGGTGCAGGACACCAACCTGCTCTCCGAAGCGGAGCGCAACATCCGCCAGACCCCCGGATCGATTGCGACGGTGCCCGGTGACCCCGATCAGGCACGCTTCCGCAGCCTGCTGCCCGACACCTTCAATGTCGAGGGCAATGTTTCCTGGGCCAAGGCCTTCATCGACAGCGGCACGGCGCTGTCCGCCAACCTCAACTACCAGCGCGACGAGAGCCGCAGCCTCGACGGGCTCAACACCGTGGTGCTGACCGCGCCGGGCGGGGCGAGCGCCACGCGCACCTTCGGGGCCGAGACCCCGCTCGCGCGGCGCTCCTCGACCGACACGCTCTCCGCGGCGGGATCGATCAACAAGCCGGTCAACCGCTTCCGCTGGACGAGCACCTTCGATGCCTCGCTCGCCGAGACCGAGACCGAGATCGACCGGCGCCTGACGCCGCAGCAGCTCGACGTGTTCCGCACCGCCGCCGCCGCCGGGCGACTGGCGCTGAACGGCCCGCTGCCGGGCGACACCGGCAACGGCTTCGACGTGGCGCGCAGCCGGACCATCACCGCCTCGAACCTCAATACCTTGCAGGGCCGGGTGGCGACGCTTCCCGCGGGCGACATCCTTGCGACCTTCGACGTGCGGCTCGACTGGCAGAAGATCGAAAGCTCCGACACGCGCACCGCGATCGGGGCCGACCTTACCCGGCGCAACCTGTCCACCGGCGTCAACCTGGTGGTGCCGCTCACCAGCCGACGCGACGAATTCGCCGATGCGCTCGGCGATTTCACACTCAATCTGCAGGCCGGGGCGGACAGTTTCAGCGACTTCGGCACGCTCGGCGACTGGAACGCGGGGCTGACGTGGAAGCCCTTCGACAAGCTCGACCTGTCGGCGACCTATATCTGGCGCGAGGTCGCGCCGGGCCTGTCCGCTCTCGGCGCACCGCGGATCGTCAACCTCAACGTGCCGGTGTTCGATTTCGTGCGCGGCGAGACGGTGCTCGCGGACGTCACCACTGGCGGCAATCCCGATCTGCCTGCCGAGACCCAGCGCGACTGGAAGTTTGCGGCCAACTGGGAACTGCCGTTCTGGGACAACACCCGGCTGACGGTGGAATACATCCGCAACCGCTCGGACAACGTGGTGAGCGCCTTCCCGCAGATCACGCCCGAGATCGAGGCCGCCTTCCCCGGGCGCATCACGCGCGACGCCAGCGGCCGTCTGACCGCGATCGACCGGCGTTCGGTGAGCTTTGCCAAGACGAAGTCGGACCGGCTGCAATTCACCTTCTCGACCAACGGCAGCATCGGCGCGCCTGCGGGCGGTCCGGGCGGCTTCGGCGGCCCTCCGGGCGGCGGTGGCGGCGGCGGTCGTCTCGGCGGCGCTGGCGGCGGCGGTGGTGCGGTGG
>NZ_JAPFGY010000007.1 GCF_026586795.1 Erythrobacter sp. WG
CCCCCCCCCCCCCCCCCCCCCCCCCCGCCGCCTCGGGATGACAAGAGACCCTTCAGGGACATCTCGTGGACAGACCTCCAGACCAAGGACCGGGAGGGATGCGGCGCACCCCCCGGCCGTCTTGGCAAGGCGTAAAGGCCGATGGTTATTATTCCGCTAAAGTCCTGCCCGGCGAAGCGCGCTGATACGACCGGCAGACGCGGACCTGCGAGCGCGCGGGGCGCCGCTTACCACGCCCCGGCGCCGGCGCCCTGGCCCTTGAGCACGGCGAAGGTGCCGTCGGCGCGGCGCTTGAGTGGCGCGTGGAATTCGATGCCGACGCGGTTCTCGCGCGACCAGCGGACCTGTGCGGTGACGACCTTGTCGGCCGAGAACTCGATGCGCACGGCGCTGCCTGCGGGCATATTCCACAGCCCCTCGATCATCGCCCCGCTTTCCGAGATGTTGCGCAAGGTGGCGTTGAGGCGGTTGCCGTTGTGGACCACGACCACGCGGCGCAGCAGGTTCTGGCGCGGGGCGCGGGCGGATTGCGGCCCGTCGGCCTCGGCGACGAGATCGCCCGACACCAGCGCGGTCGCATCCGAGGCGTTCATCGGCTTGAAGTAGATATAGCCCTGGATGTGCGAGCAGCCGAGCAGGCGCACGAGTTCGAGCTCGTCCAGCGTCTCGACGCCTTCCGCCGTCGTGTCCATGTGCAGCGCCTCGGCGAGCGAGGTGATCGAGGCGATGATCGCGCCGTTACGGCTGCCCTCTTCGGTCGCGCCCTGCACGAAGCTGCGGTCGATCTTGATCTTGTCGAACGGCGCCTTCTTCAGATAGCCCAATGACGAATAGCCCGTGCCGAAATCGTCGAGCGCAAGGCGCACGCCCACGCGCTTGAGCGCCTTGAACATCGCGTCGGTGCCGGCGTTGTCGTTGAGGAACACGCTCTCGGTGATTTCCAGCTCGAGCCGCGAGGGCGCGACCCCGCTGTGGGCGAGCGCGTTGGCGACGATGGTCGGCAGGTCCGGGTTGGCGAATTGCAGCGCCGAGACGTTGACCGCGCAGCGGATCGCGCGCGGCCAGCGGGCAAGGTCGGCGCAGGCCGTGCGCAGCGCCCATTGGCCGATCCGGTCGATAAGGCCCGCGTCTTCGGCGATGGGCACGAACTTGGCCGGGCTGATCCAGCCTTTTCGCGGATGGTTCCAGCGCATCAGCGCCTCGAAGCCGACGATCTTCTCGTTCGCGGCATAGACGACCGGCTGGTAATAGAGTTCGAGCTCACCCTTGGCGATCGCCTCGCGCAGGTCCTGTTCGAGCTCGGCGCGTTCTTCGGCGGCGGCGTGGAGGTCCTCGGCGTAGAAGCGGAACACCCCGCGCCCGGCGTCCTTCGCGGCGTAGAGCGCAAGGTCGACATTGCGGATCAGCTCGTCGCTGGTCCCGCCGTGCTCGGGTGCGAGCGCGATGCCGACCGAGGCGCCGATCACCACCGACTGGCCCTGGATCGAATAGGGCTGCGAGAGCGAGGCGATGATCTCCTGCGCGATGTGGCCGAGCGTCGCGCGGTCCTGGTGGCCGGGGATGATGACCTTGAACTCGTCGCCGCCCAGGCGCCCGCAGCGCCCCGCCCCGCCGATCGCGCGTTCGAGCCGCTGGGCAACCTGCTTGAGCAGCGCGTCGCCCGCCGGGTGGCCGAGCGTATCGTTGACGTGCTTGAAGCGGTCGAGATCGAGCATCAGCACCGCGCAGGCCCGCTCGCGCCCGCTCGGGGCGGCAAGGATCTGCTCCAGCGCCTGGCTCATCTGCACGCGGTTGGCGAGGCCGGTGAGCGAATCGTAGTGCGCCAGGCGCGAGACCTGCTGTTCGCTGCGGCGCTTTTCGGTGAGGTCGGTGCCATGCCCGCGGAAGCCGCAGAAGTTCTTGTAGCTGTCGTAGACCGGCCGGCCCGCGAGCGACCACCAGCGTTCATCGCCGGTCGTTGCCGCGCGCACCTCGACATCGTGGAAGGCCGAACGGGCGGAGAGGTGGAAGGCCAGCGTGCGCTCCGCGTCGGCAGGGCCTTGCGAGGCGTCGACAATCTCGGAGAGCGGGCGGCCCACCACCGCGTCAGTGGTCTTGCCGAGCGCGAGCGCGGCCTTGGGCGAGATGTAGGTGATGAGGCCGCGCCGGTCGGTCTCCCAGAACCAGCCCTGCCCGGTCTCCTCGAAGCTCCTCAGAATGTCCTCGGCACGCGCCGCGACCCGCTCGCGCGCCTCGCGCACCAGCCGGCGGTCGTTGGCGGCCTTCATCTCGAGCCTGGCGATCAGCAGCAGGGTGATCGCCGCAGCCCCGACGGCGGCGGCGGTGACCGGCTGCGGCGCCAGCACGGCAAAGCCCGCCCAGCTCGCGATCTTGGCGCAGAACAGCGACACGATGCGCATGTCGAACAGCGCGGCCGCGGCGGCGTTGACGCATACCATCGTGCCGATCGCCCATTGCCAGGGCAGGCCCTCGCCCACCCACGAGGCCATCGCCAGCCCCGCGCAGGCCATCGGCAGCACGATCCCGACGATCACGATCCCGATCTTCACCGCGCGCGCGGTGTCCGCGCGGCGTTCGGTCTCGGCGAACAGCGTGCCCAGGGCGAACAGCCCCGCCGAACCGAGCGCGAGCGCGCAGGTGGTGGTCGAGGGCATCCCCTTGAAGACGATCCCCGCCATCAGGTAGGCGGCGACCAGGAACAGGGTCATGCCGCCGGCCTGGCGGGGAAGGAAGAAGCTCTGTTCGCTCGCCGGTTCGCCCGCGCCCGGCTTCGGAACTTGCCCGGCCTCGGCGCGCGCGGCGCCTCGCCGGTCGCCGCGCCCGCGCAGGTCCTCGGCCCTCGCCTTCTCGCTCGCCACCGAATGCAGATCGCGACCCCCGCCCACAGGGCGCGAGGTGTTGGTCGCGAATTTTCTGATCGGAGCCCCAGCCATGGTGCTGCCTTGCATCATCAGGGCTAAGAAAAGCGTTAATCGGCATACTTAATTCCGCAATGATTGGCCCGCCCGGGCAGGCCCTCGCGGCCAAGCGGGGAGCTTGCAACTTGTCGGCCAAGCCTGCATTCTCGCGCCGAGGCCGCGTTAACCTGATGCCGCCACGGCAATCGGGTGCGCAAGGCCAGGCAGAGAGGATCCCATGGCACGCAGCGAAGTGAAGCTCGAAAACGAAGCAGCCCAGTCCACCAACGCCCTGGGGCCCCTGATCGGCGTCGCCCGCGAGGATTTCGTCGGCGCGGTCGCGCTGCTGCTGCGCGAGACCGCCTCCGATCCCTCGCGCTTCATCCGCCATTCGACCGCGATGGCGCAGGACATGGTCAAGATCATGACCGGCAAGAGCGATCTCGCCCCCGATCCCAAGGACAAGCGGTTCATGGACCCGGCCTGGCAGTACAACCCCTTCTTCCGCGCGGGCGCGCAATACTATCTCGCCGTGCAGAAGGGGATGAAGGGCTGGCTCGAGGAGCTCGAACTCGACGAGCTCGAAAGGAACCGCGCGAATTTCATCGCCAACATCATCCTCGACAGCCTTGCCCCCACCAACTCGCTGATCGGCAATCCGACCGCGCAGAAGCAGATCATCAATTCGGGCGGCCTCAGCCTCATCAAGGGGTTGCAGAACGCTTACAACGACATGGTCCACAACAAGGGCATGGTCAGCCAGGTCGACAAGCGGCCCTTCAAGATCGGCGAGAACATCGCGACCTCGAAGGGCAATGTCGTCTACCGAGATGAGATCATGGAGGTGCTGCAATATGCGCCGACCACCGAGGAAGTCTATGAAATTCCTCAGCTGACGATCCCGCCGCAGATCAACAAGATGTACATCAACGACCTCTCGCCCGACAAGTCGGTGATCAAGTGGCAGGTCGACAACGGCATCCAGACCTTCGTCATCTCGTGGCGCAATCCCACCAAGGAACAGGGCCGCTGGGGCATGGCCGATTACATCTCGGCCTGCGAGAAGGCGCTTGAAGTCGTTTCCTCGATCACCGGATCGAAGAAGGTCAACGTCTCGGCCGGATGCTCGGGCGGGCAGACGGCGTCGGTGCTCGCCTCCAAGCTCGCCGCGACGAACAACCCGATCCTCGGCACGCTGACGCTGATGGTCTGCGTGCTCCACCCCAAGCCGACCGATATCGAGGCCGGATCGCTGGTCAGCGAGAACGGGATGCAGCTCGCCCGCCAGCGCGCGATGAAGCAGGGCGTCATCAAGGCCGACGATCTGGCCCGCGGCTTCGCCTGGCTCAGGCCCAACGACCTCATCTGGAACTACGTCATCAACAACTACCTGCTGGGGCAGGACCCTCCGGCCTTCGACGTCCTGTTCTGGAATGCGGACGCGACCAATCTGTCGGCAAGCCTGATGGCCGATTTCCTGACCCTGTTCGAAACGCTCGCCTTCACCAAGCAGGGCGAGGTCGAGATGGCCGGGCACAAGGTCGATCTCAGCAAGGTGACCGCGGACCTCTTCATCCTCGGCGGGGTGACCGATCACATCACCCCGTGGAAGGCGACGTACCGTTCGACCCAGCTGTTCGGATCGAAGGACGTGACCTACGTGCTCTCGCAGAGCGGCCATATGCAGGCGATCCTCAACCCGCCCGGCAATCCCAAGGCCAAGTACTTCGTCCAGAAGAAGAAGGGAAAGCTTCCCGCGACCGCCGACGAGTGGCTGAAGGGCGTCGAGGAGGTCAAGGGCAGCTGGTGGCCGCTGTGGATGGAGTGGGTGCAAAAGCGTTCGGGCGACAAGAAGCCCGCCCCTGCCGCACTCGGAAACGACACGTACCGCCCCCTCGAAGCGGCCCCGGGACTCTACGTCGTCGAAGAAGTCTGATACGGCGCCCCCGCAGCACAGGCCCTGCGGCATCTCCGTGAGGCCTCGCGCAAAGCTTGTGGGCGCGCCCGCTATGGGATCGGCGAGCGCGCCCAACCCGCCCCGCGAAGGGCGGAAGAAAGGAAGAATTCCCGTGACTAATCCGATGGACGATGCCCTCGTCACCCTCGAACAGGTGGGCGGCCGGACGCTACGGACTGCGGCCTGGCGGCTCGACATGCCCTCCGACCACCTGCCGATCCTGTTCTTCAACGGCATCGGCGCGAACATCGAGGCGGTCGCCCCGCTGGCAGCGGCCTTGCCGGAACGCGGCTTCATCATGTTCGACATGCCGGGCACGGGCGAATCGCCCGATCCGCTAGTGCCCTACAACCCCTTCACGATGAGCTGGACCGCAGCCCAGCTGCTTGACAGGTTCGGGCTCGACGAGGTCGACGTGATGGGCGTCTCGTGGGGCGGCGCGATGGCGCAGCACTTCGCGCTCCAGCACCCGGGCCGGACCCGCCGCCTGACGCTGATCGCGACCACCCCGGGGATGCTGATGGTGCCCGGCAATCCGGCCGCCTTCACCAAGATGGCCGACCCGCGCCGCTACATCGACCCCGAGTTCATGAACGAACACTTTGCCACGCTCTATGGCGGGGTCGACAAGGACGGGGCGGAGCACCAGAAGGACAGCCACATCGGCCGCCTCAAGCCGCCCTCCCCGCGTGGCTACATGTACCAGCTGATGTGCATGATGGGCTGGACGAGCCTCCCGGCGCTGCCCTTCCTCAAGAAGGAGACACTGATCATGATGGGCGAGGACGACCAGATCGTGCCGCTCGTCAATGGCAAGATTCTGAAGGCGATGATCCCGCATTCGCGGCTCGAGGTCTTCGAGGGCGGCGGGCACCTGTTCCTGCTCACCCACGCCGACGAGAGCGTGGCGGTGATCCGCGACTTCCTCGACATGGCCGCCAGCCCGCGCGAGCGCGATCGCGAGGCGAAGCGCGCGGCGGCCTGAGGCTAGCTTACCACGACCCCGCGCCAGAAGGCGATCCGGCCCTTGATCTCGGCGGCGGCAGGCTTGGGCTCGGGATAGTACCAGGCCGCATCCGGGTTGGTCGCGCCGTCCACAGTGATGCTGTGGTAATGGGCGGTCCCTTTCCACGGGCAGTGGGTTGTCGAGGCGCTGTCGGTCAGCACGGCGGGATCGACCGCATCCCTCGGGAAATAGTGGTTGCCCTCGACCACCACGGTCGCATCGCTCTCGGCGATCACCGCGCCGTTCCATGTCGCCTTGACCATTTCGCGTTCTCCGTGCGTCCTATTCGCCGCGGCTGACGCCGCACTGGCCCGCCTTGGGCAGCCGTCCCGCCTCGGCCAGCGCGGCCGCCGCTTCGCGCGGACGGTCGGTGGCGAGGATGTCGACGCCCTCCTTGCCGAGTTCCGCGTAGCGTTCATCCATCCCGTAGCGATCGATGACCGCGTCGATCGAACGCGGCGGGCGCCCAAGGGTGCCGAAGATCACCTCGATATTCTGGCTGTCGAGTTCGCGGTAGAGCTCAGGGCGCGGCAGGCGGGTGCCGGTGAAGGCGACCATGCGCTCCTCGGGGATACCAGCCCGCTTGAGCGCGGCGACATCTTCCAGCGCATCGACCGAGACCGAGATCAGCATCTCGGGCGCGGCGCGGTGGAGGGCCGCCGCCTGATCGACCGAATAGGCGATCAGGATCACGCTCTTTTCCATCCCCGCCGCCCTGATCGCGGCGGCGACCTTGCCGTAATCGGCCGAACGCTTGAAATCGATCTGGAGCACGGTGCGCCCCTTGGCCCAGGCCAGCGCCTCCTCCAGCCGGGGGATGGCATAGGGCGTGACCCAGCCCCAATTGTCCTTGAGCTTCAACTGGCTGAGCGCCGCCCAGGGTTGGGCCGCCGCCTCCCCGGTGCCGGTGGTGGTGCGCTCGAGCCGGTCGTCATGAAGCAGGAACAGAACGCCATCGACGCTCTGGCCGACATCGACCTCCATGATCGCAGGCGCGGCCATCAGCAGCGCGTCCATGGTGGGGATGGCGTTTTCCGGCAGGCCCGGCGTCGGCCCGCCGCGATGGGCCGAGATCAGCGTCTGGCCTGATGCCTCGAAGCAATCGAGCATGGCCGAAAGATCGCTCTCCGGCGCCAGCCGCCACGCGCCCGTCTCCTGCGCGGCGAGCGGCGCGGCCAGCGAGGCAAATCCAACAAGTCCTACAAATCCTATGCGAAAACGCTTGTTCAGACCCATCCTCATCACCCTTGGCTCCGCCTGCACTTGATCAACTTGCGCGAGGTCCTCTTGTAGGACCACCCGCTTTGCGACATTCTCCCTCCCCATAAGGGAGAGACAGAATGGCGCAATACGACCTGATCATCCGGGGCGGAACGATCGTCGACGGGACCGGCAGCCCGGCCTTCACCGGCGATGTGGCGGTGAAGGACGGGCTGATCGCGGCGGTGGGCCGGATTGTCGAAAGCGCGCCCGAGGAGATCGACGCGACCGGCATGATCGTCGCCCCTGGCTTCGTCGACATCCACACCCATTACGACGGGCAGGCCACCTGGGATCAGGAGATGGCACCCTCGAGCTGGCACGGGGTCACCACCGTCGTCATGGGCAATTGCGGGGTCGGTTTCGCGCCCGCCAAGCCCGACCGCCACGAATGGCTCATCAGCCTGATGGAAGGGGTCGAGGACATCCCCGGCACCGCTCTTGCCGAGGGGATCACCTGGGACTGGGAGACCTTCCCCGAATATCTCGACGCTTTGGAAAAGCTCCCCCGCACTGTCGACATCGGCACCCACGTCCCCCACGGCGCGGTGCGCGCCTATGTGCTGGGCGACCGCGAGCAGCCCGGCGCGGTGCCGACCGCTGACGATATCGCCGAAATGAGCCGGATCGTCGAGGAAGGCGTGCGCGCCGGGGCACTCGGCTTCTCGACCTCGCGCACCGTGCTCCACAAGTCGGTCGATGGCGAGCTCGTCCCCGGCACCACCGCCACGGCGGAAGAACTGATCGCCATCGGCAAGGCGATGGGCCGCGCCCGGGCGGCGGGCGGTCATGCCGTGTTCGAGATGGCGAGCGACCTGAAGCGCGAATGGAACGAGTTCGAATGGATGGGGCAACTTTCGCGCGAGGCCGGCATCCCCGTCACCTTCGCCGCGCTGCAATCCATCGCCAAGGAACTGCCGCTCGATGAGCAGATCGCCGAAATGCGCGCCCAGAACGACAATGGCGCGAACATCGTCGCCCAGATTGCGCTGCGCGGGAACGGGATCATCATGGCGTGGCAGGGCACCGTCCACCCCTTCCGCTTCCGCCCGAGCTGGATGGCGATTGCCGACCTGCCGTGGGAGCAGCAGAAGGCCAAGCTGCTCGACCCCGCCTTCCGCGCGCAGATGCTGGCCGAGCCCAATGACTACACCGACGCGCCGAAGGACATCGGCGGGGTGGTGATGGCGATCAGCATGGGCTGGAGCCTGCAATACGAGATGGACCCCGATTTCGACTACGAGCCGGGCCCGGAGGCGAGCATCAACGCCCGCGCCGCGGCGGCGGGGGTCTCGCCGCAGGAATATGCCTACGACCTCCTGTGCCAAGGCGATGGCACAGGGTTCATCTACCTGCCGATCCTCAATTATGCCGACGGCAACCTCGATTTCCTGCACCCGCTCCAGCACGCCGACGATACCGTCAACTCGCTCAGCGATGGCGGCGCGCATTGCGGGACGATCTGCGACGCCGCCTCGCCGACCTTCATGCTCGAACACTGGGTGAAAGGCCGCCGGCGAGGCGCGCGGATCAGCCTCGAACAGGCGATCAAGCGCCAGTGCCGCGACACCGCGCGGCTTTATGGCCTCGAGGATCGCGGGGTCATCGCACCGGGGTATCTCGCCGACCTCAATGTCATCGACATGGACAGGCTGAAGCTCGGCAAGCCGTGGCTCGCCTTCGACCTCCCCGCGGGCGGCAAGCGCCTCCTCCAGAAAGCGGACGGCTACGTGGCGACGATTAAGAGCGGCATCGTCACCTTCCGCGATGGCGCGTGGACCGGCGCGACCCCCGGCGGGCTGATCCGCGGGCCGCAGCGGGTGGAGCTGGCCGAAGCGGCGGAGTAACCCTCCCCCGCCTCAGGGCTCGATCACGATCCCCTTCGCGGGGTCGATCTGCCCGGCCACCATGCTGGTGAACACCGTCCTCGCGGCATCGAGCCCTGGCAGGCGCTCGATGGCGATGGTGCCCTCCGCGGCCGACAGGAACGCGCGCCACGCCGCGGCGACCAGCCTCCCGCCTTCCTCGGGCCCATGCGCCTTGAAGAAGGCAACCGCATGGTCCGGGGCGAAGAACAGCTGCGGCCTGGGGCCGGGCAGCGGCTCGCTCTTTCCGAATACGGAGCGTGCCTCGATATGGGTCGCGCCGACCAGCACCGAGTGCGCCAGCGCGTCCTCGAAATGGCGGTGGATGCGGGCGAGCAAGTCGGCATTGCCGGCGAAGTCGACGCTGACGGTCCGCAGCACTTCGAGCTTGTCGAGCTCGTCATAGGCGAGCACCGCGTCATAGAGCCCGCTCGCTTCCACGAAACCGACGTTGCCCTTGGACGTGAGACCGATCCGCTTGATCCCCGGCGAGGACTGACGCGCCACGCTCGCCAACCCCATCGCGGTCTTGGACGACGCGCTGGTGACGACCAGCTGCTCGGCTCCGAACCAGCCTTCCCCGCGCAGGAAATACTCGATCAGGAACCCGGTGCGGAACAGCGGGCCGAAAATCATCCGCTCCGCCTCGCGCGCCGGATCATGCTCGGGGTCGGCGGCGAGGCGGGTGTAGCTGTTGTAGACCGGGCTCATCGGCTGGCGGTGCGCCGCCATGTCGGTGAAGCCCCCGGCACTCACCCGTCCCGGCACCACGTCGAGGTGGCTCGCCATCGGCAGGTAGCCGTAGACCCGCTCGCCCACCGCGATGTCGGCATGGCGGCTTTCGATCACCCGCGCATGACCCCACATCGGCACGATGCCGAGACCCTCGGGAGCGGGGAAGAAGTCCCAGTAGCGGAACCCGTCGCCCACCACCGCATAGGTCACGTTGTTGGCGGTGACCGAAAAGCTCTCGACCTGGAGCCGCACCGCGCCCTCGGGAAGCGGAGGCAGCGGCACCTCCGCGAGCACGGCATCGGTGAGCGCGCCCGTGCGGACGTGAACCTGCTGGGCGTTCATCGCCTTTCCCCTCCCTATATGGCGGGAATCACACCCGCATCGGCATCAGCACGTAGAGCGCGCGGGCGCTATCGTTCTCGCGGATCAGCGTCGGCGCGCCAGCATCGGCGAGGTGGAGTTCCACCGTGTCGCTGTCGATCTGGCCGAGGATGTCCTTGAGGTAGTTGGCGTTGAAGCCGATCTCGAGCCCGTCGGCGCGGTATTCGGCGGCCAGTTCCTCGGCGGCGGTGCCGTTGTCGGGCGAGGTCACCGAAAGCGTCACGCGGTCATTGTCGAGCCCGATCTTGACCGCGCGGGTCTTCTCGGTGGCGATGGTCGCCACGCGGTCGACGCCCGAGTAGAACAGCTTCGGATCGACCTTGAGGAGCTTGTCGTTGGCGGTCGGGATGACGCGGCTGTAGTCGGGGAAGGTACCGTCGATCAGCTTGGAGGTCAGCACCACCCCGCCCTCCCCGCCGAGCGTGAAGCGGATCTTGCTGGCCGAAAGATCGATCAGCACATTGCTGTCGAGCGCCTCTTCGAGGAGCTTGCGCAATTCCCCCACGGCCTTCCTCGGCACGATCACGTCGGGCATTCCGGCAGCGCCGTCCGGGCGCGGCAGGGTGAAGCGGGCGAGGCGGTGGCCGTCGGTTGCGGCAGCCTTGAGCAGCGGCTCGTCCTCGTCGGTGACGTGGAGGAAGATGCCGTTGAGGTAGTAGCGCGTTTCTTCCGTGGAGATCGCAAAGCGGGTGCGGTCGATCAGCTCGGCGAGGAGGCGCGCCGGCAGCTCGAAGCTGGTCGGCAGGTCGCCCTCGACGATCACCGGGAAGTCGTCGCGTGGCAAGGTCGGCAGCTTGAAGTTCGAGCGGCCCGCCTTGACCTCCAAGCGGTTTTCGTTGGTGGTGAGGCTGACCTGGCTGCCTTCGGGAAGCTTCCTCGCGATGTCGAACAGGAGGTGCGCCGAGACCGTGATCGCGCCGGGCTGGTCGACCGAGGCGGCACTCATCGTCTCGACCACCTGAAGATCGAGGTCGGTCGCCATGACGCGCACCGAATTGCCGCCGTCCGCGTCGATCAGGACGTTCGACAGGATCGGGATGGTGTTGCGGCGTTCCACCACCGACTGAACATGGGAAAGGCACCGCAGCAGCGTCGCGCGTTCGATCGTGGCCTTCATCGCTTGTCCCTATCGTCCTGTGTGTGGCGAAGGGGCGCAGGAATCGCCCCCAAGCGCCAAGAATTGCGATAAAACCTTAGCGCGGGCCACACCACGGGCAAGTTGGCGGCTTTGCGAGGGGCGACTCCGTTGGGGATAAGGGACGATAGAACGCGCCCCCGGCCTCTCAGAGCATCGCCATGCCGCCGTTGACGTGCAGCGTCTCGCCGGTGACGTAGGCCGCCTCGCGGCTGGCGAGGAAGGCGACGGCGGCGCCGATCTCCGCGCCCTCGCCCATCCGGCCCATCGGGATGCGGGTGTTGATCGCGGCCTGCTGCTTCTCATCCAATGCAGCCGTCATGGCGGTGCGGATGAAGCCGGGGGCGACGCAGTTGGCGGTGATCCCGCGCGATGCCACCTCCTGCGCGAAGGCCTTGGTCATGCCGGTGAGGCCGGCCTTGGCCGCGCAGTAGTTCATCTGGCCCGGGTTCCCCGTCGCGCCAACCACGCTGGTGATGTTGATAATCCGCCCGAAGCGCGCCTTCATCATCGGCTTGGCGGCCCCGCGCATCAGGCGGAAGGCGGCTTCGAGGTTGATGCGGATCACCTGGTCCCACTCCTCATCCTTCATCCGCATCCCCAGATTGTCGCGGGTGATACCAGCATTGTTGACGAGGATGTCGACACCGCCCAGCGTGTCGAGCGTCGCCGGGATCAGCTCCTCGACCTGAGCGGGATTGCCGAGATCGCAGGTGATCTCGACGTGCCCGTCATGATCGTGATGGGCGTAGGTCTGGTTCAGTTCGTCGCGGAAGGCGCGCAGCTTCGCAGCGTTCGAGCCCGACAGCGCCAGCCGCGCACCCTGGCTGGCGAGCGCATGGGCAATCGCCGAGCCGATCCCACCGGCGGCACCGGTGACAAGGGCGTTCATGCCGTTCAGTGCAAACATCACGCGATCTCCTTCGCGAAAGCCTCGAGGTCGTGCATCGTCACGAGGCTGGTGACCTGCGCTTCGCGGTCGGTGCGGGTGACCATGGGGCCGAGCACCTTGCCGCCCAACTCGACGAAGTGTTCCACGCCGCCCGCGCGCATGGCAAGCACGCTTTCGCGCCAGCGCACGCGCGCGGTGACCTGCTCGACGAGCAGCGCGCGCTCCTCCTCGGGGTCGGTCACGGGGGCGGCGGTGACGTTGGCATAGAGCGGGAGAGCGAAGGCGCCGGGCGGGGTGGCGGCGAGCGCGTGGGCCATGCGCTCGGCAGCGGGTGCCATCAGCGAGGAGTGGAAGGGCGCCGAAACGTTGAGGATCATGCCGCGCTTGATCCCGTGCTCCTTGGTCAGCGCCACCGCGCGCTCGATCGCGGCGGTGTGGCCCGAGAGCACCACCTGTGAGGGATCGTTGTCGTTGGCGACCTCGCACACTTGACCCTGCGCCGCAGCGTCGGCGAGCGCCTTGGCCTGCTCGACATCGGCACCGAGCAGCACCGCCATGCTGCCCTCGCCGACCGGCACCGCCGCCTGCATCGCCCAGCCGCGCAGCTTCAGGAGGCGCGCGGTGGTGGCGAGGCTGAAGGCGCCGATCGCGGCGAGCGCGGTGTATTCGCCGAGCGAGTGACCGGCGACGCAGTCACCGTGCTCGGCGAGCTTCACCCCGAAGTCGCGCTCGAGCACGCGCAGGGTGGCGAAGGCGTTGGCCATGATCGCGGGCTGGGCGTTCTCGGTGAGGGTGAGCCGCTCCTCGGGCCCGCCGCGCATCAGCGCGAAGAGGTTCTGCCGCAGCGCCTCGTCGACTTCGCCGAACACCTCGCGCGCCGCCGCGCTCGCTTCGGCGAGGTCGGCGCCCATGCCGACCTTCTGGCTACCCTGCCCCGGAAAGATGAACGCGCGCATTCTTGCGATCCCCGCTTGTGGTGTTTTGGCGGGCGCGGTTACGTCCGCACGGGCGGGCTGGCAAGGCCGAAGGGCACAACCCTGTTGGCAGAGGTGTGCCCGATCAGCGCGCGGCCGAGATAGGGCACGCCCATCCGGTCGCACCAGAAGCGGGCGATCGCCTCCTCGTCCTGGCCGAAGGGAAAGGCGTTCTCCGGAACGTCGGTGACGAAGCCGAGCCGCAGGCCCTTCAACCGCGGCAGGCTGCCGGCAAGGTGGAAAAACAGCCGGTCGACCGAGTACATATACTCGCTCACCTCCTCGACCATCAGCACGTGGCCGGTGAGGTCGGGCATCAGCGGGGTGCCCGTCATCATTGCCAGCGTGATGAGATTGAAGGCCGCGACCGGGGTGACGCCGTCGATGCTCGGTTCGACCCCGCTGGTGTCCCCTTGGAGCCAGTTCAGGACCCGCCGGATTCCCTCCTTGCCCCCTTCGGATCGGGCGCTCACGGGCATATGGCCGTGGACCGACTGGCCGATCCCGGCGCGGTACAGCGCGGCGAGCAGGTAGCCGCAATCGGAAAAGCCGACATAGGTCTTGGCCCGCGCCGCGCGGTTCATCTGCTGGACCGCCGCCTCGGCGATGCGGTTCGAGCCATAGCCGCCCTTGGCGAACCACACGACATCGAAAGCCGGGTCGTTGGCGCATTCGAGCAGCGCGGTGAGACGCATGAGGTCGTCGCCCGCGAAATGCCCGGCGCGCTCGAAGCACTGGGGATGGAAGGTGACGCGGTGCCCCGGATACTCCGCCGCGACGAGCGCCTCGAGCGCGTCCCGGTGCTCGGGGCCGATCGGGGTGGCCGGGGCGCAGATCGCGATATTCGACATGGGGGCCAGCCTATGGCGCTTGTCAGGGCGCGTGCAAGCCAATAACCAAGCCCGCCTATGGATAACGGGTCCGAGGCCAGGCCGCTCGCGGGGCGGCCGCTGTTCTTCTGCGGCATCGGCGGGTCCGGGATGCTGCCGCTCGCGCAGATCGCGCAAGGGAGCGGGCACGCGGTCGCAGGCTCGGACCGTAGCCGCGACCAGGGCCGCACCCCCGAAAAGTTCGCCTGGATGGAGGCGAGCGGCTTCGCGCTCTTCCCGCAGGACGGCAGCGGCGTCACTTCGCCCGATCAGGTGCTGGTCGCCTCGGCCGCGATCGAGGACAGCGTGCCCGAGGTCGCCCGCGCGCGCGCGCTGGGTTGCGAGCGCCTCAGCCGCGCCGAGCTTCTCTCCCGGCTGTTCAACGCCGCCGATGTGTCGGTGGCGGTCGCGGGCACATCGGGCAAGTCGACCGTCACCGCGATGATCGCATGGATACTCACGGTCGCGGGGCGCGACCCGACGGTCATGAACGGCGCGGTGATGAAGAACTTCGTCTCGCCCGAAACCCCCTTCGCCAGCGCGCGGATCGGCGCGCAGGGGGTGTTCGTCAGCGAGGTTGACGAGAGCGACGGCTCGATCGCGCTCTACCGCCCTTCGGTGGGCGTGCTGCTCAACGTCAGCCTCGACCACAAGAGCATCGAGGAATTGCGGGGGCTGTTCGGCGATTACCTCGCCGCCTCGGGCACCGCGGTCGTCAATCTCGACAACGAGGAAGCGGGCGCGCTCGCCGCGCGGGCGAGGTCGGTGGTGACCTTCGGCGTCAGGGCTCAGGACGCCGACATCTCCATCGAGCCCGGGACCATCGTCCAGACCGACCGGGGGATCGAGGCGGTGCTGGTCGACACCCGGCGGCGCGAGGCCTTCCCGCTCATCGTGCCGATGCCGGGCCTCCACAATCTCGCCAACGCGGTGGCCGCCATCGCGGCGGCGCGTGCGATCGGCACCGATGTCGGGACCGCCGTTCACGCCCTGCGCAGCTTCGCGGGCCTGGCCCGGCGGTTCGACGTCATCGGCACCTCGCCCGGCGGCGTGACGGTGATCGACGATTTCGGCCACAACCCCGAGAAATGCGCCGCCACCCTGCGCACTCTCAAGGCGACGCCGGGGCGGGTGATCGCCTTCTTCCAGCCCCACGGCTACGGTCCCTTGCGCCAGATGGGTGAGGAACTCGCCCGGACTTTCGCCCGCGAATTGGCGCCGAACGACCTGACGATCATGTGCGACCCGGTCTATTTCGGCGGGACTGTCGACCGCAGCGTCGGGAGCGAGCGGATCGTCGGCCTCATCAACGACGGGGGCGGACAGGCCGAGCACATCCCCTCGCGCGAGGCGTGCGGGGAGCGCATCCTCGCCCTCGCCCGCCCCGGAGACCGGATCGCGGTGATGGGCGCGCGCGACGACACGCTGACGGAGTTCGCGCGATCGATCCTCGCCCGCCTGCCCTGAACCTTCACGCCCGCGCCGTGCGCCATGCCCGGCGGATGATGGGCGTATTGCTGCTGGCGGTGCTGCTGGTGCTGGCGGTGGACCGCCTCTACGGCCACTCCACGCTCGCCTTCGCTGCGGCGATCGTCATGCTGGTGGTCGCCAACACGCCGATGCTGCGCTTCAACTGCCCGGCTTGCGGCAAGAACGCCTTCCTCCGGGGCATCTTCGTGGTGCCCTGGCCCAACCGCACCTGCACCCGCTGCGGACGCGACCTTGGAGAGGAACCATCAGGCCTGCGATGACACCCCGGGGGACCCCGATCAGTCCGGCAGCGCGGTCACCGAGACGCTCTGCTCCCGCAAGAACAGAGGGCCGAAAGCGGTGAGGAAAGCAACGTCGCCGCCATCGCGGCCGATGCCGATCTTGGCCATTTCCGCCTCTTTCGCCATGCCGGTCGCATCGACGAGGTGCCATTCGCCGCCGAGGAAGACTTCGGCGACGGCATGGAAATCGGGGGGCTTCACCCCCGGCGCATAGACGCTGGCGAAGCGCGCCGGGATCTCGCCCGCGCGCGCCAGCGTGATGAGGAGATGCGCATAATCGCGGCACACCCCCTTGCCGGAATGGAAAGTATCGACCGCGCTGGTCTCCGTATCGCTCGCCCCCGAAGTGTAGGTCATGTGCCCAGCTACCCAGTCGCGCATCGCGGCGAGCTTAGCCCCGCCTGCAAGGTGCCCGAAGCGCTCGTTCACGAAGTCGGTGAACTGGTGCGAGGCACAGTAACGCGAGGGGAGGAGATATTGCACCGTCTCGCCGGGCAACCGGTGCGGCGGGAGGGCCGGGAGCGTGGCGACGTCACGCAGGATCCGCTCGATGCGGACGGTGGCGCGGTACTGGGCCGAAAACCGGTCGGCGGCCCTCAGCCAGATGCGCTCGCCGATATGATCCTGCGCCGGGACGCGGGCGAAGTGTTCGCACGGCGAAAGTTCGAGATGCGCCGCCTCGATGGCTTGCTCGGGGATGGCGGCCGCCTCGATCTGCATCAGCAGGTCGCAGGCGCGCGAAAGGCCGTAATCGAGCTCGACGTTGATCTGGAGGCGCAAGGGAGGGGTTTTTCCGATTCTCAAGAAGGCAGCCGGGGCCGGAAGCGGGGGCCATAGCCGATCTGCCATGGCTTGGCTTCAAGAGATATGCTGCGCATCCCGGGGTGAGCCCGGATCATGCAGGACCCGCGCCCGATAAGGCGTCAGTAACATTCAAGGTGGACATCGGCCCTGTCGAAATGGCCTGCCGCGAGATCCCCGGGCGAGATGAAGGCATAGATCGCCCCGCAATCGCCCCACAGCGTTCCCATGTTCCAGTCGCAGGACATCTGCAGCAGCAACAGCTTGCCATGGGGATGCGGACCGACGTCGTGCTGCACCCCATCGCTGTATCCGCCCATGCGGCACGGGCGATTATCGTCGAGGCCGCGCAGGTGGGCCTCGAGCCCGGGCAGTTCATCCGCCGGGATCAGGGCACGCAGGCGCTGATCCAGATAGCACCGCATGGCCTCGTCGACGCAGGCTGCGGTCATGTGATGACCAAGACGCTCGACAATGCTCAGTGTGCGCTGGTCCACCGTCACCGGCAGACCGCGCTCGCTGGTGCGACCCCATGCCAGCGTCCAGATCGGCTTGTCATAGCCGGCCAGGCGTGTGCAGATCGTTTCCCATTCCGCCTCCCCAAGGGGCGCATCGCGGCCCATTTCCTCGGCATAGTCGGCCAGCACCACCAGCACCGCCCGGGCGTCGTCGCACCAGGCCTGCTCGCCCTCATCATCAAGGAAGGCCAACAGCGCCTCGGGATCGCGATAGCGTTCGAGCAGCGCCTCGGTCGCAGCCAGCGCCTCGCGCCGCTTCTCGAGAGTGGCCAGCCGCCCGCGCCCGACCTCGTCGAGCGTGGCCGGATCGGCGGCGAGGACTGCATCCATGCCCTGGCTGGCCAGCATCTGATCGACATCGTACCGCTTGGCGATGATCACGCCCTCGAACCCGCCGGGGGCGAGCAGCTTCTCGCGCATGTTCCTCCGGTAACGGTCAGACGTCACCTTTGCGCTCCTATCGTCGATCGCGGCGATCGCCGCGCGCGCAGCCAGCGCGACGCAGCCCCAAGTGAAAGGCTCTTTCAGTCCGCGATAAGGGCCAGTTTTGCCGATGGGCTGACCTTCATAGAGGAGCTGGGCGAGATTTTCGGGCGAGGCATAGATGACGCCGTCACGTTCATAGGTGCGGTTGGGCATGCTGACCAGATCGACGGGGAAGCGCGGATAGACCGTCTCACGCGCCGTCCATGTGGTCTGGCCGGTATAGGTGCCGTCATGGATCGGGCCGATATCGGCCGGCGGCGTGCGTTCGGGGCCAAGTTCGCGGGTGTAGACGAAGCTGTAATTGCCTTCGTGGTGGTTGCTGTTGGCAAACAGCAGGAGCCAGCCTTCGCGCGGGCCAAGCCCGCCCCACAGGTCGGGATGGCAATCGGCGAGGGCGATCTGGCAGATGAAGTGACAGGGTTCTTCTTCGTCACCGTCTTTCTCGTCATTGATCAAGCGCGGCCAGGCGATATGCTCCGGCATCATCGGCAAGCCACCGATCCACGAGCGCGGAGGCTCGTCGCGCGGGGGAATCTGCTTGCGCAGGACCACGGTTGCGCGTTCTTCCACCGGCTCGGGCGCGCGGCGGGCGTTCCACCGGTCGCGCAGCTCTGCCGAATGTTCTTCGTGCTTGCGTTTGGCTTCGGCTCGGGCGGAGGCAGCGCGCGCAGCGTCTGCGGCAAAGTCGGCGCGGGCGGCGGCGGCACGCAGCACGTTGACAAGAGGTTCGGGCCGGAGCCATTCGCTCTCGGGCGGTTCTGACCCGGTAGCGGTGCGGAAATCGGCCTGCCGCCCGCGGGGCGGCTCGGAACCGGCCCGGGGCCTGCCTCCGGCTGCAACCACCGTGCGGGCGACAAATGCCACAAAGCGCAGCGCCAGCACGAAAACGACCGCAGCCAGCCCCAGAAACCCGTAGAAAGACATCGCCCGCCACCTCATCGAAAGGAGGGGGCAGACTTACGACCAGACTCTTAAATCATTCCGAATGCAGCCGATCTGCTTCGACGCTGCGGCGGGGACGGCGTCAGGATCGGTTGGGCAGCGCCTTGCGCCCCTCCTCCTCGCGCGCGACGGCGCGCTGGTAGGCGGGGCGCGCAGTCAGGCGCTCGCGGTAGGCCTTGAGGCTGTCGGGCACGCCCTCGTCCAGGCCGACGCGGGCCGAGAGGACCAGCGCGTAGCCGACACAGATGTCGGCGACGGTGAACCGGTTGCCGCACAGGTAGTTCCGCCCCGCGAGCCGCTGCTCGACCTTCACGAGCCGCTTCCAGTACCACCGGGCATAGGCGTGGCCGGCCTCCTGCAAGCCCTTGTCCTTTTCGAACAGGGCGAAGCGCATGAAGACGGTCTGCGGGAAGGTGATCGTCGCGTCGGCGTGGTGGGTGAAATCGCAATAGGCGGCGTAATCAAGCTCGCCCGGCGCGATGACGAGGTCCGACGGGCCGTCCTTGCTGGCGAGGTAGTGGGCGATGGCGCAGCTCTCGGTCATGCGCGTCTCGCCGTCCACCAGCATCGGCACAGTGCCAAGCGGATTCATCGCCATATAGCCGGGTGCGAGGTGGCGTGGGGGGAAAGGCAGGATGTTGAGGTCGATCTGGACCCCTGCCTCTTCCGCCGCCCATGTCGCCCGCAGGCCGCGCGATCCTGCGCAGGTGTAGAGCACGGGTGCGGTCATGGGGCGAAGATTCAGTGCGGCTTGTCGGCGCCCACACCCAGCACTTTGTGCAGCACGAAGGCGATAATGCTCCCGAGTATGAGGCCAAAGATCGCCGAGAGTGTCGTCGCCGTCAGCCATCCGAGCACCCCGCCCGCCACCTCGTGGACCGCGTGTTCGGCGGCGTGGATCGGGCCGTAGAACCAGTCGAGGCCCAGCTTGTGCAGGCTATCGACCACGATATGCCCGCCCACCCACAGCATCGCCGCCGTGCCGATGAGGGAGAGCGCGGTCAGCAGCTTGGGCACGAAGCGCAGAAGGAAGCGCCCGAAGGCCTGCGCCCCCGCGCTCGCCTTCTTGGTGAGGTGGAGGCCGATATCGTCGAGCTTCACGATCAGCCCGACCGCGCCATAGACCGCGACCGTCACCGCCACCGCCACCAGCGCCAGCACCGCGCCGCGCATGACGAGGCTCTCGTCGGCGACCTCGGCGAGCGCGATCGCCATGATCTCGGCCGAGAGAATGAAGTCGGTGCGGATCGCCCCGGTGACGCGCTCGTTCTCGAAGGCGACGGGATCGGTGATCTCGTCCTCCAGCGTCTCGCCGTGCTTGGCGAAGCCGAGCTTTTCCATCACCTTTTCCGCGCCTTCATAGCACAGGAAGGCCCCGCCCACGATCAGCAGATAGGTGATCGCGGCGGGCAGGAATTCGGACAGCAGCAGCGCGCCGGGGAGCAGGAAGACCAGCTTGTTCTTCAAACTGCCCTTGGTGATCTTCCAGATTATCGGCAGCTCGCGCGCCGGCGAGAGGCCGGTGACGTAGCTCGGCGTGACGGCGGCATCGTCGATCACCACGCCCGCGGTCTTGGTGCCCGCGCGGCCGGCGGCGACCGCCACGTCGTCGATCGAGGCGGAAGCCGCCTTGGCGATCACGGAAACATCGTCGAGCAGTGCGACCAGTCCTGACGGCACTTGGAATTCCCCCTTTGCGATTCGGGCAAGAAACCGCTCGCCTGCCCGTCCGGTTCCCTGCCGACAAGACTTGCAATTGGCCCGCGATGCTGTAAGGGGCCGCGCTTCGCGGCGGGATACGCCCCCGCGGATATGGAAGAAAGCCGGAGGGGCCCCGAGCGCAAAGCGCGAGGATCAGCCAGCGATCGGCAGGTAGTGAAAGGACGAGAAGATGGCGCTCTACGAGCACGTCTTTCTTGCGCGTCAGGATCTGAGCCAGGCTCAGGTCGACGCGCTGGCGGCGCAAGCCACCGAAATCGTGGAAGCCGGCAACGGCAAGGTCACCAAGACCGAAACCTGGGGTTTGAAGTCGCTCGCCTATAAGATCGAGCGCAACCGCAAGGCGCACTTCGTGCTGCTGAACATCGATGCCCCCGGCTCGGTCGTTGCAGAGCTCGAGCGCCAGACCCGCATCAACGAAGACATCATCCGCTACATGACCATCCGCGTGGACGCCCACGAGGAAGGCCCCTCGGTGATGATGCGCAAGAACGACCGCGAGCGTAAGCGTCGCGAAACCCGTGAGGAGCGCGACTGATGGCCCGCCCGTTTTTCCGCCGCCGCAAGTCCTGCCCGTTCGCGGCCAAGGACGCCCCCAAGATCGATTACAAGGACGTGCGCCTGCTCCAGGGCTTCATGTCCGAGCGCGGCAAGATCGTGCCCTCGCGCATCACCGCCGTCTCGGCGAAGAAGCAGCGTGAACTGGCCCAGGCGATCAAGCGCGCCCGCCAGATCGGCCTGCTGCCCTTCATCGTGAAGTAAGAGGAGAACGGGACATGGACATCATTCTCCTTGAGCGCATCGAGAAGCTCGGCTCGATCGGTGACGTGGTCACCGTGAAGGACGGCTATGCGCGCAACTTCCTGCTGCCGCAGAAGAAGGCCCTTCGCGCCAACGAAGCCAACAAGAAGGTCTTCGAAGCCAACCGTGAGCGCCTCGAGAAGGAAAACGCCGAGCGTCGCACTGTCGCCGAAGGCCTGGGCGAGAAGGTCGCCGGGGCCGAGGTCGTGCTGATCCGCGCCGCCTCGAACGCCGGCCAGCTCTATGGTTCGGTGAGCGTGCGCGACATCGTCGCCGGCCTCGCCGATCAGGGCCACAGCGTCGACAAGCGCATGGTCATCCTCGGCGCGCCGATCAAGACCATCGGCATGCATGACGTGACCATCGCCCTGCACCCCGAAGTGCGCGTGACCGTGAAGGCCAACGTCGCCCGTTCGGACGATGAAGCCAAGCTCCAGAGCGAGGGCGTCGACGTGCTCGCCCAGATGTTCGCCGACGAACAGCGCGAGATCGAAGAGCAGGCCGAAGCGACCCGCATCGACACCAGCCTCGAGCCGGGTGAAATCCCCGCCGAACTGCTCGAAGGCGGCGAGGACGCCTAAGTCCTCCGGCCTTCACCGGCCCGAAACAAGGAAGGGCGCGAAGATCACCATGATCTTCGCGCCCTTCTTGTAAACAGCGCCCGCACGCGCGAAGGTGCTGCCATACAACCATAACAACAAAGGAGCAGAGCAACTGCCATGATCGACATTCCGGGGATCCTCGAGGAGCTTCAGCAGCATTACGACGAAGCGGTGCGCACCCTGCGGGACGATGTGATCGCCTTCGGCCGCGACGGCACCATCCCCCCGCCCGCGCGCCGCGCCGACGGATCCTACGCCTATCCCCAGATTACCCTGCGCTACAACGGCGTGGGCGCCCCGCACGACCGGGCCCGGGCCTTCGGGCGGCTCGAATTGCCGGGCACCTATGTCACCACCATCACCCGCCCGGACCTTTTCGCGCGCTACCTGACCGAACAGCTTGAACTGATCGCCGGTGCCTATGACGTCGATATCACGGTCAGCCGCTCGCGCCAGGAAATCCCCTTCCCCTATGTCCTCGACAGCGAGGCGGGGGCGGAGATGGTGGGGATCGCCCCGCAGGACATCGCCGCGCATTTCCCATCGACCGACCTTGCCCTCATCGGCGACGAACTTGCCGACGGCATCGAGATCGACGGCACCTCGGACATCCCGCTGTCGCTGTTCGACGGGCTTCGCACCGATTACTCGCTTGCCCGCCTCAAGCACTACACCGGCAGCGAGGTGAGCGATTTTCAGGACTATATCCTGTTCACCAACTACCACCGTTATGTCGATGAATTCGTGAACTGGGGGGCAACCCAGATCGGCACGGACGGCTTCGTCGCGCTGACCGGCGCGGCGGGTCTCGACATCCGCGAGCCGACCCCCCACGCGCAGGGGCAGCTGAACGATACCGCATGGCGCCGCCACCAGATGCCCGCCTATCACCTGATCCGGGAGGACGGCAGCGGGATCACGCTCGTCAACATCGGGGTCGGCCCGTCGAATGCCAAGACGATCTGCGATCACCTTGCGGTGCTGCGCCCGCACGCGTGGCTGATGATCGGCCACTGCGGCGGGCTTCGCTCCACCCAGAAGATCGGCGATTTCGTGCTCGCCCACGCCTATCTGCGCGACGATCACGTGCTCGATCCGGTGCTGCCGCCCGAGGTGCCGATCCCGCCGATTGCCGAAGTCCAGCAAGCGATGGCGGCGGCGGCCGAGCAGGTCTCGGGCGTGCAGGGTGCAAACCTCAAGCAGCGGATGCGCACCGGCACGGTCGTCACCACCGACGACCGCAACTGGGAACTGCGCTACTCCTCCTCGGCCAAGCGCTTCTCGCAGAGCCGCGCGATCGCCATCGACATGGAGAGCGCGACCATAGCCACGCAGGGCTACCGTTTCCGGGTGCCCTACGGGACGCTGCTGTGCGTCTCGGACAAACCCTTGCACGGCGAGATCAAGCTGCCTGGACAGGCCAACAAGTTCTACGAGGAAGCCATCGCGGCGCACCTCCAGATCGGCCTCGTCGCCTGCGCGATGCTGCGCGGCGAGGGCGACCGGCTGCACAGCCGCAAGCTGCGTGCCTTCAACGAGCCGCCGTTCCGGTAAGGTGCCCAGCATGACCGAACTCAACCTCTCGCGCTCGATCGCCGGGCGCGTCGCCATCGTCACCGGCGCCGCGAGCGGCATGGGCCGTGCCGCAGCGCGGCTGTTCGCCGCCGAGGGCGCGCATGTCGCGGTGACCGACCTCGATCTTGCCGCCTGCGAGGCGGTCGTGGCCGAGTGCGGGAACGGCGCCCGGGCCTATGCGCTCGACGTTTCTGACGGCGAGGCGATCACCCGCACCGCCGCCGCGATCGCCGCCGATTTCGGGCGCATCGACATCCTGCTCAACAACGCCGGTGTCTCGAGCTTCTGCCCGCTCGAGGATCCAGCGTACGAGGAGGTCTGGCATCGCGCGGTTTCGGTGATGCTCACCGCGCACCAGCGCATGGTGCGCGCGGCGCTCCCGTGGCTGCGGCAGAGCGATGCGGCGCGGATCGTCAACATCGCCTCGACCGAAGGGCTGGGCGCGATGCCGGGGGATACGCCTTATGTCGCCGCCAAGACCGGGGTGGTGGGCCTCTCGCGCGGCCTGGCGGTCGATCTCGGGCCCGAGGGGATCACGGTCAACTGCGTGTGCCCCGGCCCGATCCGCACCGCGATGACCGAGCGCCTGTCCGAGGAGCACAAGAGCGCCTTCGCCAGGCGCCGCACCGCGTTGCATCGCTACGGCGAGCCCGAGGAGGTTGCGCACCTGATCCTTAGCCTGGTGCTTCCGGCCGCCAGCTACATCACCGGCGCGGCGATCCCGGTCGACGGCGGGCTGAGCGTGCGCAACGCCTGACCCGGCTTAGACCGGGGCCAGACCCCGGCTTGGCCCCCGCCAGATCCCCCTCCGCGTCCGCCAGACCCCCTCTCGACCCGGCATCGCAGGCGTGTTTCACGTGAAACATCGCGCGGGGTGCGGCAGGCGGGCGGTTAGCCCCGTCCCTTGGTCTTGGTCGAACCGTTCTTGCCGTTGGCGACGATGAAATCGATGATCTGCCCGGCAATGTCCTTGCCGGTGGCGGTCTCGATCCCCTCGAGGCCGGGCGAGGAATTGACCTCCATGATCACCGGCCCGTGATTGCTGCGCAGCATGTCCACCCCGCACACGTTCAAGCCCATCCGCCTGGCTGCCCGCACCGCGGTTGAGCGTTCCTCCGGCGTGATCCTGATCACCTCGGCGCTCCCGCCGCGGTGAAGGTTGGAGCGGAATTCGTGCGCAGCGCCCCGGCGTTTCATCGAGGCGACGACCTTGCCGCCGACCACCAGCGCCCGGATGTCCTCCCCGTCCGCCTCCTTGATGAACTCCTGGACGAGGATGTTGACGTTGGCGCCGCGGAATGCCTCGATCACCGACTTGGCGCTCGACATCGTCTCGGCGAGCACCACGCCGATGCCCTGCGTCCCCTCGAGAAGCTTGATCACCACCGGCGGCCCCTTCACGGCCCTGATGATCTCCTCGGCCTGCTTGGGATCGTTGGCATAGGCGGTGAGCGGTAGGCCCAGCCCATGCTTGGCGAGGATTTGCAAACTCCTCAGCTTGTCGCGGCTCCGGCCGATCGCGACGCTTTCGTTGAGGGACCAGATCCCGCTCATCTCGAACTGGCGCAGGATCGCGAGGCCATAATTGGTGATCGATGCCCCTATGCGCGGGATCACCGCGTCGTAGGCGGCGATCGGCGCGCCGTTGTAGAAGACCTGCGGCCGGTGGCTGGCGATGTGCACGGTGCAGCGCAGCGTGTTGAGTATGTCGAGCGTGTGCCCCCGCGCCTCGGCGGCTTCCTTCAGCCGCCGGTGCGAGTAGAGGTTGGCGTTGCGCGCCAGCATCGCGATTTTCATGAAGACCCTTTCGAACCCGGCGTCTTACCGGCGGACGGGCCCCTTATGCGTTATCGCATGTGATTGCAGCCAGGAATGGCCGCTATCCACCACCATCCGGCGCCTGAGCGCGGTGCGCCCGATCAGCATCGGGAATTGCATCTGGGATCTGTCCGCCAGGCTGATCTCCGCCCGGAACGTCATTTTACCGATCTTGAGCGGCGTCTTGATGACAAAGCGCGTCTGCTGGTCGCCGTTGGAACTCGTGATGCCGCGCACATCGACATGGACGGCCTCGCACTGGTGACGCACGCCGTCCCAGTCAACCGCGAAACGCACGAAACGCCTTCCGTCCCGGGAAAAATCCTCGAGCACATGGGCGTGCAGCGAAGAGGTGCGCGCGCCGGTGTCGATCTTGGCCGGGATGCCCGCAAGGCCCAGTTCCGGCAGGCTGACGATCTCGCGCCACCCGACGACGGTCAGCGGGCGCCGGTCCGACATCAGGGCTGTGCTGCGCGCCCGTCGCCGCTCTCGGCGAGGAACGAGGCGACCGCCTCGCCGAGTTCGGGGAAGGTGACCGAGTTCAGGTGCCCGCCGGGCACCTCGATATAGCGTGCCCCGGGGATCAGCGCGGCAAGTTCCTCTGCCGAGCCATTGTCGCGGTCGTCAGCACCGCAGATGACGGCGGTGGGCATGGCGATGGCGGCGAGCGCGGCGAGGTCGAAATTGCCCATCGCATCGAGCAGCAATCGCGCCGCTACCCGGTCGGTGCCCTGCGACTTGAGGAAGGTGCGCGCGGTGTAGGCCGGATCGCCCGGCTTGATCGTGTCGAACTCGTCGATCACCCGCTTGAAGTGGTCCGCCCGGCGCGACCAGCCGGCGAGACCCTCCACACCCATCCCGCATACGGCCAGCCGCCGCGGCTCGAGTACGCCGCTGGCGACCGCATGGACCGCCGTGCGCGCGCCCAGCGAGAAGCCGACGAGATCGAAGGCGCCGGGGGCAAGCGCAAAGTGTTCCGCGAGCGCGGCAACGTCGCGCACCAGCACGCCCGTGGGATAGGCAGCCGGATCGTGCGGCGCGGCGCTTTCGCCATGCGCGCGGAAATCGAGCATGATCGCCCGGAACCCCGCCGCCGCCAGTCGATCGCCGTGGCCCCACTTGATCCAGTTCATCTGCGCTGAGGAAAAAAGCCCGTGGAGCAGGATCACAGGCGGCCCCTCACCCACCGCGTGGACAGCGAGACACGTCCTTTCGAAGGAGGCGAAATGTTCGGTCGTGAGGGTCATCACGCGCCTGCTAGCGCGTCCCGCCCCGGCACGCCAGCGCGCTTGAAGATAGTAAGCAAGCTTATTGTATGTGGATTTCTGATTGACGACATCGGCTACCGACTCGCCGACAATTCGCGCCATTCGCGCCGCCTCTTCGGCGAGCGGGTGCGCGGCTCGGCCTAACTGGTCCGCAGGCGCGGCTGCTACTCAGCCTCGCGCGGCAGCCGGACCAGAACCAAGCCTTCTATGCCTAACGCCTCGCAGTCGAGCCGATCACCCTCACCCGGATCGTCGATCGGCTGGAGGACGCCGGCTGGATCGAGCGGCAGAGCGACCCCGCCGGCCGCCGTGCGCGAATCCTGCACCTGACCGACAAGAGCCGCGGGAATCGTCACCCGCCCGCGCGTCAGCATCGCGGCAATGACGGAAAAGATGCTCTTCGACCTCAGCACCCATGAGCGCGAGGTCTGCGCTGATCTGCTCGACCGGATCGCCGCCAACCTTGTCGCTGCCCGCCAGCCGGAGGCTCTTCATGGCTGACGCCGATCCCGCCCGCACCCCCGCCAGCGGCACCGGTAGCGCGACGCCGCTCGCATCGCCCGCAGCCGAGGCTGCCGTCACGCGCCGCCCGTGGCTGTGCTGGACTCTCATGCTGATCGTGCCGGTCGGTCTGGCAATCGGCGCCTTGCTCTACTGGCAGAGCATTGCCGGCAAGGTCTCGACCGACAGCGCCTACCTCAAGCAGGACATAGTCTCGGTGAGCGCGGAAGTCGGTGGAGCGATCACCGGAGTCCTCGTCAAGGACGGCGACGTGGTACAGGCCGGGCAGCTACTCTTCCGCATCGATCCCGAGCCATTCCGGCTACAGATCAACGAGGCAAACGCGGCGATTGCCTCGGCGCAGGCCAACGTGATCGCGCTCAGCAACGCTTCCCAATTGACCGGCACGGACATCGAGGCGGCCAGCAGCGACGTCGCCTTTGCCGAGGCGCGCTTCGAGCGGGTCCGTGCGCTGCGTGAGCGCGGCTTCTCGACGAAGGCCGAATACGAAGCCGCAGAGCAGCAGGTGTTGCAGGCCCGCGAGGGGGTGCGCCAGGCGCAAGATCGCCAGCGCGAGGCGCGCGCGCGGCTCGCCAGCGGTCCGGCGGTCCCGGGCGTCAACCCGCAGATCGCCGTCGCCGAGGCGCGACGCGCCAATGCCCAGCTCTCGCTGCGCCGCACCGAGGTGCGCGCGCCAGCCGCCGGGCGTATCGCGCAGGCGGAACGTTTGCAGGTTGGCCAGCAGGCCGTCCCCAACCTTCCCGTGCTGACGCTGGTGCGCGAGAATTCGACCTATGTGGAGGCAAACTTCAAGGAGACCGATCTTGCCGACATGGCGGTGGGCCAGCGGGCGGAGATCCGCTTCGATGCCTACCCCGATGTCGTGCTCAAGGGCCGGGTCGCCACCATCGGCGCCGGGACGGGGTCCGAGTTCTCGGTGCTGCCGGCGCAGAATGCCACCGGCAACTGGGTCAAGGTCACTCAGCGCGTGCCGCTGCGCATCGCAATCGACGGGCAGAGCTCACGGCGGCTGATCGCGGGGCTCTCGAGTGAGGTGACGGTCTTCACCGACCGGGCCGCGAAGCGCTGACATGGCGACCCGGGCCGCGCCCGCACAGCCTCCCGGACGTCTCGCCGGCACCCGGGCGCGAGGGCCAGCGGGCGATGTGCCCGAACTGGTCTCGCGCAACTATCCGCTGATGATCGCCGGGGCGATGGCTGCCTCACTGCTCCAGATCCTCGACACCACTATCGCCAATGTCGCCCTGCCGCATATGCAGAGCTCGCTCGGGGTGACGGTCGACACGATCACCCGGGTGCTGACCAGCTACATCATCGCCTCGGCGGTGGCGCTGCCGGTGACCGGGTGGCTGTCCGACCGCATCGGCGCGCGCACGCTGTTCATCGGCTCGGTGGCCGATTTCATCCTCGCCTCGATGATGTGCGGCCTTGCGCAGACCGCCCACGCCGATCTCGGCATCAACGTGACGGCGGCGACGGGCAGTGTGATTGACTTCTCCACCGTCGACCGCTTCCAGGCGCTGGGCGACAGGGCGCTGGTGCTGCTCGATGCCGAGGTGACGCGGCAGGCGGCGATGATCGCCTATATCCACCATTTCTGGGCGATGATGTGGATCACGCTCGCCGCCGCGCCGCTCGCCTTCCTGATGCGCAAGAACAAGCGTCCGGGCGAGCCCGTGGCGCTGTCCGAATAGGTCGGTTCAGCGCCGCCTGAGGCCGTGTTGCTCCATGCGCCACTGGGCCATGGCGATTCGGTCTTGCCCGAAAAATGGCTCGCCCCTGAACACCAGCGTCGGCACGCCCCAGTGCCCCGCCGCCTCGAGCGCTGCCTGGTTGGCGGCGATCTCCGCATCGAGCGCTTGCGCCTCGTATTGCGCCTCCCCGTCGAGCTCGCAGAAGTCGAGCCCGGCCCGCGCGCAGGCCGGATACATATGGTCCTCCAGGAACCAATCATCGGTGCTGCCGTCCCAGATGATCTTCGAGACTTCGTTCGCGAAGGCAAGGCCGAGCCCGCGCCGCTCAGCCGCCTGCCCCATCCGGCAAAGCCAGTGGATGTAGGGCTGCTCGGCGGCGATTTCGCGGGTGGCGAGGTTCTGGACCACCGGGTCGGGGCGCGGCCAGCGGAACGGCAGGCCAAGCATCTGCGCGCTGCGGGCGGCGTCCATGAAGATGTAGCGCCCCACGTTCGGGTTGCCGGTGAAGAGGATCGAAGGATCGCGGATCGCGATGGGAAGCACGGTGCGCAGCGCGATCGCGAGGTCGTATTCTTGCACAAGTGCCCAATAACGCCCGATGGCGAGATAGGAATATGGCGAGCGGAAGCTGAAGAACAGGTCCGCCTGCAGAGTCACCGCCTGGTCCTCAGCGGAAGAAGCACTGCGTTCCGGCATAGAGCATCGAGACGGCGTCGCCCTCGATGAAGCCGCCGACATCCTCGCCGAGCATGAATTCCTCGCCCAGCGTGCTGTCTTCGACCTTGGCGAAGCCGGGCTTGGCCTCGACCGCGGCGCGCGGGGCACCGAGCTGCACGGGCCCGGCAAAGGTGACGGTCCCTGTCGCGGCGCGGTCGCCGTCCTGCGGGCCGTGCCAGTTCCAGCCGACCAGCTTGCCCTCCTGGAAGTGCGCGGTGAGCCCGCCCGCGAAGTCGGTGAAGGTGATCGGTCCGGCCCCGCACTCGCCATTTTCGCCGCTGCGCAGTTTCGGCCCCAAGGCCTTGGCGAGCGCCGCCTCGACCTCGGCCTGGCCGGCGTCGAAGTAGAAGGCCTCCGCCCCGGCGACGAGCCCCTTGCCGCGCAACTCGGCGGAATTGGCGCTGACCGGAGCCTGCGCATCACCGGCCTCGGGCGTCGCGGGGGCGTTGGGCGCCCCGCCGCCGTTGCACCCGGCAAGGACAAGTGCCGCTGCCAGCGCGATCGAGATGCCCCGCATCGGCCTCACCCTTTCTTCAGGTGGCGGCGGCCGAGCAGTTCGGCGATCTGCACCGCGTTCAATGCGGCGCCCTTCCTGAGGTTGTCCGAGACCACCCACATGGTGAGCCCGTTCTCGACCGTCGGGTCCTCGCGCACGCGGCTGACGAAGGTCGCGGCATCGCCGACACATTCGATGGGGGTGATGTATCCGCCGTCCTCGCGCTTGTCGACCAGCATCACGCCGGGGGCTTCGCGCAGAATGTCCATCGCTTGGCTCGCCGAAATCTCGTTCTCGAACTCGATATTGACCGCTTCGGAATGCCCGACGAACACAGGCACGCGCACGCAGGTCGCGGTGAGCTTGATCTTCGGATCGAGGATCTTCTTGGTCTCGACCACCATCTTCCACTCTTCCTTGGTCGAGCCGTCGTCGAGGAAGCTATCGATGTGCGGGATGACGTTGAAGGCGATCTGCTTGGTGAACTTGGCGGGTTCGACCGGATCGCCGACGAAGATCGCGCGGCTCTGGGCGAAGAGCTCGTCCATCCCGGCCTTCCCCGCGCCCGAAGTGCTCTGGTAGGTGCTCACTACCACCCGTTTGATCGTCGCGGCATCATGGAGCGGCTTCAGCGCCACCACCAGCTGCGCGGTCGAGCAGTTGGGGTTGGCGATGATGTTGCGCTTGGCATAGTCGTCGATCGCATCCGGGTTCACCTCCGGCACGATCAGCGGCACATCGGGGTCCATGCGGTAGAGCGAGGAATTGTCGATCACGACGCAGCCGGCAGCGGCCGCCTTGGGGGCATATTCCTTGGCCGGGCCGCTCCCGGCCGCGAACAGCGCAATGTCCCATCCGGCAAAGTCGAAATGCTCGATGTTCTTGCACTTGAGCATCTTGCCCGTGTCCCCGAACTCGACCTCGGTACCGACCGAGCGGCTCGAGGCGACCGCGGCGACCTCGTCGCACGGAAACTCGCGCTCGGCGAGGACCTGCATCATCTCGCGCCCGACATTGCCGGTCGCGCCGACCACTGCCACCCGGTAACCCACTTGGCATTCTCCTGAGACTTGGGCCTCGCGAGATAGCGTGCGCTCGCCCGAGCGCAACCGCAAAGGTCCTATGCAGACCTATTCCTTGGTAGGAGGCGTCACCCCGTGCGCCGCGAGGAAGCGGAAGATGCCGTTCCAGACGTGCGGCCCGATCTTCGGCCCCGACACCCGGTGCGTGTAGCCGGGGTAGAGCATCATCTCGAAGGGCACGTTGTTTTCCTGGAGCACCGAGATCAGCTCGGAGGCGTTTTCGAACACGACATTGTCATCGGCCATGCCGTGGATCAGCAGCATCGGATCGGCGATCTTCGTGGCATCCGGAATGACGCTCGCCTTGTCGTACGCCGCCTTCATCTCGCGCGGATCACCCATGTAGCGCTCGGTGTAGTGGGTGTCGTAGAGCTCCCAACGGGTGACCGGCGCACCCGCGATCCCGGCGGCATAAAGGCCAGGGTCGGCTTCAAGCATCTTCAGCGTCATGTAGCCGCCATAGGACCAGCCATAGGTCGCGATCTTGGCCGGATCGACGAAAGGCAGGCTCTTGAGGAACTCAGCTCCCGCCTTCTGGTCGCGCACCTCGGCCCCGCCCATCGCGCGGTAGATCGGCTGTTCGAAGTCCACGCCGCGGTTGGCCGACCCGCGATTGTCGAGGACGAAGTAGATATAGCCCCGGTCCACGATCGCCTGTGCGAGCGCCCCGCCCCAGCCCTTGGTCACCATCTGCGGGCCCGGCCCGCCATAGTGGCTGAAGAACACCGGATAACGCTTGCCGGGTTCCATCTTCGGCTTGAGCATCATCCAGTGCAGCGGCGTGCCGTCCTCGGCGGCGATCGTGCCGTATTCCGGGACGACGTGGCCCGCGAGGAAGGGCGCGTAGGGATGCTCGCCTGCGACCCGGTTTTCCTCGATCCACGCCACCTGCTTGCCGTCCGGCGTGGCGAGGTAGGATTGCGGCGGCTGGCCCGGCGCCGAGCGCGTGACATAGAGCAGCCGCCCCTTCCCATCCATGCTCGCGGCGTTGGTGAAGGCGGGGTCGGTGAGCAGTTCCGGCTCGCCCGTCCCGTCGAGCCGCGCGCGGTAGACCTGCTGGGTGAGCACGTCCTTGACGGCCTGATAGGTGAAGGTGCCCGCAGCTTCGTCGAGGCCCACCAGCGTGGTGGTGGGGGAAGTGCCACGGGTGAGCTGCGTCCATTGCCCGCTCGCGAAGCGGTGGAAGTGCCCGAAGCCGTCGCGCTCGGACCACCACAGCAGGCTGCCGTCTTTGAGGAAGCGGTAATTGTCGGTGAGGTTGATCCAGTAATCGGACCGCGCCGCCTTCTCGGTGAACCAGATCGCGCTCGCCCCCGTCGCGGGATCGACCTTGAGCACGTCTATCCGGGTCTGAGCCCGGTCCTGTCGCTGGACATAGATCGCCGAGGCATCGGGCGCCCAGTCGACCCGGGCGACATAGATGTCCGCGTTGAGCCCGAGATCGACCTTGATCTTGTTCCCCCCGTCCGGGTCGATCACGTAGAGGTCGACCACCGCGTTATCGGTGCCGGCCGCCGGATAGCGCTGGTCGAAGACCTTGGTGCCCGTGGCGCCGATCGCTGCGCGGGTCACCACGCCCACGCTTGCCTCTTCGGTGCGCTGGACGACGATGCGCCGGTCGTCGGGGCTCCACCAGTAACCCTGGAGCCGGTGCATCTCCTCCTGAGCGACAAACTCGGCCTCGCCCCAGCGAATCGTCTCGGCCTCTCCTGCGGGCGTGACCGGCTGCGTCTCCCCGCCGACCGGGCCGACCCACAGCCGCCGATCGCGCACGAAGCTGACATATCCGCCCTTGCTCGACAGGCCCGGGTTGAGTTCGTTCGCCTCGGTGTCAGTGAGGCGGGTGACGGTGCCATCGAGCCTGGCGAGGAACAGATCGCCATCCAGCGGCACCAGAACGCCAGCGCCGTCGCTCGCCCACTGGTAGGAAATGATCCCCTTGAGGCTGCCGACGCGGGCCCGCTCGCGCTGCATCTTTTCGTCCTCGGAAAGTTCGCGGCCCGAACCGAGCTTCGCCGAGTCCACCAGCATCCGCCATTCGCGGGTCTCGATGTCGTAGCCCCACAGGTCGTAGCGCTCACGCTCCTCGGGCCGGTTCCTGAGCAGGGTGAGGAAGCGCCCATCGGGGGAGAGCTTGACCTGCCGCGGAGCAGGCCCGTCGAGCGAGGGCGATGCGAAGACGCGCTCGAAGGTCAGTGTGGGCGCGGCTTCAGTCATGGGAGCCTCCGCCATGGCTGGAGCGGCGAGAAAAAGCGTGGCGGCAGCAAGGATGAAACGCATTCCAAAAGTCACCTCGTCATGCGAGCAACCGCTAGGTTGCGCGGCAATCCATGGTCTGTCCTTGGATTGCTTCGCTGACGCTCGCAATGACGAAATAGGGGCCGGAATCGAAAAGGGCGGCCCCTTGCGGAGCCGCCCTTCGAATTGCTGGCCGGAAGCGCCTACGCCTTGGGCGCAGTCGCCTTGCGCTCGACGATGCGCGCGCTCTTGCCGGTGCGGCCGCGCAGGTAGTAGAGCTTGGCACGGCGCACCACGCCGCGGCGGACCACGGTAATGCTTTCGACGATCGGCGAGTAGAGCGGGAAGACGCGCTCAACACCTTCGCCGAAGCTCATCTTGCGCACGGTGAAGTTCGAACCCATGCCGCGGTTCGAGCGGGCGATCACGACGCCTTCATAGGCCTGGATACGCTCGCGGTTGCCTTCCTTCACCTTCACGCCGACGCGGACGGTGTCGCCTGCGCGGAATTCAGGGATGTCCTTGCCAGACTTGGCGATTTCTTCGGCTTCAATCTGCTGGATCAGGTTCACTGGTCCGATTCCTTGGTTTTGCGCCGCGCGCCAGAGGCAGACTGGACCCGAGCGCCCTCATGGCGCTCCCACAAGTCCGGCCTGCGTGACCGTGTGTCGTTTTCGCTTTGCAGCTTGCGCCACGCCGCGATCTTCGCATGATCCCCCGATCGCAGCACTTCGGGGATCGTGCGCCCTTCCCATTCCTGAGGTCGGGTATAGTGCGGGTATTCGAGAAGGCCGTTTTCGTACGACTCCTCCGCCCCGCTTGAAGCGGCGCCCATTACGCCGGGAATGAGGCGAATGCAAGCGTCAAGGAGGGTAAGCGCCGCCATCTCGCCGCCGCTAAGGACGATGTCGGCAAGGGAGACCTGCTCGATCTGCGGGCGGGCCTCGAACAGGCGTTCATCGAACCCCTCGAAACGGCCGCACAGGATGATGACCCCGGGGCCTGCGGCAAGCTCGCGGATGCGCGACTGGGTGATGGGTATGCCGCGCGGGGTCATGGCGAGGATGGGGCGCTGCCCCCCAACTCCGTTCGTGTCGAGCGAAGTCGAGACACCTTGGGTAAGCTCCGCGCCACTGTCTCTCGACTTCGCTCGAGACGAACGGGATTCTTCTTCCCCCGTCACACTATCCAAAGCCCGCGCCAGCACGTCGCACTTGAGCACCATCCCCACCCCGCCGCCTGCGGGGGTATCGTCGACCGTGCGGTGCTTGTCGGTGGCGAAGTCGCGGATCTGCACCGTCTCGCAGGCCCACTTGCCCTCGGCAAGCGCGCGCCCCGCAATGGAGTGCCCGAGCGGCCCCGGGAACATCTCGGGATAGAGCGTGACGACGGTAGCGGCGAAGGTCACTGCCAGTTAACCCCATTCTTCGCCCGCGTATCGACCGTCAGCTCGAACACATCCGGCCGCGCATAATGCCCGTCGGTATCGAGGTTTGTCAGCCCCTCGGCCACTTCGGCAAGATCGAGTTCGGCAAGGAGCGTCTCCTCCCCCTCGCCTGCCTGCGCGATCACGCGGGTGTCGGGAGCGGCGATCAGGGAGCCGCCGCGGTTGAGCACTTGCGAAGGGATCGCCTCCAGCAACTCGCGCGCTTCGCCATCGCCGCCGACCCGCTCCAGCCCGTCGAGCAAATCGTAGCGCGTCTGCACCAGCCCCGCCGCCAGCACAAAGCAACGGCCCTCCATCGCATAGTGGCGCGAGGCGATCTGGTGGCTCTCGCGCACCGTCGGCCATGCGGCGATGTGCACGTCCTCGCCAAGGTTGTGCATCGCCGCGCGCGCCAAGGGCATCCAGTGCTCCCAGCAGATCAGCGTGCCGAGGCGGCCCCAATCCGCCTGATGCACGCCCAGCGTTGATCCATCGCCGCGCGCCCAGATCAGGCGCTCGCCGTGGGTGGGGACCAGCTTGCGGTGATCCAACACCGGCAGGCCGGGGCGGAAGGTCAGCTGGTTGTTGACGAGGCTACGCCGCACCCGTTCGTGTGCGCCGATGCTGATGGTTGCACCGCTCGCGTCGGCGAGATCCTGCAAGGGCAGCAGCCGCTCATCCTGGGGCACCACCGCCTGCTCGAACATGATCCGGTGCAGCGCCTTCGCCCCCGGATGGTCCCACAAGGCCGCGCCCGGCGCCTCGTCGAGCCACAGCGGGTAGCCGCCGAGAAAGGTCTCGCCGAAAGCGACCACCCTCGCCCCGTTCTCCACCGCTGCGCGGGCGAGGGTCACGGCCTTGTCGATCCCACCCTGAAAATCGAGCGGGATCGGTGCGGCCTGGACGACGGCGACAGGAAGCTTCGTCATGGACGAGCGCTTAGGCGCGCGCCTCACTCCCCGCAACCGTCCCCGTCGCCGAGGTCGCATCCGCTTCCCCCGTCGCCGGAGCTGCCGTCGGCCCCGCCCGAATTGGCTGGATGGCGGAGCGCATGGAGCGCCTCCCATGGCGTACCGACCAGAACGCCGGTGCCGTAGAGCGCCACCGCCATGGCCACCTCGTCGCCCCGGACACAGCCGACGCTCTCCCCGCGCCGCGCGCGCAGGTCCTCGATCATGGCGATGCCGGCCTTGGTGCGGGGATCGCTCCGTGCGAAGCGGATCACGGCAAGTGCGGCCGTGATGGCGAGCAGGAGCGCCAGCATCCCGGTCGGCGCACCCGCGGCACCCGCCGCGCGCATCCGGTAAAGACCGAAGAGCAGAACTGCGAGAAGCGGCGCGACCGACAGCCAGCGCAAGCGCAGGAGATCGTCAGGCCACATGAGGAGCCCGGCCCGGCGCAATCGCGCGGCGAGCCGCTCGGCTTGAACCGTGACCGCGCGCTTGGCGGTGGACGTGGTGACCGGACCTTCGTGGGCAAGCAGCGCCTCGCCCGCAGGGCCAACCGACACGTCGCGCTGCGCAATCACCAGTCTGCGGCCCGACCAAGCCTCCAGCGCGCCGCGCACATAGAGATCGGCCATCACCGTCTCGGCGAGACGGGCGCGGCCCCCGGCGAGCATTGCCGCACTTTCCGCATCGGTCGCCTCGCTGTGCCGCCCGGCATCGCGCCAGCGCGCCGGAATCAGCCACGCCGCCACGCTGCTCGCAGCCAGCAGGACGCCGTACACGAACAGGAAATCGCTGCCCGTCGAGGACGAGAACAGCTGCATCAGTCCACCCTTCTCCCGGCCCCGTCTCGCCTCGCGGCAAGCGGAACCGGCGCCAGCGCGACCCGGCGGGGACAAATCTAGCATCAAAAAGGTTAATCGTCCGCAAGCTGCGCGTGGCGCTGTTCGACGAGCGCACGTCAATCCTCGGCGAAAGCCGCCGCAATGGTCAGCCGGCTCTCATCCCAGCCAAGCACGGCCGTGGGGATGAGCGGCACCATGAAGGTCTTCGGCCCCTTGGCGGGCACCGGATCGCGGGCGATCTCGACGAGATCGGTTGCGCCGAAATTCTCGATCGCAGTAACCGTGCCGACAGTATCGCCCGTGTCGGTGACGACCGGCAGGCCGATCAGGTCGGCATGGTAGAACTCGCCCTCCGCCAGCGGCGGCAGGGCCTCGCGCGGGACGGTGAGAACGGTGCCGCGCAGCTTCTCGGCATCGGCGCGCGAGGTGCTTTGGGCAAGGCGGGCGATCGCCCCGCCTTTGCCGTCCTCGCGCAGCTTGAGGAGGGTGAGAGCGCCATCATTGAAGCTCTTGTGGTGCGCAAGCGTCGCGACGCCTTCGCCGAAGAGCTTCAGGCGCACCTCGCCCGCCACCCCGTGAGCGCCTACGATGGCGGCAAGGGTGACGGGCTTGGAATTCATGCGCCACCGCCGTTCGGGCTGAGCTTGTCGCAGCCCTGCACTTCTTCCGGCACGCCAACCAAAAGGAAGAACAGTCCTTCGGCAGTCTCAGGACGAACGGAGGGAGGCACGCGTGATCAGCCTTCGGCCTGCTCTTCAGTGACTTCCGCGGCAGCTTCGTCAGCGCCCGGCGCTTCCTCTTCGGCCGGAGCCGGAGCGGCGGCAGCGGCCTTGGCCTCTTCCTCGGCAGCGCGCGCGGCTTCCTCGGCCTCGGCGATCTTGGCGGCACGCTCTTCGGCGCGCTCCTTGGCCTTCTCGCCCGGTTCGCCCTTCTTGGGGTTGTTGCGCGCGGCACGCTCCTTGATGCCGGCGGCATCGAGGAAGCGGGCGACGCGGTCGGTCGGCTGCGCGCCGACGCCGAGCCAGTAGCGGGCGCGGTCTTCGACCAGCTTCACGCGCTCCGGCGAATCCTTGGCGAGCAGCGGGTTGTAGGTGCCGATCTGCTCGAGATACTTGCCGTCGCGCGGGCTGCGGCTGTTGGCGACGACGATGCGGTAATAAGGACGCTTCTTGGCACCGCCGCGCGAGAGCCGGATGGAAATCGACATGAGTAGTTACCTTTCGAGAAGATTGAACTTTTGGACTGAACTGACTGACTTGAAACTATTTCTTGAACCGCGGAGGCCCGCCGAGCCCGGGCAGACCGCTCATTGGTCCGGGGCCGCCGAGACCCGGCAGACCGCCTGACGGAGAACCGCCGAGGCCGCCCATCGGGCCGCCGCCGCCCATGCCGCCGCCGAACATCGCAGCGAGGCCCTTGAGGCCGCCCATCTTCTTGATCTGCTTCATCGCTCGAGCCATTTCCTGGTGCATCTTGAGCACCTTGTTCACGGTCTGCACATCGGTGCCGCTGCCCGCCGCGACGCGCTTCTTGCGCTTGGCGTTCATCAGATCGGGGTTGGCGCGTTCCTTGGCGGTCATCGAGGAGATGATCGCTTCCATGTGGACCAGCACCTTGTCGTCCATGCCGCTCGCCTGCATGGCCTGCTTGGCCTTCTTCATCCCCGGCATCATGCCGGCGAGCATCCCGAGGCCGCCCATGTTGCGCATCTGCCTGAGCTGCATCGCAAGATCATCGAGGTCGAACTTGCCCTTTTCGAGGTTGCGGGCGAGCTTTTCGGCCTCTTCCTCCTTGATCGTCGCCGCCGCGCGCTCGACCAGGCTGACGACGTCGCCCATGCCGAGGATGCGGTCGGCGACGGAACCCGGGCGGAAGGGCTCGATCGCGTCGAGCTTCTCGCCTGTTCCCGCGAACTTGATCGGCTTGCCCGTCACGGCACGCATCGAGAGCGCCGCGCCGCCGCGGGCGTCGCCGTCCATGCGGGTCAGCACCACGCCGGTGAGCGGCACCTCGCCGCTGAAGGACTGGGCGACGTTGACCGCGTCCTGACCGGTGAGCGAATCGACCACCAGCAGCACCTCGTTGGGCGCCGAGACGCTCGCGACGGCCTTCATCTCGGCCATCAGCGCATCGTCGACGTGCAGGCGGCCCGCGGTGTCGAGCAGCAACACATCGAAGTTCTGGAGCCGCGCGGACTCCATCGCACGGCGCGCGATGTCGACCGGCTGCTGGCCGGGAACGATCGGAAGGGTGGCGACGTCGACCTGCGTGCCGAGCACCGCGAGCTGCTCCTGCGCCGCCGGACGGTTCACGTCGAGCGAGGCCATCAGCGCCTTCTTGCCATGGCGTTCGCGGATCAGCTTGGCGAGCTTGGCGGTGGTGGTCGTCTTGCCCGAACCCTGAAGGCCGACCATCATGATCACCACCGGCGGCCGCGCATCGAGCTTGAGGCCTTCGACCTCCATGCCGCCCAGCGTTTCGACCAGCTCGTCATGGACGATCTTGATGACCATCTGGCCGGGGGTGACCGACTTCAGGACATCCTGCCCCACGGCCTTTTCGGTGACGGCATCGATGAAGCGGCGGGCGACGGGGAGCGCGACGTCGGCTTCGAGGAGCGCAATGCGGACCTCGCGCATGGCATCGCGCACGTCCTGCTCGCGCAGCGCGCCGCGGCCCTTGAGGCGGTCAAAGACCCCGCCAAGCCGATCTGACAGCGTGTCGAACATCGCTCACTTCTCCTCGCGCCGCTGGCCGCGTGCGCATCATGCGAAAAACGCCGGCGGACGAAACCTCGTCGGCCAGCGTTGCGAAAAGCGCCCCTCTGGGGGTCGGACTTCCCGACTTTGATCGATGGTGACTGGTGGAGCCTAGCGGGATCGAACCGCTGACCTCAACACTGCCAGTGTTGCGCTCTCCCAGCTGAGCTAAGGCCCCGAGCCAGTCATCATGCGAACCGGGCCAAGGCGCCCTGTTCGCGGGAGGCGGCCATTATAAGGACCACCTCCCCCTTGCAAGCGAAAAATCAGCTTTCGTCCTCGTCATCGTCGCCGCTGCCGGTCGAGACGCCAAGATCGTCGTCACCGCCGAGGTCGACATCGTTATCGGGCGAATCGCCGTCCTCGTCGATGTCCTCGATATCCTCCAGATCATCGTCACCGCCGAGATCGGCATCGGCATCGACATCGACCTTCTTCTCGACCTCCTCGAAGGGGATCGGTTGCTTGGACTTGAGCACGGGCTCGGGGTTCCAGGTCTCGCCGCATTCGATGCAGGTGACCGGGTCATCCTTGCCCAGATCATAGAAGCGTTCACCGCACTTGGGGCAGGTACGCTTGGTACCCCATTCGGGCTTTGCCATCTGTATTCCTCAAATAAGCCGCCCCGATGCAGGGCGGGCGAAGCGCGGGCTCGCGATTTCGCGGGATTGCACGCAAGTTGTGGGTTCCGGCAAGCCCCGATTCAAGGGGACCGGCCCACCAGCGCGGCGCGCCTTGCCAGAAGCGCGGGGCGCTGTCAAAGACCGCCGCCTTATGACGAGCCACCGCTTCCTGCCGATGGGCCCGATGAAGGGCGCGATCCGAGTGCCCGGCGACAAATCGATCAGCCACCGCGCGCTGATGTTCGCAGGGCTCGCCATGGGGCGCAGCCGGATCAGCGGCCTGCTGGAGGGCGAGGACGTGCTGGCGACGGCAGCGGCGATGCGCCAGTTCGGGGCGCAGATTGCGCGCGAGGGCGATGGCAACTGGGTGGTCGACGGGGTGGGCGTGGGCAGCCTGCTCCAGCCGCGCCAAGCGCTCGAGATGGGCAATTCGGGCACCTCGACCCGGCTGCTGATGGGGCTGGTAGCAAGCCATGCGATCAGCGCAACCTTCGTGGGCGATGCGAGCCTTTCGGGCCGGCCGATGAAGCGGGTGATCGATCCGCTCTCGCACATGGGAGCCAGCATCGAGGCTTCGTCCGGCGGCACCCTCCCGCTGATGCTGCGCGGCGCCAGTCCAGCCGTGCCGATCACCTACCGCCTTCCGGTCGCGAGCGCGCAGGTCAAGAGCGCGGTGCTGCTGGCAGGGCTGAACACCCCCGGCATCACCCGCGTGATCGAACCCGTCCCCACCCGCGACCACACCGAGCGGATGCTGAAGGGCTTCGGGGCGAGGCTCGAGGTGGGCGAGGAGAACGGCGAGACGGTGATCGCCATCCACGGCGAGGCTGACCTGAAGCCCATGGACGTGACCGTCCCCGGCGATCCCTCGTCTGCCGCCTTCTTCATGGTCGCGGCAAGCATCGTTCCGGGAAGCGACCTCACCATCCTCAACGTCGGCCTCAACCCGACCCGCGCGGGGCTCCTTGCGGTGCTGCGCCAGATGGGCGCGGATATCGAGGAGATCAGCCCTCGCGAGATCGGCGGCGAGCCGGTCGCGGACCTGCGCGTGCGCCACGCCCCGCTCACGGGAATCGCGGTCGATCCGGCCATCGTCCCGGCGATGATCGACGAGTTCCCGGTGCTCTTCGTCGCCGCCGCGCTCGCATCGGGCACCACCCGCACCAGCGGGCTCGAGGAACTACGCGTCAAGGAAAGCGACCGCCTCGCGGCGATGGCCGCCGCGCTCGCCAGCGTGGGCGCGCAGGTCGAAGAGCACGAGGACGGCCTCACCATCCATGGCACCGGCGGCGAGCCCCTGCGCGGCAGCACCGAGGCGGCGGTCCGCTCGTTGCTCGATCATCGCATCGCGATGAGCATGGCCATCGCAGGGCTCGCCAGCACCGGCGGTGTGGAAATCGACGATATCGCCCCGATCGCCACCAGCTTCCCGACCTTCACGAGCCTTCTCGGCGAGGCGAGCGCGTGACGGTCCCGCTCGACTGGCCGAGCCTCGTCGGCTTTGCGGGCACTGCCTGCATCATCGGCGCTTACGCCTACCTGACGCTCGCCAAGGCGACCAACCCCTTCGTGCTCCACGGCACCAACTTCATGGGCGCCGCGCTGCTGACGGTCTCGCTCGTCTACCACACCAACTGGGCGAGCCTCGTGCTCGAATTCTTCTGGGCCGCGATCGCACTGGTCGGCCTAGCGCGCGCGTGGCTCTCCCGCAAGGACGCAGGTGAGGTGGCCGAATGATCGTCGCCGTCGACGGCCCGACCGCGAGCGGCAAAGGCACCATCGCCAAGGCGCTGGCGGCCCATTTCGGCCTCCCGCATCTCGACACCGGGCTGCTTTACCGCGCGGTCGGGCGGCAGGTGGCGCTGCACGGCGGCGACCCGGACGACCCTGCGGATGCTCTGGCGGCCTGCACCTTCCCCGATGCGCTGCTCAAGGAGGAGACCCTACGCTCCGAGGCGGCGGGCAGTTTGGCGAGCCGCGTCTCGGTGCATCCTGCGGTGCGCCGCGCCCTCTACGACCGTCAGCGCGCCTTCGCCCTCCAGCCAGGCGGCGCGGTGCTCGACGGGCGCGACATCGGCACCGTCATCGCGCCCGAGGCGCAGGTGAAGCTGTTCGTCACCGCGAGCGTTGCCGAGCGCGCACACCGCCGCTGGCTGGAGATGTCCGCGCGCGGGATTGCTGTCGATCTCGCCGCGATGGAGCGCGACATCGCAGCACGCGACGACCGGGACATGAACCGCGCCGACGCCCCCCTGATGGCAGCCCCGGGAGCGCTGGTGCTCGACACCACCACGCTTGGCCGCGAAGAGGCGATCGCAGCCGCGATCGAGGCGGTGGGTGCGCGGCTGTCTGCGCCGCCGACGCCGCCCGGGGCCTGACCCGCTTGCGTCAGAACGGCGTGCTGGAAAGGATTTCCCTCGCCTTTTCCATGATAAGAGGCTTCTTGGCGTCGCGCCCCTTCTGCTGGTACTCGTTGTCGGACTTGCCACAATCCGGAACCAGCCGCGTGCTGGTCTCGTCCACCGGCTCGAGCAGGATGGTGCACTCCGCCATCCACAGCTTGCCGCGCAGCTTAACCGCGACCGAATGGCCCGCCCCCCGCTCGAAACGCATGAGGATCTTGTTGTCCTTGTAGAAGTATGTGGCGGCCTTGTCGGACAGCCTGTTCTTTGTCGCATCGACCGACAGCGGATAGACATCGGCTTCGTTGCAGCCCGCCAGTGACAGAGCAGCAAGGATGATGGGGATCAGCACGTGACGCACCAGGACAGCCTCCTCGTTTCCGATTCCAGGGTAGCCGCCATTGCTTTACATCGACTTAGTGCCCGTCGCCCTTTGACTGCCGGTGAGCGCCGGGCGAAAATTCTTGCCTTCGCCTCCACTTTCCCCTAGGCGCGCGGCCGTTCTCGCAATCCCTGAAGGTTGAAGGAACCCTCGCGCCGGCATGGGGCCGCGCGGGGAAGTCTGCCTCTTGCCCCGCCAGCCCCGGCAATGGTGCCTGGGAAGCGGCAAAAGACCCCGGAAAAACCGGTGGCCGGTAGCACAACGAAACAGGACCTGCTGACCTTATGGCAACCCAGATGCCCACCCGCGCTGACTTTGAAGCGCTTCTCAACGAACAGCTCGGCGGCGCCGGCGACGAAGGCTTCGAAGGCCGCGTCGTCAAGGGCACCGTCACCGCGATCGAGAATGGCTTTGCCGTGATCGACGTCGGCCTCAAGAGCGAAGGCCGCATCTCCTTGAAGGAATTCTCGCGCGGCGAGGACGACCACGGCCTGACCGTCGGCGGCGAAGTCGAAGTCTATGTCGACCGTGTCGAGAACGCCGACGGCGAAGCCATGCTCAGCCGTGACCGTGCCCGCCGCGAAGCCGCCTGGGACAAGCTGGAAAGCGAATTCGGCGAAGGCAAGCGCGTCGAAGGCCGCATCTTCGGCCGCGTCAAGGGCGGCTTCACCGTCGATCTCGACGGCGCCGTGGCCTTCCTCCCCGGCTCGCAGGTCGACATCCGCCCGGTTCGCGATGTCACTCCGCTGATGGACGTGCCGCAGCCTTTCCAGATCCTCAAGATGGACCGCCGCCGCGGCAATATCGTTGTCTCGCGTCGTGCCGTCCTTGAAGAGACCCGCGCCGAACAGCGCAGCGAACTCATCAACGATCTGGTCGAAGGCCAGATCATCGACGGCGTGGTCAAGAACATCACTGACTACGGCGCCTTCGTGGATCTCGGCGGCATCGACGGCCTGCTGCACGTCACCGACATGAGCTACAAGCGCGTCAACCACCCGAGCGAAGTGATCGCCATCGGCGACACCGTGACCGTGCAGATCGTGCGCATCAACGCCGAAACGCAGCGCATCAGCCTCGGCATGAAGCAGCTCGAGAGCGATCCGTGGGACGGTGTCTCGGCCAAGTATCCGGTCGGCATGAAGCTGTCGGGCCAGGTCACCAACATCACCGAATACGGCGCCTTCGTTGAGCTGGAGCCGGGCATCGAGGGCCTCGTCCACGTCTCGGAGATGAGCTGGACCAAGAAGAACGTCCACCCCGGCAAGATCGTCTCGACTTCGCAGGAAGTCGAAGTGATGGTGCTCGAGGTCGACAGCGACAAGCGCCGCATCAGCCTCGGCCTCAAGCAGGCCCAGCGCAACCCGTGGGACGAGTTCGCCGAGAAGCATCCGGTGGGCTCGGTCGTCGAGGGCGAAGTCAAGAACGCGACCGAATTCGGCCTGTTCGTGGGCCTCGACGGCGACGTCGACGGCATGGTCCACATGTCGGACATCGCCTGGGGCATTTCGGGCGAGGACGCGCTGGCGCTGCACCGCAAGGGCGAGATGGTGCAGGCCGTCGTGCTTGACGTCGATGTCGAGAAGGAGCGCATCAGCCTCGGCATGAAGCAGCTCGAGAAGGGCGCGCCCTCGGCTGAAGGCGCCTCGACCGCCGGCTCGCTGCGCAAGAACCAGACCGTCACCGTCACCGTGCTGGAAGTGCGCGACGGCGGCCTCGAAGTGCAGGTCGGCGAAGACGGCGCGACCGGCTTCATCAAGCGTTCGGACCTCGGCCGCGACCGCGACGAGCAGCGTCCGGACCGCTTCCAGGTCGGCAGCAAGGTCGATGCGATGGTGATCGGCTTCGACCGTTCGAAGAAGCCGAACTTCTCGATCAAGGCGCGTCAGATCGCCGAAGAGAAGGAAGCCGTGGCGCAGTTCGGCTCGTCGGATTCGGGTGCCTCGCTCGGCGACATCCTGGGCGAAGCGCTCAAGCGCAAGGACGACTGATTTCGTGGGGCCCGCCGGCTTGCCGGCGGGTCTCATCGACATCCGGAAAGGCCCGCCCGCTCACCCGAGCAGGCGGGTCTTTTCCTTTGCCTGCACCCCCTGTAGGGTTGGCGCATGATCCATGTTCACCAGTTCCCCTGTCTCAGCGACAACTACGGCTTTCTCGTCCACGACACCGAAAGCCATGAAACCGTCGCGATCGACACGCCCGACGGAAGGGCCTACCTCGCCGAGGCCGAGCTCAAGGGCTGGCGCATCACCCAGATCTGGAACACCCACTGGCACCCCGATCACGCCGGCGGCAACGCGCTGATCCAGAAGGAGACCGGCTGCACGATCCTCGGCCCCGCCGAGGTCGAGGGCAGGTTCCCGGTCGACCGCATCGTCGCCCACGGCGATGTCGTCACCGTCGGCAAGGTGCGCGCGCGCGTGATCGACGTCTCGGGCCACACCAACGGCCACATCGCCTTCCACTTCGCCGAGAACGGCATCGCCTTTGTCGGCGATTCGGTCTTCGCGCTGGGATGTGGGCGAATGTTCGAGGGCGAACCCAAGCAGTTCTGGGCGAGCCTGTCGCGCATCAAGGCCTTGCCGGCCGAGACGCTCCTATACTGCGCGCACGAATACACCGCCTCGAACGCGAAGTTCGCGCTCCATGCCGATCCCGACAACGTCGCGCTCCAGGATTATGCCGACGAGATTGCCGACAAGCGCGGCAGGCAAGAGCCGACCGTCCCGACGACGCTGCGCCGCGAGCTCGCCACCAACCCCTTCCTCCGGGCCGACGATCCGGCCATCATGGAACGCTGGGGCGGCAGCGCTCCGCACGAGACTTTCGCGGCGCTGCGGGCGGCCAAGGACAACTTCTAGGGTAATGCAGGCCCTCAGGGTCGATCGCCTGTCCGACGACCTGTCGGGCCTCACGCTCGCCGACGTGCCGCCGCCTGACCGCGCACCGGAAGAGGTGCTGGTGCGGGTGCGCGCGGCGTCGCTCAACTTTCCCGACCTGCTGATGACCCGCGGCGGATACCAGTTTAAGCCGGAGGTCCCCTTCACGAGCGGCCTCGAATTCGCGGGCGAGGTGATCGAAGCCGATCCCGCCAGCGGCTTTGCCCCCGGCGACCGGGTGATGGGCAGCAACAAGACGGGCGCCTTCGCCGAGCTTGCCTGCATTCCCGCAGGCAAGCTCTCGCTCATGCCGCGCGGCATGGACTTTCCCGCAGCCGCAGCACTGGGCGCAACCTATGCGACCGCGTTTACGGGACTCGTCGAGCAAGCGCAGATGCAGGAGGGCGACTGGGTGCTCGTCCACGGCGCGAGCGGCGGCGTGGGCTTGGCCGCCTGCGATCTTACCCGCGCATTGGGCGCGCGGGTGATCGCCACAACCGGTTCGCCCGCGAAGGCGGGGCGGATCGCCGCCCTTGCGCGCCCCGAAGCGGTGCTCGTCGCCGAGGGGCGCTTCCGCGACCGGGTCGCGGAGCTCACCGGCGGCCGCCTCGCCGACATCGTTTTCGATCCCGTTGGCGGCGACGTCTTCGACGAATCCACCCGCTGCGTCGCCTTCGGCGGCAAGCTGGTGGTGGTCGGCTTCACCTCGGGCCGGATTGCCGACATCCCGACCAATGTCCCGCTCATCAAGGGCTTCAGCATCCTCGGCCTGCGTGCCGGCGAATATGCCCGCCGCTTCCCCGAACGAGGCCGAGCGATCCAGAGCGCCATCGCGAAACTCGCGGAAGAAGGCCGCATCACCCCCGCGATAGACCGCATCCTCCCCCTCGCCCGCTGGCGCGAGGGGTTCGAGGCGATGGCGCGGCGCGAACTCGTCGGAAAAGTCGTGTTTCAGCCCGGATAGGGCGCGTCCTTGAGCAACCGGGCGAGGTGCGCAGCGTTGCTCGCCACCATCTTCGCCGTCTCCTGCACCTTGTCGGGAGTCTTGGCGAGATCCTTGAAATCGGTGCTCCCCATCGCCTCGCCGACCCAGTAGCAGGCCGCCGCTGCCGGGATCGTCCAGCCCGTATCGTTCAGCGACTGGAACAGCTGCGAACTTGCCCAGTGCGCGCCGTCCTCGTTGCCGACGATCGCCGCCACCGCGACCTTGCCGTAGCTCGGCATCCGGCCCCTATCGTCGGTCTCGGATAGGAAGGCGTCCATCCGTTCGAGCACCCGCCGGGCGACGGACGAGGCCTGGCCCAGCCAGATCGGCGTGCCGAAGACAAGAATGTCGGCGGCGAGGATCTGCTCGCGGATTCTGGGCCATGCATCGCCCTCCCCCTCGTCCGAGGTGACGCCGGGCTTCACGTCGTGATCGGCGATGCGGATCGGTTCGCCCACCGTCACGTCATGCTCCGCGAAGGCTTCGCGCAGCACTGCGATCATCGCGTCGGTCGAGCTTTCGCGCTTGCCCGAAGATGCGAGCGAGCAATTAATGGCGCAGGCGGTGAGGGTCACGGGCATCTCCTTCGTCAAAGGAAGAAGAAGCTTGGGCAAACCGCAATTGTTTCATCGCGTCCGGCGGCACGCCCGCTCGCCGCGACCGGCAGAGCGCGCAACGAAAAAGGGCGGCCCCGCCGGACCGCCCCCTTTTCCATATGCAGGCTTCGTGTCGCTCAGAGCGAGGCGATCACCTCGTCGGCGAGCCTGCGGTCGGCCGCACCGTCATGCGCCTGAGCGATCAGCTTGCGCGATGCAGCAGCGGCAGCGGTGACCGCGCGGGCCTTGACCTCGGCGACCGCAGCGCGCTCGGCGGCGGCGATCTTGTCCTCGGCCATGCGCTGGCGGCGGGCGACCATCACTTCGCTGTCGGCCTCTGCGCGGGCGAGGATGGCGTCTGCCTCCTCACGCGCGCCCGCCAGCATCGCCTCGGCATCCTTCTCGGCCGATGCAATCTTGGCGGCATATTCGGCGCGCAGGGCCTCGGCCTCGGCGCGCAGGGTCTTGGCCTCGTCGAGCGCAGTGCGGATCGCGGCGATCCGGCCGTCGAGCCCGCCGGTAATCACCCCGGGAACCTTCTTCCACAGGAAGACACCGAGCAGCACGGTCATCGCGAGCGCGACCCACTGGTAGGAATCGACCCCCAACACGCTCGGCTCGGCATGGTGCGCCTCGGCGCCGGCGGCGGCGAGCAGCATCAGGATGTCAGACATGGGCCATTACCTCCTTGACCGCAGCCTCGGCAGCGGCAGGTTCGACATGGGCACCCGCGACCCGGGCCACGATGTCGCGCGCGGCGTCGGCGGCGACGCCTTCGATCTCGGCCATGGCGCTGCTACGGGCGGCGTCGATGGCGGCTTCTGCCTCGGCGAGCCGGGCGTCGAGACGGGCCTGGGTCTCGGCAAGCTTGGCCGCGTTGGCGGCGGCCGCCTTCGCCTTGGCCTCGCCGATCACCGCCTGGGCTGCAGCGCGGTTGGCGTTCTCGCGGGTCCGCCACGCCTCTTCCTCGGCCGTCGCGGCGTCGCGGGCGGCCTGGGCGGCGGCGAGGTCGCCGGCGATCTGGTTGTCACGCATCTCCACCGTGCCGAGGATCTTCGGCACCATGCCGAGGCCGACGACCACGAAGGTGAGGCCGAAGAACACCAGCAGCCAGAACACCTGGCTCGTCAGCGTTTCCGAGAGTTGTGCGATCTGAGGCATGAGGGACCTTTAGCGGGCAGCGCCGAGGACTTCGCCGCGCCGGGCACGGGGACGCATCCCCGGTCCCGGCGCGGCAATGTGGCGGATCTTAGCGGAAGATCAGCAGGACGGCGATGACGAAGGCGAGCAGGCCGAGAAGTTCGGCGGCCGCGAAGCCGATGAACAGGCGGCCCTGCTGGCCGTCGGCAGCACCCGGATTGCGCAGCGCGCCTTCGAGGAACGAGGCGAAGACGTTGCCCACGCCGAGCGCGGCAAGGCCCGCGCCGATCGCCGCGAGACCGGCACCGAGAAGAGCTGCAGCAGTAGCGTCCATGACTTAAACTCCGTTGAAATTCTGGTTGTTGTCGAGGGTAGTGAAGAAAGCCGCTCAAGGCTCTCAGTGAAGGTTTTCCGCGTCGTTGATGTAGAGCGAGGTCAACAGCGCGAAGACGTAGGCCTGGATGCCGGCGACGAGGATCTCGAGCGCGCTGATCGCGACCATCAGGATGAAGCTCGGTACGCCGACCGCGACGCCGATGCCGAGCCCGCCATTGCCGCCGGCGATGACGAAGCTCGCCAGCACCTTCAGGAGCACGTGGCCGGCCATCATCGCCACGAACAGGCGCAAAGCGAGGCTGAAGGGGCGGACCATGAAGGACACGAGTTCGATCAGGCTGATCGGAAGTGCGAGGAAAATCGGGGTGTTGGCGGGCCAGAACAGCGAGAAGAAGTGCAGCCCGTGCTTCCAGAAGCCGACGATCAGGACGATCGAGAAGCTCAGGATCGCGAGCACGCCGGTCGCGGTGAAGTGGCTCGTGAAGGTGAAGGCATGGACGCCCGGGATCAGCCCCAGGGGCACCAGGCCGAGCAGGTTGCCGACCAGGATGAACATGAAAAGCGTAAAGATGTAAGGCACATACTTGCGCCCGGCCTTGCCCACGTTGGCCTCGAGCAGGTTGTCGATGAAGCCCGTCATGGTCTCCACCGCCATCTGCCACCGGCCCGGCACCAGCGCGCGCTTCATGCCGCCCGCGACGAACACCCATACCAAGACGGCGGTGATCGCCATCCACAGCGCGGAGTTGGTGAATGCGATGCCCACCCCGTCGGCCAGCTGCCAATCCGCCCCGGCGACCGGGTGGATGGTGAACTGCTTCATCGGATCGACCTTGCCTTCGGCTGCCACGATCGGAAAAACCCCAGATGTTTCACGTGAAACACGCCCTCAAGCCGGGTGTGGAGGGGGTGTAGCGGGGGTCTAGGCCGACCCTGGCGGGGGTCTAGACGTCGCTATCGGGCCCCTGGTCCGGCTCTGCGGGACGCGCCTTCGCGCTCAGGATGATGCTTCTGAAGGCCGAGCCCGTTCCGAGGAACAGTCCGGCCAGCAGACCCCAGGGCGCGATGCCGAGCAATGCGTCAATCGCAAAGCCGATCACCAGGCCGCCGACGATCCCGCCCAACAGGTTGGCGAGGACCCGGTCGCCGCTGCGATAGTTCGCATCGACGCCCTTGACCAATCGCCGGTTGCGCTCCTCTTCGCGCTCGCGTGCGGCCCTGAGCCGCGCTTCGAGCGCGTCGATCCGCGCATCCTCTTGAATGGGTTCTCGGGCGGGTTTCTCGTCGCTCATGCCATGCTCCCAGAATGCAAGAACACGGCACATCCAACAAGCTGCCCGCCGAGGGCGCCGCCCCCTTAGAAGGGGGGCAGAATTGTGTCAACCGTGAGGGGACACGATATGCCGCAAGTGCGAAATAAGCCGCGCGGGCACCCCGCGCGCGCCCTCAGCCTTTCGGGCAGCGCGGATCGAGCACCGGAGCGTCATTGGTGCGGGTCTGCCACGAACCGTCCGGCGCGCGATACTTCTCGCCCGGCACGGTCCGCCGGATCGCGGTGCACCCGGCCGCGAAGGCATAGGCCTCGAGCGTGGCGGCGTTCTTCTGCGCGCCGTCGATATAGACCGCGCGCCGCTTGATGTTGATGTCGTCGACGACACCGCGCAGGGTATCGTCCGCCGCGCCGACAATCCCGAGATAGCCGTCGGGCTGCTCGCCCACCTCGCCCTGGGCACGCGCCTTGGCATAGGTGGGGTTGCGATCCTGCGCGAGCGCCGGCGCCGCCAGGACGGCGGCCCCGCCCAGCGCGGCGAGCGTCATGTGAAGAGGACTGCGCATCGTTCTACTCCCTGACGAACCCGGCATCAGAAGATGTCGCGGTTCTGGTCGATGGTGTTGGCCGCGTCCTCGGCGAGGGCATAGAGCACCTCGGCGCGGACGTTGATGTCGAGCTGGATGACGATCGGCTTGTCGGGCGCGGTGATGTTGATGCACCCTCCGCACAACGCCGCCAGCCCGGCCACGGCAACCAACCCCTTCATCACGCGTCCCCTTCCCCGCCGTCGCCCGCATTGAGGGGTGGCACCGCCGGGGCGAGAGGTCAAATTCGGGATCATCATGGCTGAGGTTCGCTTTCTGGAGGTTGAACGGGCGTGACGCGCTTTTGCACCGGCGTCACGGTGACGGGCGGCCCCTCGCGGCGGGGCCCGCGGATGATCCGGCCGCCCTCGATACTGAGCAGCCCCCGGTCGAAGGGGTTGCCCCAGGCGGTGGGATCCGAATAGCCACGCGCGATGATCGCCAGCTGGGTGAAGGTCTGCGAGCGGACAATGATGCGGAACTGGATCGGCAGCTTCGCCAGCCGCCGGGTGATGAAATTGCGGCTCGCGCCGGCCCCCTGGCGCACCCCGTCGAAATTGAAGCTGGTGATGATCTCGCCCGCCAGTGCGCCATCGAGCGCGACGCTCATCTGCCGGTAGTCGAGCGAGCGCAGCGCCGAAAAGGCGTAATTGCCCATCGCGCCGAGGTTCTCGTAGCTGAGCTCGCCGAGATAGGAGACATTGCCCCCGCCTTCGCGCGAGAGCAAGACCCCGCCCTCGATCCGTCCGTTGCCTGCCGCATCGAAGACGATCGGCACGCTGCCGTCGAAGATGCCGGTGGCGCTGATGTTGCCGAGCTCCATCTGCGCGACGAACTTGGCCGCATCGAGCCCTGTGATCTCGAAGACGTAGCGCCGTTCCTCCGCCGCGCCGAGCTCCATTGTGAGCGGGCGCATCACCAGCGTGCCGCCCATAAAGGGGAAGCGCGCGTCCTCGAGCGTCAGGCGGGTCGCATCGGCGAGCTCGAACTGCACGCGCCCGCCCAGCGCCTCGATGCCGGGGTTGATCGCGGCGATGGTCAGCATCTGATCGGGCGCGGTGGTGAGGCTGAGGAGATCGGTGAAGGTGACCGCGCCGGCGAGGCCCCGGACCGGGCCGAAGGCGGCAGCGAAATCGAGGCCCTGCGTGGTGAAGGTGCCCCCGCTCGTCACCACGCCGTCACGCCAGTCGACCCGCCCGGTGCCGATGATCGTCCCCTTGGCAAGCGCGATCACGCCCTTGGCAAGCGGGGTGAGATCGTCGGGCTGCAACCCCTTGTCGAAGACGAGCGCAGGGACGGTCAGCCGCGCGTTGCCCGCCGCGGTCCCGAGATCGTGCTCGACCTCGACGGCAAGGACCTGCCGCCCGCTCGCCGGGTGATCGATGCGCGCGTCGGCGGCGATACGGTTGCCTTCAAGGGTCAGGCGCCCTGCCCGCCCCGCCATCGGGACGAAGCGCGCCGGGCCGCCATCGGCAGGACGGTCGGAGAGCGTGAAGGCGGCATCGGCGAGCGTGATCGCCCCGTCTGCATAGGCCCAGCGTCCGGCGATCGCATCGAGATCCAAGGGCACGGCGGCGAGCCTTGCCGTGCCGCCGGCGACCTCGCCGCCGGGTGTGCCCGAGAGGCTCCCGGTGAGGCTCGCGGCGGCAAGGCGGACTTCGCTGTCGCCGGTGCCGATCCGGGCGGCGAGATTGGCGATCGTGAAGGGCTGCGGATAGCGCAGCATGACGCTGCCGGCGGCAAGGGTCGCCGGGCTCTCGCCGAGCTTTCCGGCGAGGTTCAGCGCCCCGGTGCGAGCGGCAAGGCGCAGGCTGCCGCGCCAGGCGAGGATCGGGGCGCCGCCCTCGGGGCACAGGGTGATGCTCTGGCTGCCGAGCGCGAGGCCCGAGAGCTTGAGGCTGGCGAAGCGCAAAGGGGTGCAGCGCGTGCCCACGGCAAGACCGCTTGCCGGGGCGTAACGCCCCTCGATCGGCACGGTCAGGTCACTCACCGCCCCGCCCGGCAGCGGGCCGCTGGCCGTGACCAGCCCGGCGAAGGAGAGGCTTCCGTCCGTCGCGCTCTCGACCGCCAGGCGCGGCACGGCGAGGCGGCTGCTGCCTGCGGCGTAATCCGCCATCGCGAAGCGTGCCGTCCAGCCGCCGCCCTGCCTCTGTTCGATCCGCCCGTTGAGGCTGGGGAGCCCCTCCCCGCCGGCCAGCAGGTTGCCGCCAAGCCCGCTCACGCCCTTCGCGCCGATCCGCGCTCCGGCGCGCGAGAGGGCGAGGACGCGGGTGCCCGAGCGGGCGGCGAGGCTGGCCTCGGGGAGCGTCAGGGTCGCCTCCCCACCCTTGTGGCGCACCACCGCCTCGGTCCTCAGGGTGCCGCCGTCAAGCGCGCGGGCGAGGCCCATGCGGACCTTGCCGAGGAGCGGGGCGAGAAGCGTGCCCTCGAGCGAGCGCTGGGCCTCGGCAAGGCTTGCGGCAAGACCCGGTGCAGGCGTGAGGCCCGTGCCCTCGAGCTGCCCTTCCCACTGCCCGCTCGCCCCGTCCGCCGCGCCGCGCCAGCTGCCCTCGGCGGCAAGCCGGGCGAGGCGGCCCTGCGGGCTGGCGATCCCGGTCAGCGCGAGATCGTGGCCCACCGCGATGCGCCCCTGCGACCAGTCCACCCGCGCCGTCCCACCGAGCCCGGCGGCGGTGACGTCGGCCATCCCGGCGCCCCCGGCGTCCACCCTGAAATCGGCCCGCGCCGCCGCCAGATCGGGGGCGAGGCGCGCGCGGGTGCCGATATCCGCCCGCGCAAGCCGCGCGCCGCCGCAGGCAAGGCCCGCGAGCCGCAATGGGCCGTCGAGCGTGGGCGCGCCGCCCTTGGTGGTGAGCTCGCCATAGAGCGTCGCCCGCTCGGTGCGGCAACCGGCGGTGCCCAGCCCCGGCGCGCTCGCCGCGAGCGTTCCGGCAAAGCCGTCATCGAGCCGCCCGCTTCCCTCGAGGCTCACCCCGATCCGCCCGAAGTCGCTTGCGACGAGGGCGCGCGCGTCACTGAGGGTGACGGCGATGGCGGGGAGCGCCGCGGGCTCCTTGCTGCCGGTGAACACCAGCGGATCGAGCGCGCCGAGGCTGAACCGCCCGCCGCGCTGGGTGGCGAAGAGGCGCACGCCCTTGAGGCTGACGCGACGCACCGCCGGGCCGCTCCAGCCGAAGCCCATGTCGATCACCATGCGCCGGACGGTGAGATCGGGCCGCGCCGGGTCGCCCACGACGAGGTTGTCGACCACCTGCCGATCGGGCGAGAGGCTGACGATGCGATAGGTCGCGGGCACGCCGCGCGCGGCGAGGTAATCGTCGATCACGTCGCGGGCGATTCGCTCGCGGCTCAGCCACGCGCCGCCGCCCGCCACCAGCACCGCTGCGGCAAGGCCGAGCCCGATGCGGCGCGGCCAGCGCCGCCGCCGGGGCGCGTCCAGCCCGTCGCCGTCCGGCGCCTCCACTGTCTCAGCCTGTGCCACCGGCATCCTCCGACCCTTGCGCGCATCGCCGCGCAAAGGCAATGAGGGACAAGGAAAACGGCACTTTTCCGGAGGGGCACCTTGCCGGAAGCTGAAGAGGAATTCGATTTTTCGGATGGGGCGGTGCCCGATTTCGAGCCCGGGAAGGCCGCGGGCGACGGGCACCGCGCGCGCCTGCGGGCGCGGCTGCTGACCGGCGGGGCGGAGGCGCTCGCCGATTACGAGGTGCTCGAATACCTGCTCTTCGCCGCGATACCGCGCGGCAACACCAAGCCGATCGCCAAGGCGCTGCTCGCGCAATACGGGAGCCTTGCGGGCGTGCTCAACGCCGACCCGAAGGCCTTGCAGCGGGTCAAGGGCGTGGGCGAAAACTCGGCCGCGGCCTTGAAGGCCGTCGCCACCGCCGCCCGGCGCATGGCGAGAGCTGAGATCATGGGCAAACCCGTGCTCGGTTCCTGGCAGGCGCTGATCGACTACCTCACCACCGACATGGCGCACCTCAATTTCGAGCGCGTCCGGGTGCTCTACCTCGATACCAAGAACCGCCTGATCGAGGACCACCATGTGGGCGACGGCAGCATCGACGAGGCGGCGATCCACCCGCGCGAGGTGATCCGCCGGGCGATGGACGTTGGCGCCAGCGCCATGATCCTCGTCCACAATCACCCCTCCGGCTCGCCCGAACCCAGCCGCGCCGACATCCAGATCACCCAGCGCATCGCCGAGGCCGGGCGGCACATGGGCGTGACCGTCCACGACCACGTCATCATCGGCCGCGAGGGCCACACCAGTCTGAGGGCCCGGGGCCTGATCTGATGGACCAGCCCGCCGGACACCCGAGCGGCGCGAGCTACCGCGCCGAGATCGACGGCCTGCGCGCGCTCGCGGTCGGCGGGGTCGTCGCGCACCATACGGGCCTCGGCATCGTGCCGGGCGGCTTCACCGGGGTCGACGTGTTCTTCGTCATCTCGGGCTATCTCATCACCGGGATCATCGCCGCCGAGATGGCCGCCGGCCGCTTCAGCCAGTGGCGCTTCCTCGAACGGCGCATCCGCCGCATCGTGCCGGCGCTGGCGCTGATGCTGTGGGTGACGGCCGGCGCCGCCTGGGCGATCCTCACCCCGGAAGATTTCCGCCCCTTCGCCCAGAGCCTCACCGCCTCGGCGCTGTTCGCCTCCAACCTGCTGTTCGCGCGCGAGACGGGCTACTTCGATTCGGAAGAAGGAATGCAGGTGCTGCTCCACACCTGGACGCTGGGGGTGGAGGAGCAGTTCTACCTCGTCTTCCCGCTGGTGCTGATCGCCTGCCTCAGGTGGCGGCGACAGGCGATGCTGCCGGTGGTGGCGGGGCTCGGGCTCGCCAGCTTCGGCCTCGCGCTGTGGATGGCGCAAAGCTGGCCGCAGGGCGCCTTCTACCTGCTGCCGGCGCGGCTTTGGGAGTTCGCGATCGGCGCGGCCTGCGCCCTTCTGCCCCGCCGCCCCGCCCCGCGCGGCGCGCCCGGCCTTGCGGGCATCGCGCTGATCGCGGCGGGCTACGCCCTGATCCGGCCCGAGACCCCCGCGCCGGGCGCAATGTTCCTGCTGCCCACACTCGGCACCGCGCTGGTGATTCTCTTCGCCGCGCCCGCCAACGCCGCCGGGCGGTTGCTCGCATGGCGCCCCTTCGTGTGGCTCGGCCTCGTCAGCTTCGGCACCTACCTGTGGCACCAGCCGCTGCTGGTGCTCGGGCATTACGTCTGGTTCGGCCCGCTGCCCATTTTGGCGACGCTCGCGCTGGTGGCCGGATCGGTGGGCCTCGGGGCCCTGTCCTATCACCTTATCGAACAGCCAGTGCGGCGCAAGGCGCTGCTGGGATCGCGAAGGATGCTGCTGGCGGTCGGCGGCCTTGCGCTTGCCCTTCCGGCGGCGGCGGGCGTCGCGGGCCATCTGCGCGCATGGCTCCCGGTGTCGGCCGCCGAGATCGGGCCGCTCGGCGCCTTGCGCTGGGACGTCCCCGCGCCCGAATATGTCCCGCCGTCCGGCCCGGTCCCCTATGTGCTGTTCGGCGACAGCCATGCCGAACATTATCGCGAGGCGCTCGCCGAGCGCTTCGGCGAGGGCGCGCTGCTCAGCCAGCCGTCCTGCCTGGCCGCGCCGGGGGTCTCGAACGCCAGGGAAGAGATCGACGCCGCGCGCTGCCGGGCGATGCCGGAGCGCCTTGTCGGATTGGTGAAGCAGCGCGCAATCCGCACCGTGATTTGGAGCCAGCTGTGGGCGCGCCAGATCTACGCCACGGGCGCCCGCGAACCGCTCCCCGCAGCAGAAGGCGTCCATCGGCTGACCGCAGGTATGCAGCGCATCGCCGACAGCCTGCCAGAGGGCACGCGGATCATCCTCATCGGGAACGTGCCCGCCGCCTGGCCTGCCGGGCCGCAGGTCACCGGCGGCTGGCCGCGCTGCCGGGCCTACTGGAACGCCGACTGCCCCACTGCCTTCGGGGCCGACAAGGCGCAGGGCCTTGCGATCAACGCGGCGCTGCGCGCGCTCGCCGCCCGCGATCCGCGCTTCACCTATGTCGATCCTGCCGCGCCCCTGTGCCGCGCCGGGCGGTGCCTCGTCATCCAGGACGGCATCCTCAACTACTGGGACCCGCATCACCTGACGCTGGCGGGCGCGCGGCGGGTGGTGGCGACCATGCCTCCCCTTGCGCCGACCTTGCCTTGACGCCCCCCCTTGCCTAGGCGCTCGGCCAAACAGCCGAACCGGAGTCGAACATGGTCCCCCGCTACGCCCGCCCCGCCATGACCGCCCTGTGGGAGCCGGAAGCGAAGTATCGCATCTGGTTCGAGATCGAGGCGCACGCGACCCAGAAGCTCGCCGATCTCGGCGTGGTGCCGCAGAGCGCGGCCAAGGCGCTGTGGGACTGGTGGGCGACGAACCCCGCCATCGACGTCGAAGCGATCGACGCCATCGAGGCGGTGACCAAGCACGACGTGATCGCCTTCCTCGACTGGGTCGCGCGAGCGGTGGGCGAGGAAGCGCGCTTCATGCACCAGGGGATGACCAGCTCTGACGTGCTCGACACGACGCTGTCGGTGCAGCTTGCCCGGGCGAGCGACATCCTGCTCGCCGACCTCGACGCGCTGCTCGCCGCGATCCGCACCCGCGCCGAGGAGCACAAGTTCACCCCCACCATCGGCCGCAGCCACGGCATCCATGCCGAGCCCGTGACCTTCGGCCTGAAGCTCGCGCAGGCCTATGCCGAGTTCGCCCGCTGCCGCACCCGGCTGGTCGCAGCCCGCGCCGAGATCGCGACCTGCGCCATCTCGGGCGCGGTGGGCACCTTCGCCAATGTCGATCCGGCGGTGGAAGAATATGTGGCGGAGCAGCTCGGCCTCGCCATCGAGCCGGTCTCCACCCAGGTCATCCCGCGCGACCGCCACGCGATGTTCTTCGCAACGCTGGGCGTGATCGCGAGTTCGATCGAGCGGCTCGCCACCGAGATCCGCCACTTGCAGCGCACCGAGGTGCTCGAGGCCGAGGAGTATTTCTCCCCCGGCCAGAAGGGCTCCTCCGCCATGCCGCACAAGCGCAATCCGGTGCTCACCGAGAACTTGACCGGCCTTGCACGCGTGGTGCGCTCTGCCGTCACACCGGCGCTCGAGAACGTGGCGCTGTGGCACGAGCGGGACATCTCGCACTCCTCGGTGGAGCGCTACATCGGGCCGGACGCGACGATCACCCTCGACTTCGCCCTCGCGCGGCTGACGGGCGTGGTCGAGAAGCTCGTCGTCTATCCGGAACGCATGGCCAAGAACATGAACCGCATGGGCGGCCTCATCCACTCGCAGCGCGTGCTGCTCGCGCTGACGCAGGCGGGCCTGACCCGCGACGAAAGCTACCGCCTCGTCCAGAGGAACGCGATGAAGGTGTGGGAAGCGGACGGCGCGCTGTCGCTGCTCGACCTGCTCAAGACCGACGTGGACGTGACTGCGCGGCTTTCGGCCGAACAGCTCGAGAGCCTGTTCGACTTGGGCTACCATTTCAAGCACGTCGACACGATCTTCGCCCGCGTCTTCGCGTGAGGCGCGCGGTGCTGGACTCAATCGGGAAATCGCCTAGGCTCGCCCCCGGTCGCAGCCACCGGGAGAGAACGCCCAAGTGACAATCCTTCGCACGATCCTGTGGGTTCTGGTCGCGCTCGGCTTCGTGATCTTCGCCGCCTACAACTGGCAGCCGGTCGAGCTGCGCCTGTGGCAGAACCTGGTGCTCGAGACCAAGGTGCCGATGCTGGCGCTGCTGGCCTTTGCCGCCGGGTTCCTGCCGATGTGGCTGTTCCACCGCTCCGTGATGTGGGGGACGAACCGGCGGATCCGCACGCTCGAGACCTCGCTTCGGAACACCGCGACCGCGCATCGGGCCGACAGCGCGGGCACCGGCGCGGTGCCGGTGCTGGCGGCGGACAGCCCTGTGGACAAGTCCGGCAAAGCCGCGGGAGAACCGCGCGAGCCCTTCGATGCGGGCGACCATGACGGCCCGGACTCAGGCGGCGGTGACGGCGGCGGCGGCGATGGCGGCGGCGGAGGTGGCGACTGATGAGCAATCCGGTCTATCTCGCCCTCGACATCCCCCAGCTCGAACCGGCCAAGGCGCTGGTGGAGAAGGTCCGCGCGCATATCGGCGGGGTCAAGCTCGGGCTCGAGTTCTTCTGCGCCCACGGCGCGCACGGGGTTCACGAGATCGCCCACCTCGGCCTGCCGATCTTCCTCGACCTCAAGTTCCACGACATCCCCAACACCGTCGCCGCCGCAATGCAGGCGATCCACGTCTACGAGCCCGCGATCGTCACGGTCCACGCCGGCGGCGGGCGGGCGATGATGGAGGACGCCAAGGCGGCGGCGGCCAACGGCACGAAGGTCGTCGCCGTGACCATGCTCACCAGCCTCGATGCCGCCGACCTCACCGCAACCGGCGTCTACGGCAGCGCCGAGACGCAGGTGATGCGCCTCGCCGAACTTGCCCATGCCGCGGGGCTCGACGGGATCGTCTGCTCGGGGCAGGAGGTCGGCATGGTGAGGAAAGCGTGGCGCGACGGCTTCTTCGTCGTCCCCGGCCTCAGGCCGAGCGGAGCGCGGAACGGCGGCGGCACCGGCGACCAGAAGCGCGTCGTCACCCCCCGCCAGGCGCGCGACAATGGCGCGAGCGTGCTCGTCATCGGCCGCCCGATCAGCCGCGCCGAGGACCCGGTCGCCGCGGCCCGCGCGATTGAGGCGACGCTCTAGGCATACACGCGTGGCCGACACCATTGCCATCACCCCCGCCACCGCCGCGGATGCGCCCGCGCTCAAGGCACTGCTCGAGAGCGCCTATCGCGGGGATTCGGCGCGCCAGGGTTGGAACCACGAGGCCGACATCCTCGACGACGAGCGGATCGGACTTGACGAGCTGGAGACGCTGCTCGCTGACCCGGCGGTGACGATCCTCGCCGCGCGGGACGCAGGCGCGCTGATCGGCTGCGTCGCGGTGACGCGCAAGGATGCCCGGCTCGGCTATCTCGGGATGCTGTGCGTTGCGCCCACGCTCCAGTCGGGCGGGCTTGGCCGCACGCTGCTCGACGCTGCCGAGGATCATGGCCGTGCGATCGGCCTTGCCCGGATGGAGATGACGGTGATCGACAGCCGGGAGAGCCTCATCGCCTGGTATGTCCGGCGCGGCTACGCCCTAACCGGCGAGACCCGCCCGTTCCACGAACTGCGCCCGGCCGATGCCGATGCGGGTCCGCAGATCACCTTCGTGGTGCTGGAAAAGCGGCTGAACGAGGCCTAGCTGGCCGGAGCATGACTTACGCCCTCGTCAAGATCTGCGGCATTTCCTCGCCGGCGACGCTCGCCGCCTGCATCGCCGCGCGCGCCGAGTGGGTGGGCTTCAACTTCTTTCCCCCCTCGCCCCGCTTCCTGACGAGCGCCGCCGCCGCCGGTTTGGCGGGGCGAGCACAAGGCGCGATCCGCAAGGCGGGGGTGTTCGTCGATGCGGAGGACGCCTTCCTTGCCGAGGCGGTGCACGCCGGGCGGCTCGACGCGATCCAGCTCCACGGCCACGAGAGCCCGGAGCGGGTCGCGCAAGTGCGCCAGCGCTTCGGCCTGCCGGTGTGGAAGGTGCTCTCGGTCTCGGGTCCGGACGACATCGCGCACGCCGCCGCCTATGCAGGCGCCGCCGATTTCCTCCTGTTCGACGCCAAGACGCCCAAGGGCCAACTCCCCGGCGGCATGGGCCTCGCCTTCGACTGGAGCCTGCTTTCCGCCTATCGCGGGCCGCTCGCCTGGGGCCTTGCCGGTGGGCTCACGCCTGCCAATGTCGCCGAGGCGATCCGCCTGACGGGCGCGGGCCTTGTCGACACCTCCTCCGGTGTCGAGAGCGCCCCCGGCCTCAAGGACGTGGACAAGATCGCCGCCTTCTGCAAAGCGGCACGCCACGCATAACCCCTCCCGTTCGCCTCAAGCGAAGTCGAGAGGCCACCCCTGCGGCGCAGAAAAGTGTCTCGACTGCGCTCGACACGAACGGCATTGATGGTCCCATGAACTCTCCCAATTCCTTCCGCAACCAGCCTGACGATCGCGGCCATTTCGGCCAGTTCGGAGGGCGCTATGTCGCCGAGACGCTGATGCCGCTGGTGCTCGATCTCGAGCGCGAATACAGGAAGGCGCAGGCTGACCCGGCGTTCCAGGCCGAGTTCGACGACCTGCTGGAGCACTATGTCGGCCGTCCGAGCCCGCTCTACTTCGCGCCCCGGCTGACGCAAGAGCTGGGCGGCGCACAAGTGTGGTTCAAGCGCGACGAACTCAATCACACCGGCGCGCACAAGATCAACAATTGCATCGGGCAGATCCTGCTGGCGATCCGCATGGGCAAAACCCGCATCATCGCCGAAACCGGCGCGGGCCAGCACGGCGTGGCAACGGCGACGGTCTGCGCGCGCTTCGGCCTGCCTTGCGTGATCTACATGGGCGCCGAGGACGTGAAGCGCCAGTCGCCCAACGTGTTCCGCATGAAGCTGCTGGGGGCCGAGGTGGTCCCCGTGACCAGCGGCGGCGCGACCCTGAAGGACGCGATGAACGAGGGCCTGCGCGACTGGGTCGCGAACGTCCACGACACCTTCTACATCATCGGCACCGCGGCGGGCCCCCACCCCTACCCCGAGATGGTCCGCAACTTCCAGAGCGTGATCGGCAAGGAAGCCCGCGCCCAGATGCTCGCCCGCACCGGACGCATCCCCGATCTGCTGGTCGCGGCGATCGGCGGCGGATCGAATGCGCTGGGGCTGTTTCACCCCTTCCTCGATGATCCGAGCGTCAAGATGCTCGGCGTCGAAGCGGCGGGTCACGGGCTTGATGGCGACGAGCACGCGGCGAGCCTGCTCGGAGGATCGCCCGGCGTGCTCCACGGCAACCGCACCTACCTGCTCCAGGACGCGGACGGCCAGATCACCGAGGGCCACTCGATCAGCGCCGGCCTCGACTACCCCGGCATCGGGCCGGAGCATGCATGGCTGAAGGAAAGCGGCCGCGTCGATTACACTGCCGTCACCGACGAGGAGGCGCTCGACGCCTTCCAGCTGCTCTGCGCGACCGAGGGGATCATTCCCGCGCTGGAGCCCTCGCACGCCATCGCCGCGGTGAAGAAGGTCGCGCCGACGATGCCGAAGGACTCGATCATCCTCGCCAACCTGTGCGGGCGCGGCGACAAGGACATCTTCACCGTGGCGGAGCGTCTGGGGGTGGAGCTTTGACAGCTCATGGGGTCGATCTGTCGCAGATGTCGCCACTGGCGCTTTTGGGTCTTCACAGCGCGATCGGTGAGGAGCTCCGTAGGCGCGAACTCATCCGCAGTTCTAACAACCCGGTTGGAGATTTAGCTGAGACTCTGTTTTGCAAAGCCTTCGAGTGGAGGCAGGCTCCTGCTTCTATGCCTGCGGCAGATGCTGTGGGTGCTGATCGGATTCGATACCAAATCAAAGCTAGACGGGTCACTGCCAACAACGGATCAAGGCAGCTAAGCGCAATCCGGAATTTGAGTCAGGACGGTTTTGACATCTTGGCTGGCGTGCTGTTCCGAGAAGACTACTCCATTTATAGAGCCGCGTTAGTTCCGATTTCAGTAGTCCGGCAGAATTCTCGCTTTCAAGGCCATACAAATTCAGCATTATTCCATCTGCGGGACTCGGTTTGGGATATTGATGGCGTCGTCGATGTAACTATGCCTTTGAGATCGTTCGCGCTGCAATGGAAATGAGCAATCAATTGACCCGCCTCACCACCACCTTCGCCCAGCCCCGCCCCGCCCTCGTGTGCTTCATCACCGCGGGCGATGGTGACACCGCGGCCAATCTCGATGCGCTGGTGGAAGCCGGGGCGGATGTGATCGAATTGGGCATGCCCTTCACCGATCCCATGGCCGATGGCCCCGCGATCCAGAGCGCCAATCTGCGTTCGCTCGGCGCAGGCACCACGACCGCGGACGTGCTGCGCTACGCCACCGACTTTCGCGCACGGCACCCGCAAGTGCCGCTCGTGCTGATGGGCTATGCCAACCCGATGGTGCGCCGCGGGCCAGAGTGGTTCGCCGAGGCCGCCGCAGCAGCAGGCGTCGATGGCGTCATCTGCGTCGACATTCCGCCCGAGGAGGATGACGCGCTCGGCCCGGCCCTGCGCGCCAAGGGCATCGCCCCGATCCGCCTTGCCACCCCCACCACCGATGCGGCGCGCCTGCCGCAGGTGCTCGAGGGGTCGGAAGGGTTCCTCTACTACGTCTCGGTCGCCGGGATCACCGGCAAGCAGCAAGCGCAGATCGCCAGCATCGAAGCCAATGTGGCGCGCATCAAGCAATCCACCAACATTCCGGTCGCGGTCGGCTTCGGCGTGAGGACGCCCGAACAAGCCGCCGAAATCGCCAAGGTGGCTGACGGTGTGGTCGTCGGATCGGCGTTGGTCGAAATCTGCGGCGAGCATCGCGCCGATGCGCCCAAGCACCTCAAGACCCTCACGGCCGCCCTCGCCGCAGCGGTGCACACCGCCCGCTAGAATTTCGTCATCGCGAGGAGCGCAGCGACGCGGCAATCCATCGAGGAACGTCGCGGCCTGCTCGACCGTTTGTCCATGGATTGCTTCGCCTCCGGCTCGCAATGACGAAAGAATTCGATTAGGACACCGCCCATGAACTGGTTCACCCGCGTCCGCAATTCGCTGGGCTTCGCGCCCGAGAAGAAGTCCACCGAGAAGGACTTGTGGATCAAGTGCCCCTCCTGCCAGGAGATGCTCTTCGTCGCGGATTACGAGGCGAACCTTTCGGTCTGCCCCAAGTGCGAGCATCACGGGCGGATCGGCGCCGACGCGCGGCTGGCGCTGCTGCTCGATCCGGGCTTTGAGGTGCTTCCCCTCCCCAAGGTCACCGAAGACCCGCTCCAGTTCAAGGACACCAAGAAATACACCGACCGCCTCAAGGCCGCGCGCGCCGCGAACCCGCATGAGGACGCCTTCGTGACCGGTTCGGGCTTCATCGACGCCAAGCCCGCTGTCGTCGGCGTGCAGGACTTCAGCTTCATGGGCGGATCGATGGGCATGGCCGTGGGCCAGGCCTTCTGCGAGGGCGCGCAGAAGGCGCTGGATCGCAAATGCGCCTATGTCGTGGTGACCGCGGCCGGCGGCGCGCGGATGCAGGAGGGGATCCTTTCCCTCATGCAGATGCCGCGTGCGACCGTCATGACCCGGCGCCTGCGCAACGCGGGCCTGCCCTATATCGTCGTCCTCACCGACCCCACCACCGGCGGGGTCACCGCGAGCTACGCGATGCTCGGCGACATCCACATCGCCGAGCCGGGCGCGCTCATCGGCTTCGCCGGGCAGCGCGTCATCCAGGACACCATCCGCGAGCAGCTGCCCGAGGGCTTCCAGCGCGCCGAATACCTGCACAAGCACGGCATGGTCGACATGGTCGTCCACCGCCGCGAGCTGAAGGCGACGCTGGCCAGCGTGCTGGATTATCTGTCGCCCGTGAAGGCGGCGTAAGTCCCCCCTCCCGCTTGCGGGAGGGGCAGGGGGTGGGCAAGTGCGAGCCATGTCCGCACGTGATTCGTTCCCACCCCAAACCCCTCCCGCAGGCGGGAGGGGCTTCCTGTGAGAGACTTCGGCAAATCCGACGACCCGCGCGTTCAGGCCCAGCTTGATCGGCTTGGGCGCCTAAGCCTGCCGCAGGGGCGTTTGGGCCTCGGTACGATCCGCGCGCTGATGGAGCGCCTCGGCAATCCGCACCGCCAGCTGCCGCCCACCTTCCACGTCGCGGGCACCAACGGCAAGGGATCGACCTGTGCATTCCTTCGCGCGATGCTGGAGGCCGAGGGCTACAAGGTCCATGTCACCACCAGCCCGCACCTCGTGCGCTACAACGAGCGCATCCGGATTGCCGGACAACTGGTTTCGGACGCGGAACTTGCCGCGACCCTGGAAGAGGTGCTCGACGCAGGCGAGGACCTCGGCCCGAGCTTCTTCGAGGTCACCATCGCCGCTGCCTTCCTTGCCTTCGCGCGCACGTACGCCGACGTCTGCGTCGTCGAGGTCGGCATGGGCGGGCGCTTCGATGCGACCAACGTGCTCGGGCCCGAGGTGCTCGCGGCCTGCGGGATCGCGGCGTTGGGCCTCGATCACGAACGCTTCCTCCTAGCGCCCGAGCAGGGCGTGCCGCAAGAGCCGATGGCACGGATCGCCTTCGAGAAGGCAGGGATCGCCAAGCCCGGCGTGCCGCTGGTCAGCATGGCGCGCCCGGCGCTCGAAGCGGCGAGCATCGCCGCCGTCACGGGGGACAAGGGCGCCATCCTCCTCCCCGCTCCCGCCGCTTGGCGCGTTGTGGGCGCCGCAGACGGACTGACCTACGGCGACGCTGCTGGCGAGCTGCACCTGCCCCTCCCCGCCCTTGCCGGCGCGCACCAGATCGCAAATGCCGGCCTTGCGGTTGCGATGCTGCGGCATCAAGCCGCCTTGCCCGTGAGCGCGGAGGCTATCGCGTCGGGGCTCCGCAGCGCCCGATGGCCAGCACGGATGCAGCGCCTCTCGCCGGGCCCGCTCACCGGCACGCGCGCGGTGTGGCTCGACGGCGGGCACAATCCGCAGGCCGGCGCGATGATCGGGGAGCACTTTGCGGGTCAGCGCCTGCACCTCGTGATCGGCATGATCGCCGGCAAGGACCCCGCCTCGCTGATCGGCCCGCTCGGGCCTGCCCTCGCCAGCATCACCGCCGTGCCGGTGCCGGGGCACGAGTGGCACCCGCCGAGCGCCTTCGGTCCCGCTGCACGCGCCGCGCCCGATGTGCCGAGCGCAATGGCGATGCTCCCTGACGACGGCCTGCCGGTGCTGATCGCCGGCTCGCTTTACCTCGCGGGCGAGGTGCTGCGGCTCAACGACGAGATGCCCGACTAGGCCGCTTCCAGCGCCGTGTCCGGGGCAACCACCCCCGCCCCGCCGGTGCGCGCCTGCCGCACCCATTCGGCGATGCACAGCACCACCGCGATCCCGCCGATCAGCGTGGTGAAGATGAACACATCGTAGTACCCCCGCACCTCGATCATCTGCCCCAATGCCCCGCGCCCCAGCGTCCCGATCAATAGCGTGAGCGAGGAGAGCAGCGCAAACTGCACCGCTGCAAAGCGCCTGGCGACGATGCTCGAGAGCCAGGCGATGTAGGCCGCGCCCGCGATGCCGATCGCGAGGTTCTCCCAGAAGATCGTGAAGGCGAGCCGCGCCAGTCCCGCCGAAGGCGGCGCGGCGACGAAGAACAGCGGCGCCAGGCCGTTCGCTATGGTGTTGACCGCCCAGGTGAAGCCGATCGCATCGCTCGCCGCCTGCATCGCCGCGCCGCCCGCCGCGAGGTTCGCATAGAGGAGGTTGGTCGCCGCAGCGACGAAGGCACCGACGGTGAGCATGAACATCCGCCCGAAGACGGTGATCAGCCAGCCGCCCAGAGCAAGCCCGATCAGCACCGCGAAGATGCCGAGGATCTTGGACGCGAAGGCGACGTCCTCGCCGGTGTAGCCGAGCTCCTTCAGATAGAAGGGATAGGCGAACACGCCCCATACCGAATCCGTGATCCGGTAGGTCAGCACCAGCGCAAGGATGAGCATCAGCGACCAGCCCATGCGGCTGACGAATTCCACCAGCGGCAGCACCAGCGCGCGGTAGAGATGGTCGGCGGCGGTAACCTCGCGCGTGGCCGGTTCGCCCTCGCCCGCCGCGATGACGTTCACCCCGGCGCGTTGCTGCCCCACCACCCAGGCGGCGATGAAGGCCGGAAGGACGATCGTGGCGAGCACGATCAGCGGCCCCGCAGTGGTGGTGAACAGTGCGACGTCGGGCCGGGTTTCCGGGCTTTCGGTCATCGAGCGGACCATGAACACGACCACCGTGACGATCGCCGCGGCCCATAGCACCCCGACCGCGAGCAGCGCCCGGCCTCGCACCCCCGGTGTCACTTCGCCCACGGCGTAGAGCTCGGCCACCTCCTCGCGGTTCGCGGCGGCGTTGGCGACGCGGTCCTCGGTGACGTGCGCATCGGGCGCGAACAGTCCGGCGATGCCGATGGCCAGCATGAAGCCGCCGAACATGACGTAGACGAAGGGCCAGCCGTAGCGATCCGCCATGATGAGGCCGATCGCCCCGCCGACCAGCGAGGCGAGGCGGAAGCCCATCTGGGTGATGGTCGAGAGGATATCGATCGTCGCCACCTCGTCGGCGACGTCGATGCGCCAGGCGTTGATGGCGATGTCCTGCGTGGCGGACGCGAAGGCGCCGATCGCGGCGAGCAGGCTGAACCAGCCGAGCGCGCTCTTGGGATCGAGGCCGCTCATCACCACGAGCGCGATGCCGATGACGAGCTGCATCGGCGCGATCCACTGCTTACGCTTGCCGAGCTTGCGCAAGCCCGGGATGTCGACCTTGTCGAGCAGCGGCGACCACAGGAACTGGAAGGCATAGGCCAGCCCAACCAGCGAGAACACGCCCATCGTCTCGAGATCGACCTCGGCCTCGGACAGCCAGGCGTAGAGCGTGCCGAGGAACAGCGCCGGGGGCAACCCTTGCGCGAAGCCGAACAGCACCATGTAGCCGCTCTTGGGGCTGCGCAGCGAACGCAGCAGCGTGCCCAGGCCCGGCTTTCTCACCGTCGCTGCCGAAGTGTCGGCCATGCTGCTCTCGTCCTTCCCGTTGGCGCCGAATTCTGCAACACTAGCCGCGCGCGAGAGGATTGGGGAAGAGAGCATGAACAGCGCCGATACGACTGTCCCCGGTTTGCAGCCGACGGCCGGCCAGCTGGCGCTCGCCGAGGCTATCCGCGGCGGCGAGGCGAAGCAGGCGGCAGGCATCCAGACCGTGCCCGCCGTGAACTACACCTGCCCCGATCACTTCGCACGCGAGAAGGCGGCGCTGTTCGACCGGCTGCCGCAGGTGCTCTGCCCCTCGGCGCTGCTGCCCGAGCCCGGCATGGCGGTGCCGCACGATGCGACCGGGCGGCCGCTGCTCGTCACTCGCGACGCGCAAGGGGTTGCCCACGTCTTCCTCAACGTCTGCCGCCACCGCGGCACGCGGCTGGTCGAAGGCAGCGAGGCGGTGTGCGCCAAGCGGCTCGTGTGCCCCTACCATGCCTGGACCTACCGGCTCGACGGCGGGCTCATGGCGCTCCCCCGCCCCGAGACCTTCCCGGGGCTGGACAAGGCGGACTACGGCCTCGTCGAATTGCCGAATTGCGAGGCAGGAGGCCTCATCTGGTTCGCGCCGCAGGAGGGCGCCGACTTCGCCCACGCCCGCGCACTCGGCGCGGATTTCGCCGCCTTCGGGCTCGGCGAGGCGCACCTGTTCCGGCGCAAGCTGCACACCGTTAAGGGCAACTGGAAGCTCATCATGGACGCCTTCCTCGAGAGCTACCACGTCACCCGGCTCCACGCGGCGACCATCGGCCCCTTCTTCAAGGACGGGATCACTGCGGGCGACCAGATCGGCCCGCACCAGCGCTCGGCGGTCGGGCGGCTCGAGGAAATGGCGGGGGTGGACCTCACCGACATGGCGCAGCTGCGCCGCGTCGTCACCTTCGCCTACCAGCTGCTGCCCTCGACGGTGATCGTGCCGAGCCCCGATTACGTCAACGTCATGGTGCTGATGCCGCAGGCGGCAGACCTCACGCTGGTCGAGGACTTCATGCTGATCCCGGAGGCACCTGCCAGCGAGAAGGCGCTGGCCCACTGGGAGAAAAGCTGGAACCTGCTCGATGGCGGGGTCTTCGCCAGCGAGGACTTTCGCGCCGCCGAGCTCGGCCAACAGGGGTTGGCATCCGGCGCAGTCGAGCACATCACGCTGGGCACCCTCGAAGGTGGCATCGCGCGCTTCGATGCCATCGTGAGCGAGGCTCTGCGCGCGGCAAACTGAGGAGCCATGCGGACGGCGGCAACCGTAAGGCTTGCGCTGCGAACGGCGTGCCCGCGCTGGCCAGGGCCGCACATTGGGCTCGCACCCGGGCGGTCGCAAACCTGACCAGACCTGCGCCCCAAGCGGCTGCCGCCGGGGCCCGAAGCTGAAGCCCCCTCGCTTCAGCCCCTTCGCTTCAGCTTCGCCCGCTGCGCCGCTCGGCAGCACGTCCGCTCCCGGTTCAGCATTGCCGCATCCTCGTAGTGCAGCGCCATCCGCACTCGCGCAGATCCCAGGGCAAGCAAGGCCAAGCCATGCGCGGCGGGGCAGGCCGCGCCGGCCTTTCCCGCCTCGGCGGTGAGTTCCGTTCGTGCGAGGTCCGCCGGGCCTTCCCATTGCCATGCACGGTGCCGCGACCTAAGGCCCGGCCATGCCCATCCAGCCTCCACGTTCCGAGACCCGCGCCGATGGCGAACGCCCGAAAGGCGAAAGAATAGCCAAGCTGCTCGCCCGCGCCGGTATCGCCAGCCGCCGCGAGATCGAGCGGATTATCGCCGAGGGGCGCGTGGCGGTGGGCGGCAAGGTGCTGGACACGCCCGCCACCATCCTCACAAGTCTCCAGGGCGTGACGGTGGACGGCAAGACCGTCGCCGCCGCAGAGGCGACGCGGCTGTTCGCCTTCCACAAGCCGACCGGCCTCATCACCGCCGAGCGCGATCCCGCAGGGCGCCCGACAATCTACACGGCGCTGCGCAACGCCCTGCCCAAAGGCACGCCGCGGCTCATGCCGATCGGGCGGCTTGATCTCAATACCGAGGGCCTGCTGCTGCTCACCAATGACGGCGGCCTCAAGCGGGCGATGGAGCTTCCCGCCACCAAAGTGCCGCGCACCTATCGCGCGCGCGCCTTCGGGGCCGTGAGCCAGGAGCAGCTCGAGGATCTGGTCGAGGGCGTCGAGATCGACGGGGTGCGCTATGGCTCGATCGACGCCAATCTCGAGCGATCGTCGGGGCGCAACCTGTGGATCGAGATGACGATCACCGAAGGCAAAAACCGCGAGGTGCGCCGGGTGCTCGAACACCTTGGTCTTCAGGTCAATCGGCTGATCCGGGTGGGCTACGGCCCCTTCAACATCGGGGACCTGCCACGCGGGCAGGCGGTTGAACTGACGGGGAAGCCCACCGCGCACTTCATTGCCGAGATGACGGGCCAGCCGATCCCGCGTGGCGGGGTGAAGAAGGCGGAAAAGGTGGCGATGGCGACGGTGCCGAAGCCGGCGCGCCGTCCGGCGCCGCCCGCCGCCGCTCCGGCCGCTTCAGCCAAAAGCGACCGCCGCGCGCCCAAGCCCGGCGGACGCGGCCCGCGAGGCGCACCTGAAGGTCCGGCATCGGGCAAGCCCACGCGCAGGCGCCCCTCCTCGCCGCGCCCGCCGCGGGGCGCGCGCTGATGCGGATCGTCGCGGGCGAGTGGCGCGGGCGCAGGCTCATCGCGCCCAAGGGTGAGGCGACCCGTCCGACGGCCGATCGTGCACGCGAAACCCTGTTCGCGATGCTCACCAGCCGTCTTGGCGATTTCGAGGGATTGCAGGTGGCCGACCTCTTCGCAGGATCGGGCGCGCTCGGGCTCGAAGCCCTATCGCGCGGGGCGGCATCCTGCCTGTTCGTCGAGCAGGACCGCGCCGCGCTCGACGCGATCCGCGCCAATATCGCAAGCCTCGGCGCGCAGGCGCGGACGCGGGTGGAGGCGGGATCGGTGATGGCGCTGCGTGCGGCCCCGCGTCCGCTCGACCTGATCCTGGCCGATCCGCCCTACGAAACAGGAGCCGGCGAGGTTGCCCTCGACCGGCTCCTACGCCTCGGCTGGATCGGCCCCGAGACGTGGATTGCGCTCGAGACATCAGCCAAGGAGAACGCCGTGGTGGCCGGCCTCAGGCTCGAGGCCGAGCGCCGGGTCGGCAAGGGCAAGCTCCATCTGCTGCGGCTTGCCGATGCCGTCCCGGCCCTGCCCGGGGATTAGCCCTGGGCCTTGGTGATCTGGGCCTCGATCTGGGTCCAGGCCAGTTCCTTCTGCTCTTCCGGCAGGTTGCTCAGGCGCACCTTGTCGGTGTCCGACAGGGCCCAGAACATCCGCTGACGCTCTTCGCTGAGCGACTGGTAGTAGACCTGGGTCTCCTGCGGCCACGTCTGGATGGCAGCTTGCTGCTGGGCAGGGGTCATCGTCGGGGTCGCAGCGGCGTCGGCGGCGGCATCCGGCGTGGTGGTGGCTGCATCAGCCGGCACGCTGTCCGGATTGGTCGGCGGCGTGGTCGTCTCCGGCATCGGGGCGACGCCATCGGTCACCGTCGGGTCCGGTTCGGTCTGGGGGACGTTCGGGTTGGCGGTTTCGGTCTGTTCGTCAGTATCCGGCACCGGCTGTTCCTGCGCCCCGGCCATCGCCGGGGTCATCGCCAGAGTCATGGCCGCGCCGGCGAGAGCGATATTCTTGAAAGACTTGAGCATGGGTATCTCCATCATTACTTAACCCAGCATCACGAACGCATTTGATTCCGGCGGTACTGTTCCCTGTTTGCCGGTTACTTGTGAGTATGGCGCCTGTTCGCGCCGAGGCAATGGTAGCGGGGCTTGGCCATCCCGCCATCGCAACCGCCGGGCGGCAAATGTGGCTGAAAAGCGGCGGGCCGTTTGCGGCACTTGCCGCGCAACAGGTGCATGAGGGCGCGGCACCGCTTGCTCCGGTCATCATTGTTCCCTACCTGTTCGCATGAGACCATGAGCAACACCTTGCCCACCCCGGCCGAGTCCCCCCCGGTTCCCGCCTATGCCGCGCGGCTGAACCCGCCGCAGCGTGCCGCCGTGCTTGCCACCGAAGGCCCGGTGCTGATGCTCGCGGGCGCGGGCACGGGGAAGACCGCCGCGCTCACCTCGCGGCTTGCACATCTGGTGGCGACGGGCCGCGCCTACCCATCGCAGATCCTGTGCGTGACCTTCACCAACAAGGCCGCGCGCGAGATGCGCGAGCGCGTGGCGCACCACCTTGGGCCAGCGGCCGAGGGGCTGCCGTGGCTCGGCACCTTCCATTCGATCTGCGCCAAAATGCTGCGCCGCCATGCCGAGCTTGTTGGCCTGCAGCACAATTACACGATCATCGACACCGACGATCAGCTGCGCCTGTTGAAGCAGCTCATCACCGAGGCCGATCTCGACGAGAAACGCTGGCCCGCCCGCCAGCTGGCGGGGCTCATCGACCGCTGGAAGAACCGTGGTCTCAACCCCGGCGATCTCGATGCGGTGGAAAACGAGGCCTATGCCAACGGCCGGGGTGCGGCACTCTACGGGCGCTATCAGGAGCGGCTGAAGCAACTGAACGCCTGCGATTTCGGCGACCTGATGCTGCACATGGTGAACATCCTCAGGCAGCACCACGACATCCTCGCCGATTACCAGCGCCGCTTCCGCTACATCATGGTCGACGAATATCAGGACACCAACGCGGTCCAGTACCTCTGGCTGCGGCTTCTGGCGCAGGGGCACAAGAACATCTGCGTGGTGGGGGACGACGACCAGTCGATCTACTCGTGGCGCGGGGCCGAGGTCGCCAACATCCTCAGGTTCGAGAAGGATTTTCCGGGCGCCGAGGTGATCCGGCTCGAGCAGAACTACCGCTCGACGCCGCACATTCTCGGCGCCGCCTCGGGCCTGATCCGCGCGAACTCGCAGCGCCACGACAAGACGCTTTGGACCGAAGTCAACGGCGGCGAGAAGGTCAAGGTCATCGGCGTGTGGGACGCGCCCGAAGAGGCACGCCGCGTCGGCGAGGCGATCGAGCGCCTGGAGCGCGAGGGCGCGAGCCTCGACCAGGTGGCGATCCTCGTGCGCGCCCAGTACCAGACGCGCGAGTTCGAGGACCGCTTCATCCAGATCGGCATCGCCTACCGGATCATCGGGGGTTTTCGCTTCTACGAACGCGCCGAGATCCGCGATGCGCTGGCCTATCTGCGCCTGATCGCCCAGCCGCAGGACGACCTCGCCTTCGAGCGCATCCACAACGTCCCCAAGCGCGGGCTCGGCGCCAAGGCGCTGGAAGCGATGCACTCCCACGCGCGGCGCACCGGCCTGCCGCTGGCAGCGGCCGCGCTGCAAGTGGCCGACAGCGACGAGCTGCCCAAGCGTGCCGCGATCACTATTGGCGGGTTGATGCGCCAGTTCTTGCATTGGCGCGAGCAGGCTGAGACGCTCTCACCTGCCGATCTCCTGCGATTGGTGTTGGAGGAATCCGGCTACAACGCCATGCTCGCCGCCGACCGTTCGCCGGAAAGCGCAGGCCGCGCGGAAAACCTCTCGGAACTCGCCCGCGCGATGGAGGAATACCTCACGCTCGGCGATTTCCTCGAGCATGTCAGCCTCGTTATGGACAACGACCGCGCGAGCGAGGGCGAGACGGTGACGATCATGACCATCCACGCCGCCAAGGGCCTCGAGTTCGACAACGTGTTCCTGCCCGGCTGGGAGGAAGGCGTCTTCCCCTCGCAGCGCGCGATCGACGAGGGGGGCCTTGCCAGCCTCGAGGAGGAGCGGCGCCTCGCCTATGTCGCGATCACCCGCGCGCGGCGGCATTGCACGATCATCCACGCCGCCAACCGCCGCATCTACGGCCAGTGGACCAGTTCCATCCCCTCGCGCTTCATCGAGGAGTTGCCGGCCGAGCACATCGAGAGCGAGACCACGCTGACCGGCGGCGCCTCGCTGTGGCGGGCCAACTGGAGCGAGCAGGAGGACCCCTTCGCCCATGTCGCCCAGAGCCGGCCCGACCGCGCCCAGCAGCGCGGCCCCGGCTGGCAGCGCGCCGTCGCCAGCGGTTACGACCCCAAGCCCGCCCGCGTGCGCGAGAACACCCGCTCCGCCGCCAGCTTTGCCGCCCCTGCCCGCAGCGACATCGCGATCGGCGCGATGGTCACCCATGCCAAGTTCGGCACGGGCTGCGTGATCGATCAGGAAGGCAACAAGCTCACCATCCTGTTCGAGGATGTGGGCGAGAAGCGGGTGCTGGACAGCTTCGTAACGGTGGTCGGCTGAGGCCCCGGCGTCAGGCCGCGGGCTGCTCGACCGCCGGGGCAGCGGCGGGCTTGCGCCAGTAGCGCGCCTCGAAAGGCCGCGCGAGCTCCCCGGCGAAGTCGCGGGTGCCCTCGGCGATGCCGGTCGCGCAATTCACGTGCGGCGCGGGGTCCAGATAGGTCCCGAACAGCCAGTCCCACAGCACCACGGTGTTGCCGTAGTTGTGGCCCATCAGCTCCTCGTCGCGGATATGGTGGAGCCGGTGTGCGGCGGGCGAGATCAGCACCTTGCCGACCGGGCCCAATGTCCAGGGCACGTCGGCATGGATGAAGTAGCCCCACCACCCGCGCAGCAGGATCGCCGCGGCGATCGACCAGAACGGCAGGCCCAGTGCGATCGCGACGAGGTTGTCGCAGGCCATGCTGATGACCTGTCCGAAGGGATGCTTCCGCCGCACGCTCAGCCAGGTCATCGCCTCGTCGGCGTGGTGGGTGGCGTGGGTCGGCCACAGGATCTTCGCGTGCTCGAAGCGGTGGCGCCAATAGGCGGCGAAATCGGTGAGCAGGATCGCCGCGATAAGTGTCAGGATTTCGGGCACGCTGAGCCAGAAGTTCTCGAGAAAGGCAGGGCGCGGAATCAGCGAGGTGCCGGTCACGATCGGCACGCCCACCAGCGGCACGATCACCGCGGCATTGATGAGCCACAGCCACAGGTTGGTGACCGTCTCGCCCCGCGCGCGCTGGAACGCCGCAACGATCGCCTCGCGCTTCATGACGAAGGCCACCGTGGCGAAGACCAGCGCCATCGGCACCAGTTCGGCGACATCGTCCCTGACGGACTCAAAGGCGGCTTCGATCATCCCCGCGCCATACGAGGGGAACCGCCAAAAAAGCGTTAACCCTTGGGCAAGCGCTGCCGGTACGGGGTCAGGGCCAGACCAGCGAAAGCGGGTAGAGCGCGATCATCCAGCCGATGCATCCCAGCACGACGCCGCGCTCGCGCGCAAAGATCGCGATGAGGGTCGCGGGAAGCAGCGACCAGCTGATCACGATATTGCGCGCGGTGAACATCCTGTCGGCACCCACGATACTCACCACCCAGGCGTAGAGTGCGATATTGCAGATCAGCACGCCTGCCAGCACCAGCCGGTAATTGGCCGCGAAATGGGCTTCGTGGTCGTCCTGCGGACTGGCCGGAAAGATCAGCGATGCAGCGACGAAATAGATGCCGGTGACGACGAAGCCGGCGAACATCACCGGCCATCTTGCGCTGACGAACTGGCGCATCTGCCAGCCATAGACCCAAAAGGTCACCACATCGCAGGCGACCAGAATGCCGAGCATTGCGGTCGACCAGCCGATCCGGACATGGTGGCGGGATTTGAGCGCGCGCGCGAGGCCCGCCAAGGCCTCGGTCAGCGCGAGGCCGAGCAGCAGCCCGAACAGGGTGACGGCGTAGTCGAACTCCTCCATCGCGCCCCCCGGCAAGGCTGTGTCAGAGCGCGGAGAGGCTCAGGAAGCCCGGCACCGGCCCGTTCCACTCGCCGGGCTTGCCGGGCTCGTCGTCGTCGCGGTCGCGGCGGCTGCGGGCCTTGCGATCCTCGCGCGGCGGCTCCCGGTCACGCTCACGCTCGCGGCGCGGCTTGCTCTCGCCACGCGCTTCGCGATCCTCGCGCTCGCGGCGGGGCTTGCGCGCGGGGCGCTCCTCACGCTCCTCGACGTCATCGCCCTTCGCCGTCCCCGCCTTGGCGAGCACCTCGCTGAGGTCGACCCGCACGTCGGCCTTGCCGAACACCTTGATGGCGCTGCCGGTCAGCTTCTCGACATTGGCGATCGCCTCGGCATCCTCCTCGGCGACGAAGGTGAAGGCGCGGCCCTTGGCGCCCGCGCGGCCCGTGCGGCCGATGCGGTGGACGTAATCGTCCGGGTGCCAGGGCGTGTCGAAGTTGAAGACGTGGCTGACGCCCTTGATGTCGAGCCCGCGGGCGGCGACGTCGGAAGCGACGAGAATGTTGACGTCACCCGACTTGAACCGCTCGAGCTCCTTCAACCGCGAGGGCTGGTCCATGTCGCCGTGGATCTCCGCCGAGCGGAAGCCGTGGCGCTGGAGGCTCTGGTTCAGCTCGCGCACCGTGGTCTTGCGGTTGGCGAAGATGATCGCGTTTTCGACCAGGTCGTTCTCGAGGAACCAGCGCAGCGTGTCGCGCTTGGCGCGCGACTTGACCGGCACCTTGAAGGCGGTGATGTCGGCATTGGTGGTCGCCGCGCGCGCGGTTTCGATGCGCTTGGGATTGTTGAGAAACTTCTTGGCCAGCTTCTCGATCGGCGCGGGCATGGTGGCCGAGAACAACATCGTCTGGCGCGTTTCGGGGAGCTTGGAACAGATGAACTCGATATCGGGGATGAACCCCATGTCGAGCATCCGGTCGGCCTCGTCGATGACCAGCAGCTCGCAGCCGTTCAAGAGGATCTTGCCGCGCTCGAACAGGTCCATCAGGCGGCCCGGGGTGGCGATCAGCACGTCGACGCCGTCCGACAGGGCCTTGAGCTGGTCGCCCATCTGCACGCCGCCGATCAGGAGCGCCATCTTGAGATCGTGGTTCTTGCCGTATTTCTCGAAGTTTTCGGCGACCTGCGCGGCGAGTTCGCGCGTCGGCTCGAGGATCAGCGAGCGCGGCATCAGCGCGCGGCGGCGGCCCGAGGCCATCACGTCGATCATCGGCAGCACGAAACTCGCCGTCTTGCCCGTGCCGGTCTGGGCGATGCCGATCAGGTCCTTCATCATCAGCACGGTCGGGATGGCCTGCGCCTGGATGGCGGTCGGCACGGTGTAGCCCGCGTCTTCCACGGCCTTGAGCAATTCGGGCGAGAGGCCGAGATCGGCGAAAGTCATCAGGTGTGTGCTGTCCGAGAATGGGCGGCAGGGGTGCTGCCGGGTTTGCTGGTGCGCCGCGCGCGCAGGCGCTGCGTCAGGCTGGGGCGCCTTTCAACGCAAAGCGGTGCAAAAGTCAAGGAATCGCGCCCAGTCTGCGCGTCCGTCAGCCGCCTCTGGCGACAAGCTGGCGCATCGTCTCGACTTCGCAGCTCGCGCCGGTGCGCGACTGGAGCCTGTCGCGCGAGACGCACAGTCGCCCGTCCTTGCTCTTCTCGACATAGAAGCCGGAGTAGAAGTCACGGGCGAGGCAGGATTTTTCGAGATTGACCGAGAGCATCCGCCGGTCGCGCATGAACAGCACGAGGCGGTTGCCGCTGCCGGTCTGGACCGCGGCGATATCCTCGAGGGGCACGCACTTCTCCTTGCGCTTTTCCTCGTAGCGGGGCGCGGCATCGCCCGGGGGAAGTTCGGCCAGCAGGTTGCGGCGTGCCGAGGGCGCCGGCGGCGTCACACGGATCACCACGCGCTGTTCGATGCGGATCTGCTGCGCCGTGGATGCATCGCGCAGGGCGATAAACGGATTCAGGGAATGCGGCACCCCCCGCGCCTGCGGCATCGCGCGCGCGTGGCATTGCCGCGCCGGTCCCTGCGCACCGGCCGCCCCGACAGGCTCGAGAGCCGCTGCCAGCAGCGGGAGCGCCAGCGCGAGCGGCGTCAGGGCGAGCAGGCCGTGCATGGGACGGGACAATCACTCCTCGAAGCGGCGCCGAAGGCGAAGGCGGCCTGACCGGCAGGCGGGTCAAAGATGCTCGGCGCCGACCTAGCACCGGCGATTGAACCGTGGCTTAACTGCCGGTCACGAAGCCCCCAAATGCTTGGCATATTGTCCCCGAAGTGTGGCATGAAGGACACGATGATTCCCGAACCTTCCGCCCCTTGTGGGGCGCGCACGCCCGAGCTGACCGAAGACTTCCTCGCCGCTGCCGCCGGGCTGCTGGGGCCGCGCGGGATTACCACCGATCCCGCGCTCATGGACGCGTGGCTGACCGACTGGCGCGGGCGCTACACCGGCCGGGCGCTGGCGCTGGCCTCGCCCGCCACCACCGCCGAGGTCGCCGCGCTGGTCAGGCTGTGCGCTGCGCATGGCGTGCCGATCGTCCCGCAGGGCGGCAACAGCGGCATGGCGGGCGGCGCGACCCCCGATGCGAGCGGTCGCGCGATCCTGCTCTCGCTGCGGCGCATGAACGCGCTCCGCAGCATCTCGGCCGACGCGGGGCAGGCGGTGTGCGAGGCCGGGGTGATCCTGCAATCCCTGCACGAGGCGGCCGAGGCGGCGGGCCTGCGCTTCCCGCTCACGCTCGGCGGCAAGGGCTCGGCGACGATCGGCGGGCTGATCGCCACCAATGCCGGCGGCACGCAGGTGCTGCGGCACGGGACCATGCGCGCGCAGGTGCTGGGGATCGAGGCGGTGCTCGCGAGCGGGGAGGTGCTCGACCTCATGACCCCGCTCAAGAAGGACAATCGCGGCTTCGACCTGAAGCAGCTGATGATCGGATCGGAAGGCACGCTCGGCATCGTCACCGCCGCAACGCTGCGCCTGCTGCCCGCCGCGACCGGGCGGACGACCGCCTGGGTCGGGCTCGGCGGGATTGTCGAGGCGCGCACCCTGCTGCGGCACGTGGAACGCGCGATGGGCGAGACGCTCGAGGGCTTCGAGGTGGTGCCGGCGCATTGCCTCGAATCCGTGCTCGCCCACCAGCCTTCCGCGCGCGCGCCGCTGGCGGCCCGGCACGCGTGGAACGCGCTCGTCGAATGCGTCTCCCCTGCCGCCGACGACGCCGCTTTGCGCGAGGCATTGGAAGCCGCACTCGGCGCGGCGCTCGAAGACGGCCTCATTGCCGACGCCGCGATCGCTGCGAGCGATGCGCAGGCCGAGGCGTTCTGGCACCTGCGCGACGGCATCTCCGCCGCCGAGCGCGCGCGCGGGCCGGCGGTGCAGCACGACATCTCGGTGCCCGTCGAGCGGATGCCCGAGTTCATCCTCGCCGCCGTGCCCGATATCGAGGCGGCCTTCCCCGGCACGACTGCCCTCGCCTTCGGGCACCTGGGCGACGGCAATGTCCACTTCCACGTCCTCGCCCCTACCGGCGCCGCGCGCGGCGTGTGGGAGGAGGCCGAGGGCAAGACGGTCAGCGCCCGGGTGCACGATCTCGTCACCGCATGGGGCGGCTCGATCAGCGCCGAACATGGCATCGGCCAGATGAAGGTGGACGAGCTTGCCCGGCTCCACGATCCGGTCGCGCTGGCGGTGATGGCGCGGGTCAAGCAGGCGCTCGATCCGGCGGGGCTGCTCAATCCGGGCAAGCTCATCGCCGCCCCCGCCTCGGCCTGATCCGCAGCCGCTTGCACCCGTCACCGCAAACGCCTAAGGGCCGCGCTTTCGGCGGGGCGCTCGGGTTTCGCTGAGGGGATCATCCACTACACGTCTACCGGAGATGTCGTCATGGCCAGCGCGCCGCAACCCCAACTTCCGCTGTTTTACAAGGACCTGCTGCCCGTCAACAGCGTCGACCATGCCGACTGGAAGGCCGGCTCGCTCGGCGATGCGTCCTACCTCACCGAAACCCACGCGATCCCGCTGACCACCGACGAGTTCATCGACGCGCAGCGCGATTTCCCGATCGTGTTCACCACCGGCGAAGGCGCCCTGCCGATCGCGCTGTTCGGCCTCAACGAGGGCGTCAACGTCTTCGTCGGCGAGGACAAGATGATCGCCGAGCCGATCTACCTGCCCGCCTATGCGCGCCGCTACCCCTTCATCCTCGCCAAGCTTCAGCCGGGCAGCGAGGATATGTCGCTGTGCTTCGATCCGACCCCGGGAATGCTCGGCAAGGACAAGGAGGGCGTGGCCCTGTTCGAGGACGGCAAGCCGAGCGAATATACTGAAAGTGTTCTCGATTTCTGCCGCCGCTTCGAGGAAGCCGGCCAGCGCACCAAGCTGTTCATGGAAGAGCTGGAGCGGCACGGCCTGCTGATGGACGGCGAGATCGCCATCACCCGCAACGATATGCCCGACACCCCCTTCGTCTATCGCGGCTTCCGCATGGTGGACGAGAACAAGCTGCGCGATCTGCCGGGTGCGACCCTGGAGGAGCTGCAGAAGAACGGGATGCTGGCGCTGATCTATGCGCACCTCTTCTCGCTCAACCTGATGCGCGTGATCTTCGAGCGGCAGATGGCGCTCGGCAAGGTGCCGATGAACGCTGACGGCACCCCGGCGCCGGCGCTGAACTGATCTTGGCAGGCCGGGACCCGCAGGGTTCCGGGACCCCTTTACACATGAACGGGCAGGTGGCCGCAGGGCCCCTGCCCGTTTTGCGTTCGGGCATTGCGGCCCGCCGATGTTTCACGTGAAACACCGCCGCAGCGATGGCCTGTGCGGGGTCTGGCAGAAGCCTAGGAGGGGCCTGAGGGGGGTCTGGAGCGGGGCAAGGCGGGGCCTGGCACCGGCCGAGCGTCACCCTGCCATCAGCAGCACACTATTCCGCGGCGTGCTGCAACCCGTCCTGCCCGCCGAGCAGCGCGGCCTCCGCGCCAAGCTCGCGCACCAGCCCCGCCAGCATCGCGGCCACCGCCGGCAGGCCCGCGCCCGGTTCGGCCAGCCTGCGGTCGAGATAGGTCGCCCGGCACACCTCGATCTGCATCGCGTGGACGCCCCCGCGCGGCGCGCCGTGGCGGTCGAGCACATAGCCGCCCGAATAGGGCCGGTTCTGTGCCGCGGGCACCCCGCGCGCGTCGCAATGGGCGAGCGCGCGGCCCATCAGCGCCGGATGGCACGAAGCCCCGAAACGGTCGCCCAGCACCAGCACCGGCGCGCGCACCTCGCCCTCGGCGGCACGCAGCGGCGGCATCGAGTGCAGGTCGATCAGCAGCGCCGCGCCCCATTCGGCATGGATGCGGGCAAGTTCGGCGGCGAGCGCTTCGTGATAGGCGCGGTGGATATGTTCGATGCGCCCCGCAAGCTCCTCGGGCGCGAGCCGGCCGCGCCAGATCTCGCCCGAACCCGGCAGCCGGCGCGGCACCAGCCCGAGGCCGCTGCGCGCGCGGGCGTTGCCGCGCTGGCCCGGATCGGGCGCGGCGAGCCCTGCGGGCCGGCCGCCCTCGACCATGTCCCAGTCGACATCGTCCTCGGCACGGTTCAGATCGAGCAGCGCGCGCGGGGCATGGGCGACCAGCAGCGCGGCGCCGGTCTCCCGCGCGACCCCCACCCCCAGCCGGTCGACGTGCCGATCCTCGAGCCGCAGCTGCGCCAGCGCAGGATCGCGCATCCTTTCGGTCACGCTCGCCGGATAGGCGCGGCCCGCGTGGGGCACGGCGATCAGCACCGGCAGGCGCAGGCGCGGCGGGCGGGTGAGCGTGAAGGCGGGCGCATCCTCGAGACCCGGCACCCTCCCCCCGCTTGTCGAAACGCGGAAGGGCGTGGGATTGGGCCGGGAGGGGCTGGCGCGCGGCGACATGATCGCCAGCCTTGCTGCCGGGTTTGCCCTCCCCTGTCAAAGCCCGATCACCCCGCCCGCCGCACAATCCACCCCGCACCGGAGCAAATCGCGCCGCTGAACAAAGATTTCTTAAGCCGGGTCTGTTAACCCGCCCGCATGACAGCGACACGCACCCCCCGCATCCTGCTCGCCGAGGACGAGGACGCCATGCGCGCCTATCTCGAACGGGCACTCACCAATGCCGGCTACGAGGTGAGCGCGGTGGATCGCGGCACCGATGCCGTGCCGCTGCTGGAGACAGGCGACTACGACCTGCTGCTCTCCGATATCGTCATGCCCGAGATGGACGGGATCGAGCTTGCCCAGCGCTGCGCGGCGATTTCCCCGCGCACCAAGGTGATGTTCATCACCGGTTTTGCCGCGGTCTCGCTGCGCGCCAGCCGCGAACAGCCCGCCGCACGGGTGCTTTCCAAGCCCTTCCACCTGCGCGATCTGGTGCTGGAAGTGGAACGCGTCTTCGAGGAAGCGGGCGCCTGAGACAAGCACGGCGCGAATCGCTTGCACCTTGCAAAGGGCTGCGATACAGGGCCGCTCCGCGCTTCCCACGGGAGGTGCCGATCCGATGGTGCGGGCGTATAGCTCAGTGGTAGAGCACTATGTTGACATCGTAGGGGTCGCAAGTTCAATCCTTGCTACGCCCACCATCGGCTGATCTTCCGCCGAGCCCGCCCTTCCGGCGGGCTTTTTCGTGCCTGCGGCGCGCGCAACTCCTGTTGCGTATCATTCGCAAGCCGCGTGCTTGCAAGCCCCCGTCCCTCTGCTAAAGCCCCCGCGGGATCTACGGGCCTCGGACGGGCTCAGGACAGCTTCCTGTCGATCATGAACGGCCCCGCATCCGACGGGGCAAGAAGGATAGGGCATAGGCCATGCAGAAAATCAAAGTCGCCAACCCCGTCGTCGAGCTCGACGGCGACGAGATGACCCGCATCATCTGGCAGTGGATCCGCGAAAGGCTGATCCTGCCCTACCTCGACATCGACCTTCACTACTACGACCTGTCGATCGAGAACCGCGACGCGACCGATGACCAGGTGACGGTCGACAGCGCCAACGCGATCAAGCAGTACGGCGTCGGCGTGAAGTGCGCCACCATCACCCCCGACGAACAGCGCGTCGAGGAATTCGGCCTCAAGAAGATGTGGAAGAGCCCCAACGGCACGATCCGCAACATCCTGGGCGGCGTGGTGTTCCGCGAGCCGATCGTGATCGACAACGTGCCGCGTCTCGTGCCGGGCTGGACCGATCCGATCGTGGTCGGCCGTCACGCCTTCGGCGACCAGTACAAGGCGACCGACACCCTGATCCCCGGCCCCGGCAAGCTGCGGCTGGTGTGGGACGGCGAAAACGGCGAAAAGATCGACCTCGACGTGTTCGATTTCCCCAGCGCCGGCGTCGCGATGGCGATGTACAACTTGGACGATTCGATCCGCGACTTCGCCCGCGCAAGCTTCAACTACGGCCTCAACCTCGGCTGGCCGGTGTACCTCAGCACCAAGAACACGATCATGAAGGCCTATGACGGGCGCTTCAAGGACCTGTTCCAGGAGGTGTTCGACACCGAAGGCTTCGCCGAGCAGTTCAAGGCCAAGGGCATGGTTTACGAACACCGCCTGATCGACGACATGGTCGCCTCGGCGCTGAAGTGGTCGGGCAAGTTCGTCTGGGCGTGCAAGAACTACGACGGCGACGTGCAGTCGGACACCGTGGCGCAAGGCTTCGGTTCGCTCGGCCTGATGACCTCGGTGCTGCTCTCGCCCGACGGCAAGACCGTCGAGGCCGAAGCCGCGCACGGCACCGTCACCCGCCACTATCGCCAGCACCAGCAGGGCAAGGCGACCTCGACCAACCCGATCGCCTCGATCTTCGCCTGGACCCGCGGCCTGATGTATCGCGGCAAGTTCGATGGGACGCCCGACGTAGTGCGCTTTGCCGAAACGCTCGAGAAGGTCTGCATCCAGACCGTCGAAAAGGGCTACATGACCAAGGACCTTGCCCTGCTGATCGGCCCGGGCCAGGCGTGGCAGACCACCGAGCAGTTCTTCGAGACGATCGTCCAGAACCTCGAGACGGAGATGGCCTCCTGGGCCTGACCTGATCCGACCCGACACCGCGAAAGCCGGGCGGCGCCATCGGACCGCCCGGCTTTTTCGTGCCCGGGTCGCAAGGGGTGACAGCCCCGCCCCCGCCGGTTAAGCCCACCACGTGGCTGGCGAACTCGAACTCTCCCCGATGCTGTCGGACGCGCTGGTGATCCTCGGCGCGGCGGGCATCGTCATCCCGGTCTTCGCCCGGTTCCGCATCACGCCGATCATCGGCTTCATCCTGATCGGCGTGGCGGTCGGCCCCTTCGGGCTCGGCTCGCTGGTCGAGCGGGTGCCCTGGCTCTACTACGTCACGATCAGCGACCGCGAGGCGCTCGCGCCCTTCGCCGATTTCGGGATCGTGCTGCTGCTCTTCGCGATCGGGCTGGAGCTGTCCTTCAACCGCCTGTGGGAGATGCGCCGGCTGGTGTTCGGCCTCGGCGCGCTCGAACTGCTGATCATCGGCGCCTCGCTCGCCGCCTTCCTCGGGGTGGCGGGGAGCATGAGCCTTGCGGGCGCGCTGGCGGTGGGCTTCGCGCTCGCCTTCTCCTCGACCGCCATCGTCCTGCCGATCAGCGGCACGCGCACCCCGGTGGGCCGCGCGGCGCTGTCGATGCTATTGTTCGAGGATATCATGATCGTGCCGATCATCTTCATCCTCGGCGCGCTTGCCCCCAATGCGGCGGACGAGGGGTGGTCGGGCCTGGCCGAAACCCTGTGGCAGGGCGCGCTGGTGGTCGGCGTGCTGCTGGTGGCGGGCCGGTTCGCCCTCCCCCGCCTGTTCGCCCAGGCCGCGCGCACCAAGAACCCCGAGCTGTTCCTCGCCGCCTCGCTGCTGGTGGTGATCGGCGCGAGCCTCGCCACCGCGCTGGTCGGCCTGTCCCCCATCGTCGGCGCGCTGATCGCCGGGCTGCTGATCGCCGAGACCGAATACCACACCGAGGTGGAACTCATCATGGAGCCGTTCAAGGGCCTTGCCCTGGGCGTGTTCCTCATCACCGTCGGCATGAGCATCAACCTTGCCGAGATCGCGGCGAGCTTCGGCGCCTTCGCGGCCGCCGTGGTCGGCGTGCTGGTGTTCAAGGCGGTCGTCACCGGCATCCTGCTGCGGCTGATGGGCGCCCGGCGCGGCACGGCAGCCGAGACCGGCGTGCTGATGGCCTCCCCGTCGGAGACCACCCTCATCGTGCTCGCCGCCGCGACCAGCGCGCTGGTGGTCGACACCGAAACCGCGCGCTTCTGGCAGACCGTCACCGCGATCGGCCTCACCATCACCCCGCTCCTCGCCCGGCTCGGCGCCATGCTCGCCCGGCGGGTCGACGGCGCGCCTGCCGCGCCGCTCGAGGACGACGCGGCCGAGCGCACGATCATCGTCGGCGGGGGCCGCGTCGGACGGCTGGTCGCCGACATGATGCAGGCGCATGGCAAGCCCTATGTGATGATCGACACCGACCCCGACCTCGTCACCGCCGCGATCCGCGACGGCTACCGCGCGACCTTCGGCGATGCGGCGCGCGGCGACGCGCTCGCCCGGCTCGGGGTCGAGACCGCCCCGGCGGTGGTGCTGACCATGGACCAGCCGGTGCTCGCCCAGCGGCTCGTGACCAAGCTGCGGCAGACCTATCCCGATCTCCTGATCGTCGCCCGCGCGCGCGACCCCGATCATGCCGCCGCGCTCTACCGCGCCGGGGCGAGCCACGCCGTGCCCGAGACGCTGGAGGCCTCGCTGCAACTCTCGGAAGCCGTGCTGGTCGAGATCGGCGTCGCGATGGGACCGGTGATCGCCTCGATCCACGCCAAGCGCGACGAATACCGCGAACAGCTCGAACGCGACGGCGGGCTCAGCGAAAAGCCCAAGCTGCGCAGCTCGCGGATGGCGGAGGGCACCTGACGGCCGCCCGGATCACGTCCGGCGCGTGACCGTCACCACCAGCCCGCCCGCTCCCTCGATCACCCGCGTCTCGCCCGCGCCGATCGGGACGAACACCTTGATCTGCGAGACGCGCTGGCCGCTTTCGGCGCAGTCGTCGGGTCGCCGGGTCCAATGGGCATAGACCTTGAACTCGTAGCCATGGGCCAGATCGATCGGCACCACCTCGGCGATGATCGCGCTGCGGCGCGTCGTCTTGCGCGGCCGGCATTTCGCGCTCTTGTCCCGCCGCCGGGGCCGCCATCCCGAGGCACGCGGCCAGCAGGAAAGCAGGGAGCGCCCCGGCCCGGACGGGTCCGCGCATCACCGCCGCCGGGTGAGCTCGATGCGCAGCCCCCCATCGCCTTCGATCGCCCGGCTCTGTCCAGGCGCAAGCACGATGGCGGTTTCGATCCCGACCGTGCGCGTCCCGGGAAGCGCGCAATCCGCAGACGGCCGCGTCCATGATGCGGTCAGCGACAGCGGCTGGCCCTCGCTGCGCCCATAGGCTTGGCGCAAGGTGAAATTGAGACCCGTCTGACGCCGCGCGTAGATCTGGCGCTCGCTCTGGTCGGCGCAGACCGCATCGCCTTGCTGCAAGGTCATGTTGAACTGAGCGCCCCGCTGCGCTTCGACACGCAGGTCGCCCGACCACAATTCCCTGCCGCCGCCGGTGATCCGCACGAAGACGTCGGCAGGCGGCACCTGGCTGCCGGTCGCGGGGGCCTCGGAGGTGTAGATCATCGCCGGCGGCGGCGCGATCCGCACCGGCTCGGGCGGGCTTTGACCGGCGGACGATGCCGGTGTCACCCGCGGCGCTGCGTCCTGGGCCTGGGCCTGGGCCTGGGCGATGGCATAAGGCATCAAGGCGGCGGCCAGCGTTGCCATCCCCGGGCCAAGGATCCTGATGATCGTCCGCATAGTGTGCTCCCCTTACGTGCGATCGGGGATATCAGGCGTGTCCCGTTAATTTTCTGTCATTGCACGACAATCGCGGAGGCTCAGGCGGCCAGCACGGCCTTCACCGCGGCAATCGCCTCGGCCGCCTTGCTGCCGTCCGGGCCGCCGCCCTGCGCCATGTCGGGCCGTCCGCCGCCACCCTTGCCGCCGAGCGCCTCCACGCCGGCGCGAACGAGGTCGACGGCGCTGAACCGCGCCGTCAGATCGTCGGTGACGGCGGCGGCGATGCTCGCCCTGCCCTCGTTCACCGCGACCAGCACCGCAACGCCCGAACCCATGCGCTGCTTGGCCGCATCGAGCAGCGGGCGCAGTTCCTTGGGATCGAGGCCGTCGAGCACCTGGCCCGAGAAGGTCACGCCTGCGACGGTCTCGTCCGCGCTCGCGGCACCTGCGCCCGCGCCGCCTCCGCCCAGCGCCAGCGCCTTCCTGGCCTCGGCCAGCTCCTTCTCGAGCCGCTTCCTCTCCTCGAGCAGCGCGGCGAGGCGCGCGGGCACTTCTTCCGGGGTCGCGCGGATCACGCCGGCGGCGGCCTTCAGCGCTTCCTCGCGGCCGACCAGCCATTGCCGCGCGCTCTCGCCGGTCAGCGCCTCGATGCGACGCACGCCCGAGGAGACCGCGCTTTCCGAGACGATCCGGAACACCCCGATATCGCCCGTCGCGCGCACATGGGTGCCGCCGCACAGCTCGACCGAATAGTTGCGCCCTTCCTTGCCGGCGCGGCCCATTGATAGCACGCGGACCTCGTCGCCGTATTTCTCCCCGAACAGCGCCAGCGCGCCTGCGGCGACCGCATCGTCGGGGGTCATCAGGCGGGTGCCGACCGTCTCGTTGGCGCGGATCTCGGCGTTCACCTCTTCCTCGATGGCGGCGATGTCCTGCGCGGTGAGCGCGCCCGGATGCGAGAAGTCGAAGCGCAGCCGGTCCTCGGCGACCAGCGAGCCCTTCTGGGTGACGTGCTGCCCAAGCCGGTTGCGCAGCGCGGCGTGGACGAGGTGCGTCGCCGAATGGTTGGCGCGGATACGGTCGCGGCGCTCGGCGTCGACCTTGAGTTCGACCGTGTCGCCGACCGCGACCGCGCCCGCGTCGATGCGCACCTGGTGCGCGTGGAGCCGGCCGAGCGGCTTCGATGTGTCGGTGACGGTCGCCTTCAGCCCGGAAAGGCTGGCGATGGTGCCGGCGTCGCCGGTCTGGCCGCCGCTCTCGCCGTAGAAGGGGGTCTGGTTGGTGAGGATCACCACCTCCTCGCCTGCGGAGGCGCGGTCGACTTCCTTGCCGCCTTTGACGATCGCGACCACGCGGCCCTCGCCGCTGGTGGCGGCATAGCCGGTGAACTCGGTGGCACCCTCGCGCTCGGCGATGTCGAACCACACCTCGCCCGAGGCCGCCTCGCCCGAGCCCTTCCACGCGGCGCGCGCGGCGGCCTTCTGGCGGGCCATCGCGGCGTCGAAGCCCGCCTTGTCGACGCCGATGCCGCGTGCGCGCAGGGCGTCCTCGGTGAGATCGTAGGGGAAGCCGTAGGTGTCGTAGAGGCGGAAGGCGACCTCGCCGTCGAGCTCGGCTCCTTCGGCGAGCGTGCCGGTCGCCTCGTCGAGGAGCTTCAGGCCCTTGTCGAGGGTGCGGCGGAACTGGGTCTCCTCGCGCTCGAGCACTTCCTGGATCAGCGCCTGGCCGCGGGTGAGTTCGGGATAGGCCTGGCCCATTTCGCCGACGAGCGCAGGCACGAGGCGATGCATCAGCGGCTCGCTCGCGCCGAGGAGGTGGGCGTGGCGCATCGCGCGGCGCATGATGCGCCTGAGGACATAGCCGCGCCCTTCGTTCGAGGGGAGCACACCGTCGGCCATGAGGAAACTGGTGGAGCGCAGGTGATCGGCGATGACCCGGTGCGAGGCCGCATTGTCGCCCTTCGCCGCGACGCCGGTAAGCGATTCCGAGGCGGCGATCAGCGCCTTGAAGGTGTCGGTGTCGTAGTTGTCGTGGACGCCCTGCAGGACGGCGGCGACGCGCTCGATCCCCATGCCGGTGTCGATCGAGGGCTTGGGCAGGTCGCGGCGCGTGCCATCGGCCTGTTGCTCGTATTGCATGAACACGAGGTTCCAGACCTCCACGAAGCGGTCGCCGTCCTCCTCGGGGCTGCCGGGAGGGCCGCCGGGGATGTGCTCGCCGTGATCGTAGAAGATTTCCGAGCAGGGCCCGCAGGGGCCGGTGTCGCCCATCGACCAGAAGTTGTCGCTGGTGGGGATGCGGATGATGCGGTCCTCGGGGAGGTCCGCGATCCTGCGCCACAGGCCCGCGGCCTCGTCGTCGGTGTGGTAGACGGTGACGGTGAGCCGGTCCTTGGGCAGGCCCCACTCCTTCGTCAGCAGGGTCCAGGCGTGAGTGATCGCCTGTTCCTTGAAATAGTCGCCGAAGGAGAAATTCCCCAGCATTTCGAAGAAGGTATGGTGCCGCGCGGTGTAGCCGACATTGTCGAGGTCATTGTGCTTGCCGCCGGCGCGGACGCATTTCTGGGCGGAGGCCGCGCGGGGGCTGGCCGGGGTCTCGAGGCCGGTGAAGACGTTCTTGAACGGCACCATCCCGGCGTTGACGAACATCAGCGTCGGATCGTTGTAGGGAACGAGCGGCGCGCTCGGCGTGGGGGCGTGGCCGTTCCTCCCGAAAAAGTCGAGGAAGGAACGGCGGATCTCGTTGGTCGACGTCATGGCCGTGCAGTTAGGGAACACGAGCGATTTGCGCAATGGACCGCGAAAAGAGGCGGCTTTGACGGGGGCGGAGCGGGGCTCTGGCGGGGGTCGAGCAGGGCTCTGGCGGGGACGAGGGCACAGGCAGGCCGCCGCTGGAGAGGGCGTGAACGAGGTCTCCGATCGCCGCCCCCCACAAAGCGAAAGGCCGGCGCGGGCCCTTGGGGGAGGCCCACGCCGGCGTTCCGCTTGTCCGGGCGTGTAGTGGGGACAGCCGGGCCGCACGGGAGCGGGACACTCCGCCGGGCCCGGGCTCACGCCCGCTTGGGAATCACATGTCCGAGTCCGCGTCCGGCCCGGTCATCATCTCCCCGGCGACCTGGTCGGTGCGGCTGCGGATCGCAGCTTCCAGCCGGTCGCAAACTTCCGGGTTTTCGCGCAGGTAGGTCTTGGCGTTCTCGCGCCCCTGCCCGATGCGGATCGAATCGTAGGAGAACCAGCTCCCCGACTTTTCGACGAGGCCCGCCTTGACCCCGAGATCGAGGATCTCGCCGATCTTCGAGATGCCCTCGCCGTACATGATGTCGAACTCGACCTGCTTGAAGGGCGGCGCGACCTTGTTCTTGACGACCTTCACCCGCGTGGTGTTGCCGGTGATCTCGTCGCGCTCCTTGATCTGGCCGGTGCGGCGGATGTCGAGACGCACGGAAGCGTAGAACTTCAGCGCATTGCCGCCGGTGGTGGTTTCGGGGTTCCCGTACATCACCCCGATCTTCATGCGCAGCTGGTTGATGAAGATCACCATGCAGCGCGAGCGGCTGATCGAGCCGGTCAGCTTGCGCAGGCTCTGGCTCATCAGGCGCGCCTGGAGGCCGACGTGGCTGTCGCCCATCTCGCCCTCGATCTCCGCGCGCGGCACCAGCGCCGCGACCGAATCCACCACCAGCACGTCGATCGCGTTGGAGCGCACCAGCGTGTCGGTGATCTCCAGCGCCTGCTCGCCCGTGTCGGGCTGCGAGACGATCAGCTCGTCGATATCGACGCCGAGCTTCTTGGCATAGACCGGATCGAGCGCGTGCTCCGCGTCGACGAAGGCCGCGGTGCCGCCCGCCTTCTGCGCTTCGGCGATGACGTGCAGCGCGAGCGTGGTCTTGCCCGAGCTTTCCGGGCCATAGACCTCGATCACCCGGCCGCGCGGCAGGCCGCCGATGCCCAGGGCAATGTCGAGACCCAGCGAACCGGTCGAGATCGCCTCGACCTGCATGGTCTCCTTCGAGCCCAGCTTCATCGCCGAACCCTTGCCGAAGGCACGATCGATCTGCGACAGCGCGGCTTCCAGAGCCTTTTGACGATCCACGGCTTTCCTGTCCTCTTCGACCAGTTTCAGTTGGGTAGCCATCGCACGCGCTCCTTCGCTTGCCTAGGGGAGGAAAAGGACTTTTCCGCCGCCCTGTGGGAGCCGATGTATACCATTTGTTCTACTGGAACAAGTAGGGAACGAAAATAAATCGCGCGGCGTCTTGCGCGGGGCTTTCCTACCCGCCTGCCGCCCCGCGCAGCTGCCAGTCAAAGCTGCGCGCCGTATTGGCCGGCAGGGTCACTTCCACCGTCTGCATCCCGTTCTTCACCACCACCTTCCCCGGCGCGCGCAGCGCCGTGCCGGGCGGGGCGAGCTGGAGCCGCACGGTCACCGGATGCGGATTGGCGTTGGTCAGCTCGGCGCGCATCCGCGTCCAGTCGCGCACGCCCCGCCCTGCCGCGGCAAGCGCCGCGCAGCGGGCAAAGACCTGCCGACTCTCGCCCAGCGCCAGTTCCATCTCCTGCCCGCGCGCATAGTCGCGCACAGCGGCCTTGCCGGCGAGCTGGTCGCCGCGCGGGCCTGGTTCGTAGAGCGTCAGCGCCCCCTGCGGCAGGGCGATGCCGAGGCCCCTTGCCTCCTCGTTGCGGGTAATCAGCAACAGGCTTGCCGGGGCAGGCTCCTCGCCCCCGTTCCCGAAATCGGCAGAGGGATCGCAGGACGCCTGATAGAGGTAGCGGCCCCTGACGGCTTCCTTGTCGAGGAAGGCGACCTGCTTCATCGCCTTGGCGGAAACGTCGATGCGTCCGGGTACGCGAAACAGCTTGAGATCGCCAAGGTCCTCCTCGCTCGCGGTCATCACCCGCGCGCCGGTGACGACGATCATGTCCGCCTCGCGCGCCATCATGGCGGGCGCGGGCGCGGCCCTCATCGGCGGTGGCGGCGGAGGGGGCGGCGGCGGCGGAGCGAAGGGGACCCCGGCCGCGGTGCTGCCGATCGGCCAGCATTCGAGCCGCAGCGGCGCGGCGCGCGGCGGATCGGCGAGGCTGCGATAGTCGCTCTCCACGTTAAGCCGGCCGGCGACGATCTGGAGCCGCGCCTGCCCGAAGCCTTGCGCATTGTCGTTGACCAGCGTGAGCCAGCTCAGCAGCGCCATCCCGACCTCGCCGCCCGCGCCCTTCTCCGCGAGCGTCGCGACGTAGTTCGCCTGCCAGTCGAAGCCCCAGGCGAGATAGGTGAGCGTTACCTCGTAGGTGCCGCCTTCGGGCGAGAGGGTGTCGACCGAGAAGACCGGCTGCGCCGAGAGACCCGGCGGGACACGCGAGAAAGATAGGCTCTCGGGCAGGCCCGAACAGCGCACCGCCTCGAAGCCCTCGTCTGTCTGGAGCACCAGCCCGCCGTCGGCACGGGTGCGCACGATCGCCTGCTGCGAACGGGCCGCGCCCGTGGCGGGATCGGTGCGGGTGATGGTGACGCGGTTGCCGAGCGTCCCGTCGACCAGCGCGGCCGGGCTGAGGAGCTGGGCGTTGCGGTTCTTCTCGATGGTGCCGCCGGGCAGGCCGGTGACGATCGCCGAGACGCCGATCATGCCTTCCGCGACGCCTTCGAAGCGGATCGTGGACTGGCCCCTCGGCAGCGTGACGCGGCGCGTCTCGGAGATCATCGCGAGGCCTTGCGGATTGCGGCGGTCGAGCGCGGCATCCGCGGGGCGGTCGGGATCGCGGTAGACGGTGACGGCGATATCGGAAGGCGCCGCGGCGTCGACCACCTCGCGCGCGGCGAGAGGTGCGGCGGACGCGAGGCACAGCGCGGCGACGAGGCCCGCCCATCTTCTCCCCTCCCCTCGGGGAGGGGTTGGGGGTGGGGGCTCCATGCCAGCGGCCACGCGCGAGGCCTGCGGCCTCGCCCCGCCCCCGGCGCCTTCCGGAAGGGAAAGGCGATTGCAGACCCAGCGTCCCACGGCTCCGCCTCAGTAGCGGGTTTCGTAGGTAACGCGCACCACCCGCTCGCCGTTCGCGGGGATGGTGATACGGTATTTGCGGCGGTCGGCGTTGACCTGCTCGCCCTTCACGTCCTCGCTCGTCACCCGCGTGTCGTCGCTCCACCAGCCGGGCGCGAGGCCGGTCTGGTCGAGCTCGACCTCGGTGGGGCTGCCGCGCGCGTTGGTGAGGGTGTAGCGCATCGTGGTGCGGTAGAAGGTCCTGGGCCGCTCGGCCTCGACGGTGGAGGTGCGCCCGCCCTGCGTGATGCGAAAGCGCGCGGACCTTTCCCATTCGGCGGCGGTGATCGTCTCGCGCTTCTCGATCTCGGCCTGAACGGTGACGTCGAAGGCATCCCCGGTGGCGAGCGCGAGGTCGCTGCCCATCGGGGTGTGGGCGATCGCCTTCTCGCCGATGAACTGCGCAGTGCCCTCGCGGTCGCGCTGGTAGAAGCGCACCGCGCCCGCGGGGAGCGCGTCGCCGAGGCCTTGCGCCCGCGCGGTCGAAAAGGCGATGCGGCTTTCGGCGTTGCGCGGTGCGTCGTCGTTCTGCTGCCAGCCGATGGTGACGGCGTAGATGCGGCGCGCGGGCACGGCCTGGACGTCGAGGAAACTGACCTGCTTGGTCTGCGCGTTGGCGACGGTGGTGCGGCCCTTGATGGGATAGAGGTAGAAGTCGCCCAAGCGCTCGCGATCCGGCGTCTCGGTGCCGGCGCGGGTCGTGCCGCGCTGCCGATAGCCGCCGCGCCCGCCGCTGTCATAGGGGTTGCCCGCGACCAGCACGGTGTCGGCCTCGCGGAAGGTGGTTCCCGAGGTGTTGGTGAGCGTCACCCAGCCCTGCATGTCGATGGTGCCCGCCGCCTCGTTGAACAGCGCGACATAATCCGCGCTCCAGCCGAGCCCGCCGGTGAGATAGCGCAAGCTGACGGGCCGCGTCCCGCCGCGCGACGAATCGAGGTTGACTGAGAGGGTGGGCCGCGCGCGCAGGCCGGGGGGCACGCGGTCGAAGATCACGCGCACCGGCAGGCCGTCGTCGCGCAGCACCTCGATGCGGTCGCCGATCTGGATGACGACGCCGCCCGCGACGGACAGCACCTTGGCGCGCTCGCGGGTTTCGGCGCCGGTTGCGGGATTGGTGCGCAGCAGGGTGACGGTCTGGCCGACCGCCTTCTCCATCAGCTTGCCGGGGGTGAGGAGGTCATAGTCGAAGTTCTGCTCGACGATGGTCGTGTTCGCGGCGGAAAAGCTCAGCGTCTCGGGACGGATCGCGGCCGAGACATCGGGGAACTCCACCCGGCTGCGGCCTTGCGCGATGTCGATCTGGCGCAGGTCCTGCACCAGCGCGAGGTTGTTGTTGTAGATGGTGAGCGCGACCTGCCCCTGCGCCGAGGCGTCGGGATCGGGCACGCCTTGCGCGGCGACGCCGCTTGCCGCCAGCACCGCCGCCAGCGATGCGGCACCCCACAGGCTGCCCTTGCACTCGGTCATTCCCATCCCTCCCCTTCCGGTCACAGGGAGAGGATGAACGATCCTGCGGCTTTATCCAAGGTGAACGCGAACGGCCTGCCGCATTCCCGGCGGCAGGCTCACGCCCCCGCCGCCGCCTTGGCCTGACGCAGCACCGCGCCGACCTTGTCGCCGATCGCCGCGACGCTGAAGGGCTTGGCGATGAAGTGCATATCGGGGATGTCGATGTCGCGGCGCAGCTGCTCCTCGGCATAGCCCGACATGAACAGCACCGGCATCCCCGGCCGCCGGGCGCGGATCGCGCGGACCATCGCCGGGCCGTCCATCCCGGGCATCACCACGTCGCTCACCACGAGGTCGAAGGCGCCGCCCTCGGTGATCGCGGCGAGCCCCTCCTCGCCGTTGGCGCAGGCCGTGACCTCGTAGCCCGCGCGGGTCAGCGCGCGTTCGGCGACGGCGCGGACCATGTCCTCGTCCTCGACCAGCAGCACCTTGCCGCCCGCCGACCAGTCGGAGGACACCAGCTCCTGCACCGGGCGCTTCTTGGGCACCTCGCCGCGGTAGACCGGGAAGTAGACCGTGAACCGTGCGCCCACCGGGTGCCCGGTCTTGTCGGTGATGTTGTCGGCGAAGATGAACCCGCCCGATTGCTTGACGATCCCGTAGGCGGTCGAAAGGCCCAGGCCGGTGCCCTTGCCCTGCTCCTTGGTGGTGAAGAACGGCTCGAACAGCTTGGGCAGGACGTGCGGCGGGATGCCGCCGCCGGTGTCCTGGACGATCAGCACGGTGTAGTCCGCCGCCGGCAGCACCTCGGAGCCCAGCTGGATGACCTGCTTGGCCTGAAGCGAGCGCGTGAACAGGCTGATCCGCCCCTGCCCGTTGCCCCGCGACTGGATCGCGTCGCGGGCATTGACGGCAAGGTTCATAATCACCTGCTCGAGCTGCTGCGGGTCGGCCCGCACCGGTCCCAGATTGCGGTCGTGCTGGACGTAGTAGGTGATCTTCTCGCCGAGCAGCCGCTTGATGAGCGGGCTCACCTCGCTGACCACGTCGGGCAGCTGGATGATCTCGGGCCGCAGCGTCTGCTGGCGCGAGAAGGCGAGCAGCTGGCGGGTCAGCGAGGCGGCGCGGTTGGAATTGGCGCGGATCTGCTGGATGTCGTCATAGTCGCTGTCGCCCGGGATATGGCGCAGCAGCATGAGATCGCAGGTGCCGATGATCGCGGTGAGCACGTTGTTGAAATCATGCGCGACGCCGCCCGCGAGCTGGCCGACCGCCTGCATCTTGGTCGCCTGCGCGACCTGGCGGCGCAGCTGGTTCTCCTGGCTGGTGTCGGCAAGGGAGAGGAGCACCGCCGCCTCGCCCAAGCCCCGCACGCCCGCAAGGCCGAGCGACACCGGCTCTTCAGGGCTGGAAATCAGCCGCACCGCGACATCGCCGCTGGTCGAAGGCCCGCGTCCGTGACGGCGCACCGCGTCGGACAGCGCCGCCTTGTCCTCGCGCACCACGAGATCGGTGGGGAACGGGGGCAGCCCCCGCCCCTCGCGGCCGACCGAGCGCAGGAACGCCTCGTTGCCGAACAGGAAGCGCCCGTCGCGGTCGGTCATGGCGAGGCCGAGCGGGAGCTGCGCGAGCAGCGCGTCCAATTGCGCCACCCCCGCCTGCGCCGCCCCGTCGAAGCCCGAACCGATGCCCACGCCCGAATCGATCAGCAGCATCAGCGAGGTCGCCTCGTCAGGTCCGGCGGGCGTGACGCGCTCGGCCGGGTCGACCAGCGGCACATCGACGAGGGTCTGCGGCGTCCCGCCCCGGCCCTCACGGGCGAAGAAGATGCGGTCGCGCTCGTCCGAGCGCAGGAAGCTCACGAAATCCTGCCCCACGAGGCTCGCCCGCTCGTCGCCGGCGGCGCGTTCGGCGAAGCCGGGGCTGACCATGCGGATCACCCCGTCGGCGGTGGTGATCGCGGTCTCGATCCCCGCACGGCTCAGCATCTTGCCGAAGGGCCCGGCAAGGTCGAGCGCCTGGAGGCTGGTGGCGGCGGTGCGGGCAATCGGCTTCAGCCGCCAGATGAGGTGATCCTCGCCCCGCCCGGCGCGGGTCGCGGCGATCTGCCAGCGGGTCTCGTCGGCCGCCTCGAGATCCTCGAGCGCGGCGGTCCCGTCGCGCCAGGCGTTGCGCGCCAGCAGGGTCACCGCCTCGAGCGCCGCGCGCCCGAGCGGGAGCTGCGGCGGGGCGGCATTGGCGCCGAAGCTGTCGAGGAAGAAACGGTTGGCGCAGACCATGCGGTTGGCCCGGTCGGTGATCGCGATCGCCTCGCCCGGCCTCTCGATGGCGGCGACGGTGACGCTCCAGTCGGCACCGGCGGCGCTTTCGGCGGACGGCGCGGCGCGCATCCGGTCGAGCATCACCACCCCGCCCAGCAGCACGCTCGCGGCAAGGATGAAGGCGAGCGCGACGATGCCGCTCCCGGTGGCGAACCACAGCACCCCGGCGCTCGCCACCAGCGCGGCGGCGAGCCCGCCGACGAGCTGCGCGGGCGGCGCATCGCCTGCCGCCGCAGCCGGATCGAGGGGAAGGTGGTCGGGAGAGGATCGGGAACCGGGACGGCGGGACAAGGCGGCAGGGCTCCTGTGGGCGAATGGGCGCGGGGTGAAGCGCCAGTCCCTACTGCGCGCCGAGCCGCTGGTCGAGCCGCGCTTCCATCGCCTTCAACCGTCTGGCGCGCTTGCGGGACACCACGGCGCGCCACACCCATCCGGACACCACATAGCCGAGCGCCGGGGCGACGATCGCGAGCACCACGAAGCCGAAGGCGGTGGCGCCCGCCATCTGCGAGAATTCGATGAAGGCGTGCCACGCGCCCGACTGCGCCTTGCCCCCGGCAAACGCGGGCCCGGCCGCATCGAGCCGCAAGGTGACGCTGCCGACCTTGTTCGCGACCACCAGCCAGAAGGGCAGCGTGAAGGGATTGGTGACGAAGGTCACGAGCGCGGCGAGCGGCACGTTGGCGCGCGCCGGCAGGGCGAGGAAGGCGGCGAGGAAGATCTGCCCGATCGGGATGATGAACCCGGCGAACAGCCCCAGCGCCACCCCGCGCGGCACCGAACGGCGGGTGAAGCGCCACAGCTCAGGGCTGAGGAAGCGGTGCGCGATAGGGGCGAGATACTTGTTCGCCGCCATTTCCTCGCGCGTGGGGGTGTTCTTGCGGATCTGCTCGGCCGCCCAGCCCTTGAGGCCGCGCGCGCGCGGGGTCTGCGGCGCGCTCATCGGCGTGCCTCCGACAGGCGCGGTGCGCGGCGGACATCGCAGGGGGCGGACAGGCTCGGCATGGTGGCTGCCCATATGGGTAGCACGCGACAACTGACTAGGTGGTGAATCGCCCCCTCGCGAGAATTGTCCCGCGCGGCCATCTCAGCCGCGCTCGCGCATCAGGCGGGCCTTGTCCCGCTTCCAGTCGCGTTCCTTGATGCTCGCCCGCTTGTCGTGGGTCTGCTTGCCCTTGGCGAGCGCGAGTTCGACCTTCGCCCGGCCCATGCGGTTGAAGTAGACCGACAGCGGCACCAGCGTCATGCCCTTGCGCTCGACCGCGCCGAACAGCTTGTCGATCTCGCGCTCGTGGAGCAGCAGCTTCCTCGGGCGGCGCGGCTCATGGTTGAGGCGGTTGCCGTGGCTGTATTCGGGAATGTTGGCGTTAATCAGCCACACCTGCCCGTCCTTCACCTCGGCATAGCTTTCCGCGATCGAAGCCTCGCCCGCGCGCAGCGCCTTGACCTCGGTGCCCTGGAGCATCAGCCCGGCCTCGTAGACGTCCTCGACATGGTAGTCGAAGCGCGCCCGGCGGTTCTCGGCGACGGTCTTCATTTTGTCGAAGGTGAGGGGTTTGGGGCGGGCCATGAGGGCGCGGGCCTTAGGCCGGGCGCGCGAAAAAAGCGAGGGGGGAAACGCGGGCCCGATGCTTGCAAGGGGCCGGGTTGTGGCTAGGCTGCGGCGCGCAGGCAAACGGGAGCGCGCCATGGACACGACCGAAAGCTTCGCGATTGCCGGGCAACACATCGCTCCTGGAACCCAGGCCGATGTCGCCTTCCCGATCACCACCATGGCGAACGGCGCCTCCTCGGCGCTCGCGGTCAGGGTGCTGCACGGGGCGAAGCCGGGCCCTCGCGTCTTCGTCAGCGCCGCGATCCACGGCGACGAGATCATCGGCACCGCCGTGGTCCAGCGCCTCGCCCAGACGCTGCGGCCCGAGGCGCTTGCCGGGACGGTGCTGCTGGTGCCGGTCGCCAACATCTTCGGATTCATCGGCCGTTCGCGCTACCTGCCCGACCGGCGCGACTTGAACCGCAGCTTCCCGGGGAGCGCGGGCGGCTCGCTCGCCGGGCAGCTTGCGCATATCTTCACCTGCGAGGTGGTGCGGCGCTGTTCGCTCGGCATCGACATCCATTCGGCCGCCACGGGACGCTACAACCTGCCGCAGATCCGCATTGCCGCCGGGCACCGCCACCTGGTCGAACTGGCCATGGCCTTCGGCGCGCCGGTGATCATCGAGAGCCCCCTGCGCGATGGGTCCCTGCGCGACTTCGCCGAGCGGCAGGGGGTCGATATGCTGCTGATGGAAGCGGGCGAGGCGCTGCGCTTCGACCGCCTTTCGATCGAGACCGGGGTCGAGGGCGTAACGCGGGTGCTCGCCCATCTCGGGATGATCGAGGCGGACGACGGCCTCACCACGGTCGGCATCCCGGCGCGCGCCAACCGCTCGGTGTGGGTGCGCGCGCCCCGCGGCGGGGTGGCACAGATGGTGCGGACAAGCGGCGATCCGGTGCGGAAAGGGGAGGTGCTGGGCACCGTCGCGGGCCTGTTCGGCGAATGTCCCGAGGAGATCGTCAGTCCCCTCGAGGGCATCATCATCGGCCACGCGACCTTGCCGGTGGTCCACCAGGGCGACGCGCTGTTCCACATCGCGGCGATCGACCACCCCGACCGCGTCGGCGCGCGGATCGATTCTATCACCGAGGCGATCCTCGCCAGCGAGCCGCAGGGGCTGGCGCAGGGGATGCTCGACGAGGACGAGGTGGTTTAGGCGTCTGCGCAGGCCCACCCCGCTGCGACTAGCCAGCAAGCTGGCAAGTCTCGCTCCCCTCCCGCTTGCGGGAGGGGTTGGGGGTGGGAAAATCGCTAAACTACCCCTCCAGCACGCCCGCGCTTACCAGCGCCTCGTCCACCGCGCGCTTGGCTTCGTCCGAACACTCCACCAGCGGGAGCCGCACCTCGGGCTCGATCCAGTCGTGGACGCGGCTCAAGGCATACTTCACCGGCGCAGGGCTTGCGTCGGAGAACATCGCATAGTGCAGCGGAAACAGGCGGTCGTTCAGCTCGCGCGCCTTCTTCAGCTCGTTCGCCGCGATCGCCGCGTGGAATTCGGCGCACAGCTTGGGCGCGACATTGGCCGTCACCGAGATGCACCCGCGCCCGCCCGCGGCCGCGTGGGGCAGCCACAGCTCATCGTTGCCCGACAGCTGGCAGAACTCGCGCCCGATGCCCATGCGGTGGTCCGCCACGCGGCTGAGGTCGCCGCTCGCGTCCTTGATGGCGATGATCTTGTCCGGATACTTCCGCACCAGCTCGACCACCGTGTCGTCGAGGATGTCGGTCACCGTGCGCGCGGGCACGTTGTAGAGCACGATCGGCAGCTCGCAGTTTTCGGCCAAATAGCTGAAATGGGCGATCAGCCCGCGCTGGCTCGGCCGGTTGTAATAGGGCGCGACGCACAGCCCCGCCGCCGCCCCCGCCTTCTTGGCGAAGGTCATGTGCAGCGCGGCGTTCCTCGTGTCGTTCGACCCGCAACCGGCGATCACCGGCACGCGGCCCGCGGCTTGCTCGATGCACACCTCGATCACCCGGTGGTGCTCGGCGTTGGAAAGCGTCGAGGCCTCGCCTGTCGTGCCGCAGGGGACCAGCGCGGCGGAGCCGTTCGCGATCTGCCAGTCGACCAGCCGGCGGAACGCCGCCTCGTCGAACGCCCCGCCGCGAAAAGGAGTCGCAAGAGCCGGAATGGAACCGCTGAACATTGCCTTTGTCCTGCCTGAATCGCTAGGGTGCCCGCACGAGCGGCGGGAACGCCGTGCCCCTCCCTCGTTCACCGCCCAATAAGGAGCCGATTGGCACTATGTCCAGCATGGTCCGCAACATACTGATGTCTCACCGGATTCGTGCTGTCATTCTGGGACTCGGGGCGGGCCTTGCCCTGGCCGGTCCGGCGCAGGCGCAGGATTTCCCCGGGAACGACCTCGTCGCCCGGCAGCCGGCCTCGATCGACCAGGCGGTGGCGCGCTGGGAGATGCTCCAGGCGAGCCGCACCGCGTCCTTCGCCGACTACGCGGGCTTCGTGCTCGCCTATCCCAGCTTCCCGCGCATCGAGATCCTCAAGCAGCGCGCCGAGGCCGCGCTCGAGACCTCGGCGCCCTCGCAATACGACGTGCTGCGCTATTTCGACGCGAACCCGCCGCTCACCAATGCGGCGCGGGCGCGCTATGCCCTCGCCCTGTCGGGCGCGCAGCGGCCCGAGGCGCTTACCGAAGCGCGCCGGGCGTGGCGCGGGGGAACCATGAACGACGCGGTCGAGCTTGCGCTCGCCGGGCTCTACAGCGGGCAGTTCAGCCCCGATGACCACGCCGTGCGCATGGATGCGCTGCTGTGGCAGGGCAAGGCCGATGCCGCCGCGCGTCAGCTGATGTATGTCGCCGAGCCGCAGCGCCCGCTCGCGCTCGCCCGCCTTGCGCTCTTGAACGGCGCGCGGCCCGAAAGCAGCGGCATCATCGTCCCTGCCGGAGCCGAGACCGATCCGGGCTATATGTTCAATCTCGTGAAGTTCCTGCGCTCGAGCGGACAGGCGTGGGAGGCGGCGCGGGTGTTCACCAGCCGCCCGGCCTTCGTCCGCCCCGCGCTCGATCCCGAGGCCTTCGTCGGCGAGCTGCTCGCGCTCGCCAAGGCGGCCGGCGGGCGCGATGCGGCGCGGATCGCGGGGCGCGTCGACGATCTCTTCGCGCCGGGCACCGATATCTCGCTGACCAGCTTCACCCTGCGCGATCGCTACACCGATCTCATGTGGCTGGGCGGCACCAAGGCGCTGTGGGAGCTGGGCGACGGGATGGCCGCCGCGCCTCTCTTCCAGCGCTACGGCGACGGGGCGCGCACCCCGCTGACCAAGACCAAGGGCTACTACTGGGCGGGCCGCGCGGCGCGGCAGGCCGGCGACCGGGCGGGCGCGGCGCGCTATTTCGAGACCGCCGCGCGCTTCCCCGATTACTATTACGGCCAGCTCGCGATCTCCGCGCTCGGCCGGCCCATGCCTTCCTTCGCAAGCCTGCCCCAGCCGGCGATGGACGCAGGCGCGCGCGCCGAGTTCGAGGCGCGCCCGGTGGTCAAGGCGATCCGCTCGATCGCCCGGGCGCGGCGCGACTGGCGCACCGAACGGCGCTTCTTCGAGGCGCTCGGCGACGAGGCCGACACGCCGGCCAAGATGCTGATGGCCGGCCAGCTGGCGCGCGAGACCGGGCTCGACGAGCTGGCCGTGGTACTCGGCCTGAAGGCCGGCGAGAACGGGCTTGCAGGGCTCGAACGGATCGGCTTCCCGACGGTGCAGACCCCCGGCTTCGTCAACGACTGGGTGATGGTCCACGCCATCGCCCGCCAGGAAAGCGAGTTCGACCGCAACCGCGAAAGTCATGCCGGCGCGCGCGGGCTCATGCAGCTGATGCCGGGCACCGCCCGCGAGCAGGCGGGCAAGCTCGGGATCCAGTATCTGTCCGCCGATCTCACCAACTCGCCGCAATACAACATCCAGCTGGGCGATGGCTATTTCGCGCGGATGATGAGCTACTACGGCGGCTCCTATCCGCTCGCGGTCGGCGCCTACAACGCCGGGCCGGGGCGGGTGAACGAGTGGCTGCGCATGAACGGCGATCCGCGCACCGGGGCGATCGACTGGGTCACCTGGGTGGAGAAGATCCCCGCCAATTTCGAGACGCGCTATTACATCATGCGCGTCATCGGCAACGCGGTGACCTATTCGCATATGTATCCGCAGCAAGCGGGCATTCCGCGCACCGTGGACACCTTCCTTCGCTGACACGGCTGCGCTAAGCCGCGCGCGATGAAACCGCCCGGACCTCCGATCACGCCCGCCGGCATGGCGGCGCTGAAGGCGCGCTACGATCACCTGCTCTCCACCGAGCGCCCGGCGATCGTCGAGATCGTCAGCTGGGCGGCGGGGAACGGCGACCGCAGCGAGAACGGCGACTACCTCTACGGCCGCAAGAAGATGCGCGAGATCGACCGCGAGCTCGCCCATCTCGCGCGGCGCATGAAGGTGCTGCGGGTGGTCGATCCGGGTGCCGCCGTGGACCGGAGCCGCGTGTTCTTCGGCGCGCGGGTCGAGATCGCGGACGAGGACGACAACCGCCAGACCGTGCAGCTGGTCGGCGACGACGAGCAGGACGCCGCCCAAGGCCGGATCGGCTGGAACGCCCCGCTCGCGCGGGCGCTGCGAGGGGCCGGGATCGGGGACGTGCGCGTCGTCAGCCTGCCCTCGGGCACGCGCGAGTGGGAAGTCATGGCGATCGATTATGACTAGGCTCGCCGCCCTTGCCCTGCTTGCCGTCGCTTCGCCGTTGGCCGCGCGCGAGAGCCTGGGTGTCTATGACAGCTGGGCGGCGTTCCGGGATGCCTCTCCGGCGCGCTGCTATGCCATCGCCAAGGCGGGAGGAAAGCTGCCCGCCCCCGCCTATGCGACGATATCGACCTGGCCCGGCAAGGGCGTGCGCGGGGCGGTGCACATCGTCCTCAGCCGCGAGGTGCCTGCCAAGGCCACCGTCCGCCTCACCGTGGGCGAAAAGCGCTTCACCCTCGTCACCAAGGGCCGGAATGCCTGGGCGGCCGACCCGCAGAGCGAGGCCGCTATCATCGCCGCGATCCGCTCCGCTACCCGCATGAGCGTATCGGGCGCGGGCTTCACGGATCGTTACTTCCTCAGCGGTGCCGCCACCGCCATCGATGCCGCGACCGTGGGGTGTGCGAGCCGATAGGTTGGTCTCCTCGCCTCCCCGGGCTTGACCCGGGGCCCCGCTTCTTCCGGTGCAACTTCGCGAAATCAGCGGAATCCCGGGTCAAGCCCGGGGAGGCGATTGAAGCCTTGTCTGGTCAAAACCTTCAACCGGCACTATATGCCCGCGCACCCATGGCCGATACCGCACTCATGTCCATCCCGGGCCTCGTCGACCCGGTGCCCGCCGCGCGTGACATCACGCCGCGCGCCGACGGGCGCGTCGACCTGATCGGCCTTCCTCGCCCGCGCATCCGCGAGATCTTCGAGGAAGCAGGGCTTGATGCCAAACAGGCCAAGCTGCGCGCCAAGCAGGTGTTCCACTGGCTCTACCACCGCGGCGTCACCGATTTCGAGGCGATGACCGACATCGCCAAGCCGATGCGCCCGTGGCTGACGGAGCGCTTCGTGATCGGCCGCCCCGACGTGGTCGAGGCGCAGCACTCGGTCGACGGCACCCGCAAATGGCTGCTGCGCACCGCCGATGGCCACGATTTCGAGATGGTCTTCATCCCTGATGAAACCCGCGGCACGCTGTGCGTCTCCAGCCAGGTCGGCTGCACGCTCACCTGCTCCTTCTGCCACACCGGCACGATGAAGCTCGTGCGCAACCTCACCCCCGGCGAGATCGTCGGGCAGGTGATGCTCGCCCGCGATGCGCTGGGCGAATGGCCGCGCGGGACGATGGTCTCGGACGCCGACGCGATCGACGAGGATGACGAGGCCGGCCACTACACCGCCGACGGACGCCTGCTCACCAACATCGTGATGATGGGCATGGGCGAGCCGCTCTATAATTTCGACCATGTGCGCGATGCGCTGAAGCTGGTGATGGACGGCGATGGCCTTGCCCTTTCCAAGCGCCGCATCACGCTTTCGACCAGCGGCGTCATCCCGATGATGGAACGCTGCGGCGAGGAGATCGGGGTGAACCTTGCGGTGTCCCTGCACGGCGTGCGCAAGGAGGTGCGCGACGAGCTGGTGCCGCTCAACAAGAAATACGGCATCGAGCAGCTGCTGCAGGCCTGCGCCGACTACCCCGGCGCGTCGAACGCGCGGCGGATCACCTTCGAATACGTCATGATCAAGGACAAGAACGACAGCGACGATGACGCGCGCGAGCTTGTCCGCCTTCTCAAGCAGTTCAACCTCCCCGCCAAGGTCAACCTGATCCCCTTCAACCCCTGGCCGGGCGCGGGTTACGAGACCTCGGCGCCTGAGCGCATCCGTCGCTTCTCCGAAATCGTTTTCGAAGGCGGCTTTTCGGCCCCCGTGCGCACTCCGCGCGGGCGCGATATCGATGCGGCTTGCGGGCAGTTGAAGACGGCGGCCGAAAAGAAGTCGCGCGCTCAGCGGGATCGTGAAGCGGCTGCGGCAGCTGCCGAGCAGGCTTGAGCGCCGACCCCGACACCATCGCCTTCTACCAGGCGCGCGCGCCGCACTGGGTGTTCCACTCGGGCGAGGCGCACAGCCACCAGCTTGACGCCTTCCTCGACCGCCTGCCCGAAGGCAGCGCCGTGCTGGAGCTCGGCTGCGGCGGCGGGCGCGATGCCGACCACATCCGCAGGCGCGGCTTCGCAATCGACGCGACCGATGCGGCGCCGGCTCTCGTCAAGCGCGCCAACGAGGCTTTCGCTCTGGCTGCGCGGGTGATGGCCTTCCATGAACTGGACGCCGAGGCCGCCTATGCCGGGGTGTGGGCGCACGCCAGCTTGCTCCACTGCCCGCGCGCCGCGCTCCCCGATGTGCTCGCCCGCATCCACCGCGCGCTGAGGCAGGAGGGATGGTTCTTTTCGAGTTACAAGCTCGGCGACGGCGAAGGCCGCGATCTTCTGGGCCGGCTCCACAATTTCCCCTCGCCCGAATGGCTGCTTGGGGCCTACGCCGGGGCCGGTTTCACCATCGAGTCGCACACAATCTACGCCGGCAGAGCCAGCGACGGGAAGCAGCGCGACTGGATCGATCTGATCGCGAGGAAAGCATGACCCGCTGGACCATCGAGGCCGTCTGCACCGGCACCGCCCGCCCGTTCCACGGCGCCGAACTCAGCGCCTTCGCCAAGCGCCCGCAGGAGGGTCCGGTCCAGATCCACGCCGAGGGCCTTGCGCCCGACGAGCAGGCCGACCGCACCGTCCACGGCGGGCCCGAACAGGCGCTGCACCTCTATCCGCTCGATCACCACGCCTTCTGGCGCGGGGTGATCGGCGACCACCCGGCGCTCGCAGAGCCGGGCGGGTTCGGCTCGAACCTCGCCGTCACCGGCCTCACCGAGGAGATGGTCCACATCGGCGACCGCTTCCGCTGCGGTTCGGCGCTGATCGAGGTCAGCCGCCCACGCAGCCCGTGCTGGAAGATCGAGCACCGTTTCGGCCACAAGGGGATGGTTGCGCAGGTCATCAAGACCGGGCGCTGCGGCTGGTATTTCCGGGTGATCGAGACAGGCGATGTCGCGGCGGGCGATTCGCTCGAGCGGGTTGCTTTGGGCGCCGCCGACTGGAGCATCGCGCGGGTGTTCCGCGCCCTGACAGGCGGCAAGGCCACGCGCGAGGACCTTGCCGAACTCGCCCAACTGCCCGCACTCACCCCCTATCTGCGCGCCAAGGCGGCCGCCAAGCTCGGATGAGGCACGGTTCATCGTGCAAAGCTGTAATCTGAACAAATCCTGCTGCTGGCTGACAAGATTGTTCAGCTGAGGTTCTTGCAAACTGAACGAAAAGGGTCGTGCTCCATCGGGGAGCCCTAATCAGGGATAACGACCATGAAGAACATCGCTCTCCTCATCGCCGCCGGATCGGTCGCCGCCACCGCGATCCCCGCGCAGGCCTTCGACGCTCCCGTCGCCCCGGCGCCGGTGACCGCCAGCCACGTCGCGGTCGCCTCGCCCTTCGCCGAGGTTGCAAACTACGACCGCCGCTGGGACGATCGCCGCTTCCGCGACGACCGCCGCTGGGATGATCGCGGTCGCTGGAACGACCGTCGCTTCGACGACCGCCGCGCCGACTACTGGCAGGGCAACGACGGCCGCTGGCGCTGCCGCCGTGCCGACGGCACCACCGGCCTCCTGGTCGGCGCTGTCGGCGGGGCCCTGCTCGGCCGCACCATCGACACCCGCGGCGACCGCTCGCTCGGCACCATCCTGGGTGCGGTGGGCGGCGGCCTCCTGGGTCGCGAGATCGACCGCGGCGGCGCACGCTGCCGCTGAGATGAAGCCGGTGCGAGGCGGGCTTCCGGCGTATCGGAAGCCCGTCCTGCCGCGTGTTATCTTTCCTGCGTGAATGCGCTTGGGCACTCACGCGTTCAGAAGCAGCCAGAACCGCAAGGAGAAACTGCCATGAAGAAACTCGCTTTGATCATCGCCGCCGGCGCCATGACCCTGCCGGTCGCAACCCCGGCGATGGCCGATCCGCCGCGTCACGCCAACGCCTGGGGCAAGCGCGCCAAGGACCAGCAGCGCATCTACGACAGCCGTGGCCGTTACTACGAGCCGCGCCGGCTTGGCCGGGACGACCGGGTGTGGCGCGGCGACGACGGGCGCTGGCGCTGCCGCCGGGACAACGGCACCACCGGTCTGTTGATCGGCGCGGGCGTGGGTGCCCTCGCCGGCCGCGCGATCGACACCCGCGGCGACCGCACGCTGGGCACGGTGCTCGGTGCTGTCGGCGGCGGCCTGCTGGGCCGCGAGATCGACCGCGGCGACATCCGCTGCCGCTGATCCGCTGAAGCGCCGGGAGCGGTCCGCAAGCCCCTCCCCGATTGAAGCGGAGCCCCGGCGCTGATAGCCCCGCTGTCATGCCCGATCCCGACAGCACCCGCACAGCCGCTCGCCCCGCCGTCCTCGTGACCGGCGGGGCGACGCGCATCGGCGCCGCCATCACCCGCCGCTTCTCCGCGGCGGGCTGGCACGTCGTCATCCACCACCGCGCCTCCGCCAAGGACGCCGAGGCGCTCGCCGCAGCGCTGCCTTCGGCCGAGACGATCCGCTTCGACCTTCTCGACGACGAGGCGGCGGTCGGTGCGGTGACCAGCCTCGCGGCGCGGCTCCCCGGCTGGCGGTGCCTCGTTAACTCGGCCTCGGTCTTCGACTATGACGGTGTAACCGCATTGAACCCGGCAACGAACCGGGAGGCGATGCAGGTCAACGCCCTCGCCCCGGCCCGGCTCGCCCAGGCCTTTCTCGCCCATGCTGCAGGCCAGCCGCTGCGCACCGTGATCCACGTCACGGACATGAAAATTGAAAATACGAACCCCGATTTCTTCAGCTACACCATGGCCAAACACGCGCTGGCGTCCACTATCGGGATGCTGGCCAAGGGCCACGCCGGCGATCCGGGAGTCCGGATTTACGGCCTGGCTCCCGGCGCGGTGCTGGCGAGCCACGACCAGCGCGAGGAGGAAACGGAGATTTCGCACCGGCTGAACCTGCTCCAGCGCAAGACGGGCCCCGGGGAGATCGCCGATGCGGCACTGTTCCTCGCCGGCGGTGCGCTGACGAGCGGGCAGAGCCTCTTCATCGACAGCGGGCAGCACCTGCTCGACCAGCCGCGCGACGTGATCTGGCTCGCGCGCGAAGAGGCATAGGGGAACACGCATGGCCAAGAAGCACGCTCTCTCGACGCGGATCTGGCACTGGATCAACGCCGTCGCGATCATCGTGCTGTTCATGTCGGGTCTGAACATCTCCAATGCCCACCGCAATCTCTATTGGGGCGAATACGGGTTCGACCCTGCCGACGCCTGGCTCCACGTGATCCGCTTCCCCGGCTGGGCGACGATCCCGGGGCACTACAACCTCGCGCTCGCCCGCGACTGGCACATCACCATGGCCTGGCCCTTCGGCGTGGGCGTGCTCTTCATCTGGATAGCGATGCTGGCGAATGGCCACTTCCGCCGCGATCTCACCACGACGCCTCGCGACTGGACACCCGGCGCGGTGATCGCCTCGATCAGGGCGCATTCCGGCACGGGCGCAGGTGGACACGGGCACGGCTACAATCCGGTGCAGAAGATCCTCTATGGCGGCGTCTTCGGCGTGCTCCTGCCGCTGATGCTGCTCAGCGGGCTTGCGATCAGCCCCGGCGCGGGCGGCTATGCCCCGTGGCTCATCGACCTGTTCGCCGGCCGCCAGACCGCACGCTCGCTGCACTTTATCGCCGCCTGGGGCATCTTCGCCTTCTTCGTGATCCATATCGTGCTGGCGCTCGCCGATTGGCGGCTGATCCTCGAGATGTTCACCGGCGGCCGGCGTGAGGAGGCACCTGCCGAAGCGCCGCCGCCTGCCCCACCCCTGCCCGACCCCGTCCTTGCCGCCGAAGAGGGAGCGCCCGCCCATGGTTGACCTGCCGCGCCGCTCGCTGATCGCCGGGATCGCCGCCCTGGGCGCGACCGCGTGCTCCAAGATAAACGAAAGCCCGGCCACCAAGGGCCTGTTCAAGGCCGCCGAGGACGGGCACCGCGCGCTTCACCGCGCGCTCGCGAGCAAGCAGGGGATGGCCAAGGAGTTCCGCCCCGACCAGCGCTCGCCCACCTTCCGGGGCAATGGCTCGGTGACGGTCGCCGATCCCTTCTACCAGCAGCAGCTCGCCAGTGGCTTTCCCGACTGGCGGCTCGCGGTGACGGGCCTCGTCGAGCAGCCGCTCGCGCTGTCGCTGGCGGAGGTGAAGGCCCTGCCCCAGCGCACCCAGATCACCCGCCACGACTGCGTCGAGGGCTGGAGCGCGATCGGCGAATGGCAGGGGCCCCAGCTCGCCCACCTTCTCGATGCGGCGAAGGTGAAGAAGGAGGCGAAGTTCATCGTCTTCCGCTGCGCCGACACGCTTTACGGGCGCGACTATTACGAGAGCATCGACATGGTCGATGCCTACCACCCCCAGACGATCATCGCCCATTCGCTGAACGGCGAGCCTCTCCCGGAGAAGAACGGCGCGCCGCTGAGGATGCGGATCGAGCGGCAGCTGGGCTACAAGCAGGCGAAATACGTGAAGGCGATCGAGGCGGTGGAGAGCTTCGACAAGATCGGCCAGGGCGGCGGCGGCTTCTGGGAGGATGTCGCCGGCTACCAGTGGTACGCCGGGGTCTAGCCTTCCGGAAACACCCGCTGCATGGTCCCCCAGCCGTTGGCAATCAGCTCCTCGAGCACCGTGAGATCGACGTCCGCCAGCGTCTTGACGTAGAGGCAGGCCTTGCCGCTTTCGTGCTTTCCGAGCCGCGCCAGCGCATCGTCGCGCTGCGCGGCTTCCGCCTCGTCACTATAGCCGGAGGAGAGATAGAGCACGTGCTTGGGCTTGCGCGGGCTGAAGCCGATCTTGAGCGAGTTCACCTTGCGCCCGCTGTCGTAGACGGTGTCGTATTCGCCGTAGCCGATGATGCTCGGCCCCCACATCTTCGGTTCGCGCCCGGTCACCTTGCGGAACAGCGTATCGAGCACCCGCGCCTCGTCACGGCGTCCGGCCGGCTCGACACCGTCGAGGAACGTTTCGGCCGCAATCCCGGTGATCGTCGTCTTGGCCTCTGCCATCAGCCGCACTCCCGCCCCGCGCCGCTCCCGCAGCTGCGATATTGCCAATCCCGCGCGCCAGTCTATCGCTGATCGCAACCCCTCGAAAGGAGTTTCATGAGCAAGCCTCTCCTCGACCGTTTCCTGACCCGCGGCGTCACCCAGGGCCGCCTCGGCGTCGTCTTCGCCGACGGCAGCGCCAGCACCTATGGCGCGCCGGCCGCGGGCTTTCCCGAAGTCGTCCTGCGCTTCACCGACGACCGCGTGCCGCGCGACATCATCATGGACCCGCGCCTGGGCGCGGCCGAGGCCTTCATCGACGGGCGGCTCGTAATCGAGGAAGGCGACGTCATGGACCTCGTCAGCCTGCTGCGCGCCAACAACCCGTGGGACAAGGGCGGCGACATCGGCCCGCCGAGCGCCTTCAACCGCGTCGTTAACCGCGCGACCTTCTTTGCCGAACAGATCAACAACCGGGTCGGCGCGAAGAAGAACGTCGCGCACCACTATGACATCGGCAACGATCTCTACGCGCTGATGCTCGATTCCGAACACTGGCAATATTCCTGCGCCTACTGGCCCGAAGGCGTGACCACGCTTGCCGAGGCGCAGGGCGCGAAGCTTGCGCATATCGCGGCCAAGCTGGCGCTGAAGCCCGGCAACACGGTGCTCGACATCGGCTGCGGCTGGGGCGGCATGGCGATCCACCTCGCAAAGCACCACGACGTTCGCGTGACCGGCATCACCCTCTCCGAGGAACAGGCCGCACTCGCCCGCGAGCGCGTGCGCGAGGCCGGCGTCGCCGACAAGGTGACGATCCTCCTCGAGGACTACCGCGACACCGCCGCGAGCGGACGCCGGTTCGACCGGATCGTGTCGGTCGGGATGTTCGAACACGTGGGGCGCGCGCAGTTCGAGACGTTCTTCGAGGCCTGCGCCAACATCCTCGCCGATGACGGGGTGATGCTGCTGCACACCATCGGCCGCTTCGGTACGCCCGGCACCACCGACGCCTTCACCCGCAAGTACATCTTCCCCGGCGGCTACATCCCCGCCCTGTCGGAAACTGTCGCGGCGTCCGAGAAGTATCGCCTGATCGCGTCGGACATCGAGACGCTGCGGCTGCACTACGCCAAGACGATCCGCGCCTGGTATGCCAACTGTATGGAACACAAGGACGCGATCGTCGCCATGTACGACGAGAAGTTCTTCCGGATGTGGACCTTCTACCTCGCGGGCGCGGCGACCGTGTTCGAGAACGGGGGCATGGGCAATTACCAGATCCAGTATATCCGCAGCCGCCACGCCCTGCCGATCACGCGGGATTACCTGATCGGCAGCTAGAGCGCGGGCCCTCGCGCGATTGTTCTTGCGGGGGCCTGTCGAATCCGCATCTGCGCGTGCGTCTTCCTGTCAGAAGTCCGGCAGACCTCCTCTGCCGGGCCCTGCAGAAGGACGCCTTGCATGACCACCACCGCCTCTCCGCTTGCTACCCCCCACCCGCTCGCCGCTCGCATCGCCGCTGGGCTCGGCCTGTTGTGGAGCCTGTTCGGCGCCTTCCAATTCGTTGTGCAGACCTTCAATGACGAGGCGGGGCTGATCGCGAACGGGATGACTCCCGGACAGGCGCAGCTCTATGCGGGCCTTCCGGCCTGGATGGCGGTCGCCTTCGCGCTCGGCACCATCGGCAGCTCGATCGGCAGCGTGTTGCTGCTTGCGGCCCGCAAGGCGAGCGTAGCTGTGCTCGCGATCTCGCTCGTCGCCTACGCCGCGCTCTGGGCGGGAGACGCAATCTACGGTGTTTTTGCCGCCTTCGGCGCGCCGCAGGTCGTGGTGCTCAGCTTCGTGGTCACGGTCGCGGCGGGCCTCCTGTGGCTCGCTCGCCGGCTCGGGAAGCGCGGCGTGCTGGGATAGAGCCCCCGGGCGGGAGCGCGACCGTCCATCAGCGAATGCCCGAAAGGGGGGAGGCCGCGGTCGACGCTCCCCCTTGCGGTCAAGCCCTGATGAGCTTCACCGCGCCGTGATCGTCCGTGTGGTCTCCGTGCTGGTGGTGGAGGTGTCCGTCATGGACGAAATCCATGTGGTCCCCGTGCTGCACCATCATGTGCTCCTCGCCCGCATGACCGTGCGGATGCGGCTCGCCTGACACCCTCTTCACCAGCTCCTCCGCATCGGGATTCGCATCGCTCACCGCGATCGCGTGCTCGTCGACATGGCCGCCGTGGCCGTGGTGAAGGTGACCGTCGTGCAGATAGTCGACGTGCCCCTCGTGCTCGATCGCCTGGTGGCCGCAGCCCTTGGCGTGAACATGGCCCTCGTGCGCCGCGTGCAGGATTTCATGCGCGACAGCGGGGGCGGCAGCGGCGAGGAACGGCACGGCCGCAAGAGCGAGGATCGAGGTTCGGGACATGACGCGGGACTCCATCGATGAGGATCCCGCCCCGCTTGTACACCCATCGGCCGCGCAAGTCGCGCACAATCGATCATGATCTCATGACGTTGCAATTGCCACGCCGAAGCCCGGTCGAAAGCCCGATTGCCCCGCCCTCTCCTCGCTGTTAGGGGCCCGCGCAATCGTCTCCCAAGGAACCTCTCCCATGGCCCAGCCCCAGAAAGTCGTCCTCGCCTATTCGGGCGGTCTCGATACCAGCGTCATCGCCAAGTGGCTGAGCGTCGAGCGCGGGCTGGAAGTCGTGACCTTCACCGCGGACCTCGGCCAAGGCGAGGAGATCGAACCCGCCCGCGCCAAGGCCCGCGCCATGGGCATTCCCGACGAACATATCTTCATCGAGGACCTGCGCGAGGAATTCGTGCGCGATTTCGTCTTCCCGATGATGCGCGCCAATGCCCGCTACGAGGGCGACTACCTGCTCGGCACCTCGATCGCCCGGCCGCTGATCTCCAAGCGCCTCGTTGAGATCGCGCACCAGACCGGCGCCGACTTCATCGCCCACGGCGCGACCGGCAAGGGCAATGATCAGGTGCGCTTCGAGCTTTCCGCCTATGCGCTCGACCCGGACATCAAGGTGATCGCCCCGTGGCGCGAATGGGACCTGACCAGCCGCACCGCGCTGATCGCCTGGGCCGAGGCGCACCAGATCGAGGTGCCCAAGGACAAGCGCGGCGACAGCCCGTTCTCGACCGACGCGAACCTTCTCCACACCTCGTCCGAGGGCAAGGTGCTCGAGGACCCGTGGGAGGAAACGCCCGACTATGTCTACAGCCGCACGGTCGACCCCGAGGACGCGCCCGACCAGCCGGAATACATCACGGTGGACTTCGAGAAGGGGGATGGCGTTGCCCTCAACGGCGAGGCGATGAGCCCCGCCACACTGCTCGCTGCCCTGAACGACCTCGGCCGCAAGCACGGCATCGGGCGCCTGGATCTGGTCGAGAACCGCTTCGTGGGCATGAAGAGCCGCGGGATGTATGAGACCCCCGGCGGCGAAATCTACGCCCGCGCGCACCGCGGGATCGAGCAGATCACTTTGGATCGCGGCGCGGCACATCTCAAGGACGAGCTGATGCCGCGCTATGCCGAGCTCATCTACAACGGCTTCTGGTTCTCGCCGGAGCGCGAGATGCTTCAAGCCGCGATCGATCATTCGCAGGACAAGGTGACGGGCACGGTGCGGCTGAAGCTCTACAAGGGGCTGGCGAGCGTCGTGGGCCGCAAGTCGCCCTACTCGCTCTATTCGGAAGCCCACGTGACCTTCGAGGACGATGCGGGGGCATATGACCAGAAGGATGCCGAGGGCTTCATCAAACTGAACGGCCTGCGCCTGCGCCTCCTGTCGCGCCGCAACCGCGATGCCTGATGCGCGCTCGAATGGTGGAAAAGCGAGTCGCGGCGCTCGTCGCGGCGGCGCGTTACTCCTAAACTGACAACTTGATGACAGCCGGGCGCTCGAAAATTGCGCGCCTCGCAAACCGTGCGACGAACCGTTGAGTTATCCACTCGTGTCCACAGCCTAAACTGGGCCGAGTGGAAAAGTGGCTGCCGAAAATATTGTCGGGTCGCCGATTCAGGCGCACTTTGAACCTGTCTTCGGGACACGAAGCATCCGGAAGGGAAGGCCGCAAGGCTCTGTTTCTTCCGGGGTTTTCATCCCAAGGATGGCGGTGACATCTGTCCACGCGCCGATCTGGAGAGGGCATGCAGGAGGCTTCGGCCAAAGGCAAGTCGGCTCAATTGAAGGATCGGAGCGACGCGGTGGCACCGGACAGGCCAAGAACCTGGCCGGACAAGCGTGCAGCGGAACGGCGCAAGCCCCACACCGCGGTACGGGAGTCCGGTAAAGGGACGCGGTCTCGGCGGAAAAGCCCTTGTTGTGGCGGCGAAAGCGCGCGGACTCATGGTCAGGCGGCAGACGCAACACCGCAGGAGCTTGAAGCCGGATGCCGGCGCGAGCGCCGGTGACAAATCTCCTGCCAACCCGTCGCGAGACTGGCCGGCAGGAGGCTAGACATCGGGCGCGAAAGCATGGCCCGACGGATGCAGGATCGAAGGTTCGCCGGACATCCCGCTGGTGTCGGATCATCCACACGCCGGTGAGAGTGGGGTCGGCAGCAATGCCGGCCCCATTTGCATTATGCCCGCCCGGCCCGGGGGCGCCTCACCCACATCGTGCCCTCCCGGCCCGCGCGCACGACCTTCTCAAGCCGATTCGCTGGCGCAGAAGGCCAGCAACGCACGCGCACAGCGCTCAGCCGTTCCAACGGTTCACCTCATTTGACGCACGGCTCGCTCCCGAGCGGAAGTCCTGCATCGACGGATTGCTAACCTGGTTTGCCTTTCTTGAGCAGGCCGGCCTATCCGCCCTCCACCATGCGGACGGCGTATCCCACCCACGGCCTTGCTACCTCCAGTTTCGGCCCGCGCACCCTGAAAGCGGCCACGCTGGCCGCGCTGGTCGCCTTGGCGCCTATCGGAGCCTCCACCGCGATCGCCTCGGACGCGCCGTCGAACCCCGCTCTCGAACGCGCCGCCACCAGCGCCGCAGTTGTCGAGCTGGTTCCCATCGCGCCCACCCCCCAAGTCAGCGCGGCTGCACCGGTCGACGAAGCGGCGCCCTCCCGCCCCGAGGCGACCGTGCTCGGCCGCGGGAGCGCGTCCTACTATGCCGCGAAGTTCGATGGCCGCCGCACCGCCAGCGGTGAGCGCTTCGACAATGACGAGATGACCGCCGCGCACCGCACCCTGCCCTTCGGTAGCCGCGTGCGCGTCACCAGCGTCGCCAGCGGGAAGAGCGTGGTGGTGCGCATCAACGATCGCGGGCCGTTCCATGCGGGACGGATCTTGGACCTGAGCCGCGCCGCCGCCGAAGAGCTCGGCCTCGTCGCCCGCGGCTCCGGCACCGTCGAACTCGAACTTATCGAGGATTGAGCCTGCGCTTGGCGGCGGGATCGGGCGAATAGGTCATTCCCAGGGTCGAGATGTCGCCGGCGATCTTCAGCTTAAGCCGCGCCGTTTCCATCGTCGATGTGTTGCGCAGCACCGCCATGTCGCCCGGCCCGAACGTCGCATCGACGCTCGCGCCCGGCGCTACGGTACCGCGCTCGACAAGGTTTGCGTCCGGGCCGTCCGCCATCACGTAAACCACCACCGCCGAAGGCCCGGTGTTGCGGCCGGTGACGGTGAAGCCGCCCTTCTGCCCGCCGCCCAGCTCGAAGAATTGTCCGGGCTCGATTTCGAGGCCGGAATTGAGAACGTCGGCGCCGGCCGGGGCGGCCAGCAGCGCCAGCGCGAGCGGGGCGGCCAGCAGGCGGGGCGAGAAAGCGGGGTTGAACAGCATGGGTCTGTGCTCCTTGGGGGTCGCCCGTCGCACCAAGCTACGCAGCCGATCTGTCCCGGGATGCGCACCCTCCCCTTGCACAGCGCGCGCCCCGGACGCTAGACGATGGGCCGAGCAGTCCGGTGCCGCAAGGGGCTTTCGGCAGGACCGCCCGGGGAACCACGCCATCACGCTCGTGCTCGTTCTTGCCTATGTCGCTGCCCAGATCGCGCTCGCGATATGGGCAGGGCGCGGGGCCAGGTCCGATGCCGATTACCTCGTCGCCGGCCGCTCGCTCGGCACCTTCGCGGTGGCGATGAGCCTGTTCGCCACGTGGTTCGCCTCGGAAAGCCTGATCGCCACGTCCGGCGAGGTCGCGCGCGACGGGCTCGCGGGCGCGCGGACCGAGCCCTTCGCCTATGCCATCGGCATCCTCGCCATCGCGCTGTTCTTCGCGCACCGGCTGCGGAGCGGCGGGTTCATCACCATCGCCGATTTCCTGCGCGCCCGCTTCGGGCCGGGCGCCGAGACGCTGGCGGCCTGCGTGATCGCGGTCTCGGCCACCACGTGGTCCGCCGCGCAGCTCTTCGCCTTCGCCACGATTATCGCGGGCGCTGCGGGCATCGACTTTACCCTCGCGCTGATCGGGGCGACGTTGCTGGTGATGACCTACACCATGTTCGGCGGGCTTGCCGGGGATGTGATCACCGACATCGTCCAGGGGGCGATCATCATCTTCGCGATCCTTGTGCTGTTCGCCCTTATGGTCGAAGCCTCGGGAGGCATGGCGGCGATGTGGGCCGCGGCGCCGCCAAGTGTGTGGAATCTCTCAACTCCGGGCGAGAGCTGGGTTGACCATGCCGAGCTCTGGCTGATCCCCATCGCCGGCACGATGGTCAGCCAGGAAGCGCTCGCCCGCACGCTCGGTGCGCGGTCCCCCGAGGTGGCGCGGGCCGGGGCGTTGTGGGCGGCGGGGATCTACCTTGCAGCGGGGCTCGTGCCGGTCGCGCTCGGGCTGTTCGGGCCGCAGCTCGCCCCCCGGCTCGGCGTGACGCTCGGTGCGGACGAGGCCTATCTCCCCAGCCTTGCCGCGGCGCTGTTCCCCGATTGGCTGATGATCGTCTTCACCGGAGCGCTGGTCTCGGCGATCCTCTCCTCGGTCGATTCCGCGCTGCTCGCGGTCTCGGCAGTGATGACCGAGAGCGGCTACAAGCGCCTGAATCGCAACGCGTCTCCCCGCCAGCTGCTGCGCGCCGCCCGGGCAGCGACGGTCGGTGCGGCGGCGGTCGCGGCGTGGCTGGCGATGCAGGGGGAGAGCTTGCGCAACCTTGTGCTTGACGCCGGCGCGATCGCCGCAGTGCTGGCGGTGCCGATCGTCGCGGGGCTCGCCGGATGGACCCGCGCCCCGGTGGCGGCGGCGGCGGCGATCCTCGTCCAGATCGCGGTGCTGGCGGTCCTCGACTGGGCCCTCGGGGTGCCGGGGGCGTTCCTGTGGATGATCGCCGCCGGGGCCCTCACCTTTGCCGCGGTGAGCCTCCTCGCGCGGCGCCGAGGCGCCCGGAAGGCGCCTGCAAGCGGGGGTCTGGAGGGGGTCTAAGGGGGGTCTGGGCCGGGTCTAGGCGGACTCAAGACGCGGCAAGGCCCACCCGAGGAGGGGCTGGCGGGGGTCTGGTTTTCGGGTGTTTTCGTTCCGGCTCAACGCCTTGGACGGCGGAGCGGGGGGTTTTGCGGGCGTTCCGGCCCTTGCTCCCACCCCCGGTCCCGATACCCGCCGCGGCGCAGGCCGGGGGCAAGCGGCAGGGGAGTTCAGTCGTCCCCCTCCCGTTCACCCCCGGCGCGGAGGCCGGGGCGGGTATCGGGGCCAGGCGTGGGCCAGCGACCGTTCGGCCGGCCCACCCGTCCCCTCAATCAATCACCGTGCGCTGCCGCCCGAGAAGGAGCCGCTCATTGGCGAGCACGATGGCGCGCGCCGCTTCGTCGACCGGGGGACGCCCCGCCCCCTGTTGCGGATGCGAAGCACAGCCGCAGGCTGAACCGGCAGGCGAACCAAGACTCCCCCCGATCCGCCCTGCCTCCACATGGCCGAGCCATTGCGCGACAAACCCCCGCCCCCCGGGATCGCGCAGATCGGTCGGCGCGACGGGGAGCCTGGCGTTCGGATCGCCGGGCGGGAGCGGGGTGGCTGAGAGCTCGAAGGTGCGGATCATGGGCGCGGGGCTCCCGGCAAGCGGCAAAAGCGCCGCAAAGCGCCGTCACCCGCCATCTTTCCCCGCGCAGAGCGTCCGAGGCCCCTGCCCTCCCCCTCAGGCGGTGACGCCGAGGGGCTGGCGGGGCGAAGGGCTATGCGGGAGAGAGACGCGCAGGGCCGACGCTTGGGTGGGAGGGTATGCCGGGAGTGGGGGTGTAGGAAAGGGGTGAGTCCTTATGGCAACACAAGGCATCTGAACGACACGACGGATTCCATTGCTAATCGATTACGATTATATGGAAACTTGGAGGAACCGTGGCACAGCAGTCAGACATCGAGTGGACGGACGCGACATGGAACCCGGTAACTGGTTGTACAAAGATCGGTCCGGGCTGCGACAACTGTTACGCTGAGCGCTTTGCCGAGCGCTGGCGGGGCATTCCCGGCCACCCTTATGAGCAAGGATTTGACTTGCGGCTTTGGCCTTCCCGCTTAGGGCAGCCCGCCGCGTGGAAGAAGCCCCGCATGATATTCGTCAACTCCATGAGTGACTTATTTCATAAAGATGTAAACCGCTCGCACATCGATCGTGTTTTCGACGCGATGGAAGATGCAAATTGGCACGTGTTCCAAGTCCTTACGAAACGAAGCTCGCTCATGCGCGACTACGTAAAGAGGCGTTACAATTCTGGCCCCGTGCCTCGTCATATATGGCTGGGCGTATCGGTAGAAGATGCTGAGCGCGCGTCACGCATTGCTCATCTTAAGCAGATCAATTCAGAAGCGCGCTTTATTTCGTTCGAGCCACTTCTAGGCCCTATTGGAGACATAAATCTTGAGGGCATAGCTTGGGCAATTGTCGGGGGTGAGAGTGGTCCCAGCGCGCGCCAAATGGACGGCGCGTGGGCTACAGAGATAAGGCAGCTTTGCTCTCGCGACAATGTGGCGTTTTTCTTCAAGCAGTGGGGCGGGGCGCGTCCAAAATCGGGCGGTCGCCTACTCGACGGAGAGGAATGGAACGGGTTTCCGTGGCAGGTAGTGCCGGACGAAATTATGGCTTCACTTCAAGCATGAGGAAACGGTGTTGGGGGCGCAAATTGAAAGGTACGAGGGCCGCGAGCAATCGTTCATCAAGCATGAGTTTCTGACGCAATACCTTCAAGCTGCTGCGTACAAAACGCTTCAGGGCAGGTCAGCGACATTTAACTTCGTTGATGCTTTTGCTGGCCCATGGCAAGTTTCTGATGAAAATTTCTCAGACGCGTCCTTCAACCAAGCGCTTCGAACCTTGGATGCGGTTAAATCAGACCTTGAAACGCGAGGCGTTTTTGGTCTGAAAATTCGCTTCTGCTTTTGCGAACGTCGCCCTGAAGCGGTCGCGCGGCTGCGGGAGTATGCGCTTAAGAATAGTGAATTTATAATTCATGTTTTCGAAGGGCCGTTCGAAGATAATTTAGAACAGATAGCATTTGTTTGCAACGATGGATTTACATTCACATTCATAGATCCAACCGGATGGAATATCCGTTCTGAGCCCGTTCTAGACTACCTAAAAAAAATGAACGGCGAATTTCTCATAAACTTCATGTCTGAACACGTGAATCGACATGCAGAGTATGACCAAGTATCGGCCTCTTTTGGACGTTTTCTTGCTGATCCAGATTGGAAGAAAGATTTTGACGCGCTGCCTTCGCAATGGAGCAACGAAGAACGGGTACTTCACTTGCTCCGGAAAAAAATTAAAGGTTTCGGAGCGGCGACATATTTACCCCACATGCCAATTTTGAAGCCTCGTCAAGAGCGGATAAAAATGCGACTTTTGCTAGGTACGCATTCATCGAAGGGCGTCGAAGTGTTCCGCGACGTTCATAGTAAAGTCGAGCTTGCCGAATTTCAGACACGCAGTGCCATTGCAGAATCGAATACTGGTCAGATGGGCCTCTTCACCCGAGCGGATGAAAGCGCGATGCTGCAAGCAGCACATGGGATCGGCTCAGACGGCGTGAAGCGACGAGCGCGCGCAACGGTTCTGAACCAGTTGGCGCAAGGCACGTTGAGCTTTCAGCGCCTTGCAACAGCAGTGATGGAAGAATGCCCTATGCGACTGACCCATACAAAAGACCTGCTCAACTCGATGAAATTGAGCGGAGAAGTCAGTTTCGAACTGGTAGGCAAAGAGAAAAAGCCCCAGCCAAGAACCATGATATCAGCTACTTATACCAAAGCCTGTGGAATCTGACTCACGGGGGGTATCGTTGGGGGCGGATTGGTGATTCACCATGGCAAACTGTTGGAGGTTTGCGATGGCGGCGCCGATCAAGGTCTGTGGAGATTTGAGTTCTGACGAGCTTCGTGCCTTTGCCCGGACCAGCAAGGATGCCGGGCAAGTCCGGCGGCTTTTGGCGCTGGCAGCCATCCTTGATGGCAGCAGTCGGAGCGAAGCTGCCCGGATTGCGGGCGTGACGTTGCAGATCGTCCGGGACTGGGTTCTGCGCTTCAACGAGGCGGGGATATCAGGACTGGCGACGCGCAAGGCCCCAGGTCCGAGCACCATTCTCGATGACTGTCATCGTCGCGCGCTGGCAGAGATTATCGATGCAGGGCCGATCCCTGCCGTCCACGGTGTGGTGCGCTGGCGGATCATCAATCTGGCGCAATGGCTATGGGACGAGTTCGAGATATCGATCAGCAAGCAAGCGCTAGGCCATGAGCTGCGGACCATGGGCTATCGCAAGCTCTCCGCGCGGCCGCGCCACCGCGGGCAGAAGGAGGGCGACATCGCCATTTTTAAAAAGGC
>NZ_JAPFGY010000008.1 GCF_026586795.1 Erythrobacter sp. WG
CGCGGCGCCGGGCATCGCCGCGAGCGCGCGGCGCGCCAGCCGGGCGGCGCGTGCGAGGCCGGTGACGAGCGCTTCGGGATCGGTGGCGGTTGCGGATGGGTCGAAGGCGACGTTCATGCGCGTGTCCTAGCACCGCCCGGAGCACCTGTCAGGCCCGCGCGGCAGCTGCGAATCGGCCGGTCGCGGCCACCCGGCAAGTCCCACCCGATCAAGCGGCGGCCCATGTTGGGCTGCGCACGCAGTTCGTCGCGAATCCTTTTCCGCTCACCTGTGTCAGGAACATAGGATTCGACCGCGCCCGCGCGGCTTGATAGCGGGACCGCCCGTGGGGCAGTCACAACGATAATCGGGGCCGCATTTGTCAGTGAAACAAACCGCACAGGCGTGGGGGGAACGGCTGCGGCTGTGGTTCCCGGATCGCGAATTCTTCATGCGCGCCGATGGTCAGGTGCGCTTTGTCAGGATTTCCTCCAAGCTCCAGATGCGCATCGCCGCCGGCGTCGTCGCGATGGTTGTCCTGTGGCTCGTCGCGCTCGCTGTCATGGCCTGGAGCCAGTACCGCGCGCAGGCCGACCTTGCCTCCTTTGCTGCGGAAAAGGCGCGGGTCGCCACCGCCAGCGAGCGCCTGAAGGCTTACGGCGGCAACCTCGACAAGGTGGTGGGCGAGCTTCAGGAGCGCCAGGAATTCCTCGAGGAAATGGCGCGGATGCTTCCCGAGGACATGGTCCAGGAAGGCGCGGCGACCGGGACGGTCAGCGATTCCACCGCCGAGGCCGAGGCGACCGTCAAGAAGGTCGGCGCGCTGATCCCGCAGGCGAAGGGCCTCGCCGCGATCGAGGCGCGCCAGCTCGCCTTCGCCGAGCGCCTCACCCGCTTCGCCGATGCCCGCGCGCGCCGCGCCGAGGCGGCGATCCGCAAGCTCAATCTCGATCCCAACCTCCTGAGCCGCAACACGCAGGCCGCGATGGGCGGTCCCTTCGAGGCGATCAAGGGCGCCGAAGATCCCCGCTTCGAGCGCCTCGGCCTCAGCCTTGCGCGCATGGCGGTGCTCGAACGCGCGATCGACGGCATCCCGCAGGTGGTGCCGGCCAGCGACCAGAACATCACCTCGGGCTTCGGCTATCGCCGCGATCCGTTCAACGGGCAGGGCGCGATGCACGCCGGGATCGATTTCAAGGGGGCGGTCGGCTCGCCGATCTTCGCCGCCGCCGACGGCCGCGTGACCTTTGCCGGACAGAAGTCGGGCTATGGCAACGCGATCGAGATCACCCATGGTAACGGGATGTTGACCCGCTACGCGCACTTGTCGCGGATCGGTGTCCGGGTCGGCCAGGAGGTCGCCGCCGGAGCGACCATCGGCGGGCTCGGCAGCACCGGGCGCTCGACCGGTCCGCACCTGCATTTCGAAGTCCGCATCAATGACCGCGCGGTCAACCCGCGCCCGTTTCTGGAGGCCGCCCCCGATGTTCTCAAGGAAGTCCGCCGAACCGGATCCAACCGTCCCGTCGCCGCCGCCCGCGCGGCCCGTTAACAGGAGCAGCAGCAGCATGGCCAACGGATCGACCTTCTCGGTGATCGGCGCCGACGTGACGATCCGCGGCGACATCGCCGCCACCGCCGACCTGCATATCGACGGGACCATCGAGGGCGACATCAAGTGCGCTTCGCTGGTGCAGGGCGAGAAGAGCAGCATTTCCGGCGCTGTCGTTGCGGAAAGCGCGCGGTTGGCGGGCAAGGTGTCGGGCTCGATCACCGCGCGCGAGCTGGTGATCCTCAAGACCGCCCGGATCGAGGGCGACGTGCATTACGACGCGCTGACCATCGAACAGGGCGCCGAGGTCGACGGCCGTTTCGCCCCCAATGCCCGGCAGGCGGTGAAGGCCGTGCCGAGCGCCCCGCGCGTCGAGGCGGCAGAGTAAGCCTGCATCCCCCCTCCCGCCTGCGGGAGGGGCCGGGGGTGGGCCCCTTGCTTCTCTAGACCCCCTCCAGCCTCGTCTAAGTCGGCGCTAGACCCCCTCCAGCCCCCCGTCACCCCGGCGAAAGCTGGCGCTTGGGGCGGGTCAGGGGGGCGCTTTCGGCCCAAAATCCCAGCTTCCGCTGGGATGACGATGGCATTGGTCAGGAATGTTTCACGTGAAACATTGCGACTGTCATAGCACCTCGGCCCGCAGCGTCTTCCTGTCGAGCTTGCCGATCATGGTCTTGGGCAAGCTTTCGCGCACCACCACCATGTCGACCCGCTCGTGCTTGCCGATGCGGGCGTTGAGCCACGCGGCGAGCTCCTCGCCGGTGGCGCTGGCGCCTTCGTTGAGAGTGACATAGGCGCGCGGCACCTCGCCGCGGTATGCCTCGGGAACGCCGATCACCAGCGCCTCCTTGACTGCGGGGTGCTCGAGAATCACGTCCTCGACGACGCTCGGGAAGACCTTGAAGCCGCCGACGGCGATCATGTCCTTGATGCGGTCGACGATCTCGAGGAAGCCGTCCGCGTCGACCCGCGCGACGTCGCCGGTGCGCAGGTAGCGCTTGCCCTCGATCGTGACGAAGGTGTCGGCATCGGTCTCCGGACGGTTCCAGTAGCCGCGCATCACCTGGGGGCCGTGCACCGCCAGCTCACCCGGCTCGCCTGCGGGAGCGAGTTTCGTGTGGTCTTCCTTGTCGAGCAGCACGACCTCGGTCCCGGGGATCAACTGGCCGATCGTGCCGCGCTTGCGGAACCCGTCATAAGGGTTGGCCGAGACCACCCCGGCGCTCTCGGTGAGGCCATAGCCCTCGCAGATGCGGACACCCGTCACCGCCTCGAACTTCTCGTGGACGGGTCCGGGCATCGGCGCGCCGCCCGAGATGCAGACCTTGAGGCTCGAAAGATCGGTCTTGGCGAGGTCCGGGTGGTCGAGCATCGCCTGGAACATCGTCGGCACGCCGGGAAAGCCGGTGCAGCGGTATTGCTGGATCGTTGCGAGCACCTGCGCGGTCTCGAAGCGCGGCACCATCGCGATCGACGCGCCGGTGACGCAGGCGTGGTTCAATAATGCGGTGTTGGCAAAGACATGGAAGAAGGGCAGCGCCCCCATGAACACCTCGGCAGTCGGATTGCCGAAAGGGTTCAATGCGGCAACCTGCTGGGCGTTCACCGAAAGCTGGTCGTGCCCGAGCATCGCCCCCTTGGGCCGCCCGGTGGTGCCGCCGGTGTATTGCAGCAGGGCGAGGTCGGCAGGTGTGACTTCCACGGAAGGCGGCGTGCCCGCCGGGGTCATCTCCGCCCAGCTCTTCACCGCCGGGCCATGGGCGACCTCGGCAATCTGGCTGCGCTTCAACAGCTTGAGCGCCAGTCCCTTGTACCACGGCAGCTGGTCGGCGAGGCTGCCCACCACCAGCGTCTCCAACGCCGATCCCTCGAGCACCTTGGCGGCCGTCTTGTAGAGCTCCGGCACGTCGAGCGTCACCAGCACGCGGGTGCCGCTGTCGCCGACCTGCCAGCTCAGCTCCTCGACCGAATAGAGCGGCGAGAAGTTCACCACCACCGCGCCCGCCATCATCGCCCCGTAATAGGCGGCGGCGTAGATCGGCACGTTGGGAAGGAACAGGCCAACGCGGTCGCCCTTGGCGAGGCCGAGTTTGGCAAGGCCGAGCGCGAAAGCCTGTGCCTGCGCATGAATGTGGCGATAGCTGTAGGTCCGCCCGAGAAAATGCAGGAACGGCGCATCCGGGTTGCGGCGCAGGGTGCGCTCGAGCATTGCCGGGAGGCTCATCGGCGCGAACGGCGTATCGAGCGGGGTCGGATGGTGATAGGCGGCTGGGGCGGGCGCGATACTGACAGTCATGTCAGTAATTCTGGCGCACAATGGCTTGGCGCACAAGCGAAAGTGGCGGAGAGCCGCCTTATTCTAGGCAAGTGGGACAGAGCGACTTCGGCCCGCCAACGGACGGGCCGCGAGCGCACGGCGCGAGCCGCAGGTGCACGGAACGAAGCGAAGCGAAGTGGAGGAACAGCGCCGAGGACGGGGGCGCGGAGGCGCCCCCGCAATCAGAACATCAAATAAACCCGCTCTCGGGGTCGATCTTCTGCTCTTCGGCCTCGGCGGCGCGGCGGCGGGCGAGCCAGGCTTCGGCCTCGGCTTCCTGCGCGGCCTCGCTCGCGGCCTTGGCCTGCGCGTCACGCTCGGCGCGCAGTTCCTCGATCAGCTTCTCGCGCTCGTTGCGGTCGCCGCGCACCGGGGCGTCGGCGTCCTCGGTGATCCCGGCGCGCTTGGCGGCCTTGGCGACCATCGCATCGAGCTCGCGCTGCGAGCAGAGCCCGAGCGTCACCGGGTCCTTGGGCGTGATGTTCTGGATGTTCCAGTGCGAGCGGTCACGGATCGCGCCGATGGTGTTGCGGGTGGTGCCGATCAGCTTGCTGATCTGCGCGTCCGACACCTCGGGGTGGTTGCGCAGGATCCAGGCAATGCCGTCGGGCTTGTCCTGACGCTTCGACACGGGGGTATAGCGCGGCCCCTTGGTGCGCGTCACCTCGACCGGCGCCTTGTGCATCTTGAGCGAATAGGAGGGATCGGCCTGGCCCTTCTCGATCTCGGCCTGGGTGAGCTCGCCCGAATGCACCGGATCGCGCCCGGTGTACTTGCTGCCCGCGAGATCGTCGGCCATCGCCTGCACCTCGAGGATGTGCAGCCCGCAGAACTCGGCGATCTGCTCGAAGGACAGCGCGGTGTTGTCCACCAGCCACGTGGCGGTGGCATGGGGCATCAGCGGCTTGGGCTGACTGGTCGCCATGAGGGGAATCTCCGTTGAAAATAGAAGGGCCGCCCCTTTCGGAGCGGCCTCTTGGATTCTCAGATAGGCGAAACCCGGCGAAACGGCAAGCAATGTTGCGTCAGAAGGCGAGCGCCGCCCCGAGCGAGACGGCCTCTTCCTCCTCCAGCGCGACGAGCCCGGCGAGGAACTGGCGGGTGGCGGATTCCCACGAATAGCTCGCCCCGTAGGTGGCGCAGGCCTTGCGGTCGCAATAGCGCGCGGCATCGATCGCGCGGGTGAGGTCCTCGGACATGGCGCCGACCCGGTCGGTGAGGATGTCGAGCGGCCCCGCCACCGGGAAGGCGGCGACCGGCGTGCCGCAGGCAAGCGCCTCGATCATGACGAGGCCGAAGGTGTCGGTGCGCGAGGGGAAGACGAAGACGTCCGCCCCGGCATAGCAGCCCGCCAGTTCGACGCCGCTCCGCTTGCCGAGGAACAGCGCGTCGGGGAACCTCGCCTGAAGCGCCGCGCGCGCCGGGCCGTCGCCGACCACCACCTTGGTGCCGGGATAGGGCGCCGCGAGGAAGGCCTCGATGTTCTTCTCGACCGCGACCCGCCCGACATAGAGGAGGATCGGCCCGGCGAGCCCGGCATATTCGGGCGGCGGCGGCGCTTGGGGAGAGAAGCAGGCGAGGTCCACCCCCCGGCTCCAGTGGGTAAGGCGGGTGAGGCCCTGCGCGCGCAGCTGGGCGCGGATCGTCTCGGTGGCGACCATGATCGTCTCGGCCGGGCGGTGGAACCAGCGGATGTAGGGCCAGAAGACGCTCGCCGGAAGCCCGGTGCGCCGCGCCAGGTAATCGGGGAACTGGGTGTGATAGGCGGTGGTGAACGGCACCCGGCGGCGCACGCAATAGCGCCGTGCGGCAAAGCCCAGCGGGCCTTCGGTGGCGATGTGCACGGCCTCGGGCTTGATCCGCGCGAGTTGCCGGCCCACCGCACCCGGAGCGGTGAGCGCGAGGCGGATCTCGGGGTAGGTCGGCGCAGGGATCGAGGGGTAGGTCTCGGGCGAGATCACGGTGACTTCGTGACCCCAGGAGCGCAGCACCGCGCAGGTGGTAGAGAGCGTGCGCACCACACCGTTGGTCTGCGGGTGCCAGGCATCGGTGACGATCGCGATCGATGCCGGGCTGTGCCCGGCGGGAGCGATCGAGGCGGGCGGCGACCCCGCAGCGTCGACTGGGAAGGACGCCCTGCAGCTCACGCCGCTTCGCGGGCCCCGTCGTCGCCGCTCTCGGCGAGGGTGTCCTGCGCGGCGGCGCGGCGCTTCATCTCCTCGGGCCAATGGAGGATCTCCATCCGACCGTCATGATGCTCGACGAGCGCATTGCAGCCCTCCACCCAGTCACCGTCGTTCCAGTATTCGATGGCGCGGCCATGGTGCTCGAACATCCGGAACTCGGCGGTGTGGATATGGCCGCACACCACCCCGTCGACCCCCCGCTCCCCGGCGGCGCGGGCGACGACTTCCTCGTACTTGCCGATGAACTCGACCGCGTTCTTGACCTTGTGCTTGGCCGCCTTGGACAGCGACCAGTAGGGCAGCCCCAGCCGGCGCCGCACCCCGTTCACCGCCTGGTTCAGGCCCATCATCAGGTGGTAGGCACTGTCGCCGACGAAGGCGAGCCAGCGGTGCGAGAGCATCACCGCGTCGAACTCGTCGCCGTGCAGCACCATCAGCCGCCGACCGTCGGCGGTGTCGTGGAATGCGGCGCGGCGGATTTCGATCCCGCCGAAATTGAGGCCGGTGAACTGGCGGAACATCTCGTCATGGTTGCCCGGGATGTAGATCACCCGCGTGCCCCGACGCGCGCGCTTCATGATCCGCCAGACGATGTCGTTATGGGCGGATGGCCAATAAAACTTCTTCTTCAGCCGCCAGCCATCGATGATGTCGCCGACGAGGTACATCGTCTCGCTGTCGACATTGTCGAGGAAGTCGATCAGCAGCTCGGCGTTGCAGCCCTTGGTGCCCAGGTGAACGTCGCTGATCCACACCGTGCGGTAGCTGCGACGGGGGTTGCCTTCGGGCTCGGGCCAGCGCGGGGCGGTGAGCGGAAAGCTTGCGACATTGTCGCCAAGCAGCGTTTCGAGGTCGGCAGCGGTCATCGGGCAGCCCTTGCATCGTGATTTGCGCTGGGCTTGCGATGACAGCGAATTGTTACACCCGACTCACAGAGCCGTGACGGTTTCAAGTCATTGCATTGGCACGAAACCGGGGAGCGCCTGCATCCGCCCGATCCATGACCGGATATGGGGATAGTCGCTCAGAGCGAAGCCGCCTTCTTCGGCCACGTGCGTGTAGGCGAACAAGGCGATGTCGGCGAGCGTCGCGGCGTCACCGCAAAAAAAGGCATTGGCGGCAAGATGGCCATCCATCAGCCGCAGCGCCGCGCACCCGGCCATGCGCTTGGGCATCATCTGCGCGCGCTGTTCGGCCGAAAGCTTCGCCTCGCCCACGAAGGCAAGCCAGAAACGCAGCGTCGCGATGTTGGGCTCGTGATTGTACTGCTCGAAGAACATCCAGCGCAGCATATCGGCCTGCGCGAAGCGGTCTTCGGGGACAAGCGCCGTGCCATGGGCGAGATACCAGCAGGCGGCGTTGCTCTCGGGCAAGAAGCGCGCGCCATCGCCGTCACCGATCTGGAGCACGGGAATGCGCCCATTGGCGTTGACCCCGGCCAGAAATTCCGGCGTCCGCGTCTCGCCCTTCATGATGTCGTAGCCGCGCGTCGCCAGCGGCAGGCCGAGCAGCGCGGCGGTGAGCCTGATCTTGTAGCAGTTGCCGCTGCGGGGATCCTCGTGGAGGATCAACGTGTCAGCCACCGGCCACCTCGAGCACGATCTTGCCGATGTGCTCGCCCTGCTCCATCCGCGCGTGGGCGGCGGCGGCCTCGGCGAGGGGGAAGGTCGCGTCCATGATCGGCGCCAACTCGCCCTCGGTGAACAGCGGCCAGGCGTTCTGCGCGATGTCGTCGGCGAGCGCGGCCTTGAAGGCATCCGAGCGCGGGCGCAAGGTCGATCCGGTCAGGGTGAGCCGGCGCATCATGATCTGCGCCATGTTGAGTTCGGCGCGCGGGCCGCCCAGCACCGCGATGGTGACGTGCCGCCCGTCCTCGGCGAGGCATTTGAGGTTCCTCGGCACGTAATCGCCCGAGACCATGTCGAGCACGACATGGACGCCCTTGCCCTCGGTGTGCGCCAGCACCGCCTCGACGAAATCCTGCTCACGGTAGTTGATCGCGAGATCTGCGCCGATGCGGGTCGCGGCGGCGCATTTGGCGTCATCGCCGCAGGTGACGATCACCTCCATGTCGAAGGCCTTGGCGAGGAGGATCGCCGTCGTGCCGATCCCCGAAGTGCCGCCGTGGACCAGCACCGTCTCCCCGTCACGGGCAAGGCCGCGCTCGAACAGGTTGTGCCACACGGTGAAGAGCGTCTCCGGGAGCGCCGCAGCCTCGGCCAGCATCATCCCCTCGGGAACGGGCAGGCAGTGCTGCCAATGCGCCGCGCAATATTCGGCATAGCCGCCCCCCGGGGTCAGCGCGGCGACGACCTGACCGATCATCTCGCGCGGGACTTCGGTGCCGACGGCGACCACCTCGCCCGAAACCTCGAGCCCCAGCAGCGGCGATGCGCCGGGTGGCGGCGGATAGAGCCCGGCGCGCTGGAGGCAATCGGGGCGGTTGACCCCGGCATAGGCGACGCGGATCAGCACATCGTCGGGGCGCAGGCGCGGCAGGGCCGACGTCTGGAGCCGCAGCACCTCAGGCCCGCCGGGCGCGTCCATCCCGATCGATTGCATGGTGTCCGGCACTTCAAAGCCGGTGCTTGCGATCATCTGTGTTCCCCCGGGGCGCCCCATTAACCACTCTTGCACCGCGATAACCGCCTCGCCGATTGACAGCAAGCCGCTTGGGGCGGATGCTGCGACGCGATGGAAGAACCCGATCGCCCACGCCCCAGTGGAGACGCGGCGACTCGCCTCGCGGGCGAGGATCTCGGCCCCTATTCGCAGGCCGAACTGGATGAACGCATCGCCCTGCTCGAGGCGGAGATCGCCCGCGTCAGGGCGCATCGGGACAAGGCCGCCGCACACCGTGCCGCCGCCGACGCTCTGTTCGGAAAGCCGGGATGAGCGCGCGCGCAACAATCCGTCGCATTCCTGATGCGGGGGAGTCGCAATTCGCGCAGCTTGTCCCATATTGCAGGAAACCGAGTCTCCCCGCCCGCCACACCCGGGCCCACCCTCCCCGCTAGAAGGCCTCTCCCATGCCCAGCTTCGCCCAGAACCTCGAACGCACGCTGCACAACGCGCTCGGCAACGCGTCCGAACGGCGGCACGAATATGCCACGCTCGAACACCTGCTGCTCGCGCTGATCGACGACGAGGACGCAGCCCAGGTGATGGCCGCCTGCGGGGTCGATCTTGCCGAGCTGGGCGAGGTGGTGAAGCAGTATCTCGATCAGGAATACCAGAGCCTCAAGACCGAGGACGGCGCCGATCCGCAGCCCACCGCCGGCTTCCAGCGGGTGATCCAGCGCGCGATCCTCCACGTCCAGTCGTCGGGCAAGGACACCGTCACCGGCGCGAACGTGCTGGTCGCGCTGTTTTCGGAGCGCGATTCCTATGCCGTCTACTTTCTCCAGCAGCAGGACATGAGCCGCCTCGATGCGGTGAGCTACATCAGCCACGGCATCGGCAAGGGCGGGCGACAGATCGAGAGCAAGACCCCGCAGGGGACCGACAAGGCGGAAGAGGCCGCGCAGACCAAGGAAGCGGGCGGCAACAAGAAGGAAACCGCGCTCGACCAGTTTACCGTCAACCTCAACGCCAAGGCGGAAAGCGGCAAGATCGACCCGCTGATCGGCCGCGGGCCGGAGGTTGACCGGACGATCCAGATCCTGTGCCGCCGCTCCAAGAACAATCCCCTCTACGTGGGCGATCCGGGCGTTGGCAAAACCGCGATTGCGGAAGGTCTCGCGCGCAAGATCGTCGAGGGCGATGTGCCCGAGGTGCTGGCAGAAGCGGTCATCTACTCGCTCGACATGGGTGCGCTGCTGGCCGGCACGCGCTACCGCGGCGACTTCGAGGAGCGGCTGAAGCAGGTCGTCACCGAGCTCGAGGCGATGCCCAACGCGGTGCTGTTCATCGACGAGATCCACACTGTGATCGGCGCGGGCGCGACCAGCGGCGGGGCGATGGACGCCTCGAACCTGCTGAAGCCGGCGCTGTCGAGCGGCGCGATCCGCTGCATCGGCTCGACCACCTACAAGGAATTCCGCAACCACTTCGAAAAGGACCGCGCCCTGCTGCGCCGGTTCCAGAAGATCGACGTCAACGAGCCGACCATCGAGGACACGATCAAGATCCTGAAAGGTCTGCGCACCGCCTTCGAAGATCACCACAAGGTCAAGTACACCCCCGACGCGATCAAGACCGCGGTCGAGCTCTCGGCGCGCTACATCAATGACCGCAAGCTGCCCGACAAGGCGATCGACGTGATCGACGAGGTCGGCGCGATGCAGATGTTGGTGCCCCCCAGCCGCCGCAAGAAGACCATCACCGCGCGCGAGATCGAGCAGGTGATCGCGACGATGGCGCGCATCCCCCCCAAGTCGGTCAGCAAGGACGACAAGAAGGCGCTCGAGAACCTCGAACGCGACCTCAAGCACGTCGTCTTCGGGCAGGACGAGGCGATCACCCGCCTTGCCACCGCCATGAAGCTGAGCCGTGCGGGCCTGCGCGATCCGGACAAGCCGATTGGCTCCTTCCTGTTCAGCGGCCCCACCGGCGTCGGCAAGACCGAGGTTGCGCGCCAGCTCGCCACCATCATGGGGATCGAGCTCAAGCGCTTCGACATGTCCGAATACATGGAGCGCCACTCGGTCAGCCGGTTGATCGGCGCGCCTCCGGGCTATGTCGGCTATGACCAAGGCGGCCTGCTCACCGACGCGGTCGACCAGAACCCGCATTGCGTGCTGCTGCTGGACGAAATCGAGAAGGCTCACCCGGACCTCTACAACATCCTGTTGCAGGTGATGGATAATGGCCGCCTGACCGACCACCACGGCAAGACGGTCGATTTCCGCAACGTGGTCCTGATCATGACCACCAATGCGGGCGCGGCCGACATGGCGCGGCAGGGCATCGGCTTCGGCGACGTGTCGAAGGCCGACGCGGGCGACGAGGCGGTGAAGAAGATGTTCACCCCCGAATTCCGCAACCGCCTCGATGCGATCGTGCCCTTTGCCTATCTCGGCAAGAGCATCGTCGCGCGCGTGGTCGACAAGTTCATCCTCCAGCTCGAACTCCAGCTGGCCGAACAGAACGTCCACATCCAGTTCGACAGCGACGCACGTGGCTGGCTCGCCGACAAGGGCTACGACAAGCTCTACGGCGCCCGCCCGATGGCCCGCCTGATCCAGGAAAAGATCAAGCAGCCGCTCGCCGAGGAACTGCTGTTCGGCAAGCTGGCCGAGGGCGGCGAGGTCCACGTCAGCATCAAGGACGGCAAGCCCGCCTTCGAGATGACCCCGGCCCCGCCCAAGGTGAAGCCCGCCAAGAAGGTGTCGGTGAAGAAGAAACCTGCGGCCGAGAAGGACCCGGCGCCGGAAGCCGACGAGGGCTGAGGCGGAGCGACACACAAACGGGGCGCGGAAGAGGAACCTCTTCCGCGCCCTTCTTGTTTAAACCAGCAATGAGCCCCCCCTTTTCCTGGATTCGGCCCGAGCCCTGGGGCATCCACATCGTCCCCGCCGACGCCTGGGTCGATCCCTCGCGGCCCGTTGCCCGCGCGCTCGTCACCCACGGGCACGCCGACCATGCACGCGGCGGGCACGGGGCGACCATCGCCACCCCGGCGACCCTCGCGATCATGGAGCTGCGCTACCAGACCCGCGAGGGCGCGCTGCCGGTGGAATATGGCGAGAGCGTGGAGATCGGCGGCAATGTCACCGCGACCTACCTCCCCGCGGGCCATGTGCTCGGCTCGGCGCAGATCCTGCTCGAGCACGCGGGCGAGCGGGTGGTCATCACCGGCGACTACAAGCGCGCCCCCGATCCCACCTGCGAACCCTTCCAGGTCACCCCCTGCGACATCTTCATCACCGAGGCGACCTTCGGCCTTCCGCTGTTCACCCATCCGCCGATCGGCGAGGAGATCGGTAAACTGCTCGAGGCGCGGCGGGAAAACCCGGATTCCTGCATCCTCGTCGGCGCCTATGCGCTGGGCAAGGCGCAGCGGGTGATCGCGGAACTGCGCGCGGCGGGCCACCACGACACCATCTGGCTGCACGGCGCGATGGAGGCGATGTGCCGGCTCTACGAGACACACGGCGTCCCGCTCGGCGATCTCCGGCTGGTGAGCGATGCGACCAAGGACCAGATGCGCGGGGGCATCGTCATGGCCCCGCCCTCGGCGCTCGGCGATCGCTGGAGCCGCCGCCTGCCCGATCCCGTCACGGCGATGGCATCGGGCTGGATGCGGGTCCGCCAGCGCGCCCGCCAGCGCGGGGTCGAACTGCCCCTGGTCATCTCGGATCATGCCGACTGGGGCGAACTCACCCGCACCATCGCGGAAGTGAACCCGCAGGAGACCTGGATCACCCACGGCCGCGAGGAGGCGCTGCTGCGCTGGTGCGAACTCAGCCAGCGCCGCGCCCGCGCGCTGGCGCTGGTCGGCTACGAGGACGAGGATGATTGAGGCGGGGCACCGATATGCGAAAGGGCAGGCGCGGCCCGGAAAGCCGCGCCTCCCCCTCCACTATCCTGCGGATGGGCCCTTTCCCCCGGCAGGGGAGGAAGGCTTACTTGATCGCGGTCAGATCGGTGTTGATCTTGGTCAGCAGCTCTTCGCTGATCATGCCCTGCGAATAGGGGGCGAGCGCCTTGAGGCTCAGCGCCTTGAACATATCGTACTGCGGGACCTGCACGATGCCGGGCAGGTACTTGTCGAGCACGGCCTTGGCGCGCGCGTCGGCGACCAGCGCCTCGATCGGTGTCTCGATCGAGAACAGCGACGCGGGCGCGGTCGGCGCGGCGGGCGCGTCCTGCGCGGCGGCGGGGGCGGTGATGGCGGCAACGGCCAGGCCGAGGGCGGCAAGCGGAGCGAACTTCATGGAGGGGATTTCCTTTCCTTAGCGCGCGTCCACGGCGCGCCCGCCGCTCTCTCTAACCGATTCGCATGGCCGTGCAATGAACCGTTGCGGGCGTGCGGCTAATGGAGGAGTTCGCCGCCCTCCTCGACGCGCTGGTCTACACCACGAGCCGCAACCGGAAGCTTGCGCTGATCGCCGCCTACCTGCGCGAGGCCCCGGACCCGGACCGCGGCTGGGCGCTTGCCGCGCTTACCGACGGGCTCGATTTCCCCGCGGTCAAGAGCAACACGATCCGCACCCTGATGATGGAGCGGGTGGACCCGGTGCTGTGGGCGCTCAGCCGTGATTTCGTCGGCGACACGGCCGAGACCGCGAGCCTGCTGTGGCCGGAGCCCGACGATGCCGCCCCGCAACCGGATCTGTCGCTGACCGAGGTGGTCGAGCGCCTCTCCGCCCTCACCCGCGCCAGCGCCCCGCGCGAGCTGCCGGGGCTGCTCGACCGGATGGACGCGAACGGGCGCTATGCGCTCATCAAGCTCGCCACCGGAGGGATGCGCGTCGGGGTCTCGGCGCGGCTCGCCAAGACCGCCTTCGCGCTCGCCTTCGAGGTGCCGGTGGAGGCGGTCGAGGAATACTGGCACGCGCTTGCGCCGCCCTATGCCGAGCTGTTCCAATGGGCGGCGCATGGCGGCGCTGAGCCCGATCTCGCCCATGCGCCGCGGTTCCGGCCCTTCATGCTCGCGCACCCGCTCGAGGACGGGGTAGTCGATCTCAAGGATTACGCCGCCGAGTGGAAGTGGGACGGCATCCGCGTGCAACTGGTCCGGGCGGGCGGCGAGACGCGGGTCTATTCGCGCTCGGGCGACGACATCTCGGCGACCTTTCCTGAACTCCTCGACGTGCTGCCGATGGACGCGGTGCTCGACGGGGAACTGCTGGTGCGCGGCTCCGCCCAGGGCGGCGAGGCGGGAGGCGCGGCGAGCTTCAATGCGCTCCAGCAAAGGCTCGGGCGAAAGACCGTGTCGAAGGCGATGCTCCGGGATTACCCCGCCTTCGTGCGGCTCTACGACGTGCTGCTGCTCGAGGGCCACGACTGGCGCGAGGCCCCGTGGAAGTCGCGCCGCGCGACTTTGGAACGCCTGATGCCGCGCCTGCCCGCCAGCCACTTCGACCTTTCGAGCCTCGTCGACGCCGAGGACTTCGCCGCCCTCGCCGCGATCCGAGACACCGCGCGCGACGAGGCGATCGAGGGGCTGATGCTCAAGCACCGCGAGAGCCCCTATGTCGCGGGCCGCAAGGTGGCGCTGTGGTACAAGTGGAAGCGCGATCCGCTGCTGATCGATTGCGTGCTGATGTATGCCCAGCGCGGCAGCGGCAAGCGATCGAGCTTCTATTCGGACTACACCTTCGGCTGCTGGGACGGCGACCCCGATGCCGGCGCCGAGCTGCTCCCCGTCGGCAAGGCCTATTCGGGCTTCACCGACGAGGAGCTGAAGAAGCTCGACCGCTTCGTGCGGCAGAACACGCTGAACAAGTTCGGCCCGGTGCGCGAGGTGGAGAGGAAGCTGGTGTTCGAGGTCGCCTTCGATAGCGTCCACGCCTCCAAGCGCCACAAGTCGGGCCTCGCGATGCGCTTCCCCCGCATCCACCGCATCCGCTGGGACAAGCCCGCGCACGAGGCGGACCGGATCGCGGCGCTCAAGGCATTGATCAAGGACTGATCGCGGCTTAGCAAGGCGGAACACATGGGGAGACCGCGATGTCCTACGCCACCGCCGCGCTTGCCACTTTCGGCAATGTCCTCGGCACGCTCGATCATCTCGTCACCAAGGCGCAAGCCCACGAAAAGGGCGAGGCGCTGCTGCAATCGCGGCTGGCGCCGGATATGTTCGCGCTCCACACCCAGATCCGCTTCACGATCGACCAGGTGCTCGTCGCGCTCGACCGGCTTGGCACGCTCGGCCTGACGCTCGATGCCGCCGACATCACGAGCTTCGCCGAAGCCCGCGCCCGCATCGCCGCCGCCAAGGCACAGCTCGCGGCGACCGATCCGGGCCTGTGGCCGAGCTCGACCGAGGCGGTGTCCTTCGACCTCCCCAACGGCATGGGCTTCCTGATGCGCGCGCACGAATATTGCCGCGACTGGTCGATCCCCCAGGCCTATTTCCACCTCACCGCGACCTACGCGATCCTGCGCATGGAAGGCGTGCCGCTCGGCAAGGCGGATTTCGTGGGCCATATGTTCCAATACGCCAGGCAACCGGTCGCCTGACGGAGCCTGCCGGCCAGCGACCTGCTGGCCGGACCCGGCGTCGCGGATCAAAACGGCGCCTGCGCGACTTTAGCTGTCCATGAAGACCAAAGTCCGCGCCAATTGGTCGCACGCCGTGCTGGTGTGCCGGAAGTGTTCGAAGAAGCTCGCGAAGAAGGATCTGGGCTTCGGCCCCGACGACAAGCGCCTCGCCGTCGCCCTGAAGCGCGAACTGGGCGCGGGCAAGGGCCGAAAGGCGCGGGTCGGGATCGTCGAGGTGCCGTGCCTCGGCATCTGCCCGAAAGGCGGCGTGGTGGTCATCGACAGCCGCCGGCCGCAGGAATGGCGGATCGTCGCAGCCGGGGCCGACGTGGCCGACGAGGCGGTGCTGTTGCGCTAAGGGCCTAGCCGAGCGCCGCCGCCACAGCCTCGGCATGGTGCTTCGCGTTTTCGGCATAATGTGCCGTCCCGATCCGCATCCCCATGATCGCCGCCTCATCTAGGTCGCGCATCTTCTTCGCCGGGCGCCCGCCCCACAGTTCGCGCGGCGCGATCACCTTGCCCTCGGTCAGCATCGCGCCCGCCGCGAGCATCGCATCGCTGCCGATCACCGCCTTGTTCATCACGATCGCGCCGAGGCCGACGAAGCCGCGATCATGGATCGTGCAGCCGTGCACCATCGCCATGTGTCCGATCAACACATCATCGCCGATGATCAGCGGCGAGCCATCCGGATCGCCCGGGCGCGGCGGGTCGCAGTGGAGCACGCTGCCGTCCTGCACGTTGCTGCGCGCGCCGATCACGATGCGCGACACGTCGGCGCGCAGCACGCAGTTGTACCAGACCGACGAGCCCGCCCCGATCGTCACGTCGCCGATGATCGTCACGCCGGGCGCGATGAAGGCGCTATCGTCGATCCTGGGGGTCTTGCCGTGGATGGGGACTATATTGACGCCGGGGCGTTGCATAAGCGGCTCCTCTACAGGAAGTTCGACCACATGATCTGCGGCAGGATCGAGGCATAGTCGTCGCGCCACACGCTCGGTGCCGGCTTGGCGAGCGGGCGCCAGCCGCCGCCCGCCGTCAGCGCGGCAAACTTGGCCGGGTCGCGCGACAGCACCACCCAGTCCGAGGCCGAAAGGTGCCGCGCCTCCGGCCGGTCGGAACGGATCGCTGCGGCGAGGCCCTCGTCGCGGGCGAGCGCGGCAAGCACCGGCTCCAGCTTGATGAAGCGGTTGGAGATGTGGATCAGCAGCAGCCCGTCCTCAGACAGGGTGCGGAAATAGATCTGCGCGGCTTCCTCGGTGAGCAGGTGCAGGGGGATCGCGTCCGAGGAGAAGGCGTCGATCACCAGGACATCGAAGCTGTCGGGGTTCATCGCTTCCAGCTTCAACCGCGCATCGCCGATCACCACCGGCGCCTTTGGCGCGCAGCGTTCGAGGAAGGTGAACTGGCGGGCTTGCGAATAGGCCAGCACCGCGGGGTCGATCTCGAAGAAGGTCCAGCGCTGGCCCGGCTTGCGGTAGCAGGCGAGCGTGCCCACCCCGAGCCCGACCACCCCCACCCGCGCCGCGGGGCCGAACAGCCGATCGGCGGCGCCCAATGTCAGCCCGACCCCGGCCTTGGCGCCGTAATAGCTCGTCGCCATGGTCTCCCGCCCCGGCGCGCGCAGCTGGACGCCGTGGAGCGTGGTGCCGTGCTGGAGCTGGCGCTGCTCGCCCGAGGGGGTGTCGGAGACGGTGTAGATGCCGAAATAGCTGCGGCTGCGGGCCTGCTTGAGCGTCAGCTGCGCCTGGGTCAGCGCGCCGAGCGCGGCGATCAGCGCGAGGCAGGCCGCGATATAGCTCCAGCGCTTTGCTGCCAGCAGCGTGGTGGCGACGATCAGGAGGAGGAAGGCGGCAATGTCGAGGGCGCTCCACGTCGGGCTCTCGATCCGCTGGGTGTGGAAGGCGAGGCTGCCGACGAAGACCACGAACAGCAGCAGGATCACCGCCATGCGGAAGGCATCGGGGCTGCGGAAGATCCGCCCCAGCTGGCCCGCGAAGGCGCCGAGCGGCAACAGCGCGGCGGCCGCGAGGATCAGCAGCGGGTGCTCCCACGTCCAGTCGAACACCAGCGGCGCGATCAGCGCGGTGAACAGCCCGCCCAGCACGCCGCCTGCCGACATGACGAGGTAGAACTGGGTGAGCCGCGCGGGCGCGGGCCGCGCCTCGTAGAGCCGCGCGTGGAGCGCGACCGAGACCACGAACAGCATCGCCAGGCTCGCCGCCACCGCGATCATGCCCGTCCCGGCCGAGGGGAGCATCGCGAGCGCGCCGCCGGTGGCCAGCACCAGCGGGGCGGCGGCAGTCAGCGCGTTCGCGAGGGTGCGGTTTTCCGCGAAGGCGATCGAGAAGGAGAGGAGGTAGAGCCCGAGCGGGATCACCCACAAGAGCGGCATCGCGAAGATATCGGTGGTGAGGTGGGTGGTGGTCGAGAGCATCAGCCCCGAGGGCACCGCAGCGAGCGCCAGCCACAGGGCGATGCGCATGGTCGAGGGCGCCTCGTCGGCAAGGCCGACCTCGGCGGACGGCCGGGGCGCCGCCGCGCCGCGCCGGGCCATGGCGGCGGCGATGACCAGCAGCACCAGCACGCCGTACCCCGCCGCCCACGCGCCGCTCTGCGCGCCGATCGGCAGCAGCGGCTCGGCGATCAGGGGATAGGCGAGCAGCCCGGCGAAGCTCCCGAGGTTGGAGGCGGCATAGAGCGGATAGGGATCGCCCGCGCGGGGGTGCGCGGCGAACCACCCCTGCATCAGCGGGGCTTGTGCCGAGACCACGAAGAACAGCGGCCCGATGGTGAGCAGGAAGAGATACGGCACCCACCACGCCTCGCTCCCCGCCGCCGGCGCAGCGATATCGGGCAGCGCGATCGGCAGGGTGAAGGCGGCGGCAACCAGCAGCGCGAGGTGGATCAGCGCCTGCCGCGCCACCGGCAGTCGCGAAAGCAGGTGGGCATAGGCATAGCCGCCCAGCAGCAGCGCCTGATAGACCAGCATCGCGCTGTTCCAGACGTTGGGCGCGCCGCCGAGCCGCGGCAGGGCCATGCGCGCAACCAGCGGCTGGACAAGGAACAGCAGGAAGCTCCCGGTGAGGATCGTTACCGCAAACAGCCAGCGCTGCGGCGATCCCGTCTCGGCCGCGGCGGCAGGAGCGCCGATGGCGGCGGCGGGGCTGTCACTCATCGCAGGGCCTCCCATCGCGCCCACTCGAGCGCGTATTGGATCGTCGGGTTCGCCTCGGGTGGCATTGCGGGGTCGGTGAAATCAAGGTCGGGGCGGCGGGTCATGCCCAGCTTCTCCATCAGCCGCCAGCTGCCGACATTGGCCTCGAGGGTCAGGGCGACGAGCAAGGGCACGCCATGGACGGCGAAGCCCCAGTCCACCACCGCGCGCATGGCCTCGTGGGCATAGCCCCGGCGCCAGCGATCCTCGCGCACCACCCAGCCGATCTCGTGATCCTGCGGGTTGGGCGCGAGCGGATGGGCGACGTGGCGCAGCCCGCAATGGCCGACGATCTCGCCGGAGGACCGCTCGACCATCAGCATGAAGCCGAAGCCTTGCGCGGCAAAGCTCGCGCGCGAGGCGGCGTGCTTGGCGGCGATCACTTCGCGCGGCTGCACCCCGCCGAGGTGGCGCATCACCGCCGGCGTGTTGAGCAGCGCCATGTGCGGATCGAGGTCGTCCTCGCCGATCTGGCGGAGGATCAGCCGGGCGGTGGTGAGAACCGTCGCCGTCACGCCGCCCCCTGCCAGCGCGCGCGGGTGATCGCATAGGCGATGATCACCGGGTTCTCCGCGTCGAATTCGCCGCTGGCGAAGTCGAGGTCCTCGCGCCGCTCCATCCCGAGCCGCAGCATCAGGCCCCAGCTCGCCCGGTTGCGCTCGACCGTCAGGGCGATCACCTCCTCGGCGCCGAAAGGCCCGAAGGAAAGGTCGAGCGCGGCAGCGGCGGCCTCCTTGGCGTAGCCCTGTCCCCAGGCGTCCTCGCGCAGCCGCCAGCCGACCTCCATCATCCCCTGCGGCCCGCCCGCCTGGTTCGAGCGCTTCAATCCGCAGAAGCCGAGCAGCGCGCCGTCCTCCCAGTGCTCGACCACCCAGAAGGTGTGGCCGTGCTCGGCCCGGTAGCTCTCCAGCCGCGCCCGTGCCGCCGCGCGGCCGGCCTCGTCCGCCACGCCGCCGAGCCAGCGCATGACGGCGGGCGTGTTGGTGACGCGCCAGAACTCCGGCCAGTCTTCCTCGCGCCAGTCGCGCAGGGTGAGGCGCGCGGTGTCGTGACGGAACTCAGGCATGGGGCGCCGCCAGCGACCAGACGGTGGTCGGGTTGTCTTGTGCAGGATAGTCTGGATCGACATAGCCGAGCTCGGGCCGGGCCGTGAATCCCAGCCGCCGCATCATGCGTGTCGAGGCCCTGTTGGAGTCGCTGGTCTGCGCATAGATCAGGGGCAACCCCAGGACCCCGAAGGCGAAGCCGAGGGCCTCCTCGGCCGCCTCGGTCGCATAGCCCTGGCCCCAATGCGCTGCGGCAAAGGTCCAGCCGATCTCGCGCTGGCCGTGCAGCACCGCCGGGGCCGCGGGCGAGCGGATGTGGAACAGGCCGACGCGCCCGACCCGCGTGCCTGCCTGTTGGGGGCCGTCACGCAGCCAGACAGTCCACCGCCTGTGCCCGTCCGGCGCGGCGAAGGCGGCGATATCCTCGGCAAGGCTAGCCGCCACGGCCTCGGGCGAGCGCACTCCGGCAAGATGGCGCATCACCGCATCGGTGTTCATCGCTTCGAGCAGCCACGGCAGATCGGCCTCGTCGGGCGGGCGCAGGATCAGGCGCTCGGTGACGAGCGTGGCGTCAGCCCCCATCTCAGCCAGCAAGGAGGCGCGCGGCATGGGGGGCGTGGTAGGTCAGCACCCCCGAACAGCCCGCGCGCTTGAAGGCGATGAGCTTCTCCATCAACAGCGCGTCGCGGTCGCCGATGCCGGCCGCCTGCGCGGCTTCGATCATCGCGTATTCGCCGGAGACCTGGTAGGCGAACACCGGCACGTCGAAACGCTGACGCACGCGGTAGATGATGTCGAGATAGGCAAGGCCGGGCTTGACCATCACGCTGTCCGCACCCTCGGCAATGTCGAGCGCCACCTCGCGCATCGCCTCGTCGGCGTTGGCGGGGTCCATCTGGTAGGCTTTCTTGTCGCCCTTGAGCAGCCCGCCGCTGCCCACCGCGTCGCGGAACGGGCCGTAGAAGGCGCTCGCATACTTGGCGGCGTAGCTCATGATCTGGACGTTCGGGTGCCCGTTCATCTCCAGCGCCATGCGGATGGCCTTGATCCGGCCGTCCATCATGTCGGAAGGGGCGATGATGTCCGCCCCGGCATTGGCCTGGTTGACCGCCTGGTCGACCAGCACCGCGACGGTCTCGTCGTTGACGACATAGCCGGTGTCGTCCACCAGCCCGTCCTGCCCGTGGCTGGTGTAGGGATCGAGCGCCACGTCGGTGAGCACGCCCAGGTCGTTGCCCACCGCGTCCTTGATCGCCTTGATCGCGCGGCACATCAGGTTGTCGGGATTGTGCGCCTCGGCCCCGTCGTCGCTGCGCAGGTCGTGCGGGGTGTTGGGGAACAGCGCGACCACCGGGATGCCGAGCGCCACCGCCTCCTTCGCCCGCTTGGCGATCCCGTCGACCGACCAGCGCGAGACCCCGGGGAGCGTCGCGATCGGCTCCTCCACGCCCTCGCCCGCGGTGACGAACAACGGCCAGATGAGGTCTGCGGGGGTGACGATGTTCTCGCGGTGGAGCGCGCGGCTCCAGCCGTGGGCACGGGTGCGGCGCAAGCGGGTGTTGGGATAGCTTCCGGTCATGGCCGGGAGGTTTAGGCGCAAGACGCGGCCGACGACAAGCGTGCGGTTACAGCTTCGGCGATCCGCTCCACTTGGCGCTGAGCTCGACCTTCTCGATCTCGCGCACCGGCTCCTTCACCTCGCCCGGCTGGGGCGCGAGGTCCTTCAAGGCGGCGCCGACCTCGATCTGCTTCAGCTTGATGAGCTGGCGCTGGAAGTCGATCAGCTCGGTGCCCGCCAGCAGCGCGCGGGTGACGAACTGGATGCTCGCCGGGTTCACCATCGCGCCATTGCGGTACATCTCGTAGTGGAGGTGCGGCCCGGTCGACAGGCCGGTCGAGCCGACATAGCCGATCACCTGCCCGCGCCTCACGCTCATGCCCGGGGCCACCGCCATGCGGCTCATGTGGCAATAGCGGGTCGAGAGGCCCCCGCCGTGCTCCAGCCGCACCGCGATGCCGCAACCGCCGGCGCGGCCCGCGCTCGAGACGCGGCCATCGGTCGGCGCGACGATCGGCGTGCCGTAGCTCGCCTTGAAGTCGATCCCGGCGTGCATCCGCATATAGCCGAGGATCGGGTGGCGGCGCATCCCGAAGCCCGAGGACACGGCGCCCGGCACCGGGGCAAGCAGCCCGCGGCGCTGTTCGCCCACGCCCGAGGCCTCGTAGAAGCGCCCTTCGCTGCCCCAGCGCATCAGCTGCGTCCGGGGCCGCCCGGCGCGGTCGACGCCGGCATAGAGAAGCTGTCCCGCCTGCCGCTCGCCGGTGGCAGCGCGGCGGTAGGCGATGATGATGTCGAACTCGTCCGAGGGCCGGACCTCGCGCTCCATGTCGATCTGCGCATCGATCGCCTTGAGGTAGTCCTGCACCGCGCTCGCCGGAACGCCCGCTGCGCGCATCGAACGGTAGAGGCTCGATCCGACCGGGCCGCGCACGCGCAGCGGGGTCTCGTCGACACGGATCACGTTGCGCTTCAGCGCGAGCGGGCCTGAAGGCACCACCGGCGTGCCATCAGGCAGGGTCTCGCCCACCCCCGGCCGGGTCAGTTCCAGCGCAAGGTCGAACCGCGCGCGGAAGGCGAGGCTGTCGAGCGGGCGCGGGCTCCCCGGCGCGGGGCGGCGGCCCAGCACCAGGTCCATCTGCGTGCCCGGCTGGATGTCGCCCACCGCCACCGCCTGCCCGACCAGCGCGGCGGCACGGTCGATATCACCCGCCGCCACGCCCGCACGGCGCAGCATCGAGGCGAAGCTGTCGCCCGGCGAAAGGGTCACCGCGAGCTGGATCTGCGGCCGCTCGGGCGCGCTCTTCAGCGGGATCACCGCGCCGGTCGGGCCCATGCGCCGACCCGAATCCGCGCCGAGCGCAAGCGGCAGGATCATCTGGCTGCGCAGCTCGTCCTGCACCGCATCGCCCGAGGGCATGGCGGGCCGCGCCTCGAGCGGGGTGAGATCGGGCCAGAAGGCCAGCGCCAGCGCGCCCAGCGAGACCATCGTGCCGAGCCCGCGCAGCCAGCGGCGGCTGCCAATCTGCTCGGCAAGATCGGGGGCGAGATCGAGCTTCGCGAACCATGCCGAGGCGCGGTCACGCCATGCATCGTAGCGTGCACCGAACCCGGCGACGCTGTCCTCGAGCTTGCGGCGGGCTTCTTCGCTGCGGCTCGGCGGGGCAAGCTTGCGGGCGTTCTGGAGATAGGGCGCAAGACCCCGCGCGAAGGCCGGATCGACCGGTTCGGGCGGCGCGGCGCGGTAGGGCGGGATCGGCACGGGCACCAGCGCAGTCACGCCAGCGGGGCGCGCGACGGGTTCCTCGTCGCCCTCCGGCTCCCGGTTGACATTGTGCGCTTGATCCAACATCGCTGCCCTGAAGCGGTGCCGTCGGTGGCATTCCGGCCGCTTGATCCCGGTTGTCCCATGGCCGATCCTTGTGCCGGAACAAAGTAAATTGCGCCTTAACCAGCGACCAGCCGCGCCCCGCATGCGACGAGGCGACACGGGTGGTGATGGTCGATCGTGCGCCATGTGCTTGCCCCCCTGCGCCAAGCCTGACAGAACTCTCCGCGTCGTGAACTCTCCCCCACCTTTCCGCCCCGCCGATGACGCGCGCGTGCGCGCCGTGCTCGGGCCGACCAACACCGGCAAGACGCACCTCGCGATCGAGCGGATGTGCGGCCATTCCAGCGGCATGATGGGCTTCCCGCTGCGCCTGCTGGCGCGCGAGGTCTATGACCGGGTGCGCGCCATCAAGGGCGACAGGCAGGTTGCCCTCATCACCGGCGAGGAGCGGATCGAGCCGCCGGACGCGCGCTATTTCCTGTGCACCGCCGAGGCCATGCCGAGGACAACGGGCGAGGTCGCCTTCGTCGGCCTCGACGAGGCGCAATTGGGCGCGGACCCGGAACGCGGGCACATCTTCGCCGATCGCCTGCTCCATGCCCGGGGTCGGGAGGAGACGATGATCCTCGGCAGCGCGACCCTCGAACCGATGGTCAAGGCGCTGATCCCCAAGGCCGAGATCACCAGCCGCCCGCGCTTTTCCACGCTCTCCCACGCCGGGATCTGCAAGCTCTCCCGCCTGCCGCGCCGCTCGGCGGTGGTCGCCTTCAGCGTGGAGCAGGTCTACGCCATGGCCGAGGCCCTGCGGCGGTTCCGGGGCGGCGCGGCGGTCGTCATGGGCGCGCTCTCGCCCGAAACCCGCAACAAGCAGGTCGCGATGTTCCAGGCGGGCGAGGTCGATTACATCGTCGCCACCGACGCGATCGGCATGGGGCTGAACCTCGATCTCGATCATGTCGCCTTCGCCAGCCTCTCCAAGTTCGACGGACGCAGGAAACGGCGCCTGACCCCCTCCGAAATGGCACAGATCGCCGGGCGCGCCGGGCGGCACCAGCGCGACGGAACCTTCGGCACTTTGTCGGGCATGGCGAAGGGGGACGGCGAACCCCTCCAGTTTACCGACGAGGAGGTCTACGCGATCGAGGAACACAAGTTCGCGCCCCTCACCCACCTGTTCTGGCGCGACGCCGATCCGCGCTACGATTCGCTCGGCGCATTGATCGCCGATCTCGAAGCGCGACCCCGCAAGCAGGTGCTCAAGGCGGCGCCCGAGGCGATCGACCTCGCCGTGCTGAAGCGCCTCGCCGCCGATCCCATCGCTGACACGGTAAAGGGCGCAGGCAGCGTGCGCCGGTTCTGGGAGGCCTGCTCGCTTCCCGATTTCCGCTCGCTGGGGGTGGAACAGCACGCGCGCTTCGTCGCCCGGCTGTGGGACGACTTGCAGGGGGGATACATCGGCGCGGATTTCGTCGCCGCGCGGATCGCCGAGCTTGACCGGATGCAGGGCGACATCGACACGCTGCAGGGGCGGATCGCGGCGATTCGCAGCTGGGCCTACATCTGCCAGCGGCCCGATTGGGTGCTGGCCCGTGACGAAATGGCCGCGCGGGCACGCGCGGTCGAGGCGAAGCTCTCGGATGCGCTGCACGCGCGGCTGACCGAGCGTTTCGTGAACCGAAGGACGACTCTCTTGATGAAATCGCTGGGGCAGGACGCGGGCGCGCTGCCCGTCACGCTCGAACCCGACGGGCACCTCACGGTCGAGGGCGAGTCGATCGGACGGCTCGAGGGCTTCCGCTTCCATGTCGATCCCTCGGCCGGCGTCGCCGACCGGCGGATGCTGCTCGCCGCAGGAGAAAAGGCGCTGCCCGCGCTGCTTGCGGAACGCGCCGAATGGCTGCTGGCGCAGGGTCTTGCCGAGCTGGCGATCAGCGGCGGCGCGATCCGCTGGCAGGGCCGCGCGCTCGCCGAGATCACCTTCCCCGGCCAGCCCGGTGCCGGGCACTTCGGCACGCCGCGCCTCGCCCTGACCCGCGACCTTGCGCTTCTGCCCGATGCGGCGAAGACGAAGCTGGAAGCGGGCCTTGCCGCATGGCTCGAGAAGGAACTGGAGCCCTTGGAGCCGCTGAGGAAACTCGCCGAGGCGGCGCGCGATCCGGCGGCGGGCTCGCAGGCGCGCGCGCTGGTCATCACCCTGATCGAGGCGCGCGGCGTGATTTCCCGCGAGGAGGCCGGGTTGGAGAATCTCCCCAAGGAGATGCGGCCCTACTTGCGCAAGCTTGGGGTGACCTTCGGCGCGCTCGACATCTTCGATGCGCCGCTGCTGAAGCCGGCCCCGCGCCGGCTGCTCCACGCCTTGGGCCTCGATCCGCGCCCGGTGCAGGAGGCGATGCTGCCGGTGCTCGCCGAGGGAAGCTGGGCGAAGGGGCGCCTGCCCGCCGGCTACCGCTATGCGGGTTCGCAGGCGATCCGGGTCGACCTTGCCGAGAAGATCTTTCGCGCCGCCTTCGAGGCGCGGGCGAAGGTGGCCGAGGCGCATCCCAAGGAGCGGGGCCGCCCGTTCCGCGTCGACCTCGCGCTGGCGGTTTCGGTGGGTCTGGAGGCGGACAACGCCCGCCGCCTGCTCGGCAGCGCCGGGTTCCGCTGCGAACGCGCCCGCCCGCTTGCCGAAGGCGCCTTCGGTCCGGCGGCGCCCGACCGCTGGTTCTGGCGGCCCCGCAAGCCCGGGGACAGGGAAGAGCGCCGACCGCCCGCGCGCCATGACAACAAGGGCAAGCCGCGCGGCCAGCGTCCGGCAGGGGGCGGCCAGACCCCGTCCAGACCCCCGGTAGAGGGCGTCAAGCGTGGCCCAAGGCCCGCCCAGACCCCCGCCAGACCCCCCCTAGACACCGGCCCGGCGCGCGCCGGCGGCGCCTTCGACAAGCTGGCGGACCTGTTCAAGCGATGAGCGCAAGCGGGACGGCGAGCCTGCGGATCGACCGGCTGCTGGTCTATCTGCGCTTTGCCCGCACCCGCTCCGCCGCCGATGCGCTGATCGCCGCCCGCGCGGTCAGGCGCAACCGCCAGCACGTTGCGCGCGGGGCGGAAGGGGTGCGGATCGGCGACGTCCTGACCCTTGCCGTCGGGGGCCGCGTCCGGGTGATCGAGCTCCTCGCGCTGCCCACCCGGCGCGGCGGCCCGGCCGAGGCGCTGGCGCATTATCGCGAGGTTGACGGGGCGGCTCTTGACCCTCAGGGACAAAACGCCATAGGCGCATCCCCTGTGCCGGGCGCGGGGCCCGGCGATCCTTCAGACACCTGGTGAAAGAGCCGCAATGACTTACGTCGTCACCGAAGACTGCATCAAGTGCAAGTACACCGACTGCGTGGAAGTGTGCCCGGTCGACTGTTTCTACGAAGGCGAGAACATGCTGGTGATCAACCCCAGCGAATGCATCGATTGCGGCGTGTGCGAGCCGGAATGCCCGGCCGAGGCGATTCTCCCCGATACCGAGGACGGCCTCGAGAAGTGGCTGGAACTCAACACCAAATATTCCGCGATGTGGCCGAACATCACCAGCCAGAAGGCGCCGCCCGAGGATGCCGACGCGCATAAGGGCGAAAAGGGCAAGTTCGAGAAGTACTTCAGCGCCGAGCCGGGCGAAGGGGACTGAGTTTTCTGCTTATCTGCGGAGTTTTGCAACTCCGCAGGTTGCCTGCAACGAGCGACTCGCAATTTCGTCGCGGGCGTGTTATATAATGTCCCGACCGCGCCGGGCCGAGCCCCGCGCGCAGGCGTGAAAACCAGGAAGGCCCGACACCAGCAACCCCCCGACCGGACGTTCCGCACCCGGCGCTCGCCCCGTGAGGGGCCAGGGTCGCGCCGCCGGGTTCGTCGCCCCTCTCCCCGTTGCCTGGATCGGCCGATTGAAAGGACCTTGCATGGCAAGCACCGCTAACGCGTTCACCGTCGGCGATTATGTTGTCTACCCCAAGCACGGCGTTGGCCGGGTGGTCGAGCTCCAGCGCGAGGAAATCGCCGGGATGCAGCTTGAACTCTATGTCCTGCGGTTCGAAAAGGAGCGCATGACCCTGCGCGTCCCCGTCAACAAGGTCGAAGCGATCGGGATGCGCAAGCTGTCTTCCGACAAGACGCTGAAGCAGGCCATGGAAACGCTGAAGGGCAAGCCCAAGGTCAAGCGCACCATGTGGTCGCGCCGCGCGCAGGAATACGAAGCCAAGATCAACTCGGGCGACCTCGTGTCGATCGCCGAGGTGACCCGCGACCTGTTCCGCCCCGAGGACCAGCCCGAGCAGTCCTATTCGGAACGCCAGATCTTCGAAGCGGCGTCCTCGCGCCTCGCCCGCGAACTGGCGGCGATGGAGGAAACCGACGAGCCCACCGCGCTCGGCAAGATCCTCGACGTGCTGCGCGAGCACGCGCCGCAGTATTACGAGAACGCCGCCGAGGAAGGCTGAGCCCTCCACCAGCGTTGGATTACCGAAGGGCCGCTCCAACCGGGGCGGCCCTTTTCGTTTGCGCGGGCTTGCGAGGTGTATTACACAGACAATACGCCAAGGGAGAACCACCGCATGATCATCGCCCCCCAACGCCGCCTCGCCCCGCTCGCGCTGCTGGCGCTCGCCGCCACCCTCGCGGGATGCGATGGCGCGGATATCGAGATCAACGGCCAGAAGGGCGTGCCGCTCAGCGAGGTCGAGATCGCCGGTCCGCCGCCTTCGGAGATCATCCTGGGCTCGGGCGACACCGTGGTCGTCACCGAGGGCAACACTTTCGCCCTCAAGGTCGAAGGCGAGGACACCGATTCGCTGCGCTTCGTGCGCGATAGCGAGGTGATCGCCGTCACCCGCACAGACGGCTGGTCGGGCCGGAGCGACGCGGTGATCCGCATCACCATGCCCGCCCCCAAGGAGATCGTGATCGGCGGATCGGGCACGGTGAAGACCCCCGCCCTCGCCAGCACCGCATCGGTGAATATCGGCGGCAGCGGCACGGTCGAATTCGGACGCGTCGCCGCGGAGAAACTCGATATCAACATCGGCGGGAACGGCACGGTACAGGGCGCCGGCACGGCCAAGGCCCTTGAGGTGCTGATCGGCGGGAGCGGCAAGGTGATGATGCCGCAGCTCAAGGCCGACAAGGCCGAGGTCTCGATCGGCGGCAGCGGCGATGTCGCCTTCGCCTCGGACGGCACGGTCGAAGCCAATATCGGCGGCGCGGGCGATGTGCGGGTGACCGGCAACGCCAAGTGCACGGTCAACGCCTTCGGCTCGGGCACGCTCACCTGCGCGCCGGGCGGCGGTGCGACAAGCGGGGCGAGCGCGGCGATCCCGGCACCCGCCCCTGAGGGCAACTCCGCGCAATAGCATTTGCCTTCCGGCAAGTCCGGGGCGACAAGGGCGGCGTCATGCGCACCCTCCCAATCCTCGCCCTCGGGCTTGCTTCGCTTGCCCTCCAGGGCTGTCTCGCCAAGGCCGCCGTCGGTGCCGTAACGCTGCCGGTCAAGGCCGCCAGCCGCGGGATCGACCTTGCCACCACCAGCCAATCCGAAGCCGACGAGAAGCGCGGCCGCGAAATCCGCAAGCGCGAGGAACGCCTCGGCCAGCTCGGGCGCGACTATGACCGGGCGATGCGGCGCTGCCAGCAGGGCGATGCGCGGGCCTGCGACAGCGCCCGCGTGATCCGCGCCGAGATGGACGCGCTGATGCCGGGCGTCCCGGTCGAGCGCTAGGCGGCGGCGCGGCGCAGCCGGTCGTTGATCGCCCGGCCGACGCCGTGTTCGGGCACCGGCGCGACCGCGATGCGCGGCTGAGGCGCACGCGCGGCTTCGTGAAGGCAGGCGTAGAGGCGGGATGCGGCTTCACTCAGAACCCCGCCTGCCGATAACGTGCAATCGCCTTCGACCGGCCCGAACCCGATCAGGAACTCGCCCGGCTCGGCGTCCAGCGCATCGAGCCGCACTGGCTTGCCGGGGGCGTAGTGGCTGGCGAGCTGGCCGGGGGCTTCGATCCTCGATCCTGCAGCCTCCGCTTGCCGCGGGTATGGCGTGTCCCGGTAATGCCGGTGCAAGGCATCCAGATCGACCGGCCCCGGCCTCAGCTCTCGCCAGGTCCCGTCGCGTCCTATGGCCAGAATGGTCGATTCCACACCCGCCTCGGTCGGGCCGGCATCGAGCACCATGTCGATCCGGCCGTCGAGCGAGGCGAGCACGTGCTCGGCGGTGGTCGGGCTGATGAAGCCGCTGCGGTTGGCCGAGGGCGCGGCCAGCGGAAAGTCGATCCGCTCCAGCAGCGCGCGCATGACCGGATGCGCAGGCGCGCGCAGGGCGACGGTCGGCAGGCCGGCCGTCACCGCTTCGGCAAGATCGGCATGATCCTTCCTCGGCAGGACGAAGGTCAGGGGCCCCGGCCAGACCAGTTCCGCAAGGAGTTCGGCATCGGGGAGCCAATCGACATACCGCTCGGCCTGCTCCACCCCGCGCACATGGACGATCAGCGGGTTGAAGTCGGGCCTGCCCTTTGCGGCATAAATCCGCGCCACCGCCTCGGCGCTGTCGGCGCGCGCCGCAAGGCCGTAGACCGTCTCGGTCGGCACTGCCACGAGCCCGCCCGATTCGAGGATTCGCGCCGCTGCGGCGATCCCTGCGACGTCCGCCAGCCGCACTTCCGTAACGTTCTTGCCGCTCATGGTCCGGCGCTATATTCGTTTGCCCGCCCTGCCAAGTGCGCCGGGCCTTCCCCTGATCCGAGGACCCTTTCCCAGTGACCCCCTTCACCCCGCCGACCGCCGACCAGCTGCTCGCCATCCGCGTCAACGCCGGGATCGACGAGCTCGCCGCAACCGAGCGCTTCGCCCATGCCGAGCCCGATCTGGTCGAGGCGATCGTCGAGGGCGTGGGCCAATTCGCCGCCGGGGAATTCGCGCCCCTGAACCGCGTCGGCGACCTTGAAGGCGCGAGGCTGGAGAACGGGGTGGTGCGCCTGCCCGACGGCTTCGCCGCCGCCTACAAGGCCTATGTCGAGCAGGGCTGGAACGCCATCGCCTCCCCGGCGGCACACGGCGGTCAGGGCCTGCCCTTCACCCTCGCCTGCAACGTGCTCGAAAACCTGGGCGCCGCGAACATGGCCTTCACCCTCCTGCCGATGCTGAGCGTCGGTGCGATCGAGGCGCTGGAGCACCACGGTTCCCCCGCCCAGCAGGCGATGTATCTGCCCAAACTGGTGAGCGGTGAATGGTCGGGGACCATGAACCTCACCGAACCCGCCGCCGGGAGCGATGTCGGTGCGCTGCGTTCGACGGCGGAACCCATCGAGACAGGCGAACACGCAGGCAAATACAAGATCACCGGCCAGAAGATCTACATCACCTGGGGCGAGCACGACCTTGCCGAGAACATCATCCACCTCGTGCTGGCGCGCCTCCCCGGCGCACCCGAGGGTTCGCGCGGGATCAGCCTGTTCGTGGTGCCCAAGTATCACGTGACCGCCGACGGCAGCCTCGGGCCGAAGAACGACCTCAGGTGCGTCAGCCTCGAGCACAAGCTCGGCATCAACGCCTCGCCCACCTGCGTGATGAGCTACGGCGACAACGGCGAATGCATCGGCGAGCTGGTCGGCCAGCCCAACAAGGGCCTCGCCGCGATGTTCACAATGATGAACAACGCACGCATCAATGTCGGCAACCAGGGCGCGCAGATCGCCGAGCGGGCGACCCAGCAGGCGCTCGCCTATGCGCGCGATCGGGTGCAGTCGGCGCGTGCGGGCTCGCCCGACAAGACCCCCGTCGCGATCATCGAGCACCCCGACGTGCGCCGCATGATCCTGCGCATGAAGGCGCTGACCGAAGGCGTGCGCGCGCTGCTCTACTACTGCGCCGGGCAGGTCGACCGCGGCAACCTCGGCGACGAGGCGGCACGAGCGCGGGGCGAGATCGTGGTGCCCCTGATCAAGGCGTGGGGCACGGATGTGGGCGTGGAAGTCTCGGGCCTCGGCATCCAGATCCACGGCGGCATGGGCTTCGTCGAGGAAACCGGCGCCGCCCAGCACTGGCGGGATTCGCGCATCGCCCCGATCTACGAAGGCACCAACGGCATCCAGGCCGCCGACCTCGTGACCCGCAAGCTCGGGCTCGAGAGCGGCGAGGCGATGGTCGCGCTGTTCGACACCATCGCCCGCGAGACTGCCGACGAATTCGCCCTTTCGGCCCTCGCGCGGGACTGCGGCAATGTCGCGCGGTGGATGCGTGACGATGCCAGCCTCGACGATCGTCTGGCCGGCAGCGTGCCCTTCTGCACGATGGCGGCGGTGTGCGTGGCCGGGTGGCAGCTGACGAAGCAGGCGGCGGCGGTCAAGGCCGGCGCGGCGCCCGAACTCGCTGCGACCAAGCCGGTGACGGTGCGCTTCTTCCTCGACCGGATCGTACCCGAGGCCGCGGGCCTCAAGGCTGGCGCCGTCGCGGGCGCAGACCTGCTTTACGCGCTCCCCGCAGAAGCGCTGGTCGGCTGACGTGAACGGGGAGGCGCTGGAGCGGATCGCAGCCGCGCTCGAGCGGCTCGCGCCCCCGCCCGCAGCCCCGACCGACTGGCTCGCCGCCCCCGCCTATGTCTGGGAAGGCGAGCGCGCGCGGCCGGTGCCGGTGCTCGACGCGCTGCCCTTGCGCGCGCTCCACGGGATCGACGCGCAGGCCCGCGCGGTGCGCGACAATTGCGGTCGGCTCGCACAGGGCACGGCGGCGCACGATATGCTGCTGTGGGGCGCGCGCGGCATGGGCAAGTCGGCGCTGGTGCGCGCCGCGGTGGCCGATGTGCAGGCGGCGGGCGGCGCGCTGGCGCTGGTGCAGCTCGCCCCCGGCACGCTCCCGACCTTTCCAGCGCTGGTCGCCGCGCTGGCGGAGCAAAGCCGTGCCTTCCTCCTCTTCATCGACGACCTCGGTTTCGGCGCCGACGGGCGCGCGGAGATGCTGGCCTTGCGCAGCCTCCTCGACGGCGGGGTGAGCCCCCGCCCCGCGCACATCCGCCTCGCGGTGACCGCCAATCGGCGCGCCATCGTCACGCGCGAGGACACGTCGGCGGCGCTTCACGAACGCGACGAGCGCGACGATGCGCTGGCGCTCGCCGACCGCTTCGGCCTGACGCTCGGTTTCCATCCGGCGGATCAGGACATCTACCTCGCGATCCTCGACGGCTACCTCGCCCCGCTGGGCATCGCCTTCGATGCCGAGGAGGCGCTGGCCTTCGCCATCCAGCGCGGCAACCGTTCCGGCCGCACCGCGCTGCAATTCGCGACCGAAATCGCCGGGCGCGCGGGCCTCGCGCTCTAGTTGACGCTCTGCCCCGCCTGTCGGCGCAGGTAATCGGCCTCGAACTCGGCGCGGGGGTCCTTCAGCGCGCGGGGCGGAAGCCGCTCGCCTTCGAGCCGCGCGATGGCCGGCGCGGGCGCGGCGGAGGGTGAACGCACCCGCCAGACGATCCCAGCGGTATCGTCGGTCACCAGCAGCGCACCGTCCTGCGCCCAGCCCACCCAGGTGGGACGGCCGCGGGTGGTCCCGTCCTCCTTGAGGAAGCCGGTCAGCACCGGCTTGGGCTTGCCGACCGGATTGCCGCGCGCGTCGAAATCGACGAACACCACGTCATAGCCCGAGGGCGGCTTGCGGTTCCACGAGCCGTGGCGGGCGATGAAGGCCCCGCCGCTGAAGCCCGCACCCATCCGGTCGCCCTCCTTCGAGAACACCATGCCCAGCGCCGCGACGTGCGGGCCGAGCGCATATTCAGGCTTGCGCACGTACTCCATCAGGAACTGCGGCATCGGTGCCTTCACCCGGCGATCAATATTGGTGCGGTAATAGACCCACGGCCAGCCATACTGCGCGCCGACGGGCACGTTGGTGAGGTAATCCGGGACGAGGTCGCTGCCGAGCATATCGCGCTCGTTCACGGTGGTCCAAAGCTCGCCCGACCAGGGGTTGAAATCGAGCCCGTTGGGATTGCGCAGCCCCACCCCGAACTGGCGCGGGCGGCCGGCGGCGAGATCATATTCCCAGATCATCGCCCGACCTTCCTCGGCCTCCATCCCGTTGTCGCCGACATTGCTGACCGAGCCGACCGCGACGTAGAGCTTGGTCCCGTCGGGCGAGAGCACGATGTTGCGCATCCAGTGTCCGCCGCCGCCCGGCAGGTCCATCAGCTTGCGAGGGCCGCCGCCGACCCGGTCGCTGCCGAGCTGGTAGGGAAAGGCGAGCAGGGCATTGTGATTGGCGACGTAGAGCGTGCCGTCCTTCCACGCGAGGCCCGAGGGCGAGGACAGGCCGTCGCTGGCGATCACCTTGCGCGTTTCCGCTGTCCCGTTGCCATCGGCATCGCGCAGCAGCACGATCTGGTTGGGCGAGGGGCCGGTCGCGCCCGCCTTCGAGAGCAGCCGGTCGGCCACCCAGGCGGTGATCCTGGCCATGATCCCGCCGCCTGCGTTGTCGTCCTTGGGCGCGCGGGTGAGGCTCACCAGCACGTCGCCGTTGGGCAGGGTGACGAGCGTGCGCGGATGGTCCAGCCCCTCGGCGAAGCGCGTGACCTCGAGACCCTCTGCCGCGACCGGCGCCTCGCCCGCCTGCCAGCCGACCGGCTCGGCGATCTGCACCGTCGGGAAGCGTTCCGTCTTGGCCTTCTGCAACACCGGATCGGTCCCGGCGACCTCCTCGACCGAAAGTTCGGCGGTGTTGCCGCGCGAGAGATAGAAGAATGCGCCCCCGGCGATCACGAGGAACACGACGAGAGCGATTGCGATCTTGCGGAAAATGGCCATGTGGGACGAGATAAGCCCGGCCCGTCCCGGCGGCAACCGGGTAGCGATGAAAGGCGACAGCCCCCGATGTACGATTTCATGCCCGCCGCCCAATCCGCCGCGGCGGACCTCTACCGCGACCTCCTCGCCGCCGCCGATGCCCTGACCGCAGGCGAGCCCGATGCCGTCGCCAACATGGCCAATGTCGCGGCGTTGCTGTGGGAGTTCCTGCCGGACCTCAACTGGGCGGGCTTCTACCGGGTCGGACCCGCCAAGGCCGGCGGCGCTGAGGAACTGGTGCTCGGGCCCTTCGTGGGTCGCCCGGCGTGCATCCGCATCCCCTTCGGCACCGGCGTGTGCGGGACCGCGGCGCAAAGTCGCGCCACGCAACTTGTCGCCGACGTCCACGCCTTCCCCGGCCACATCGCCTGCGATGCGGCAAGCGCCAGCGAACTCGTCGTCCCGGTGCTGCGCGACGGCGCGGTGATTGCGGTGATCGACCTCGACAGCCCCACCCCCGCGCGCTTCACCGCCGAGGACGCGGCCGGCATCGAGGCGCTCGCCACCATGCTCGCCGCGCGTATCTGACCCCAAACGGGACAATCCTGCGCGCGCCGCTTGGGCGCCGGGTGGAGTCGATGGTAAGCTTTCGCTAACCATCGACTCCACCCGGCTGATCTGAGGGGAATCACGCTCATGCCCACCCGTTTGCCGACCCTGCCGCTGGCCGCGCTCGCCCTCGCCGTTCCGGCGTTCGCCCAGGCGCAGAGCTATCCCTTGGCACCGCCGCTCCCGCCGATGAGCGATGCCGAGGTGCGCGCCCTGCCGCAGGATATGCGCAGCGCGCCCATCGCGGCCTTTGAGGATGAAACGCGCACGGTGGTCGACGGGGTGGAGACCATCACCCGCACCCGCCGCATCGATTCGCCCCGCCCGGCCCCGGCCCCGCAAGGTTATGCCCAGGGATATCCGCAGGGTTACACGCAGGGCTATGCCCAACCCGCCGCAGTCGGCGGCTACTACGGCGGTGCCCCCGCGGTGTTCGAGCGCCAGCAGTGGATCGACGAATGCCGCAGCCGCACCCGCGGCCGCAGCCGCAACGATACCGGGCTCATCATCGGCGGGCTGCTCGGCGCGATCGGCGGGGGCTTTGCCGGCAACGCCATCGCGGGCGCAGGCGACAAGGTGCTCGGCACGGTCCTCGGCGTCGGGGGCGGCGGGCTGATCGGGGGCCTGATCGGCAGCCTGTTCGACGGCGGCCGCAAGAGGAGCCTCTATGACTGCGAGGCCGCGCTCGACAGCTACCTGTCTGCCTACGGCACGCCCGCCCCGCGCATCGCGAGCCGCGAGATCGCCTATCCGGGCGGCTACTACGCCGCGCCGGCCTTCGGCTACGGCTACCCGCAGGGCTATTCCTACGGCTACAGCTACGCCCCGCCGCCGCAGATGGTGCTGGTGCCGGTCCGCACCGAGGTGCAGCAGCAGGTGGTGGTGCGCGAAAACGAGCGCTACGAGAGCTACACCGTCCCCGGCGCCGAGCGCACGATCCCGGCGCCCTCGCCGAAGATGATCAAGCTCCCCTCGGGCAAGATGATCAAGAACCGCTAGGTTTTTCCGAAACTTGGCCTCACCCGGTGGGGCCAAAGAGAAGCCCCGCACGGTCAGGCGACAGTGCGGGGCTTCTTTATGCCGGCGTTCGGCAGGTGCGCGGCGGCGGCGTCAGATCTCGCCGCCGGTGAGGCGCTGGCACACCAGGTCGAGCTGGTCGAGCGTGGTGTAGCGGATCGTGATCGTCCCCTTGCGCGGATCGACCTCGGGCTTGATCCGCACCGACAGGCCGAGAAACTCCTCGAGATGCTGCTGCACGGCGAGGATATCGGCGTGCTCGGCCGGCAGGTAGGGCGCGTCCTTGGGCCCCTCGGCGGGCTTGCCCGGCTTGCGGGTCAGGGTCTCGATATCGCGCACCGAGAGCCCTTCGGCGACCGCGACCTCCGCCAGTTCCAGCGCATCGTCCCGCCCGATCAGCGCGCGCGCGTGGCCGACCGTCAATCCGCCCTGCTCGATCAGGTCCAGCACCCGCTCGGGCAGCGACATCAGCCGCATCACGTTGGCGACATGGCTGCGCGACTTCTCGACCATCTTGGCGATATCGACCTGGATCATCCCCTCCTCCTCGGAGAGACGGTGATAGGCGCGCGCTTCCTCGACCGGCGAAAGGTCCTCGCGCTGGAGGTTCTCGATCAGCGCCAGCGCCGTCACCTCGCGATCGGAGAGGTTGCGGACCAGTGCCGGGATCTCGTGCAGCCGCGCCTTCTGCGCCGCCCGCCAGCGCCGCTCCCCGGCGACGAGCTGGAAGCCGCTGCCCTCCGGATGCGGGCGGACGATAATCGGCTGGATCACGCCGCGCGTGGCGATCGACGCGGCCAGTTCGGCGAGCGCGGTCTCGTCGAAATATTTGCGCGGGTTGCCGGGCAGCGGCTTGATCGTCGCGATGGCGAGCATCCGGAGCGGCGAGCTGCCGTCCGCCGGCGCCTCGCCCGGCTCGTCGCGGCGTACCAGCGGTTCCTCCCGCCGGGTTTCTCCGAGCAGCGCGCCGAGCCCCTTGCCGAGCCGCCGCGGCTTGTCCGCCGCACCGCGCGAAATGGAAGCATTTTCAGTGACTTCAGTGCTATTCTCGGTCATGCCGCCTGTCTTTCTGCGGGAAATCGCCCGATCAGCTCGCGCGCGAGGGCCATATAGGCGCGGCTGCCGGTGCAGTGCTGGTCGTAGATCAGCGCCGGGAGCCCGTGGCTCGGCGCCTCGGACAGGCGCACGTTGCGCGGGATCACGGTTTCGAACACCAGCTTGCCGAGGCAGTCGCGCACATCGTCCGACACCTGGTCGGTCAGGCGGTTGCGCCGGTCGTACATGGTCAGCGCCACGCCGATGATGCCGAGATCCGGGTTGAAGCGCTGCTGCACCTGATCGACCGTCTGGAGCAGCTGGCTGAGGCCCTCCAGCGCGAAGAACTCGCATTGCAGCGGCACCAGCAGGGTATCGGCGGCGCACAGGGCGTTCAAGGTCAGCAGGCCCAGCGAGGGCGGGCAGTCGATGAAGCAGATGTCGTGCCCGGTGTAGCCGGTCAGCGCCTTGTCGAGGCGGTGCGTGCGCCCTTCGACCGCCACCAGCTCGACCTCGGCCCCCGACAGGTCCACCGTCGCGGGGACGATATCGAGCTTCGGGATGGACGAACGCATGATCGCGCTCTCCAGCGTGATCTCGTCGACGAGCAGGTCATAGCTCGATACCTCGCGGCTCGCGGCGTGCACCCCCAGCCCAGTGGAGGCGTTGCCCTGCGGATCGAGGTCGATAAGCAGGGTTCGCCACCCCGTCGCGGCCATCGCCGTGGCGATGTTGATCGCGGTGGTGGTCTTGCCCACCCCGCCCTTCTGGTTGGCTATCGCGATGGTCAGCATGGTCTTGCCCGTCCTTCCCTGCGCCCACCTGCCGGTTTGCGCGTGCTTCGCGTGTCCGTTACGCCTTCACGATGATCCCCGCGTCGGAATCGGTCAAGGAATGTTTCACGTGAAACATTGCCCGAATCGAAGGCTTCAAGCTCTCCAACTCCTGCGCCGCCGAGCGCCCCTTGGGCAACACGTAGACCGTGCCCCTTGTGGAGAAGGGTGCGGATAGCTCGAGAAGCTTGGGGAGCGGCGCGAAGGCGCGTGCCGAAATGGCCCGCGCCGGGAAGGCGGCAACCCGCTCCAGACGCTGCCCCTCGACCCGGCACTTCGGCAAGCCGAGCGCCTCTATGGCGCGGTTCAGGAAGTCAACCCTACGGGCGCGGGACTCGACCAGCACCACCGGCATTCTCGGGCAAAGCGCGGCGATGACGAGGCCGGGAAAGCCTGGGCCGCTGCCGAGATCGAGCCACGGGCCTCCGGCGTTAGGACCCAATGTTTCACGTGAAACATTTTCGAGAAGCTGCGCGGAGTCCGCAATGTGGCGCTGCCAGAGGTGCGGCTCGGTGGCCTTGGCGATGAGGTTCTGGCGCTGGTTCTCGTCCAGCACCAGCGCGGCGAAGGTGTCGAGCCTCGCCATCCCCTCGGCATCGGTCAGCCCGGCGACATAGGCGCGGGCCTCCTCCTCGGTCCGGATCACGCCGCCTGCTGCCCGTCGGAAATCCGGCGCCGGGCGTGGACGAGGAGCGCGGAGAGCGCTGCCGGCGTGACCCCCGGCACCCGCCCCGCTGCGGCCAAGGTGCCCGGTGCCGCCTTGGTCAGACGCTCGACCATCTCGTTCGAGAGGCCCGGCACCACGCCATAGGGGAAGTCCGCGGCCAGCGGCAGCGCCTCGCTGGCGCGCAGATCGCGGAGCTCGGCATCCTGCCGGGCAAGATAGGGCGCATAGGCGGCGTCTTCCGCCAGCTCGTCCGCCAAGGCCGGATCGCTGGCGGCCAACTCGCCGAGCCACGGCGCGAGTGCATCGGGCGTGACTCCGTCGAAGCGGAGCCACTCGGCCAGCGTCTTTACCCCGTGATCGTGGCGCACCGGGAGGCCGAGATCGGCAAGCTCCCGCGCGTGGATCCGCTCCGAATGTTTCACGTGAAACATTTCCCGCAAAGCCTCGCGCCGCTCCCACCAGGCGCGCCGCTCATCGCCAATGCACCCTGCGGCGATGCCCAGACCCGTCAGTCGGGTCGCGGCATTGTTGGCCCGCAGGCGCAGACGGTATTCCGCACGCGCGGTGAGCATCCGGTAAGGCTCGGTCACGCCCTGCAAGGTCAGGTCGTCGACCATCACCGCGATGTAGCTGTTCGCGCGGTCGAGCACGGGCGCCGCCTTGCCCAGCGCCGCCGCCGCAGCTTCAAGCCCCGCGACCAGCCCCTGCGCCGCTGCCTCCTCGTAGCCGGTGGTGCCGTTGATCTGCCCGGCACAATAGAGCCCGGGGATCGCTCGCAGCTGCAAGTCCGGCGTGAGGGCGCGCGGGTCGATGTGGTCATATTCCACCGCATAGCCCGGCTGCACGATCCGCACCGCCTCGCAGCCCGGCATGGTCCGCACCACCGTCTCCTGCACGTCCACCGGGAGCGAAGTGCTGATCCCGTTGGGATAGACGATATGCGTGTCGAGACCCTCGGGCTCGAGGAAGACCTGATGCCCCTCCCGGTCGCCAAAGCGGTGGATCTTGTCCTCGATCGACGGGCAGTAGCGCGGCCCTGCCGCCGCGATCGCGCCGGAGAACAGGGGCGAGCGGTGGAGGTTGGCACGGATCGCGTCGTGCCCGGCGTGGGTGGTGCGGGTGATGGCACAGAACACCTGCGGGTTCAGGCGGCGCGCCGTCAGCGGCGACATGGTCCAGCCCTCGTCGTCGGAGGGCTGTTCCTCGAGCGCGGCCCAATCGATGGTCCGCCCGTCGAGCCGCGGCGGGGTGCCGGTCTTGAGCCGCGCCATGGGCAGGTCCGCGCCGCGCAGCTGTGCTGCGAGGCGCTTGGCGGCGTTCTCGCCGATGCGCCCGCCTTCGAATCGCTCTTCACCGCGGTAGAGAATGCCGCCGAGAAAGGTCCCGGTGCACAGCACCACCCGCCCCGCACCTAGGATCGTGCCGTCCGCCAATGCGAGCCCGGCGACCCGTCCGCCCTCCAGCACCAGCGCGGCGGCTTCGCCCTGCACCAGCGTGAGGTTCTGCTGCGAGCGGACCGTCTGCTGCACGGCCGCCTTGAACCGGACCCGATCGGCCTGAACGCGCGGGCCCCACACGGCGCTCCCCTTCGAGCGGTTGAGCATCCGGTAATGGATCGCCCCGGCATCTGCCGCGCGTCCGATCACCCCGTCCAGCGCATCAACCTCGCGCACGAGGTGGCCCTTGCCAAGACCGCCGATCGCCGGGTTGCAGCTCATCGCGCCGATGGCGGCGAGGTCGAAACTGACGAGCGCGGTGCGCGCGCCCATCCGCGCGGCGCCGCAAGCCGCTTCCACCCCGGCGTGCCCGCCGCCGACAACGATGACATCGAAATTCGCCATGACGGCCGCCAGATAGGGGCCAGAACCGCAATCGTCAAAGCTGTTTGGGTCTGGTTCTCGGGCTAGAATGTTTCACGTGAAACATTGGGGTCGGACTGGGAGCCAATGTTTCACGTGAAACATTGAGGCCAGATCCAGAGCCATGTTTCACGTGAAACATTGGCCGCAACGACGCGCTTCACTTCCCGATGCAGAACCGCCCGAACAGCGCGTCGAGCATATCCTCTGTCGTCGCCCTGCCGACCAGTCGATCAAGCGCCAACCTTGCGCGGCGCAGTTCCTCGGCGACCAGCAGGGGATCGGAAAGGCGCTCCGCCGCCGCCAGCGCCTCGGCCACTTCCGCAAGGCGCGCGTGCTGGCGCGCGTTCAGTGCCGCCTCTCCGGGCTTCGGCAACCCCTGACGCGCGGCCGCAACCAGTGCTTGCTTGAGCATCGGCACACCAGCCCTGGTGATCGCCGATACCACGAAGCGTGCGCTGCTCTTCGGGTGGATTGCAGCACGATCGGCCTGTGCCGCGATCTCCCACGCACTCTCCGGTCCCTCCCCTTCGGGGCCAAGCCAGAGGATCACATCCGCCCGCGCCAGGGCCCCGCGGGCCCGGCCGATGCCGATCGCCTCGATCGGATCGGCGGCCTCCTCATCCCTCAGGCCAGCGGTATCGACGAAGGTGAACGGCACTCCGCCAATCGCAACGGAGCGCTCGATCACGTCGCGGGTCGTGCCGGCAATCGGCGAGGTGATCGCCGCCTCGCTGTCGACCAGAGCGTTGAAGAGGGTCGACTTGCCGGCATTCGGCGGGCCCGCAAGAACCACGCGAAAGCCCTCGCCCAGCCGCTCGGAACGAGGGCGGGCAAGCCATTCGCTCAACTCTTCCTTGAGGGCAGCAATGTTCCACGTGAAACATTCGGGCAGATCGGCAGCGTCCTCCTCGTCGGAGAAATCGAGCACCCCCTCGACCTCCGCGGAGAGCGCCAGCACCCGCTCCCGCCAGGCCTCCACCTGCCGCGACAGGGCGCCGCCGGCATTGACGAGGGCCGCGGCCCTTTGCCATTCGGTCTCGGCGGCGAGCAGATCGCCCAGACCCTCGGCCTCGGCAAGATCGATGCGGCCATTGGCAAAGGCGCGGCGGGTGAATTCCCCGGGCTCGGCGCGGCGCAAACCGGGCAGCGCCGCCAGCGCAGCCTCGACGGCCGCGATGACTGCCCTGCCCCCATGGCAGTGGAACTCGGTGAGGTCCTCACCCGTCGCCGTGTTCGGGCCGGGAAACCACAGCACCAGCGCCTCGTCGAGCGGGGCTCCGCTCGCGTCGCTCAGCCGCGCCAGTGATGCGCGGCGCGGTGCGGGCACCCGCCCGGCAAGCGCCAGCAACGCCGAATAGGCGGCCGGGCCCGACACGCGGATTACCCCCACGCCGGCCGGCGGCGCGCCGCTCGACAGCGCGAAGATGGTCGGCGTCTGCGGCATTCGTGCCTATTCGGAGGGCTTGCTTCCGGACGCCGCCTTCATCCCGCCTTCCACGAAGCTCTGGAACAGCTTGAGCCCAACCTGCCCCATCGGGGCGAGCGCGGTTGCATATTGCTGAAGCTGGGTCGGGTCCGAGACCCCGCGCATCGCCTTGGCGATGTTCTCGACATAGACGCTGTTGGCGGCGCTCACGTCGGGCAGGCCCATGAAGCTGCGCGCCTCCTCGGGGGTGCACTCGATCTCGATGTTGATCTTCATGGTGGCGGTCTCCTCTCGCTTGCCTCTCCATTTGCGCTTGGCAGGCGGGCAAGGCAAGCGATAGGCTCCCGGGCAGGATCGAACACTGCAAAGAGAGATCGCCATGAGCCTCAACGAAACCATCCCCACCCTCGCCGGCGATGCCAGCTTCGGCGCCTATGTCGCTCGCCCGGAGGGCACACCGCGCGCGGCGATCATCGTCATTCAGGAGATCTTCGGGGTGAACCCGGGCATCCGCCGCAAGTGTGACAAGCTGGCCGCCGAGGGCTATCTCGCGGTCGCTCCGGACCTGTTCTGGCGGCTCGAGCCGGGCATCGTGCTCGATCCCGACGTGGAGAGCGAGTTCCAGCGCGCGCTCGGCCTGTTCGGCGAGTTCGACCAGGACGCCGGAATTCGCGACATCGAGGCGACCATCCACCACATCCGCCGCACCCTCGGCGTCGCCAAGGTCGGCTGCGTCGGCTACTGCCTCGGCGGGCGCCTCGCCTACATGACCGCAGCGCGCACCGATATCGATGCCTCGGTGGGCTATTACGGCGTCGGGATCGACGGGCTGCTGCACGAGAAGCACGCGATCGCTCATCCGCTGATGCTGCACATCCCGACCGCGGACGGCTTTGTTCCACGTGAAACACAAGCAGCGATGCACGAGGGTCTGGACGATCACCCCAAGGTGACGCTCCACGATTACGAGGGCCTCGACCACGGCTTTGCCACCGAGATGGGCGAGCGCCGCCGGGAGGAGGCCGCCAACCTCGCCGACAGCCGCACCGCGGCCTTCTTCGCCGAGCACCTCGAGTGAGGAGCGCCGCGCTCGCCCTCGCCGTCTTGGCTGCGCCGCTGACCGCGCAGGGACCGCAGCCGCCGCAGCCGGTGCTCGCCAGCGGGGAGAGCCTCGAGGTGATTGTGCGCGCTGACTTCAATGCGGATGGCCGCGCTGACCTCGCTTATGTCGCTGCCGGGGAGGAGCGCCGCGAGCTGCGCGTGGTGACCACCTATCGCAACCAGTTCGAGGTTGGCGAGAACATTCCGCAGGTGCTGGCGCTCGATGCCTACCACCTCGCGCCGGCCGAGCTGACGGCCAAGGGCAACGTGCTGGTGCTGCGCGATCTGACCGGCGGTACTACGGCGGTCGCCTCCACCCACCGCTTCCGATGGGACGCGAAGATGAGCGCCATGCGGCTGATCGGGCTCGACGCGACGCTCTACAGCCGGACCTTCGCGCACGACGGGCGCGAGGCGAGCTGGAACCTGCTGACCGGCGCTCTCGTCACCCGCACGCTGAAGCTGAACAAGGGCAGCGGCGATCAGGCCTATGACACAGTTGCCGAGCGCACATCGAAGAAGCCGAGCCCGCCGCTGCCGCTGGAAGCTTCGCCCGGTGGCGACGCGCTGCTCGGCTGGCCCGGCGGGAAATGAGGGAGGAGCCGATGAACACGGCGCAAGCAGGCCTCGCCCGCTGGCACAGCTACATGGACAGCGCCGGTGACCCGGAGGCGCTCTCGGCGCTGCTGGCAGAGGACGCGGTGTTCCACTCGCCCGTGGTGCATACCCCGCAGGTCGGCAAGCGCGTGGTGATGGCCTATCTGCTCGCCGCCGCGAAGGTGCTCGGAAACGACAGCTTCCGCTATGTCCGCGAGCTGGTCGATGGCGACGAGATGATGCTGGAGTTCGTCACCGAACTGGACGGCATCGCGGTCAACGGGGTCGACATCATTCGCTGGAACAAAGATGGAACAATTGCCGATTTCAAAGTGATGGTGCGCCCGCTCAAGGCCGTCAACAAGGTGTGGGAGGTGATGGCGGCGCAGCTTCAGGCGATGAAGGGCTAGAGCCGGGCGCGCAGGAACCGCAGGCGTTCTTCCACCGGCACCAAGGGCAGATCCTCGACCGTGTAGCCATAGCGCTTCCAGGCGGCGGTAACGGCCCTGTCGCTCTCCACCGCCTCGTCCCAGGTCTGGATGCGCTCCGGGTCCGTCCGGTAGATCTCCTGCCAGGCGGGTGCACGCAGCACGGGTCCATTGTAGCGGACTGTGCGGCAGACCCGATCAATCTCGGGCGGAATGGCCAGTCCCAGCACGTCGAGAAAGCCCGCGACATCGGGAAAGCCGCGATCGAAGACGACGGGTCCGGCCCGGTCGCGCACCGCCTCGTATTCGGCCCGGTGGGCGGCAATCATCGCCGCGGCGAAACCGAGCGGATCATCCGCGCGCAAGGCCATTCCGCCGGGCGCCCGCAGCAAGGTCCGCGCGACCTCCGGCGATGTCGCCAGGCCGGACCTTTCCGCTGCAGCAAGAAGCGTCGTCTTGCCCGCCCCTGGCGCTCCGGTGAGGACCAGATGGCGCGGGCCGGGCATGGTCAGTTCAGCAGCGCGAAGTTCACGATCATCTTGCGCACTTCGGGGTCCAGTCCCCCGGGCAGGTCGCGTTCGAGCATCTCGCGGCGGGTGCCGGTGCTTTCGGTGATCATCACCCGCTTCATCGCCCAGTCCGGGCAGGTGCGCGCGGAAACGCTGCGGCGATCCAGCACCGATACGCCGGTGTGGCGTGGATCGGCGGTGATCCGCTCCATCAGCGCGGCGACCACCTCAGGCTCCCCCTCCAGCAATTGGAGGAAGTTGCGGCCGTTGAACAACAGCAGGCCGGTGATCCCCAGCGCAGGGTTGTTGCGTGCGCTCGCTGCAAGGATCGCGTCCACCTCGTCGCGCGGCAGGCTCGGCGCGGTGCTGATGTAGAGATACTGGGTAAGCACGTCGTCCCGTCCCGATCAGCCCTTGGCGCCGGCCGATCCCGCAGCCGGCGCAAGCGGCAAGCTATTGATTCATCGTTGCGAAGAAATCTTCGTTGGTCTTGGAGTCCTTCATCTTGTCGAGCAGGAACTCCATGGCGTCTACGGTGCCCATCTGCATCAGGATGCGGCGCAGCACCCACATCTTGGAGAGGTTGTCCTTCTGGACGAGCAGTTCTTCCTTGCGGGTGCCGGACTTGCCGACGTCCAGCGCCGGGAAGATGCGCTTGTCGGAGACCTTGCGGTCGAGCACGATTTCCGAGTTGCCGGTGCCCTTGAACTCTTCGAAGATCACCTCGTCCATGCGGCTGCCGGTGTCGATCAGCGCGGTGGCGATGATCGAGAGCGAGCCGCCTTCCTCGATGTTGCGCGCCGCACCGAAGAAGCGTTTGGGCCGCTGGAGGGCATTCGCGTCCACACCGCCGGTCAGCACCTTGCCCGAGGACGGCACGACGGTGTTGTAGGCGCGGCCGAGGCGGGTGATCGAATCGAGCAGGATGACGACGTCATGCTTGTGCTCGACGAGGCGCTTCGCTTTCTCGATCACCATTTCGGCGACCTGGACGTGGCGGTTGGCGGGCTCGTCGAAGGTCGAGGAGATCACCTCGCCCTTCACGCTGCGCTGCATATCGGTGACTTCCTCGGGGCGTTCATCGACCAGCAGGACGATCAGGAACACTTCCGGGTGGTTGTCGGTGATCGCCTTGGCGATGTTCTGGAGCAGCACGGTCTTGCCGGTGCGCGGCGGGGCGACGATCAGCGCGCGCTGGCCCTTGCCCTGCGGGGCGATGATGTCGATCACCCGTGCGCTCTTGTCCTTCACCGTCGGATCGAGCGTGTCGAGCGTGAGCTTCTGGTCGGGGTAGAGCGGCGTCAGGTTGTCGAAATTGGTGCGCAGGCGCACCGCGTCGGGGTCGTCGAAATTGACCTTGGCGAGGCTGGTCAACGCGAAATAGCGCTCCCCATCGCGCGGCGCGCGGATCTCGCCTTCGACGGTGTCGCCGGTGCGCAGGCCCCAGCGGCGGACCTGGTTGGGCGAGACGTAGATATCGTCCGGGCCGGCCAGATAATTGGCTTCGGGAGAGCGCAGGAAGCCGAAGCCGTCCTGGAGCACTTCGATGGTGCCGATGCCCATGATCGGCTCCTCGTATTCCTCGTCCTCGGCGAGTTCGCGCAGGATCGAAAACAGCAAGTCCTGCCGGCGCATGGTCGAGGCGCCCTCGACGCCCAGCTCTTCCGCCATCGCGACCAGTTCGGCCGGGGTCTTTCGCTTGAGGTCCTTGAGATGCATAGATTTTTTCCGAAAGTCAGGAGTGGCCGGATGGTCAGTACCGTTCGGGAAAACGGCGCCCCGAATTGTGCGGGGCTGGGCTTGGAGAAAGCAGACCTTGGCGCGTGTGCATGACGCAGCCGTTACCGGATAGGTGGCCCGGAGATAGGAGCGGCGCGCGGCGAGGTCAATCGCGGATTCGCCGCAGCTGGCCCGGTTGTCAGAAGGGTTTCAGGTAGACGAGGAACACGATCAGCACGAGCAGCAGACCCGGCACCTCGCCGATCATGCGCAGCTGCTTCTCGGTCAGCGGGCGCTCCCCGCGGCTCATCTTCTTGGTCTGGCTGACCATGTAGCCGTGGAAGCCGGTCATCGCGAGCACCAGCGCGAGCTTGGCGTGGAGCCAGCCATAGGCGAACCACCCGCCGGATATCGCCATGGTGAGGCCGAGGACCCACACCACGGTCATCGCCGGGGAAAGGATGATCTTGCGCAGCTTGCCCATGCGATCGGCCCACATCGCCTCGCCCGGCGAGCCGGGGGCGTGGTCGAGCATATAGATGGCCTGACGCGGCAGCATGAACAGCCCCGCCATCCAGAACACCATGAAGATCACGTGCCCCGCCTTGAGGTAGAGGTAGATCGAAAGCAGCAGGTCGTTCATCGGTGTCAGCCCCTGAGCGCGGCAAGCAGTTCCTCGACGTGGGCGATCGGCGTGTGCTGGCCGATCCCGTGGCCGAGGTTGAAGACGTGCGGACGGTCCGCGAAGGCGCGGATGATGGTGCGCACCCGCTCGGGAAGCGCCGGGCCGCCCGCCTCGACGAGCAGCGGATCGAGATTGCCCTGCACCGGCATCCCTTCCGGCAGGCTGGCGTGGGCCCAGGCCGGGTCGAGCGTCTCGTCGAGGCCGACCGCATCGACGCCCGTCTCGCGGGCATAGGCAGGAAGCTTCGCGCCCGCGCCCTTGGGGAAGCCGATCACCGGCGTGTCGGGGTGGCTCTCCTTGAGCTTCGCCGTGATCGCCGCGTTCGGCGCGATCACCCACTTCTCGAACTGGTCGGGAGCGAGGCTGCCCGCCCAAGAATCGAACAGCTGCACCGCTTCCGCGCCCGCGTCGATCTGGCCGCGCAGGTAGGTGACCGAGACCTCGACGATGGCGTCGACGATCGCCTGCATCCGGCCCGCATCGCGGTAGGCGAGCAGGCGTGCGGCGTGGTGATCCTTCGAGCCTTCGCCTGCGATCATGTAGGTCGCGACCGTCCACGGGCTCCCAGCAAAGCCGAGCATGGTCACTTGCCCGCCGATCATCGCGCGGGTGCGGCGCACGGTCTCGTAGACCGGCTCGAAGCGCTCGAAGGCGGGGGTGAAGCTGTCGAGCTCCACGTCCAGCAGCGTCGGCGATAGATGCGGCCCCTCGCCCGCCTGGAAGGTCAGTCCTTGCCCCATGGCGTGCGGCACGATCAGGATATCGGAGAACAGGATCGCCCCGTCGAAACCGAAGCGGCGGATCGGCTGAACGGTGATCTCGGCCGCCGCCTCGCTGTCGTAGACAAGCTCGAGGAAGCCGCCCTTCTCGGCACGCAAGGCCCTGTATTCCGGCAGATAGCGGCCCGCCTGGCGCATAAGCCACACGGGGGCGCGGTCCTGGCGGACACCTTTAAGCGTATCGAGAAGCGGACCGGGCATGGCGTTCCTTAGAGCAAATCAATTCAATTTATAAAAGGATGGATGGAGTCTGTTGGCCCTGTGGAAAGCGGGAATTACCGGCGCGTCCGCGATTGTCCCCGATTGGCCACCGTCCCTCAGCCCCCTGTCGAATCCGTGCGGCTCCGACGTCAAGCGGGCTTTATCCCCACTCTTCCCAGCCTGTCGATAAAACTTGTCCCGTGTGGGCAAATGACCCGGTGAAAAGGCGTGGGGTCGGGGGCAAATTCGCTCACCAGCTTGTCCGGCAACCCCTCCCGTGGTTTATGCCTGCATCTGTCCACAGGGGTCCGGACGATCCACGAGCCATGCAGCGACTCAATCTCCACCTTGTATCGGATTCGACCGGCGAGACGCTGGAGATGATCGCCAAGGCGGCGCTGGCGCAGTTCGACGATCCTTCGGTGAACCGCCACTTCTGGCCGATGGTGCGCTCGCTGCAGCACCTCGACCGGATCGTCCCCGATCTCGCCGCGCATCCGGGGCTGGTGCTTTACACGCTGGTCAACCCCGATACGCGCAAGCGGCTTGAGGAGCATTGCCGCCATCTCGGCCTGCCGGCGGTGCCGGTGCTCGACCAGGTGACCGCGGCGCTTGAGGCGCAGCTTGGCGAGGAGGCGCACGGGCGCCCCGGCCGCCAGCACATGATGGACGAGACCTATTTCAAGCGGGTCGACGCGATCCAGTACACCATCGCCCATGACGATGGTCTTGCGCATGAGGAATGGGAGCAGGCCGATGTGGTGCTGGCGGGCGTGTCACGCTCGTCCAAGACGCCGACCTCGATCTATCTCGCCAATCGCGGCTACAAGGTCGCGAACATCCCGCTGGTGGTCGAGAGTCCCCCGCCGCCTGCGCTGTTCGGGCTGCGGCATCCGCTCGTGGTGGGGCTGACCACCAGCCCCGAGCGGTTGATCCAGATCCGCCGCAACCGTCTGCTTTCCTTGAACGAAGTGACCGAGACCGCCTATGTCGACAACGACCGGGTCAAGGCCGAGCTGCAATTCGCGCGGCGGATGTTCGCCGATCACGGCTGGCCGGTGATCGACGTCACCCGCCGCTCGATCGAGGAGACCGCGGCGGCGATCATCCGGCTGGTGCAGGAACGCGACCGCAAGCCGGCCAGCGAAGGCGGGGTGGGCAAGCCGATATGACCCTGATTCTGGCCAGCAAATCCGCCTCGCGTCGGGCGATGCTCGATGCCGCCGGGGTCGCCTACAGGAGCATCCCCGCCGATATCGACGAGCGGGCGGTCGAGGCAGGGCTGGAGGGCGCAGCGCCGGGCGAAGTCGCAGAGGCACTGGCGGTCGCCAAGGCCGATGCGGTGGCACAGGGACACCCGCAAGCGCTTGTTCTCGGCTCGGATTCGCTGGTGGTGTGCGCGGGTCGGCGCTTCGACAAGCCGCGCTCGCGCGAAGAAGCGGGGGAGCATCTGCGATTCTTCTCCGGGCAGGTGATGGAACTCCATTCGGCCGCGGCGCTGGTCAGGGGCGGGGGGTGCGAGTGGAGCCATGCCAGCCTCGCCCGCCTTCACGTGCGCGATCTTTCCGAGGAATTCATCGAGCATTATCTGGACCTTGAGTGGCCCGCCATCGGGCACACCGTAGGCGCCTTCCGGATCGAGGGGCCAGGGGTGCAGCTGTTCGACCACATCGAGGGCGACCAGTTCACCGTCCTCGGGATGCCGCTCCTCCCTCTGCTCGGCGCCCTGCGCGAAGCCGGGGTGCTGATCGCATGACCCGCCGCCTTCGAGAGGGCTCAGGACAGGCTTATGCCGAGGTGATCGGCGATCCCATCGCACAATCCAAGTCCCCGAAAATTCACGGTTTCTGGCTCGAGAAACTCGGGATCGATGCTGACTACCGCGCGTGCCACGTGACCCCCGGTTCCCTCCCCGACCATATCGCCGCGCGCCGCGCCGACCCGCTGTGGCGGGGTTGCAACGTCACCATGCCGCACAAGCAGGCGGTGATGCCGCTGATCGATGCCATCGCGGCGCCAGCGGACCAGATCGGCGCGGTGAACACGGTCTACCCGGGGTCTGGCGGGGGTCTGGAGGGCACCAACACCGATGCTGAAGGCTTCCTGGAGCCGCTTGGGCGGGACCTGGCGCGGGCACACTATTTCCGCATGGCCCGCATCCTCGGCACAGGCGGCGCAGCCCGCGCGATCATCAGCGCGCTGGCGAAGGAGGGCTTCACGCTGGTTGTCGCCGGGCGAGACCCGGGCAAGGCCCGCGCGCTCCTCGAAGAACTGGCCCCTGCAGGCGAGCACCACGCCATCGACATGGCCCACTTCGCCGATCCCACCGACTTTCCCTTCGACGACCGCGAGGGCTGCCTCGATCTGGTCGTCAACGCCTCGAGCCTCGGCATGACGGGCCAGCCGCCGCTCGCCTTCGACTGGAGCCACGCCCCGCCCGGCGCCATCGCCTACGATATCGTCACCGCGCCGGTGGACACGCCCTTCCTTCAGAGCGCGCGCGCGAGGGGCCACCGGACCATCGACGGGCTGGCCATGCTGATCGGGCAGGCGGCCATCGCCTTTGCGCACTTCTTCGGCCAGCCGCCCCCGCGCGAACATGATGCCGAACTGCGGAAAATCCTCACCTCATGACCAGCCCCAGGATCATCGGCCTTACCGGCTCCATCGGCATGGGCAAGTCGACCGTCGCGGCGATGTTTGCCGAGGCCGGCATCCCGGTGTTCGACGCCGATGCCGAGGTGCGTGCGATGCAGGGGCCGGGGGGTGAGCTCCTCCCCGCCATCGAGGCCGCCTTCCCCGGATCGACCGGGCCGCAGGGTGTGGACCGCGACCGGCTCGGCCAGCAGGTCTTTGCCGACAAGGAAGCGCTTCACCGGCTCGAGGCGATCGTCCACCCGGCGGTCGGGGCGAGGCGCGCCGCCTTTCTCGCGGCCAACCAGGACAAGCGCGCCGTCGTCTTCGACATCCCGCTGCTGTTCGAGCGCGGCGGGCACGAATCGGTCGATCTTATCGTCGTCGTCTCCGCGCCCGAGGCCGTCCAGCGCGCCCGCGTCCTCGCCCGCCCCGGCATGACGCCCGAGAAGTTCGCCCACATCGTCGGGCTGCAACTCCACGACTCCCACAAGCGCGAGCGCGCGCATCACGTCATCGACACCGGCACCTCGCTCGAGGAGACCCGCGCCCAGGTCGCAGGCCTCATCGCCTCGCTCTGAACCGTTCAATTTGATGCAAGCCGCCCCTTGCAAGTCCCCGGACTTGGGCAGATAGTGCATCAAATGCGTGAGGTCATTTTCGACACCGAAACCACCGGGCTCGATCCCAAGACGGGGGACCGCATGGTGGAAATCGGCTGTGTCGAAATGATCGGCCGGGTCGAGACCGGCCGCACCTTCCACGCCTATTTCAACCCCGATCGCGATATGCCGGTGGAGGCCGAACGGGTCCACGGCTTGTCCGCCGCCTTCCTCGCCACCAAGCCGCGCTTTGCTGAAAGTGCCGACGAACTGCTCGAATTTCTCGGCGATGCCCCGCTCGTCGCGCACAATGCGGGCTTCGACTTCGGCTTCCTCAATGCCGAGCTGGAACTGGCCGGGCGCGCGCCCGTCAGCCTCGATCGCATGGTCGACACCGTCGCCATCGCCCGCCGCAAGCATCCGGGCGCCAAGCTCAGCCTCGATGCGCTGTGCACCCGCTACGGCATCGACCGCTCGCACCGCGTGAAGCACGGCGCGCTGCTCGATGCCGAGCTGCTCGCGCAGGTCTATGTCGAACTCACCGGCGGGCGGCAGATCGGGCTCGGCCTGATCGACGGGCCGGCCGAAGCCGTTCCCGTTCTCGACGCCGCACCTGCGGCCCCCTGGTATCGCCCCGCCCCCGACCGGCCGCGGCGCGAGCCCCGTCCCCATGCCGCCAGCCCGGAGGAGCTGGAGCGTCACCGCGCGTTCATCGCCGGAATCAAGGACGCGATCTGGGCCGCTTGAAGCCCGGACGCCCGACACCACCTCAACCCTGGGATCCTCATCACTGACGGGAGGACTGCATTCATGGACATTCGGATTTCCGGCCACCAGATGGACACCGGCGCCGCGCTGCAAACCCATGCGAGCGAGCGCCTGGGCGCGATCGTCGACAAGTATTTCGACCGTGCGCTGTCCAGCCACGTGACCTTCGGCAAGGCGCCGGCGGGCTCCTTCACCTGCGATATCGTCACGCACGTGATGCAGGGGCTGATCCTGAAGGCGCAGGGCACCGCGCACGATGTCCATGTCGCCTTCGACGATGCGGTCGGCAAGATCGAGAAGCAGCTGCGCCGCTACAAGCGCCGCCTCACCTCGCGCCACGAACAGGCGAGCTACGCGCGCGGCGAGGAAGAGGCCGCCTACACGATCTTCGCGGTCGAGGAGGACGAGGAGGAGGAAGTCGTCGCCGAGGCGCCGCTGGTGATCGCCGAGACCCGCGTCGACATCCCGACGGCGAGCGTGGCGGACGCGGTGATGCTGATGGACCTCAGGAATACCAGCGCGCTGTTCTTCAAAAACGCTGGCACGGGGCGGCATAATATGGTTTATCGGCGTGCCGACGGTTCGATCGGATGGGTCGAGCCAAGATAGGGTCTGGTGACAGTTTTGCGTTAAGGGCAAAGCGCCACTATCGACAAGCCCAGGCGGCGGCAGCAGGGGGGGCTCCGCCCCGGACGGCAGGCTCTTGCAGCATGACCGGACCGGATTGTGCCACTGGGCCGCAGGCTACGGGATTCGTGACAAGATGGACGTCAACCTCGCTCTTTCTCCGCAGGCCATCGCCTTTGCGCGGCTGGACACCAAGCCCAAGGTGCTGGCCCGCACCGCGCAGCTGCTGAGTTCGGCCTATGGCGTGGGCGAGGCCGAGGTGCTCGAGAACCTTGAAGCGCGCGAGGCGCTGGGGAGCACCGGGTTCGGGCGCGGGGTCGCGATCCCGCATTGCCGCAGCAAGGATATCCGCCGCCCCAGCCTCGCGCTGATCCGGCTGGAGGCACCGATCGACTTCGCCGCGGCGGATTCGCGCCCCGTCACGCTGGTGTGCGGGCTGGTCTCGCCCGAAAATGCCGGCGCCACGCACCTCCACGCGCTCGCGGCGATCTCGCGGCTGACGCGGGACGAGACGATGCTCCAGATGCTCGCCGATTCGCCGGATACCGAGGCGGCCTATGCGCTGCTGACCAACCAGTTCCTGCGCACCGCGGCCTGATCGCCCCACCACCCGCCATGGCTGCCAGCGTCGATCTCCCTTCGCCGAGCGGGGCCGAGCAGCATTACCGGGCGCTCGAGCGGCTCTATGCCTCGGCGCCGGTCAACGCCAAGTTCGCCTCGAGGCTGCACATCCCGGGCGAGGGCCGCTCGAAGCTGACCTTCACGGTGACCCCCGAGGATTATCATGCGGCAGGCGCTGCGCACGGGACGATCTATTTCAAGATGCTCGACGATGCGGCCTTCTATGCCGCGAACACGCTGGCGACCGACCGCTTCCTCCTCACCACCAGCTTCAACCTCCACTTCACCAAGCCGGTCCGCGCCGGCACGGTGACGGCCGAGGGCCGCTGGGTGAGCGGGCGCCGCCGCGTGTTCGTCGCCGAGGCGCGACTGGTGGACGCCGAGGGCGAGGAGATCGGGCGCGGCACGGGCACCTTCATGCGCAGCCGCATCGCGCTCTCGAGCCTGCCGGGCTATGCGGCCGCCGGGCCTTCCGGGCTGTGAGCGGACGGCTCCCCGCCCACCTCGAGGCGAGCGCGATCATTCGCCGCGCCGAGGCACAGGGGGGATTCGCGACGGTGCTCGCCAAGGGCGAGCGCGACGCGGGGACGATCCTGCTGGTGACTTCGTGTCACGGCAGGGACGCTGTGCTGCACGAAAGGATGCCGCAGCTCGACGGTTCGCGCAGCTTTGTTGCGACGAGACGAGAAGATGCTGAAAAGCCTTGGGAATTCGGTGAATATCTGGACCGCAGGCGCCAGCAGGACCCCGATAGCTGGCTAATCGAGGTTAATATCGCGGATCCGCAACGCTTCGTCGCGGGCTGCGACGAATCGAGTTGACGTAAACGGCAAGCGCAGCCAGAGCGCCGCCACTCCCAAGCGCAGGCTGGCAGGGCGGCAATTCGGCCGCAGCGCCAGCACGCAGACGGGGAGCGGCCGGCAGGCTTCTTCGAACCCGATAAACCGATTTATCGGACAAAGGTTCCCGCCTGCGCCCGTGCGCGCTCACCGCCCGATTTGCAGAGTTCATGAGTCGCAAGACCGCGTTTTCCGCGATCGCCGCCCTGGCGTTCGCCACCACGATGTTCCCGGCCGGCAACCATGCCGTCGCCCTGGCCGAAGCCGCCAGCGAACATCTCGCCTCCCCCGCTCCGGCCGCTGCGCCCGAATTGGTGCCTGCCGCCGTCGAGACGGTGTCCGAGCCGGTCGTCCAACCGCTCGCCCCGGCGGCCCCCGAGGCCCCCGCCCTCACCGAAGCCGGATCGCTCGCCGAGATGGTGCGCATGATCGACACCGCCGCGCCGATGAGCGCGGAGCTGCGCTGCCTTGCCGGCGCGGTCTATTTCGAGGCCCGCGGCGAGCCGCTTGCCGGGCAGCTGGCGGTCGCGCAGGTGATCGTCAACCGCACCGAGGACGGGCGCTTCCCGCGCTCCTATTGCGGTGTCGTCGCCCAGCCCGGGCAATTCTCCTTCATGCGCGGCCGCAAGATGCCGAAGGTCCGCGAAGGCTCCCCCGCCTGGAACCGCGCCGTCGCCATCGCGACGATTGCCGACAAGGGTCTGTGGGAATCCGAGGCGGAGGACGCGGTGTTCTTCCACGCCCGCTATGTCCGACCCGGCTGGAGCGCGGGCAAGACCCGCCTCGCGCAGATCGACACGCACATTTTCTATCGGTGATCCTCGCCGCGTTTCGCCCTTCGGGCGAGCGGCTGCGGGCGCCCCTTCGGGCTTGCGGCCCTGCGGGCCGATCACCGCCTCATGGCTGCATCAGGTGCTGAGACGCACCCAGACAGGCGTGTGGTCGCTCGCCTTCTCGCGCCCGCGATAGGCCTTGTCGACGCCGCAGGCCGCGAGCCGGTCGGCGCATTCGGGCGAGAGCAGGATGTGGTCGATCCGAAAGCCGTGATCACGCTGCCACGCCCCCGCCTGATAGTCCCAATAGGTCCACACCCCCCCGCGCGGATTATGGGTGCGGATTGCGTCCACCCAGCCATCGGCGAGCAGGCGCGCATAGGCGGCGCGGCTTTCGGGCTGCATCAAAGCGTCGGCGGCCATCGCTTTCACCGACCAGACATCGTCGTCGTGCGGGATGACGTTGAAGTCGCCGAGCACCACCGCCGGCACCTCCTCGGCCCAGATCTCGGCCATCCGCTCGCGCAGCCGCGCCATCCAGGCGAGCTTGTAGGTGAACTTCGGCCCCGGATGCGGGTTGCCGTTGGGGAGGTAGAGGCAAGCGATCCTCACCCCTGACACGTCCGCCTCGAGATAACGCGCCTGCTCCTCGTCGCCCTCATTCGGGCCGGGAATGCCGAGCCCGCGGCGCACCTCGGTGCAGGTGTAGCCCGCGCGCGTATCGACAAGGATCGCAACGCCGTTGAAGGCCTTCTGCCCGTGGGTGAGGACGGCATAGCCCAGCGCCTCGATCTCGGCGGCCGGAAAGCCCTCGTCCTGCGACTTGATCTCCTGCAGGCACGCGACCGCCGGACGGGTCTCCTCCAGCCATTCGAGAAGGCGCGGCAGGCGGGCCTTGATGCCGTTGATGTTGTAGGTGGCGATCTTCATGCGCGCCCTGATGCCCGAAAGGCCCGCGCGGGTCTAACTCAAATCCCGAAGCTCGCCCCGCAGCCGCAGCCGGCGGCCGCCTGCGGATTCTCGACCTTGAAGGCTGCGCCGCCCAGCGACTCGACGAAATCCACCGTGCTGCCGGCGATCAGATCGAGGCTCATGGGATCGACCACCAGTTTGACCCCGTCGGTTTCGGAAACGGAATCATCGGGTTCGGCACATTCGGCGAGGTCGAACTTGTACTGGAAACCCGAGCATCCCCCGCCCTCGACCGCGAGACGCAGGATCGCCGGTCGCGACTGCTTCTGCGCGATCAAGGCAACGCGCTTGGCGGCAGACGGGGTGAGGATCAGGGGCTCGGCGCTCATGGCGCCAAGGTAATGCGCGCCGGGCCGATCCTCAAGTCTGTCACGCAACCGTGATATATTGCCGCAGCGCCTCGGCCTCGTGGGTGACCTCGTCCATCTTGTGCTTCACGAGATCGCCGATCGAGATGAAGGCGACCAGCTCGCCGTTCTCGACCACCGGGAAGTGGCGGAAGCGGCGGCGGGTCATCATGCCGAGCGCCTCGTCCACCGTGGTGGCGGGCTCGACGGTGACGGCGGGCGAGGTCATGATCGTCTCCACCGGCTGGTCGAGGCAGGTGCTGCCCTTCTCGGCGAGGCAGTAGATCACGTCACGCTCGGAGACGATGCCGACCACCCGGCCCTCGCGCAGCACCGGCAGCGCGCCGATCCGGCGGGTGGCGAGGGTCTGCACGACCTCGTGGACCGGGGTGGTGCAATCGCAGGCGACGATCTCGGACGGGCCGCGCCGTTCGATGATGCGGGCAACAGTCATGGCAATCTCCTCTTCCCCCACGGAAAATGCCACGATTCGCAGGCAAAGGCGAATCCGCCTGCCGAAGGGTGCCTTGCGCCGCACGCCGTGCCCCTTGCAGCTTTCGCGCGTTGCCAAGCGCCGCGGCGCGGGCCATGTCGGAAGGATGACCCGCAAGAGCCCCCTCGACGATCCCGCCAACGCCGCCCACGCCTGGGCGCGCTACCGGCGGATCATGAAGCTGCTGCTGGCGGCGACGGTGCTGGTGGTGGCCATCGCGGTGGGCGTGCTGTTCGCCTTCAATGGCGCGATCTCGGTGCATTTCTACATTGCGGTGGCGCTGGGGATCAGCCTGACGATGCTGCTTGGCGGCGGGCTGATGGGGCTGATGTTCCTGTCGAACGGCACGGGGCACGACGAATCGGTCGACAACCAGATGCCCGGCCGTGACGAGCTGTGGAGCCCGCGCGAGGATTAATCCTCGCCGGCGAGCTTCGCCGTCAGCCGAAAGTCCTCCACCGGGACGCCGCCGATGAGGTGCTCCTGGATGATCCGTTCAAGCACCGCAGGGCTGCACGAGTGGTACCACACCCCGTCCGGCCAAACGACCGCGATGGGCCCTGCGGCGCAAATCTGGAAGCAGTCGGCCTTGGTGCGCTGCACCCCGCCGCCCGGTCCGCGCCGGCTGTCCGGCCCGCGCCGGGGCCCGACGAGCCCGAGCTCCTTGAGCCGCGACTTGAGAAACCCCCACGCCTCCTCGCCCGCCTCGCGCGAGCAGCATTTCTGCTTCTCGGACACGGCGCACAGCAGGATGTGCCGCCCGACCGCGGTGCCCTCGCGCGGATCGCCATAGTGCTTGGCGAGCGAATGCCGCGCGGCGACGAGCGTCTGGTCGCTCACTTGTCCCCGTTCCGGTTCAGCCAGCGGTCGAGCCAGGCGAAGACGGTGTTGTGCCATTGCAGCGAGTTCTTCGCGCCGAGCACCCAGTGGTTCTCGTCCGGGAAGACGAGCAGCTGCGCGGGGATGCCGCGTTCCTGGAGCGCGGTGAAGCTCATCAGGCCTTGCGTGTAGGGGACGCGGAAATCCTGCTGGCCGGTGACGACCAGCATCGGCGTCTTCCACCGGGCGACATGGTTGGCGGGGTTCCACTTCTCCTGGATCTCGCGCGATTCCTCGTAGTTGCCGCCGAACTCCCAGCGGGTGAACCATTGCTCCTCGGTGGCATAGGCCATCGAGCGCGTGTCGAAGATGCCGTCGTGCTGGACGATGCACTTGAAGCGGTCGGGCCAGTTGCCGGCGATCCAGTTGACCATGTAGCCGCCGTAGCTCGCCCCCATGGCGCAGGCGCGCGACCCGTCGATCTGGGTGTCGAGCGCGAGGGCGGCCTCGAGGCCTTTCTGCAAGTCCTCGAGCGGCGCGCCGCCCCAGTCCTTGCGGATCGCGTCGGTGAAGGCCTGGCCGTAGCCGGTCGACCCGTGGAAATCGACCGAGATGACGGCATAGCCCTGCGAAGCGGTGACGCGCGGGTTCCAGCGGTTCGACCAGGCGTCGTTGAACGAGCCCTGCGGCCCCCCGTGGATGTAGAGGATCGCCGGGATCGGTCCGGTCTGGTCGGCGAGGCGGGTGATCTGGCCCCACACCGTGTCGCCCTTCGCGCCGGCGAAGCTGAAGCGGCGGGTGACGATGTTCGCAAGGCCGCCCATCCGAGTGGTGGCGACATCGGTGAGCGGGCGCGCCTGGCCCATGTCGCTCGAGAGGAACAGCTCGGCCGGGGCGCCGAGCGAATCCCGGGTGAACAGCACCCCGCCCTTCGGCAGCGGCACGAGATTGGCGATGTGCGCCTCGTTGCCGGCCATGAGGTTCAGCTCGGTGACCTTGCCGGTCGCGACGTCGATGCGGAAGGCGGGGGTGTCGAGCACCTTCTGCGCGGTGGCGATCAGGCTCCTGCCGTCCGCAGCCCAGGCGAGGCTGGCGAAAGAGAGGTCGACCTTCTCGGTGAGATTGCGGACCGCGCCCGACTTCAGGTCCATGAGGCGCACCGATTGCCGATCGGCCTCGTAGGTCGGCCGGTCCATGGCGAGCCACGCGAGATAGCGGCCGTCGGGCGAGACGGCGGGGACGGTGTCGGTCGCTTGATTGGCGGCGGTCAGCAGTTCAGGCTTCGCCCCGTCGAGCCGCGAGCGGTAGATGTCGAGGTTGGTCGAAAGCGGCTCGCCCGCGCCGGTCAGCCGCGCGGTGAAGTAGAGCGCGCTGCCATCGGGCGCGAAGTCGATCTCCTCGGCCCCGCCGAAGGGCATGGTCGGCGTGTTGGCGGTGATCCCGCTCGCCGGATCGACGCCGTCGGCGGGCACGCCCTGGCCCTGCGCCACGCCGCCCTCGAGCGGGAAGACGAAGATGCGGTTGTAGAGGCCAGGGGTCGCCCAGCGATCCCAGTGGCGCACGAAGCCCTCCTGCGCGTCATACAGGCGTCCGGTGCCGGGGCCGGGGAGGTAGGCCGCCTTGGCATCGGCGCAGCCGAAGGTCGGGCAGTCGCGCGGCACCTCGCCCCACACCGCGATGGCCCTGCCGTTGCGGGCGAGCTTGAAGCCGGCGATGTCGCGCGTCGTCGCGGCGGTGACGAGCTGGGGCGCACCCGCCGTGCCATCCTTGCCGAGGGTCACGCGCCACACGCGGCTGCGTGCCGGGGCGTTCTTGTCGGTGTGCTCGCCGGAGAGGAAATAGAGCGCGCCGTCCGCGCCGAAGGCCGGGTCCGAGGCCTTGAGGCCGAGGTTCAGCGCCACCGGCTTCGCCCCTGCCTTCGTCAGGTCGAGGAGGTAGAGCGCGGTTGTGCGCTTGAGGGACGCCGGGTCCGTGGTGGTGACGGCATAGACCGCGAGCGTCCCCGCCGCGTTCACCACCGGCGCGCCAAGGCGCGGGAGGGTGACGAGATCCTCGGCGCTCATCGGCGGACTGGCGACGCCGGGAACCGTGCTGGCGGCGCGCGGCCTTGCTTCGTCCTGGGCGGCCAGCGGTGCGGTGGAAACGAGAGCGGCGGCGGCGATCAGGGCGCCGGTAACGGTGAAGCGATCCATGGCCGCCGGACTAGCCCGCTTGGCGCGCGGGCGCCAGCCCCGCGGCGGCGGGTCAGCGACGCTTGCCGACGATCCGTGCGATTTCCGCCTGCACGAGGCTTTCGACCATCGCCGGCAGGTGCGCCTCCAGCCATTCGGCCAGCATCGGGCGCAGCAATTCGCGGGTCAGCCCTTCGAGCGAGGTCTCCCCCGAACGCACGATCTGCGGGCGCGCCGGCGGCTCGGCCAGCATCGCGAGCGCGGCGAGATTCTCCTGCATCGCATCGCGCACCGTTTCGGCGATCAAGGGCGTTTCTTCCGCCAGCGGCTCGCGAAGCGGCAGCGCGCTGGGCTCCGGCTGGCATTCCATGTCGGCAAGGTCGAGCACCTCGTCGGCATCGCGCACCGCGTGGGTGCGGGCCAGCGGGGCGGGCGCTTCGGTATCGTCCTCCTCGTCCGCGACCAGCATCCGCCGCCGCCGCGCTTCGAGCGCGCCGGCGCGGTTGTCGCGCGCGATCACCTTCTTGATCGATTCGAGGATCTCCTCGACCGAAGCCTCGTTCTCTTGCGCCATGCCTTCATGCCCCCGTTTCGTCACGCCCGGAAGGCCGTCCCGAATCGGGACCGGCCCTCACTCGCCGGGCAGCAATTGCGGCCCGATTGTTGCCGTGGCGGGGGGAATGTCAACGGTCCTGGTCGATTTCGGGGCAGGTTCGGGATCGCGGTCCCAGTCCCACATCTTGCTGCTCACCCGGTCGGCGTTGACCTTGGGATCGTAGAGCGGCCCGCCGGTCTCGAGGTTGAGATCGCGCGCCTCGGCCTTGCCCATCAGCGCCAGCAGGTTGAAGCCGGCGACATAGGCGTTGCGCCGCGCGGTCACCAGCTGGGCGCGGGTCTGCACCAGCTCCTGCTCGGCGTTGAGCACGTCGAGGATCTGGCGGTTGCCGATCGAATTCTCCGCGCGCACGCCTTCAAGGCTCAGTTCGGCCGCTTCCACCGCGGCCTGCGCGCTCCTGATGACCGCGTTGGCCGCCTGCCAGTTGGCATAGGTGGAGCGGGTTTCGGCGATGACCTGGCGCTCGGCGGCGATCACGTCCTCGAGCGCGGCGCTTTCGCGCGCGCCGGCCTGGCGCTGCTGGGCGGCGGGCAGCCCGCCCTGGAAAATCGGGATGGTGATCCGCACGCCGGCATTGGCGGTGGTTTCCGCCTGCACGAAGTTCGCCGCGATCGGGCCGCCGAGCGTGCCGAAGAAGTCCGAATACTGGCCGTTGGCGAAGAAGCCGACCGTGGGCAACCGGCCTGCGCCCGCCACCTTGGTGTCGAAGCCCGCGGCCTCGGCGCGCTGCTTGGCGGCATCGAGGTTGGGGTTGTTTGCGAGCGCGGTGACGATCGCCTCGCCCACGGTGTCAGGCAGGCCCGGCAGCGGCGGCGGCGCCTCGAGCTCGCCCGGCTCGCGGCCGACGAGGCGGACGTAGGCCTCGCGCGCGGCGATGAGGTTCGCCTCGGCCGAGCGCAGGTCGCCCTCGGCAACGGCGAGGCGCGAGCGCGATTGCGCCACGTCCGTGATGGTGAGGTCGCCGATCTGGAAGCGGTCGCTGGTCGCCTCGAGGTTGGTGCGCAGCACCGCCACCTGGTTGTTCGCCAGCGCCACCAGCGCCTCGGTGCGCAGCACGTCCATATAGGCGGCGACGACCTGCGCGAAGACCGTGCTTTCCGTGTTGCGCAGGTCCGCCTGCCCGGCCTCGACGCGTTCCTTGGCGGCGGCGATCCCGTTCCTCACCGCACCGCCCGAATAGACCGGCACCAGCACCTGCGCGCCGACGTTGAGGTTGCGCTCGGGCGCGGTGAAGGCGTTGGCCGACTGGCGCAGGAACTCGGTCTCGGTCGCGGTGACGTTGACCGAAGGCAGGCCCTGGGCGCGCTGGATCGGCACGCTCTCGTCGACCGCGCGCTGGTTGGCGCGGGCGCCGTTCAGCGTCGGGTTGCCGTTATAGGCATTGACCAGCGCTTCGCGCAGGTCGTCGGCCCGCGCGGGCGCGGCGGCAAGCGCGAGCAGGCTCGCGGCGGCCATCAGGCCCGGCAGGGCGGCGGCACGGGTCACGCGAAGGTCCAGCCCTTCGGCGCGTCGAAGGCGTGGATTACCGGAATGCCGAGGTCCTCTACGGCCGCGAGCGTGACCTGCCCGGCGATCTTCCGCCCGCTGGCGAGCCGCGTGACCTGCCTCAGCACCAGGCCGGTGACGATCCGCCCATCGGCGGCGAGCGCGCCTGCAAGGCTTTCGGGCAGCTGCTCGATCGCGCCGTCGACGAGGATCAGACTGTAGCTGCCGGTGGCGGTCAGCGCCTCGCTCGCGGAGATTTCGGCCAGCTCGGCGACCAGCGGGCGGACGAGCGCGGCGAGGTAGCCGGTGCCGCCGCCCACCACCAGCACGCGGTCTTCGGGGCCGGGCGCGGCCTCGGACAGCAGCTTGCCGTAGAACAGCGGCGAGGCGAGGTGCCCCGCCGTCCCGAGCATCACCGCACGGTCGATATAGGCCTGCGCGCCCTTTTCCGCCGGCAGGAAATCCTCGCGCGGGACAGCGAGCATCCGCGCCAGCACATATTCCTCGTTCACGCCGCTGGTGCGCAGCTGGCTGTCGATCATCGCGCGGCGGGCGGTGGTGGTGTCGGTGAGGGTCGTCATCGTGGTCATCGTTCTCTTCGGTGCAACTGTATTGGCTGGGTAATACAGCTCGTCAACCCTCTCCTTAGACCCGCCCGTGCCGCCTTCCAAGCGGTTTGCCCCATGACCGGCGGCGATGTGGTCGGCGAGTTTACGCCTTTGACGGCCCACGCCGCGTTGCTTAGGGGAGCGCCGGGCCCGATGGGGCGCAATTCGACTTAGCGAGGGATCGGTTCGATGAGTGACATGACGACGAGCAGCGGCGAGACGCGGATCGAGACCGATTCGCTGGGCGAGGTGGCGGTGCCCGCGCACGTCCACTGGGGCGCGCAGACCCAGCGTTCGATCGTCAACTTCCCGATCGGCGGCGAGCGGATGCCGCCCGCGCTGGTACGAGCGCTCGGTGTCCAGAAGCTTTCGGCGGCAAGGGCGAACATGAAGCTCGGCGTGCTCGATGCGGGGATCGGCGAGGCGATCGTCCAGGCCGCGCGAGAGGTGATCGACGGGACCCTCGCCGACCAGTTCCCGCTGGTGGTGTGGCAGACCGGGAGCGGCACCCAGTCGAACATGAACGCCAACGAGGTGATCGCGAGCCGCGCGAACGAGATCCTCACCGGCAAGAAGGGCGGCAAGTCGCCCGTCCATCCCAACGACCACTGCAACATGGGCCAGTCGTCGAACGACACCTTCCCGACCGCGATGCACATCGCCGCGGCGAGCGAGGCGCTCGATCACCTCCTCCCTGCCCTCAAGAAGCTCCACGGTGCGCTCGACGCCAAGGCGAAGGAATTCGCCGACATCGTCAAGATCGGCCGCACCCACTTGCAGGACGCGACGCCAATGACGCTCGGGCAGGAGTTCTCGGGCTACGCGCAGCAGGTCGCCTACGGGATCGCCCGGGTCGAAGCGGCGCTGCCCCGCGTGCTCGAACTGGCGCAGGGCGGCACGGCGGTCGGTACCGGGATCAACGCCAAGGTCGGCTTCGACACCGCCTTTGCCGCCGAGGTCGCGACCGAGACCGGCCACCCCTTCGTCACCGCGCCCAACAAGTTCGAAGCGCTCGCCGCGCATGACGCAATGGTGGAGATTTCGGGCGCGCTCAACGTCCTCGCGGTCAGCCTGATGAAGATCGCCAACGATATCCGCCTGCTCGGCTCCGGCCCCCGCAGCGGCCTCGGCGAACTCAGCCTCCCCGCCAACGAGCCGGGCTCCTCGATCATGCCGGGCAAGGTCAACCCGACCCAGTGCGAGGCGATGACGATGGTCTGCGCGCAGGTGATGGGCAACAATGTCGCGGTGACGGTCGCGGGTTCGCACGGGCACCTCGAACTCAACGTGTTCAAGCCGGTGATCATCTACAACGTGCTCCAGTCGATGAAACTGATCGGCGATGCCGCCCATGCCTTCACCGACAATTGCGTGGTCGGGATCGAGGCGAACACCACCCGCATCACCCAGCTTCTGAACGAAAGCCTGATGCTGGTGACGGCGCTCAATCCGCACATCGGCTACGACAACGCCGCCAAGATCGCCAAGAAAGCGCACGCGGAAGGCACCACGCTCAAGGCGGCGGCGCTGGAGCTGGGCCTCCTCACCGAAGAGCAGTTTGCCCAGTGGGTGGTGCCCTCGGACATGATCCGCCCGCGGGATTGAGGCAGGGGCACGACCTTGGTCGGGGCTGAACAACCGTTCATCTTTCGACCAAGGCCCCATCCTGCCCGACGATGCGCGCCCGCGCCTGTGGCGCTCGGGCGGCGGGAGGTCTATCGCTGGCGGCCGCAATGACCACGATTCCGATCAGCGAAGCCGCGCACCGCGAGCCCGCCCCCACCGTATCGTTCCGGACCGTGCTGTTCTCCATGGTCGTCCTGTGGGCGACCTACTTCGCCCTCACCACCGTGCGCAGCCTGGTGATGGATCTCGGGATGCAGTTCGAGCTCGGCTGGCGGCGGCTGCTGGTGACCGCCGTCGGCGTGCTGCTGACGCTGGTACTGTGGCTGCTGCTGCGGCTGTTCGACAACCGCCCGCTGTGGCTCAAGATCTTCGCGGCCATCGCGCTTGCCCTGCCGGTCGCGCTCGCCATCGGCCAGGTCAACTATGTCGTCTTCAAGGACATGGAGTTCGCCCAGCGCCAGGCCTATGCCGAGCGCTACAATCTCAACCTGCGGCGGGACGAGAGCGGCAACTTCTTCATCGACGTGCCGGTCAAGCGCAGCGCCGCGCCCGGCCAACCGGTCACCGCCCTGCCGTCCGCACAGGTGGATTCGCAGAGCGTTCTGATCGAGCAGGCGGAGACCTATGCCGACTTCTGGCGCAAGCTGCTCGACGTGGCGCTGGGGCGCTACTTCCTGCTGCTCGCCTGGGCGTCGACCTATTTCGCGCTGCTCGCCGGGGTTCAGGCCCGCGCGTCGCAGCGGCGCGAGGAGCAGTTCCGCTCCGCCGCCAAGGCCGCCGAGCTCAGGTCCCTGCGCTATCAGGTGAACCCGCATTTCCTGTTCAACACACTGAATTCGCTCTCCGCGCTGGTGATGACGGGCAAGGCCGACCGCGCCGAGCGGATGATCCAGACGATCAGCCGCTTCTACCGCCATAGCCTCGCCAACGAGCCGACCGCCGACGTCGCGCTGAAGGACGAGTTCGACCTCCAGAAGCTCTACCTCGATATCGAGGCGGTGCGTTTCCCGACCCGGTTGGTGTGCGTCTTCGATCTGCCCGAGGATCTCGAGGAGGCGCGCGTGCCCGGCATGATTCTGCAACCGCTGGTCGAGAATTCGGTGAAATATGCCGTCTCGCCGGTCTCGCGCCCCGTCACCATTACCCTCGCCGCGCGCGAGGAGTTCGACCGGCTCGTCATCACCGTCGGCGATGATGGCCCGGGCGTGCCGCAAGGCACCACCCACGGCTTCGGGATCGGCCTTGCCAACGTGCGTGACCGTCTGGAGGCGCGGTTCGGGCCCGATATCGGCTTCAGCTCGGCCCCGGTGCCGGGCGGCTATTGCACCGAAATCCGTATTCCCTTGTCACGCCCGTTGAGTCATCAGGCAAACCGCCATGCATGAGACCGACACCGACACGCCCGAATTGCGTACCCTGATCGTCGACGACGAACCGCTCGCGGTCGAACGGGTGCAGGTGATCTGCGCCGAGATTCCCGCCGTGCGCGTGGTCGGCACCGCCAGCGACGGGGCCGCCGCGCTGCGCCTCGCCGAGAAGCTCCAGCCCGATCTCGTGCTGCTCGACATGACCATGCCGGAACTGGACGGGCTCGGCGTTGCGAGGGCCTTTGCCGCGCAGCCGCAGGCGCCGGTGGTGATCTTCGTCACCGCGCACGATCATTTCGCGGTCGAGGCCTTCGACCTCGAAGCGGTCGACTATGTCCTGAAGCCCGTCTCCGCCGACCGGTTGGAGCGCGCGATCGAGCGCGCCGTCGCCCGCCGCGGCCAGCGCCGGCAGAAGGCCAGCCGCTACCTCGACGAGCTGTGGGTGCCGCATCGCTCCGAGCTGCTGCGCATCGCGGTCAGCGAGGTCCACCAGATCGATGCCGAGCGCGATTACGTGCGCCTCCATGTCGGCGGGGCGGACAGCGGGCGGTCCTACCTGCTGCTCCAGACCATCGCCGGGCTGGAAGAACGGCTCGATCCCGAACAGTTCATCCGCATCCACCGCTCCACCATCCTGCGCCGCGATCATATCCGGGGCCTGAGGCACGACGGCCTCGGCGTGTGGTCGGCGGAACTGGTGAGCGGCGAGGCGCTGAGGATCGGCCGCACCTACCTCGCCCGCGTCAAGGCGATGGCCGGGAGGTAGGTTTTCGTTCGCGTGCCACCTTCGGTGGCGGGGGGTGTGCGTTTCGCGTCAGCGAAACCGCGAAACAAAAAACGGCCCGAACCCCAGGGACTGGAAGGGTTCGGGCCGTATGATCTGCACCGCGCCGGGATGGCGGTGCAGGCAGGCGAGCGCGGTTCAGCCGCCGCGCTGCTCATTCGCGATGATGGCCGCCATCTTCTGCTTCGCGTCGGAACGGGCCTTGGCGAGGCAGGCGAGCGCGTCCTGGCTCATCAGCCGGGTGCCGGTGCTGGGGTTGGTGGTGCGGCAGACCTGGCGCACCGCGCGCTCGACGCGCTGGTCGAACAGCTTCTGGCCCTTCGCCGTGGCGAGATCGAGGTCGCGGTAGGAAACCGAGACGAACGAGCGGTCGACGTTCTCGGCGACGGCGGGGGTGACGGCGGTGCCGGCGATGCCCAGCGTGGCAAGGGCAGGGACGATGATTTTCGCAAGGGTGTTCATGACTGTTGTCTCCATCTCTCGCAGGGGCTGGGATCGGCGGGGGCTCGATCCGGGGGGGGGGGGGGGCCAGTCACCCTGCTGAGGCCATGAATACGCGGCGCCGCACCCTCGCGCATTCGGCCTTCGATCAACCCGCAGCACGCGCTCGACCGGGGCGGGGGCGATGAGATCAACGGCCTGAAGCGGGCGACAAATGGCTGTTTCCAATCGACGGGCGCGAGCCCATATTGCGGTCCATGGGTCCGGCGACGTTGATCATCTTCCTGCTCGGCATCGCCAACTTCGCGATCAACCGCGCCGTTTTCGACAGCGGGCACCCGCTGTTCGCGCGCCTGCCCGCGAGCAGCCAGCGGATCGGCCGCCGCGCTGCGCTGGGGAGCGAATTTGCGGTGCTGTTCTTCGCGCTGCTGCTGTCGGTGCGGGGCTGGCCGGGCTTTGCCTGGGCCTATGTGGCCTACAGCGTTTTCAATGCGGGCGCGGCGTGGCTCATCCTGAGCCGCCGGGTCTGAAGCGCCGGACGGCGGAAGGAGCGGGCTGACCATGAACGTGCTTGCGAACCCGGCCTGCTGGCTGGTCGTCAACCCGGCGAGCGGGAACAACACCGCCTCCTCGACCGACACCGTCGCCGCCGCCCTCGCCGAGCGGGGCTTCCGGGTCGGGCGGGTGATCGCCTTTCCCGACGACGATCTGCCCACCCCTGCCGCGCTCGATGCCGCAGGCGTGGCGCTGGTGGTGGTCTACACCGGCGACGGCACCGTCAATGCGCTGGTCAACGGCCTTGCGGGCTGGGGCGGGGCGGTGGTGGTGTTGCCCGGCGGGACCATGAACCTGCTCGCCCGCCGCCTGCACCGCGACCTCGGTTTCGAGCAGATTCTCGACATCGTCGCCGCCGGCGGCGCGCGTCCGGGCCGGCTCGCCTGCGTGCGCTGCGATGCGGGGCTGGCCACGGCCGGGCTTCTGGTCGGCCCGGGCACCTGCTGGAGCCGGGTGCGCGAATCGATGCGGAACATGGCGATCGCCGAAGTCGCTACTGGCGCGATCGCAGCGATCCGGCAAAGTGCCACCGGCCCCTTCGTGCTCGCCCCGGACAATGCCCTGGCGCGCGAGGGCGGCTATCCGCTGATCGAGCTCACGCCCGGAGAGCACGGGCTCCAGGCCGATGGCTACTATGCCGAGGCGCCGCTCGAATACGCCGGACAGGCCTGGGCGGTGCTGCGCCGCCGCTTCCGCGAGGGCCCGCACGATCGGCTCGGCGTCGCGGCGAGCATCCGCCTCGCCAGCATCGACGGCAGCCCCCTCGACTGCCTCATCGACGGAGAACCCGCGCAGTGCCCCTCGCCTTGCACATTCACCGTCGAGCCCTGCGGCGTCGACCTGCTGGCGACCGCGCATGACCTCTGAGCCGACCCGCCTCTTCCACCTGTCCGACATCCATTTCGGGCTCGAAGACCGCGCCGCGCTCGCCTGGGTGAAGCGCGAGATCGCGGCCAAGCGCCCGCACGCCGTGGCGATCACCGGCGATCACACCATGCGCGCCCGCCACCGCGAATGGGACGCGGCGACGGCGTGGATCACCAGCCTCGACGTGCCGGTGACGATCAGCATCGGCAATCACGATATGCCCTATTTCAACCCGGTCGAACGGTTCCTGACCCCCTACAAGCGCTTCGAGGGGATGAAGGCGCTGGTCGAGCGCGAGCTGCTGCTGCCGGGCCTTGCGATCGTGCCGCTGAAGACGGTGCGGCGATGGCAGCCGCGCTTCAACTGGTCGAAGGGCTGGGTGACCGACCAGGCCTTGGCCGAGTGTCTTGCCGCGCTCGACGCGCTGCCCGCGGGCACGCGCGCGCTGGTCGCCGTGCACCATCCCCTGCGCGAGGTCGGCACCCATGGCACCGCGCTCACCCGCCACGGCGAGCAGGCGCTGACCTCCTTGGCGCAGCGCGGCGTCCTCGGGGTGCTGTCGGGCCATGTCCACGATCCCTTCGACATTGCCGAGCCCACCTCTGCGGGCGATGTGCGAATGATCGGCGCAGGCACCCTGTCGAAACGCCTGCGCTCGACCCCGCCGAGCTTCAACGAGCTGGTCTGGGACGGGGCGAGCCTGACCGTGACGGCGCGCAATCTCGAGCACGTGCCGACCAGCGACATGCAGATCGAGGACGTGCCCGCCAATGCGCTCCCGCCGCGCACCGAGGCCGAGCCGGTCGCGCCCGTGAACCGCGTGCCGGAAGTCGATCCGCCGGTCCACTGAGCCCCCCGCCTTAACCTGCGCCCCGGACGGCTTAAGGCTTTCTCTAGGAGCCATGTTAACGCTTTCTTGGTGAAATGGCCGCGTCGGGACGGACGAGACGGTATGGCCACCCCCCCGGTCTCGCCGCCCCGGCAATCCGCTTGCCAAAGGAACAGGAGCGATGGACCTCATCAAGGCGATCACGTTCGGCGCGGTCCTTTCGGGCGTGGTGGCGCTCGTGATCGGCTCGCAGGGCACGTCCGCCGGGCCGCTGGCGATCCACCTGGTTCATGTGGCCGACGCGAGCTTCTACTGGTCCTGGCCGGTGTTCTGTTCGGGAAGCGGGCTCGCCTTCGGAATCATGCTGCTGCAGCGCTGAGTCTCCCGGCGGCTGCGCACACGAAAAGGGCGGCTCCCTTGCGGGGCCGCCCTCTTCTTCTGATTTCGAAGGTAAGGCTTAGCGCTTCGAGAACTGGAAGCTGCGGCGGGCCTTGGCCTTGCCGTACTTCTTGCGCTCGACCACGCGGCTGTCACGGGTGAGGAAGCCTTCGGCCTTCACCGCGCCGCGCAGTTCCGGCTCGTACTTGCTGAGCGCCTGCGCGATGCCGTGCTTCACGGCGCCCGCCTGGCCCGACAGGCCGCCGCCGCGCACGGTGGCGACGACGTCATACTGGCCGGTGCGGTCGGTGACGGTGAAGGGCTGGTTGATCACCAGACGCAGGGTCGGACGCGCGAAGTAGGTTTCCTGATCGCGGCCGTTGATGGTGATCTTGCCGGTGCCGGGCTTGACCCACACGCGGGCGACCGCGTCCTTGCGGCGGCCGGTGGCGTAGGAACGGCCCTGCGCATCGACTTCGCGCTCACGCAGCGGGGCGGTGACGCGGGCGATTTCGGCAGCGTCGCCCTGCGGCACGCCGGCGGCGATGTCCTTGAGATCGGCGAGATCCGAGACGGTTGCGGTTTCGTCAGCCATTACGCGGCCACCTTGTTCTTGCGGTTCATGGAAGCAACGTCGAGCACCTGCGGCTTCTGGCCGTCATGGGGATGCTCGCTGCCGGCATAGAGGTGCAGCGCCTTCATCTGCTGGCGGCCGAGGGGGCCGCGCGGGATCATGCGCTCGACAGCCTTTTCGAGCACGCGCTCGGGGAAACGGCCGCCCAGCACCTTGGCGGGGGTGGTTTCCTTGATGCCGCCGGGGTGGCCGGTGTGCTTGTAATAGACCTTGTCGCCCATCTTGTTGCCGGTGAAGCGCACCTTCTCGACGTTGATGACGATCACGTGATCGCCGCAATCGACGTGCGGGGTGTAGCTCGGCTTGGTCTTGCCGCGCAGGATGTTGGCGATGATCGAGGCAAGACGACCCACGACGAGACCGTCGGCGTCGATGATGTGCCAGTTCTTTTCGACCTCGGCCGGTTTGATCGACCGGGTCTGCTTGCTGAGCGCCTTCATGGCATGTGTCCTTGGTTCGAATGCTCTGCCGGGAGATGTCCGGAAGAATCACCCCCACGGGCCGGGCCCGGGAGCGAAGTGGCGCGCAAATGTCCTCCGGGGGGCGCAAAGTCAAGCAAAAGCGCCACTTTGGGATGCGGTAAAATAATACCGCTAGTCGGAAACGCTGCCTGTCAACCAACCGAGCGTCGCCGGGTGTGTTTCATCAACTTGCCAGCCAAGGATCGCCGGGGTGTCGTAGGGATGGAGCTCGCCGAGCCGCTCGATCACGTCCTCGAGCCGGGCGGCGGTGGTCTTGAACAGCACGCCCACCTCGCTCCCGGTGGCGCGCGCGCCGTCCCAGACGAAGCGGCTCTCGATGGCGCCTGTGATGTTGGCGCAGGCGATCAAGGCATCATCGAGCAACGCGTCGGCGGCGGTGCGGGCGCTCTCGGCGTCGGGGAAGGGGCACCAGATAAGCGCCGCGCCCGACATCAGGCAGCTCTCCGGCCCAGCGAGTGCATCGCCCAGGTGGTCGCCACCACGGTGAGCGCGCCGACCAGCTGGTGCGAGACCGCGATCCACAAGGAGACGCCGCTCATCACCGTGGCGATGCCGAGCAGCACCATCGTCCCGAACGCCGAGTGCACCGCGATGCTCGCGAACCGGTCGGTCTTGCGCACGCTGCGCGCCAGCCACACCAGCGCGGCGACCGCGACCCAGGCCCACCAGCGGTGCAGAAAGTGGATGAGGAAGGGATCGTGGGTGAGCGTCCACACGGCCCCCCGCGACCAGTCGATCTCGGGCACCAGCCGACCGTTCATCAGCGGCCAGTCGTTCGCGGCAAGCCCCGCGTCGAGCCCCGCGACCCAGGCGCCGAGCATCAGCTGCACGAACAGCACCGCGCCGACCAGCGCGGCGCCGGGGGTGAGGTGGGCGGGCCGCGCGGCCGGGTCCCGCGCCAGCTGCACGAGATCGCGTGCGGTCCACACGAGGCCCGCGAGCAGGAACAGCGCGGTCAGGAGGTGCGCGGCGAGGCGGAAGTGGCTCACGCTGGTGAGGTCGGTCTCGCCGACGCCGGAGGACACCATGTACCAGCCGAGCGCCCCTTGCCCGAGGATCAGCCCGAACATCGCCGCCAGCCGCCAGCCATATCCCGCCGGGATGGCTCGGCGCGCGGCGAAGAACAGCAGCGGCAGCAGGTAGGCCATGCCGATCACCCGGCCGAGGATGCGGTGGAACCATTCCCAGAAGAAGATGAACTTGAAGGCGGCAAGGTCCATTCCCGCCGGGCCGCTCTCGACCCGGAACTGGGTGGTGGTCTGGTACTTGGCGAATTCCGCCTGCCACTGCGCCTCCGACAGCGGCGGGAGGATGCCGCTGACGACATTCCATTCGGTGATCGACAGCCCGCTTTCGGTCAGCCGGGTGATCCCGCCGACGACGACGATGGTGACGACCAGCGCCGCGACGATCCAAAGCCAGCGGGCGATGGCGCGCGGCCGGGCGCGGGAAGCGGCGTGAGCGGCGAACAGGCGCGAGACCGAGGCGGAGGTGGCCATGACGGTTTGCTCCTTGTTCCTCCCGGCCCGGTTCTGCAAGTCCGTTCGGCGCAAAGGGGGATGCGGTGGGCGCAAGCCGCCGTGCTTGGATGACGCCGGCCTTGCAGTATGTAACAACATCACATACATCCCGCCCGACGATGACCCCCGAAACCCTGCCTCCTGCGAGTCGAACCTCGCTGCGCCGCCGACTCGACCAGTTCGGGATCGGCCTGGCCGGGCTTTGCGCGGTTCACTGCATCGCTACGCTGGTGGCGATCTCGGCTCTTGGCTTTGGCGGGCATCTTTTCCTGTTCGACGAGAACATCCACCGCATCGGCTTGGCGCTGGCGCTGGTGGTGGCGGGGATCGCGATCGGCTGGGGTCTCTTGCGCCATGGCCGGATGCTGCCCTTCGGCATCGCCGTCGGCGGGCTGGTCCTGATGGCCACCGCGTTGCTGGTGCCGCACGGCGCCAACGAGTTTCTGCTGACGCTCGCCGGCGTGGCGCTGGTCTCGCTCGGCCACCTGCTCAACCTGCGCGCCGCGCGCTGAGGCGCGGCAGCGCATTCGCGCTGTTGCACGCGCCGGGCGAGGGCCTATGTCACGCGCCATGACCAAGAGCATCACCCTGAACGGCGCCCCCCACCGCTCCGCCGCCGCGACCATCGCCGAGCTGGTGCGCGAGCTCGAACTTACCCCGGAGAAGGTCGCCGTCGAGCGCAATGGCGTGATCGTGCCGCGCTCGACCCTCGCCGAGGCACCGCTCGCCGAGGGCGACACGCTCGAGATCGTGCACTTCGTGGGCGGCGGCGATCACGCGGGCGAGGACACCTGGAGCGTCGCCGGGCGCACCTTCCGCTCGCGGCTGATTGTCGGCACCGGCAAGTACAGGAGCTTCGAGCAGAATGCCGCCGCCCTTGCCGCTTCGGGCGCGGAGATCGTCACCGTCGCGGTGCGGCGGGTGAACGTCAGCGATCCCAAGGCGCCGATGCTCACCGACTTCATCGATCCCAGGAAGGTCACCTACCTCCCCAACACCGCCGGTTGCTTTACCGGGGAGGAAGCCGTGCGCACGCTCCGTCTCGCGCGCGAAGCGGGGGGCTGGGACCTCGTCAAGCTCGAGGTGCTGGGCGAGGCGCGCACGCTCTACCCGGATATGCGCGAGACGCTGAAGGCGACCGAGGTGCTGGCCAAGGAAGGCTTCCTCCCTATGGTCTACTGCGCCGACGATCCGATTGCGGCCAAGCAGCTGGAAGACGCGGGCGCGGTGGCGATCATGCCGCTGGGTGCGCCGATCGGCTCGGGGCTCGGCATCCAGAACCGGGTGACGATCCGCCTGATCGTCGAGGGCGCCAAGGTCCCCGTGCTGGTCGATGCGGGCGTCGGCACGGCGTCCGACGCGGCGGTCGGCATGGAACTGGGCTGCGACGGCATCCTGATGAACACCGCCATCGCCGAGGCCAAGGACCCGATTCGAATGGCCCGCGCGATGCGGCTCGCCGTCGAAGCCGGACGCGAGGCCTATCTCGCGGGGCGGATGGCACGGCGAATGTATGCCGATCCCTCGAGCCCCCTGGCGGGCCTCATCTAGAAAACCGGCCGAGTTGAGTAACCTGTGTTAGAATGGGTAATGACTTATTTACCATAGGCTGCGACCTTCTCCTCGTCCGAAGGAGACCCAGCACCATGATGATGCCGATTGCCGAAATGCGCGAATTTGCCGGGTTCGCTCCGGCGGAGCAGCGTTACATCAAGCGCAGCCTCGATATCGGCCTCGCTCGCACCGACGCCTTCCGCCGCTGGGGGCGCGACGAGAGCGAGAACACCGCGATCCGCCGCCAATATGTCGCCTATCAGGACCTGAAGGCGCTGCGTGCGCTGATCCCGCAGGACAACACCCCCTTCGAGGTCGAGCGCTTCCTCGGCAAGCTGGTGCGCCTTGCGGCCTTCGATCTCGAGCAGGAGCGGCTCAAGAGCTTCTCCGCCTTCCGCTTCCTCTACGAACGCCTGCTCGGTGCGGCGTCGCGGCCCTATCTGCCGGCCGCCTTCTGCGCCGCCGCAGCGCTTCCCATCATGCGTCCGGAACGCCGCAAGCTGCTGCTCCAGAGCTTGAGCGAAGCCGCCGCCACCGCGCCCGGCTGGTCCGAGCGCGAGCCGGTCTTCTACCCCGAATATGTGGACGATTTCGAGGCGGCCTAATACGGACGGGGGGATGGAGACGTCCTCCCCCTATCACCCGCCGGTCAAGCGTTCGCTCGCCATCGCGGGGCACGCGACCTCGATCAGCCTGGAACCGCTGTTCTGGGAGATGCTGCGCGCCGCCGCTGCTCGCGAGGGGATGGCGATTGCCGCGCTTGTCGCGCGCATCGATGCCGAACGGATCAAGTCGCCGACCCCGCCCGGCCTTGCGAGCGCAATCCGGGTGTGGCTGGTGCTCGATGACACGCGGCGCAATGTTTCACGTGAAACATTGGGGTGAGCCCAGGGGGAATGTTTCACGTGAAACATTGCAACCAGCCTTGGCAAAGATGGGTCTGGGGCGGGTCTGGCAAGGGTCTGGGCCGGGGCAAGCGGGGGTCTGGCGCGCGCGAGCCTGGTGAGAGCGGCCAGCAACCGCCGTCTGTCGTCACTGCAAGGCCGAAGGCAGGGACAATCCATGGACCGACCACCTGCGGCACGCTGAGGCCGTGGATCGCCTGGTCGCTACGCTCCTCGCGATGACGAGGGGCAGGAAATCAGTCGTCCACCCGCTCGATATCCGCACCCACCAACTGGAGCTTCTCCTCGAGCCGCTCGTAGCCGCGATCGAGGTGATACAGGCGCCGCACCGTCGTCTCCCCCTCGGCCGCAAGCGCGGCGATCACGAGGCTCATCGAGGCGCGCAGGTCTGTCGCCATCACCTCGGCGCCGGTCAGGCGGTCGACGCCCTTGACGATGGCGGTGCGGCCCTCGGTGGTGATGTCGGCTCCCATGCGCGCGAGTTCGGGCACGTGCATGAAGCGGTTCTCGAAGATCGTCTCCTTGAGGACGCTCGCCCCTTCCGCCTTGCACAGCAGCGCCATCAGCTGCGCCTGCATATCGGTGGCAAGCCCGGGATAGGGCGCGGTGGTGAGGTTGGTCGCCTTCAAGCCGCCATTCGGCCTCACGGTCACGCTCTTCGCGTCCCACGTCACGTCGATCCCGATCGCCTGCAATGCGTGGATCGTCGCCATCATCTCGTCGGCGCGCGCGCCTTCGAGGCGCACCTCGCCCCCGGTGATCGCCGCCGCGCAGGCATAGGAGCCCGCCTCGATGCGGTCGGGCATCACCCGGTAGGTCGCCCCGTGGAGCCGCTTGACGCCGTGGATGGTGAGGTTGGAGGTGCCGATCCCCTCGATTTCGGCGCCCATCGCCACCAGCATATTGCACAGGTCGACGATCTCGGGCTCGCGCGCGGCGTTGAACAGCCGGCTCGTGCCGTTGGCGAGCACGGCGGCCATCAGCGCGTTCTCGGTCGCGCCGACGCTGACCACCGGGAAGTCGAAATCGCCGCCGGGCATCCCGCCGTCGGGCTGGATCGCCTTCACGTAGCCTGCCGCAAGCTCGATCCGCGCGCCGAAGGCTTCCAATGCCTTGAGATGCAGGTCGATCGGCCGGTTGCCGATCGCGCAGCCGCCCGGCATCGAGACGGTCGCCTCGCCCGCGCGGGCCAGCATCGGGCCGAGCACCAGAATGCTGGCGCGCATCTTCCTCACGAGGTCATAGGGCGCGACGGTGGAGGTGATGCGGGTCGCCTCCATGCTCATCACCCGGCCGAAATCCTCGGGCCGCGTGCCCTGGATCACCGTGGTGACGCCGAACTGGTTCATCAGGTGCTGGAACCCGTCGATATCCGCAAGGCGCGGCAGGTTGCGCAGCGTCAGCGGCTCTTCGGTGAGGAGCGCACAGGGAATGAGCGTGAGCGCGGCGTTCTTCGCGCCGGAAATCGGGATGGTCCCTTCAAGGCGGCGCCCGCCCCGGATGATCAGCTTGTCCATGCCGCCAGCCTTAGCGGAATGTGCAAGGCGCGCAACTCGCGCGCAGGAGCGCGGACGCGCGTTTTGCCATCGACGATTGACCTGCGTTATGGCGCAAGGCACTCAGATCCGCAGACGCGCGGGGCATCCCGTCCACCCTAGCGAAAGCCGTCCATGTCCCTGAAGCCGATCAGCCCGAAACCCATCAGGAAAGCCGTCTTCCCCGTCGCCGGCCTCGGCACCCGGTTTCTGCCCGCCACCAAGGTCGTGCCCAAGGAGCTGTTGCCGGTCGTGGACCGGCCGCTCATCCAGTATGCCGTCGACGAGGCGCGCGAGGCGGGGATCGAGCAGCTGATCCTCGTCACCGGGCGCGGCAAGACGGGCATCGTCGAGCATTTCGACATCGCCTACGAGCTCGAACACACGATGAGCGAGCGCGGCAAGGACCTCTCGCTGCTCGAGGCGACCCGTGCGACGCCCGGCGATGTCATCGCGGTGCGCCAGCAGGTGCCGCTGGGCCTTGGCCATGCGATCTGGTGCGCGCGCGCGATCGTCGGCGACGAACCTTTCGCGATTTTCCTCCCCGACGAGCTGATGGTGGCCAAGCCCGGCGGCACCGGGTGCATGAAGCAGATGGTCGAGACCTATGAACAGGTCGGGGGCAACCTCATCAGCGTGCTGGAAGTGCCGATGGAGCAGGTCTCCTCCTACGGCGTGATCGATCCCGGCGCGGCGCGCGGCAACCTCACCGAGGTGAAGGGTCTCGTCGAGAAGCCCCCGCAGGCCGAGGCGCCGTCGAACAAGATCGTCTCGGGCCGCTATATCCTCCAGCCCGAGGTGATGCGGGTGCTCGAGACCCAGGGCAAGGGCGCCGGCGGCGAGATCCAGCTGACCGATGCGATGGCGAAGATGATCGGCCAGCAGCCGTTCCACGCGGTGACCTTCGACGGGTTCCGCTACGACTGCGGGAGCAAGATCGGCTTCGTCGAGGCGACCCTGGCGATCGCCCTGCGGCGCCCGGACATGGGCGAACAGGTGCGGGCGATCGCCGCGCGGCTGCTGACCTGAAGCACCTTGTGACCCGGATTGGTCGGACAGAGCTCTAGGCGGCCGGGCGCTGCGCCTTGCCCGCGCCGGGGCCCGTCACCAGTCCTGATCGCACGGCCTTGCGGAACAGCGATGGCGCAACGCCCGATCTGCTGTGGAAGCTGTCGCTGAAACGGGATGTGTTTGCGAAACCGGTGCCCCCGGCGATCTGGGCGACGGTCATGTCCGAGCGGATCATCAGCGCGGCGCCGTGGGCGAGCCGTCGCCAGCGCACGTGATCGTAGGGCGAGCGCCCTACGGCGTGCTTGAACACCCGGCTGAAATGATAGGGCGAAAGCTGCGCCTGCTCGGCAAGGCTTGAAAGCGTGATCGGCCGGTGGAGATTGTTCTCGACATAGGTCAGCACGCGGCGCAGCCTGTGCGGCGCGATCCCCAGACGCGCCTCCGCGACCCCGGTACCGGCGGGGAAGCTGTTGACCAGCGCCAGTGCCAGTTCTGCGGTCAGCCGTTCAAGCTGGACATCGTCCTCTTCTGCCGTGCGCAGCGCCCGCCGCATCATCTGCCATGCCAGTCCCGCGAGCGCGGGATCGGGACGCAGCGCGAAAGGTTGGGGTAGCCGCCCGAGGCTCATCGCCTCAAGCCGTCCAGCCGGTACGCCGATCGCGATCAATGGTGAGCAGTCGCGGCAGTGCCACATGGTCATCAGTTTGCCGGCCGGGATGAAGGTCGCCCGGTCATCGCTGTGCGGGCCGATGGTGCTGCGCTGCCCATCAAGGTCGATGGTGATCCCGGTAAGGTTTCCAAGCGTCAGCAGAATGATGTCGCGCGCATCATCGCGCAGCTCGATGGTCCCCGTTTGCGCGTCGGGATGGGGTGAGGCGAGCAGCACCTCGATCTGTGTGGCGGCGTGCCGGATCAGCGCGTTTTCTGCGTCGATCAGGCCGGGAACCGCCTGCTTGGGATCGGAAAATCGCCAGTTCTCGATGATCGGCATGATAGCCACCCCTTATGTAGCGACTGCTTCGTCAGAGCCTGTATACCTTATGTAGCACTCGCAACAATCCCCCTGTGCGGTGACCGTGATTGAGCTCGCCCGCGAGCCGCATCAGCGTGTCGGGGAAGCCGTGCACCGGGAGCGCGGCATTGACCGCTGCGATCTGGGCGCGGGTCAGGCCCTTGCGGATCATCCCCTGGCTCGCATCCACCCAGTCGGCCTTGCGCAAGGCGTTGACGGCGGCCGCATTGGCCCCGCGAAAGGGCGTCAGCTTGTGATGCCAGACGATCAGGTCATGGATCAGCGCTGCGTCGAGATCGGGCGCATGGTCCCGACGCGCGGCCTCGGCCTGCGCGGCGGAGGGATCGAGATAGGCGAGGGTCCGGTCGGTCCACATCCCCACATCGTGATAGGCCAGCGCAAAGGCGAAAGGCCGCCGCCAGCGTGCCTCGCCGCCCATGAAGTGCATGGCATAGGTCAGCACGCGGTAGATGTGGTTGCGGTAGCCGGGCAGGTCCGCGCCGACGCACGGGGCAAGCTGCGCCAGCTCGCTTTCGACCACGGTGTCCAATTGGATGATGTCCATGGCAGCAGGATCGCTCTATGCTGCACTGCATCGCAAGACACAGAAAGTTCTGACCATGCCCGCGAGCTACCAGCCCAAGCGCCCGCCGATGGATGCCTGCCCTATCGAGCACGTGGTCGCCCTCGTCGGCGGCAAGTGGAAGGCGCGGGCGCTTTACCTGCTCTCGGTCCGTCCTTTCGCCTTTGCCGAGCTGCGACGCGAGCTGGGCGGAGTGAGCCAGCAGGTGCTCTCGACCCAGCTGAAGGCGATGCTGCGCGACGGGCTGGTGAGCACGGTGGTCAACGATGACGCGGCGGCCACGCTGTATGTCGCGACACCCAAAGGCTGCGATCTGGTCAAGGTGCTGATGCCGGTGGCCGAATGGGGCACGGCGGAGCTGCGCCGCCGGGGGGAGGATTGGCAGCCGCCGCTCGCTCCGCTGGCCCCGGCGCCCTCGTCGGTCAGCTAGGCCGCCGTCACCCGCAGCGGCAGGGTCTTCAGCCCGCCGACAAAGGTGCTGCTCGCGCGGGCCGCCTCACCTGCGGGTTCGACGGCGGCGACCCGGTCGAGGATCGCCTCGAACAGGATCTTCATCTCGAGCCGCGCGAGGTGCAGGCCGAGGCACTGGTGCGCCCCCGCCCCGAAGGCGAGGTGCCGGTTGGGCGAGCGCGCGGCGTCGAAGCGGCGCGGGTCGGGGAATTGGGCGGGGTCGTGATTGGCGGCGACGTAGTTGATCATCAGCCAGTCGCCCGCCTTCACCTGTTGCCCGCCGATGTCGCAGTCCTCGGCCGCCGTGCGCATGAAGTGCTGCACCGGGCTGGTCCAGCGGATCGCCTCCTCGACGATGCCGGGGAGCAGCGAGCGATCGGCGCGGACACGGGCGTATTGCTCGGGGTCGTTCGCCAGCGCCTGCATCGCCCCTGCCGTGCTCGCGCTGGTGGTGTCGTGCCCGGCGGTGGCGACGATGATGTAGTAGCCCGCCATGTCGCGCGGCGGGAGCGGCTTGCCGTCGACAAGCGCGTTGGCGATCACGCTCGCGACATCCTCGGTCGGGTGGCGGCGGCGCTCCTCGGCGATGGCGGCGAAATAGTCCTCGAAGGATTTCACCGCCGCGGCGACGATCTGCACCACCTGCTCGGCGGTCATGTTCTCGAGCCCCGAGCCGGACAGGTCCTTGTCCTGCCCGCCGAACATCTGCTGGGTCAGCATCATCATGCGCGGCTCGTCCTCCGGTGGCACGCCGAGGATCTGCATGACGACCCGCAAAGGATAGGGGCCGGAAACCTCCTTCACGAAGTCCACGTCCGGGCCCTGCTGGATCATTCTGTCGACGGTGCGCGCCGCCAGCGCGCGCAGCTCATCCTCCAGCCGGGCGAGATTGCGCGGCATGAACCATTCCTGGGTCAGCTTGCGATATTTGGGGTGGATGGGCGCGTCGAACACCACCAGCGAATCGACGAGGATGTTCGACCCTGTCGCCGCGCGGCTGAAGGCGATTGTCTCGTTGAAGCTGAACACCACCGGGCGCGGGTTGTTGAGGAAGGCGGCGTTGTCCTTCGAGATGCGCATCACATCATCGTAGCGGGTGACCAGCCAGAACGGATCGAACAGCCCGGGCGTGTCGGGCTGGACCTTGGCGACCGGCGTTGCCGCGCGGATCGCATCGAAGGTGTCGAGCAGCCCGTCCCATTGCGCATAGGCGTGGGGATCGATCACCCGGCGCGCGATGTCGCCGGGGAGTACCGCCTCCCCGCTCACGCCGCTTCGACCCCCTCGCGCGCCTTGGCGGCGAACTCGTCGCGCAGCTCGCGCTTGTAGAGCTTGCCGTTGGCCTCGCGCGGCAGGTCGGGGCGGAAGTCGAAGAGCTTGGGCAACTTCACCTTGGAGAGCGAGGGCGCGAGGAATTCCCGCAGCTCCGCCTCCAGCGCTGGCCCTGCGTCCGCCATGTTCTGCGGCTGCACCACCGCCACCACCTTCTCGCCGAGATCCGGGCAGGGCGCGCCTATCACCGCCGCGTCCATCACCTTGGGATGGGTGACGAGCAGGTTCTCGATCTCCTGCGGGTAGATGTTCACGCCCCCGCTGATGATCATGTGGCTCTTGCGGTCGGTCAGGTAGAGGAAGCCGTCCGCGTCGAGGTGCCCGATGTCGCCCAGCGTCATCCAGCCCCTGGGGTGCATCGCCTCGGCGGTCTTGGCGGGATCGTTGTGATAGGTGGGGAGCAGGGCATTCTCGAAATAGATGAGGCCGTCCTCATCCGCCCCCAGCTCCGCGCCGTCGGGCCCGCAGACGTGCAGCGTGCCGTAGATCGCCTTGCCGACACTGCCGGGGTGGGTGAGCCAGTCGGCCGAGCGGATCAGGGTCATGCCGATGCCCTCGCTGCCGGCGTAGTATTCGTTCACGATCTCGCCCCACCAGGCGATCATCTCCTGCTTGATCGGCACCGGGCAGGGCGCGGCGGCGTGCAGGGCGCGCTGGTGGCTGGAGAGGTCGTATTTCGTACGCAGCGCCGGATCGAGCTTGAGGAAGCGCACGAAGTGGGTCGGCACCCACTGGCTGTCGGTGACCTTGTGGGTCTCGATCGCCTGCAAGGCCTCCTCGGGATCGAAGCGCTCCATCATCACGACCGTCCCGCCCAGCCGATGGACCACCGAACACCACCCGATCGGCGCGGCGTGGTAGAGCGGGGCGGGGGAGAGGTAGACCATCGAGCCGTCGGCCGGCATCCCGGCGCCCATCATGGCGAGGCCCATCAGCGGCACCGGGGCCTGCGGGTCGGGATCGGCAGGCGGCGCGGGGCGGATGCCCTTGGGGCGGCCGGTGGTGCCCGAGGAATAGAGCATCACCATCCCCGCGCTCTGGTCCGGGATCGGCTCCGGGGCCTGCGCGGCGAGCGCGGCGGCGAAGTCCTCTGCATCGCCGCTGTCCATCACCAGCACCGTGAGCCCGGGGCACTCCTTGCGAATATCGCCGAGCATCGCGGTGAAATAGGTGCTGGTGATCAGCAGCTTCGCCTCGGCATCGCGGATGATGTAGGCGGCCTCGGGCGCGGTCAGGCGCGAGGAGATCGGCACGAGCATCGTGCCCGCACGCTGCGAGCCCCAGATCAGGGTGAAATACTCGATGCGGTTTTCCAGCAGTACCGCGAAGGCATCGCCCGCGCCGATCCCGTGGGCACGCAGCAGCTGCGCGAAGCGGTTCGATTCCGCCTCCATCTCGCCATAGGTGATCCGCTTGCCCGATCCGGTCATGATGACGGCGGGATGATCCGGGCGGGTCGCGGCGTGCGCGATCGGGTGCATCGACATGGTTTCTCTCCCCAGCGACCGCACATCTCCGGGCGCGGCCGACGTTCTCTCTCGCGCCAAAATCTAGCGGGAGCGGGAACGCTCGCAAGGGAAAAGAGTATGGTAATTGCTACCCAATGGGCCGGACCCGGCGCCGCGTGGGGAGCACATAAAAAAGGCGGCGGGATAACCCGCCGCCCATGTTCGGACACCCTCTCCAATGTCCGGCCCGTTTACACGGGCAATCTCGTGATGCGATCAGTCGCCGCCCTGGCCCGTGAGCTTGGAATCGCGGGCGTAGGCAAGCTGCGCTTCGCTCTCGACCATATACGGAATCGGATTGACTGCAAGCCCGTCGACGCGAACTTCGTAATGAAGGTGCGGACCGGTCGAGCGGCCGGTCGAGCCGACATAGCCGATCAGGTCGCCCTTCTTCACCGTGTCGCCCGCGGCAACCGCGAGGCGCGACAGGTGGGCGTAGCGGGTTTCCATCGACGCGCCGTGGTTGATGGCAATGTAGAGGCCGTAGCTTGAATACCAGTCCGCGCGGCCGATCACGCCGTCGGCGGTGGCATAGACCGGAGTGCCGGTCGGTGCGGCAAGGTCGATGCCGGTGTGCTGGCGGCGGCCGCCGAGCACCGGATGCTGGCGCATCCCGAAGCCGCTGGTCAGCGCCGCACCTTCGAGCGGCATCCGCGAGGGAACCGAAACCGCGTTCTCACGCAGGGGAGAGGAGAAGGCGTTGTATGCCGCTGCGCCCGTGGCGGCATCGACGGCGGGGGAGGTGCGCTCGATCGCGGTCCAGCTGGCGAAAAGCGACTTGAAGCGCGCGTCGCTGTTGTCGACCACCCCGGGCTGCGCTTCGCGGACCGGCTGGGTCACGTAGGCGCTCGTCGAGGATGCGGAATTGGCGGTGTTGGCAAAGGCCGGTGCTGCGGCAGAAACCAGAACGGCTGTGCAGGTTGAGGCAACGAGCTTCAGCGCGCTTTGCAAGGCAAGTTTCATATGTGACCCGGTTCCCGATTGCGGCCATTTGGCCGTAGGAATGTTCCGGCACGTCTGCTGCGCGCCTTTGCTGCAGTTTGGTTACCCATGTGAGTCGCTAAAGGGCAATCGCTTCGTAAAATCCGCGCGACAAACCGGCTGCAAGACGCGCCGAGTCGTTGAACGGCGGCTTAACCATACCGCGAAAGTACCGTTTTACGAGGCATTGCCAGTAGGATTCGGGCTCAGCCTGCGCCGTTTCGGCACATTGCAGAAAATGCTTGGTGCCCACCGCGACGTGGCGGATTTCGTCGTCAAGTATCCTCGTAAGGATGCGCGCGCCGTGCTCGTCGCCGGCCGCGCGGACCCGCTCCAGCGTCATCGGCGTGACATCCAGCCCGCGCGCCTCGAGCACCATCGGCACCACCGCCAGACGGGCCGCGACATCGTGGCGGGTGGCGTGCGCGGCCTCCCACAGCCCGGCATGGGCGGGGAGCGCGCCATAGTGGCTGCCGAGGCTTTCGAGCTTGCGCGCCAGCAGCGCGAAGTGCATCGCCTCGTCGGCGGCGACGGCGAGGAAATCGCTCACGAACCCAGCGCCCATCTCCCCCCCGAATCGTCCCGCCATGTCGAGCGCGAGATCGATCGCGACGAATTCGATGTGGGCGAGGGAATGCCACAGGGCGATCCGCGCGCGCTCCGACCCGCCACGCCCACGCTTCGGCATCCGGTTCGGCGGGAGCAGCTCGGGCGCATCCGGCCAGGCGGGGCGGTCGGGCATCACGACGTCGAAGTCCGACGCCAGTCGCCCTTGCCGCCACCCCCGCGCCACCTCGCGCGCCGCGAAGCACTTGGCGCGCGGATCGGGCGTCAGCAATGCGGCGCGGATGGCGCGGGCGACGGTGGTCACGGCCTTACAGCGCCTTCGCCGCGGCCAGGACCTCCTCGGCGTGGCCTGCGACCTTCACCTTGTCCCAGATCTGCGCGATCTTGCCCTGCGGATCGACGAGGTAGGTCGCGCGGACCATGCCCATGTAGGTCTTGCCGTACATCTGCTTTTCCGCCCACACGCCGAGCGCGTCGCTGAGGCCGCCTTCCTCGGCGTCGGTCGCGAGCGGGGCGGTGAGGCCGTGCTTGGCGATGAACTTGGCGTGCTTCTTGGCCGGGTCCTTGCTGACACCGAGCAACTTGGTGCCCGCCGCTGCGAACTCGTCCTTCAGCGCGGAGAAGTCCTTGTTCTCGGTGGTGCAGCCGGGGGTGTCGTCCTTGGGATAGAAGAAGATCACCAGCTTGGAGCCAGCGAAGTCCGAGGGCTTCACCTGCCCGCCCTCGGGGGTTTCGAGTCCGATGTCCGGGATGGCGTCGCCGACGCCGGGGAACTTGCTCATCGTGTGCCTCCTGTTGGCTTTTCGAGAATGTCGGTGCCCAGAATCGCGTTCCAGGCCGCCGCGACGCTTTGCCGTGCATCGGCAAAGGCGTCCAGCAGCGCGGCGTAGCTGGCATGGCCGCAGGCCCGCGCCAGCGCCCGCGCACCGCTCGGCGGCGGTTCGCGGCCGTCGGGGGCGAGCAGCCGCCCGGCCACCAGCATCCGCGTCATCAGCGCATGGGGTTCGGCAAGGCCCGCCGGAACGAGGCCCGCCGCCGCGAGGCCCGCCAGGGCCACCTCCATGTCGGGCGAGAGCGCGTGCGGCGCGGCTTCGGCGAGCGGGCGTCCGTCCGCCGCCTCGCCGCGCAGCTGCAGGTAGTGGACGAGGAACTCGATATCGACGAGCCCGCCGCGCGCCAGCTTGGCATCGACGGGGCCGGACTGCGGCTTGTGCCTTGCCATCTCGGCGCGCATCGCCAGCACCGCCTCGCGCAGCGCCGCCTTGTCGCGCCGGGCGTGCAGCACCTCGGCGAGCACCGCGCCGATCTGGCTGCGCGCCGCGTCCGATCCGAACAGCAGCCGCGCGCGGGCGAGCGCCATGTGCTCCCACGTCCAGGCCGCCTCGCGCTGGTATTTGCCGAAAGCCGCGCAGCTTACCGCCAGCGGGCCCTGATTGCCCTGCGGCCTGAGGCGGGTGTCGACCTCGTAGAGCGCGCCCTGCGCGGTCGGCACCGACAGTGCGGCGCTGACCCTGCTCGCAAGGCGATTGTAGTAGATCGTCCCGCCCAGCGGCCGCGGCCCGTCCGATTGCGCGGCGAAATCGCCGGTGAAGAGATAGACGATGTCGAGATCGCTGGCATGAGTCAGCGCCCCGCCGCCCAGCCGCCCGAGGCCGAGAATCACCAATTCGCTCCCCGCGATGCGCCCGTGCTTGGCGACGAACTCGCGGGCGGTCGCCCCCGTCGCCAGCGTGAGCGCCGCCTCGGCGGTTCGCGACAGCGCGCGGGCGATGTCGAGCGGATCGGCCAGCCCCTCGATCAGCTGGATGCCCAAGGCAAAGCGGATCTCGCCGGTGACGATGCGGATCGCGTCGAGCAGCGCCTCGTAATCGTCGCGCACCGCCGCGCCCTGCATCCGCGCCATGATCTGCGGAACGTCGCCGGGCAGATCGAGCGCGTCCCTGTCGATCAGCGTGTCGAGCAGCTCGGGCTTCCTCGCCAGCTCGTCCGAGAGCACCGGGGCGAGGGTCAGCGCCGCCACCAGCCGGGCGATCAGGTCGGGCCGGGCGTCGAGCAGGCGGAAGGTGGTGATCGCGCTCGGCACGCTTTCGAGGATGCGCTCCCAGCGGGTGACGGCGCGCATCGGATCGTCGCTCTGCGCCATCGCCTCGAGCAGCGCCGGGGCGAGCCGGTCCCATGCCGCCACGGCCTGGGGCGAACGGATCGCGGCATAGCGCCCGTCGCGCCACGACTTGACCCGCTCGGCGAGGATGACCGGGTCCGGGAAGCCTTGCGCGTCGAGCTCCCGGGTCAAGGCGCGGACCGGCACGGGGGCGGGCGCGGGGGCCGGCTCGGCGCGGCCGATCAGCGCCTCGTAGAGCCGCGCGCTGCGCGCGGTGATGTGCGCCAGCTCCGCGACCAGCGCCGCGCCGTCTGCGACGCCGTCGAGCTGGGCGACGGCGTCGAGCGCGGCGCCATCGGGCAGCGTGTGGGTCTGGCGATCGTTGACCATCTGCAGCCGGTGCTCGACCTCCCGCAACCGGTCGTAGGTCTCTCCGAGCGTCGCGGCATCGGCGGGCGAGACCCACCCGGCGGCGGCCAGCGCATCGAGCGCGGCGCGGGTGCCGCGCACCCTCAACGTGAGGTCGCGCCCGCCGTGGATCAGCTGGAGCGTCTGGGCGTAGAACTCGATCTCGCGGATGCCCCCGCGCCCGCGCTTCACGTCGAAGCCGGGACCCGGAACGGGCGGCCCCTCGTGGCTGTCACGGATGCGGTGAGTGAGCGCGCTGATCTCCTCGATCGCGCCGAAATCGAGCTGGCTGCGCCACACGAAGGGGCGGATCTGCGCGAGGAAATCCTCCCCCGCCGCGATGTCGCCGGCCGCCGCGCGCGCACGGATGAAGGCGGCGCGCTCCCACGCGAGCGCCTGGCCCTGATAATGCGTGAGCGCCGACCCCACCGGAACGCTGAGCGGGCTGACCTCGCTCGCCGGGCGCAGCCGCAGGTCGACGCGCAGCACGTAGCCTTCCGCCGTGTTCGCGGAGAGCAGCGCCACCACCCGCCGGGCATAGCGCTGCGCCGCCTCGCCCGGATCGTCGGCAGGGCGGCGCGGCAGGCGCTCGCGGTCGAACAGCAGCACGGGATCGATGTCGGAGGAATAGTTGAGCTCGCCTGCCCCCTGCTTGCCCAGCGCGAGCGCGATGAAGCCGTCGGCGGAATCGATCCCGCAGCGCTCGACGATCGCGGTGCGGATCGCGCGGTCCAATGCCCTGTCGGCGAAGGCGGTGAGCTCGCCCACCACGCGCGCCAGCGGGAAGGCGCCGGCAAGATCGCCGACCGCGAGCGCCGCCGCCAGCGCCAGCCGCTCGCGCCTGAGGGCGACCTCGACGTCCGCGTTCTCCCCTTGCGTGCGGGCCCAGGCAAGCGCCGCTTCGCCCTCGCCCTTGGCCAGCTGGTCGGCGAGGTCAGGTAGCCGCTCCAGCGCCCGCGCGAGGAACGGCGCGTGGGCGCGGGCGCGGTGCAGCGCGTGGTCCCAGTCAGGTTCGCGGTTCTCTCCCATCGGTCGCCTGTGTGGCGGGGCTCGCCGCCGCCCGCAAGGGGCGCGCTTGCACCCGCCTTGCGGCTCTGCGATGGGAAGCGCCGGTCGCGCTTCGGACCGACGGGAGAGAATTGACATGGCACGCCTTCACGCCGCGCTCGGCGCTTTGCTCGCAGGATCGCTTGCGCTCGCCGGGTGCCACACGCCGCCCGCGGTGGCGAGCGCCAGCCAGTCGCTCGACATCCCCGAGGTCGCGCCCGGCACCATCTCCGAAGCGACCATGAAAGACGTGACCCGCACCCTCGCCAGCGACGCCTTCGAGGGCCGCGCGCCGGGATCGGCGGGCGAGGAGAAGACCATCGCCTTCCTCACCGAGCGCTTGAAGGCGGCGGGGCTCCAGCCGGGCAACAACGGTTCGTGGGTGCAGGAAGTGCCGCTGGTCGAGATCACCGGCAAGGACTTCGCGCCGCTGACCGTCACCGGCGCGAAGGCGGGCGGCTCGCTCTCCTTCGCCTATGGCAAGGACTGGGTCGGCGCGACCTATCGCGAGCAGGCCAGGACCACGCTCAAGGACAGCGAACTGGTGTTCGTCGGCTACGGCATCAACGCGCCGGAAAAGGGCTGGAACGACTACGCGGGCCTCGATGTGAAGGGCAAGACGGTGGTGATCCTCGTCAACGACCCCGACTGGCAGACCGCGGGGACCGAGGGGCCCTTCGGCGGCAAGGCGATGACCTATTACGGCCGCTGGACCTACAAGTACGAGGAGGCCGCAAGGCAGGGCGCGGCGGGCGCGCTGATCGTCCACCAGACCGAACCCGCCGCCTATGGCTGGAACGTCGTCGAAAGCTCTTGGAGCGGCCCGCAGGCCTATGCCCAGCGCGGGCCGAACGCGGCTCCGCTCACCGAAATGAACGGCTGGGTCACGCAGGACGCCGCACGGGCGATCCTGAAGGCGGCCGGACAAGACCTCGACGCGCTGACCAGGCAGGCCCAGGCCAAGGGCTTCAAGGGCGTGCCGCTCGGATTGAAGCTTTCCACCAGCTTCGCCAGCGACGTGAGGAGCTTCAAGTCGCACAACGTGATCGGCATCCTGCCCGGGAGAGAGAAGCCGGACGAAAAGGTGCTCCACACCGCGCATTGGGACCATCTGGGGCGCTGCACCCCGGCGCCCGACGGCGACGACATCTGCAACGGCGCGATCGACAACGCCACCGGCACCGCGGCGCTCGTCGCGCTGGCCGAGGCCAACGTGAAGGCCGGGGCGCCGCGCCGCAGCCTCGTGTTCCTCGCGGTGACGGCGGAGGAATCCGGCCTGCTCGGCGCGAGCTACTACGCGCAGAACCCGGTCTTCCCGCTGTCGCAGACGGTGGGCGGCGTGAACATGGACGCGCTGCGGATGGCGGGCCCGGCGAAGGACGTAACCGTGGTCGGCCTCGGCAAGTCCCAGCTCGACCGCTTCCTCGAAGCCGCGCTCAAGGTCGACGGGCGGACCATCACTCCCGACGCGAAGCCCGAGGCGGGCTACTACTACCGCTCCGATCACTTCGCGCTCGCCAAGCTCGGCGTGCCGATGCTCTATGTCGATGGCGGGCAGGATCTCGTGAGCGGCGGGCGCGCCGCGGGCGAGGCGATCGCCAAGGACTACACCGACAAGCGCTACCACGGCCCCAAGGACGAATTCGACGATAGCTGGGACTGGTCGGGCGTGATGGCCGACCTCCAGCTCTACTATCGCCTCGGCCGGATGATGGCGATGAGCGCGAGCTGGCCCAACTGGGTCGACGGGGACGAGTTCCGGGCGATCCGCGACGAGAGCTGCGCCGGCAGCGACAAGGGCTGCTGACGCGCGCGCCATGGCCATGATGATGATGCCGCCCGAATGGGCACCGCAGGACTGGATCTGGATCGGCTTCCCGCATCTCGCGGAGGAGTGGCCGGGCTGGCTCGAGCCCGCCCAGGAGCAGATGGCGGCCTTCGCGAGCGCCGTGGCGGACAGCGGGCAGGCGGTGCGGCTGCTGGTGCGCGACGCGGCGAACGAGGCGCGCGCCCGCGCGCTGGTCAGCGGCAAGGTGACGCTCGAGCGCCGGGTGTATGGCGACGTGTGGCTACGCGACACCGGCCCGCTGGTGGTGACGCACGCGGACGGCACCCGCAGCGCGCGGCGCTTCGGATTCAACGGCTGGGGGGAGAAATACCTCATGCCCGGCGACTTGGAGATCGGCTCGGAGCTCGCCCGCGATGCCGGGCTCGCGGTCGAGACCGCGGCGATGATCCTCGAGGGCGGGGCGATCGACGGCGACGGCACGGGGCTTGTCGCGACCACCGAGCAGTGCCTCCTCAACCCCAATCGCAACCCCGAGATGAATCGCGAGGAAATCGAGGCCGAGATCGCCGCGCGGCTCGGCTTCACCCGGGTGCTGTGGCTCGGCGATGGCCTCGTCAACGACCACACCGACGGGCACGTCGACAACCTCGCGCGCTTCGTGGCGCCGAACCGGATGATCGTCCCGCAAGCGACCGGCGCGGACGATCCCAACGCCGCGATCTACGCCGATGCCGCCGCGCGGGCCAAAGCCTTCGGGGTCGAGGTGGTGCGCATCCCCTCCCCCGGCCGGATCGAGCGGGACGGGCGGGTGGAACCTGCCAGCTACGTCAACTTCGCGATCACCTCGCATCTCGTGGTGGTGCCGACCTTCGGCTCGCCCCACGATGCCGATGGCGTCGCCGCCATCGCCGCGCTGTTTCCCGACCGTGACACGATCGGCCTGCCCGGCGAGGCGGTGCTGGCCGGCGGCGGAGGCTTTCACTGCGCCAGCCAGCAGATGCCGGCGGCGCGCGCACGGGATTAACGATTCGTTAGGGATTTGGGGGGAGAGTGTGCGGCATGAACCGCGCCCCAGCCTCCGCCCGCGCTCTCGCCCTGCCGCTTGCTGCCGCGGCCCGGATCGACTCGCTCGAATGGGCGCGGCGGATCATCGTGCTCGGATCGGCGGCGGCGCTGATCCTCGCCGGGCGCGCCTTCCCCTTCTGATCCGCCGAGCCGGCGTGCGGCCTGCCTAACTGCCCTGGCGCTTGCGCAGCCAGGCGTCCATTTCCGCGATCTCGGCCTCCTGCGCCGCGATCACCCGGCGGGCGAGATCGCGCGCCTGCTCGTCCTTGGCGTATTTCAATGCGACCTGCGACATCGCCACCGCGCCCCTGTGGTGGGCAAGCATTCCCTGCATGAAGGCGACGTCGGGGTCCGCCGGGATGTCGGCCATGCCTTCGTGCATCGTGTCGTTGGCCGCCTTGTAGGCCGCCTGCGCCTCGGTGAGCGGCGCGGCGGGCGTGGCCGCGCCCATGTCGTGCCCTTCGTGCCCCATGGCGGCGTGATCGGTTTCGGCGCCCTTGTCGGTGCCGCCCCCCGCACAGGCGGCGACGAGCAGCACGGCCGGCAGAATCGTGAGCGTTTTCTTCATGGAAAGGTCTCCTCCCAGATCGTGACGAGCGTGACGGCGTGGACCGCCGCGATGGCGAGATTGCTCACCACCACCGAATTGGTGAAGGATTCGACCGTGAAGGGGGTGGTGAGCTTGTAGACGATCTGCACCGCCAGCAGGCCGGCGACCATTGCAGTCACCGGCATGAGCAGCAGTGCGGCCGAGCTGATCAGCAGCGCCATGTAGATAGACAGCAGAATGCCGCGCGCCGGGGTGACCGGGCCATAAGCGGCAACCGTCCAGTTCGCCCGCGTGGCAAGGCCGACGCAGACCGGCACCAGCACGGCAATGTTGAGCGCCAGCGAGGCGAGGATCATGGGATGCATGTCAGTGCCTCAGATCGGGCGGCGTCCCTTCGGCCTTGAGCATCGCGATCGCCTCGGCGAGCGGCATCACCTTCTGGTGCTCGGCGCCCAGCGTGCGGACCGCGACAGTGCCTTCCTCAGCCTCGCGCTTGCCGACCACCAACAGGTGCGGGACCTTGGCGAGCGAGTGTTCGCGCACCTTGTAGTTGATCTTCTCGTTGCGGGTGTCGGTCTCGACTCGGATGCCCGCCGCCTTCAGCTGCGCCTCGACGTCATGGGCATAGCCGTCCGCGTCCGAAACGATGGTCGCCACCACCGCCTGCACCGGGGCGAGCCACGTCGGCAGCTTGCCGGCGAAATGCTCGATCAGGATGCCGATGAAGCGTTCGTAGCTCCCGAAGATCGCGCGGTGGAGCATCACCGGGCGGTGCTTCTCCCCGTCCTCGCCGACATAGCTCGCATCGAGCCGCTCGGGCAAAACCCGGTCCGACTGGATCGTGCCGACCTGCCAGGTGCGCCCGATTGCGTCGGTGAGGTGCCATTCGAGCTTGGGGGCATAGAAGGCACCCTCGCCGGGAAGCTCCTCCCATTCAAGGCCATTGGCGGTCAGCGCATCGCGCAATTCCTGCTCGGCCTTGTCCCAATCCGCCTCGCTGCCGAAGCGCTTTTCGGGGCGCAGGGCGAGCTTGATGTCATAGGTGAAGCCGAAGTCGCGGTAGACGCTATCGGCCAGAGCGATGAAGGCCTGCACCTCGGAGACGACCTGACCTTCCGTGCAGAAGATGTGCGCATCGTCCTGCGTGAACTGGCGCACGCGCATCAGCCCGTGGAGCGCGCCGTGGGGTTCGTTGCGGTGGCAGCAGCCCATCTCGGAGAGGCGGATGGGCAAGTCGCGGTAGGAGGTGATCCCCTGGCGGAAGACCATGACGTGCGCGGGGCAGTTCATCGGCTTGATCGCCATCCATGCCGCGTCATCCGCCACCTTGGGGGAGGCGACACCGCTCTCCTCGTCGACGTCGGGCACGATGTCCGGGACCGCGAACATATTCTGTGCATACTTCCCCCAGTGGCCGGATTGCGTCCACTGGCGCACGTCCATCAGCTGCGGTGTCTTGATCTCGCGGTAGCCCGCGCCGTCCATCTTGCGGCGCATATAGGCCTCGAGCTCGCGCCAGATGCGATAGCCCTTGGGGTGCCAGAAGACGCTCCCGTGGGCCTCCTCCTGCAGGTGGAACAGGTCCATCTCGCGGCCGAGTTTGCGATGGTCGCGCTTGGCGGCTTCCTCCAGCCGCATGAGGTGGGCCTGCAACTGCTTCTTGTTGAGCCAGCCGGTGCCGTAGATGCGCGTCAATTGCGCATTGCTCTGATCGCCGCGCCAATAGGCCCCCGCGACACGCATCAGCTTGAAGGCGTCGGGATCGAGCTTGCCGGTGGAGGGCAGGTGGGGCCCACGGCACATGTCGAGCCAGTCGCTCCCCGACCAGTAGACCGTCAGCTCCTCGCCCTCGGGCAGTTCCTTCGCCCACTCGGCCTTGAAGGTCTCGCCCTCGGACGACCACTTGGCGATCAGGTCCTCGCGGCTCCACACCTCGCGGCGCAGCGGCTTGTCGGCGCGGATGATCTCGCGCATCTTCGCCTCGATGGCGGGGAGATCGTCCATGCCGAAGGGCTCGCGCGTGTCGGGCGCCTTCACGTCGTAGTAGAAGCCGTCGTCGGTCGCCGGGCCGAAGGTGATCTGCGTGCCGGGCCACAGCGCCTGCACCGCCTCGGCCAGCACATGGGCATAGTCGTGGCGGGCGAGTTCGAGCGCATCGGCCTCGTCGCGGGCCGTCACCAGCGCGAGTTCGGCGTCACCCTCGAAGGGGCGGGCGAGGTCGCGCAGCTCGCCGTTGACCCGCGCAGCGAGCGCCGCCTTGGCGAGGCCCGGGCCGATCGCGGCGGCGACGTCCGCAGGGGTGCTCCCGGCGGGCATCTCGCGCACCGATCCGTCGGGCAGGCTGATCTTGAGCAGTTCGGTCATCGTCGCAGGTCCGTCTCGTTTGGGCGGCCCTTAAGGCAAAGGGTGACGCACCGGAAGAGCGGTGTTGTGTGCGAGAACCGGTCTGGGGAGAACACCGCGCCGCCCCGGACCGGGCGGCGGGCTGCCTGCTTATCGCGCGCGCCGCCGCCCCCGGATGGTCGTCCGGGTCGTGGTGGTGGTGCGGGTGGTGGCGAGCGAGCGTGCCATGCGCGGTGAGGTAGGCCTCCAACAGGAAAAAGTCACGCGCAAGTTGATGAAGTTGATGCAGCGGCGGGGTTACGCGAGGCATCAATGGAAAGCAAGCGAGGCATCAAACACTGAAGAAAGCAGCCCAGAGATGAGCGAGTCGGATACCAAGATCTAGATTTCCGAGGAGGTGATCGAGGCGGGCGCGGCCCCGCTGACGCGTGCTATCGGATTCTACCTCGAAAAGAGTATGTGGACAGCTCGCGATTCAAGTGCAGAGCTTTTAAGGGCTGCCCTGTTTGCTTCAGAACCTTGTAGTCTCGCCGAATGAATGTGAGTTCGGTGTATGCCATCTCGCACACATCGATCATTTCTTGTAGATGATCGATTGGTGTTGAGTATTTCGCGTTGAAAGTAACCGTTTGGCCGTTGTGGGGCGTCTTGGACACTTTCACGCTTCTGTCTTCGCGTTGGGCGCCTTCAGCATCGAAAGACCATCCGTCGTGGATGTATCTATTCCGCCTCGGGGCGATTTCGTTGATTATGACGTCCAATGCCTTGGTTGCGTCATCTCGCCAGTCGGAGTGGCTCACTTTAAGCAGGATCAGACGCTTGGCCGTTTCGCATCGCTTTGCGAGTTGGTCGTTCGCCAAGATGCAAGCGGTTGTTTTCTCGTCCACCCCCGATAGCTCTTGGACCAAGAGGGCTACGCCGTAGTCTAGCCGCGCTGTCGCAATGCAGAGATAGCCTATGGCCTTCGCAAAGTCGTCCGCACTTGGATGCGGCTCTTGAGGTGTCATGGAACACTCCGATCAGACAAAGAGGACGAGGCGCTGAAGCGCATGCTGCGCAATTCGCACCAGAAACACGAGCCGATCACCCCGTTGGGGCAGAAGCGGCGGGAATTGAAAAACGGAGCCGACCCGAAGGCCAGCCCCGCCAAAGGCTAGAACAGCGTGGGCTGGTGGTCAGCGCCCCGCTTCCCAGTCTTCACTTCGGACACCCGTCCTTGGTTCCAATCGAGATCGGCTGCGATGTCGTGCTGGAACTCGCCAGCGGCGAGCCTGCGTTTAACCTCGCAGTAGACTTCTGGAGAGTATGGTGCCCGCTCGGGGCGCTTGGGTCGTTCAACGATCATGGATTTATCCTTTCCATGTGACGACCGGACTTGACGAGGAATCCCCGGTGTGGGTATTCCCACCCCGTAGCGGGGATTATCCCGCTCCCACCCCCGGACAAACTTGGGTGGGAGTTGCCCCGAGAAGCCCCGGCGTTCGCACCGCCGGGGTTTTCGCTTTTCGGAACAATCACATTGTAGGAATCCACAGAGCGGGCAATGAGTCCAGCCACGTTTTGTTCTCGGGCTGACTCCGCTGGGGATAACGGCGCTAAAGCAACCACCTCTCGCGCTTCTCGCCAAAGTAGCGAGGCCGCTTCGGCCCAAGTGGCGAGGCGTTTACAGCCTTACATCGCCAGCTTGCCCGAACCCTTCGCGCTGGTGATCCGCTTGGTCCCCGCCAGCTGCGCCGCGCGTTGCTTCGCGCCGCCGGTGAAGCGGTATTCGGTCGCCACCGTCGCCGGGGTCAGCTCCACCAGCATATAGCCGCGCTGGGCGGTGTCGGCCCATTTCAGCTGGCTGTTCTCGGCCACCAGCGCCGCCGCAAGCGCATCGGGCTTGAGGAAATTGAGGTAGCTTTCGAAGCCGGGCGAGCTCACCGACTGGCCGGCGAACTCGACGCCGACCGGCTTGCCCTCGTGGGCGAGGTCGAAGGCCCAGGCGTTGTGGCTGTCGCCCGCCAGCACGACGAGATTGGCGTCGGCATCGAGCGCGGCCTTGAACACCCGCTCGCGCGCGGCGGGGTAGCCGTCCCAGGCGTCCATGTTGGAGGGCAGGCCGACCTTGCTCGCGGCGACCGCGGCCGTAAGGCGCTGGCGCACGAAATCAGGGAGGCCCCCGCCGATCCCCTCGGCAAAGGCGCGCGGCGTCTTGAGGTTGCCCATGTTCACCTGCTGGCAGAGCACCTGCCACTGGGTGCCCGACCGGGTCGAGGCGGCGAGGCCCTTGACGAGCCAGTCCTGCTGGGCCGCCCCGAGCAGTTGACGGTTCCGGTCTGCCCATTGCCCGTCGCGGAAGGCGGCGAGCGCGGCGTCGAGCGCCTGCGGATCGGTCTTCCCGGCCATCACGGCGGCAAGGCTGAACTGCTGCTCGCGCCCCTCGAGCCGGGTGTCGAGCTTGAACAGGGTGGCAAGATCGCCGATCTGGTAGGTGGCATAGGCCTCCTCGCCGACCGGCATCCATTCGCGGTAGGCGCGCTTGGCGGCGGCCTTGCGCACTGCCCAGTCGCCCTCGGTCGCCGGCTGGTGGTTCTCGGCCCCGCCGGTCCAGCTGTCGTTGGCGCTTTCGTGATCGTCCCAGCAGGAGATCATCGGCAGCACCTGGTGGAGGCGCTGGCAGTCCGGATCGGCGCGGTAGGTGGCGTAGCGTAGACGGTAGTCGGCAAGCGCGACGAGCTCGTTGGCGGGCTCCAGCACGCGGCCTTCGATGGTCTGGGTGGCCGAGGGGTAATTGCCGCGCGCATATTCGTAGATGTAGTCGCCGACATGCACCGCGAGATCGGCGTCGTTGGCGCTCGCCGCGTGGCCGTAGGCGTTGAACCAGCCGAAGCCGAAATTGGAGCAGGAGAACACCGCCAGCAGGAAGCGGCCGGTCTTGCCCTCCGGCAGGGTGCGGGTGCGCCCGATGGGCGAGGCGGTGCCGTCGGGCGCGAGGAAGCGGTAGAAATACCAGCGGTCGGGCGCGAGCCCGGTGGCGACGCCCTTGGCGCACCAGTCCCGGTCCGCCGATGCGGTGACGGAGCCTTCCGCCACGGGCCTGGCGAAGTTCTCGGTCTCGCTCACCTGCCAGGTCAGCGGTGTATCGGCATCGGCGACGTAGCGGGTCCAAAGCAGCACCGATTTCGCCGCCGGCTCGCCGCTGGCGACGGCGTGGGTGAAGCCCTTGCCGAAGCCGGTGGCGGCGGCAGGGGCAGCGGCGACGGCGGCGCCCGCGCCGGCGAGGGCGAACAGGCTGCGACGGGTGATGTTCGTGGGCGCGGGCTGGGCCGCAGGTTCGGTCTTGATCATGGGCAGGCGCCTATCCCTCTCCGATTGCGCTATGGTGACAATGCTTGCGCCGCCCCGCCGGCGCAAGGCATGAGGCGGCGATGAACGACATTCTGTACCACACCCTCTACGATGGCCGCCGCGTCGCCTTCCGCTATACCGACGGCGCGGGGCCGTGCTGCGTGTTCCTCCCCGGCTACATGTCCGACATGGGCGGCAGCAAGGCGAGCGCGCTGTTTGCCGAGGCGCAGGCGCAGGGCCGCGCCTGCCTGCTGCTCGACTATTCGGGCTGCGGCGCGAGCGACGGTGACTTCGCGGACGGGATGCTGTCGAAGTGGCGCGACGAGGTACTGGCGCTGGTCGCGAGCTATGTCAGCGGCCCGGTGCTGCTGGTCGGCTCGTCGATGGGCGGGTGGCTGATGCTGCTGGTTGCCGAGCACCTCAGGCACCGTCTCGCAGGCCTCGTCGGCATCGCCGCGGCGCCCGACTTCACCCAGTGGGGCTACACCGCCGAACAGCGCGCGCAGCTGGCGGCGGGGGAGACGATCCTCGAGCCCAACCCCTACGGCCCCGAGCCGACGCCCACCCATCCCGGCTTCTTCGCCGATGCCGAATGCCACTTGCGGCTCGGCCGGGAAATCGACCTCGCCTGCCCGGTGCGCCTGATCCACGGCAAGGCCGATACGGACGTGCCCTACGACATCTCGCTCCGCCTCAAGGCGGCGCTGCGGTCGGGCGACGTTCAGGTGACGCTGGTAGAGGACGGCGACCATCGCCTCTCGCGGGAGAGCGATATCGCCCTCCTCAAGGCCGTGGTGGCCGAATTCTACGGATAGAAGGCCCATGTCCCTGCTCCTCGCCCTGCTGATGCAAGTCGGACCCAACCCGCTGGCGGGGGGGATGCAGGGGGACGATCTGGTGCGCGACCGCCCGGTGCGGCGTGACGGCGTGGAGGCCGGGAACGCGGAGCTCACCAGCGCGTGGTTCGAGGGATGCCTCGCCCAGCTCGAGGAGGACCCGGCGCGGGCCAATGCCATGGCACAGATCCGCCGGTCCGAGACCACCGGCACCGACCGCGTGCTCGCCAACCTGTGCCTCGGCACCGCCGCGAGCCGCTTGGCGCTGTGGGACGACGCCCGCGCCGCCTTCGCCGCCGCCCGCGCCGAGACGCCCGAGGACGAGGTGCGCGCCCGCGCCCGCTTCGCCGCGCTCGCCGGCAACGCCGCCCTCGCCAGCGGTGATGCCGCCGGGGCCGAGGGGCTGCTGGCGCTGGCCGGGGCCGATGCGGCGCGAGCGAAATATCCGGTGCTCGAGGCCATCGCCGCGACCGACCGCGCCCGCGCGCTGGTCGCCCTCCAGCGCCCGGACGAGGCGCTCGCCGCGCTCGAGACCGCCACGACCCGCGCGCCGGACCGCCCCGAGGGCTGGCTCCTCAAGGCGACCTTGCTGCGCCGGCTTGAACGTCTCCCCGAGGCGCAGGCCGCGATCGAGCGGGCGGCGACGCTTGGACCCAGCGATCCGGCCACCGGGCTCGAGGCCGGGCTCATCGCGGTGCTCGGCGGGCGCGAGGCGGCGGCGCGGGCGAGCTGGCGTTCGGTGATCGACCTTGCCCCCGGCACGCCCGAGGCCGCCACCGCGCAGGGCTACCTTGCGCAACTGGGCGAGAATATCGACATGGGCAGCCCCGGCCCGGCCCAGCCGTCGCCGCCGCAGCAGCAGCAGCAGGAGCAGCCGCGATGACCCGTTTCGCCGTCCTCGATCTCGTCCCGGTGCGCGAAGGCGGCACGCTGGCCGAAGCCTTCGCCGCCACCGCCGATCTCGCCCGCGCCGCCGAACGCTTCGGGTGCGACCGGTTCTGGGTGGCCGAGCATCACGCGATGGACGGGATCGCGGGCGGGGCGACCTCGGTCGTGCTCGCCCATGTCGGCAACGCGACGCACCGCATCCGCATCGGATCGGGCGGGATCATGTTGCCCAACCACACCCCTTTCCAGATCGCCGAGCAGTTCGGCACCTTGGATGCCCTGTTTCCGGGGCGCATCGACCTCGGGCTCGGCCGCGCGCCGGGGGCGGGGCCGGAGCTCCAGCGGGCGCTCAGGAAGAACCTCCACCAGGCCGCAGAGTATTTCCCGCAGGACGTGGTCGAGTTGCGCGCGCTGCTGACCGGGGACCATGACCTGCCGATCAAGGCAACCCCCGGCTTCGGCGCGCAGGTTCAGCTGTGGATGCTCGGCTCGAGCCTGTTCGGCGCGCAGCTCGCCGCGAAGCTGGGCCTGCCCTACGCCTTCGCCGCGCACTTCGCCCCCGATCACCTCGACGCCGCGCTCGCGGTCTATCGCCGCGACTTCCAGCCCTCCGAGGCGCTGGCGCGGCCGCACGTGATGGTCGCGATGAACGTCTTCGCCGCCGAGACCGAGGCCGAGGCACGGCTCGTCGCCTCCTCGCAGCAGCAGAGCTTCGTGCGGCTGCGCACCGGTCAGCCGGGCAGGCTACCGCCGCCGGTCGCCGATTATGCCGACACCCTCCCGGCCAGCGCGCAGGCGATGCTCGCCCACCTGGGGCAAGCCGCCGCCGTCGGCACGCCGGCGCAGGTGCGCGAGGGCATTGCCGCCTTCGTGCGCCGCACCGGGGCCGACGAGATCATGCTGTGCGGCGCGACCTACGATCCCGAAGCGCGCATCCGCTCGCTCGAACTCACCATGGACGCCTGCCAGAGCGTCGCGGCGGCGTCATCCTAATCGATCATCGCGCTTGCGTGGCGAGGCAGAAAGCCTGTATCGCGCAAGACACGAATAGAACAATCCGGCACAACATAATTGCTTCAAGTCGAAGCCGGAACGCAGGTTGGACAGGAGCCTTCAATGGGGTCGAAACCCGTCGCCGCCGCGCCTTCGAAAGCGCTGATCAAGGCCTTGCGTCTGCAGCTGGAGGCGTCCCTCCTGCCCGGCGATGCGGCCACCGAGAAGAGCGTGCTGGACGAGGCGGCCGGCTACCTGCTCGCCGCCGGCGCGATTCGTGCGCCGGGACAGCCGGTGATCCAGCTGGAATCCGCCGGGGGGGAGCGCCGCCACCTCAGGATCGCGGTCATCAACGACGACCAGCCCTTCCTCGTCGATTCGATCGCCGCCACCATCGCCGCACAGGGCGTGGACATCGACCTGCTGCTTCACCCCGTTGTCCCCGTGGAGCGCGATGGCGGCGGCACGATCACCCGCCTCGGCAAGGACGGCGCGCGCGAATCGCTGATCTATATCGAGACCCCGCGCGTCGATGCGCGCCAGCGCCGCGAGCTTCTCGAGGCGCTCGAGACCACGCTCGGCGATGTCCACGCGGCGGTGGCGGACTGGCCGGGGATGCAGGCGGCGATCACCGCCGATGCCGAGGCGGCAGGTGCGCTCGACCCCGAGATGGGCGCATTGCTGGCGTGGCTCGGCGGCGGGATGCTGACCCAGCTGGGCCATCTCACCCGCCACCGCGACGGCACGATCGCCGATCGGCTCGGCATCTGCCGCGCCTCGGCGAACGACCTGCTCGCCGCCGTCAGCTACGAACGCGCCTTCGCCTGGTTCGACAGCGAGGAGGCCGCCGGGCGCGTGAGGCCGCTGCTGGCGATCAAGTCCAACGTCCAGTCGCGGGTCCACCGCGCAAGCCCGCTCGACCTGTTCATCGTGCCGGTGCGCAATAACGGGGCGATCACCGCGCTCTCGATCCACGCCGGCCTGTGGACCAGCGCGGCGATGAACGAGCGCCCGCACGAGGTGCCGGTGCTGCGCCGGATGGTGGACGAGCTGACCGCCAAGCTCGGCTTCGATCCGCACGGGCACAACGGCAAGGCGCTGGTGCACGCCTTCACCTCGCTGCCCAACGACCTGCTCACCGCCTTCGAGCCCGACCGTGTGGCCGAGCTCGTCACTGCCAAGATGGTGCTGATCGACCGTCCGCGCCCGCGCCTCATCATGGTGCGCGCCACGCTCGAGCGCCACGTCTTCGCCTTCGTGTGGCTGCCGCGCGACCAGCTGTCCACCGACGTCCGACTCCAGATCCAGGCGATGCTGCTGCGCACGTCCGGCGCGCAGCTGCTCGACTGGAGCCTGTCGGTCGAGAGCAGCACGCTCGCGCTGCTGCGCTTCCTGATCGACGTGCGCGCCTGCGACACCCTGCCCGACGATGCCGCCATCGAGGCCGAACTCTTCGACCTGCTGCGCGGCTGGAACGAGGCGGTCGCGACCCACCTCGCCGCCTTCGAGGAGGAAGGCCGTGCCGCCGCGCTCGCCGCGCGCTATGCCCCCGCTTTCCCGACCGGCTACCGCCTCGCCTATGGCCCCGAGGAGGCGGCGCGCGACATCGCCCGCCTGCGCAGCCTTGCGCTGGGCGAAGGGGAGGGCGAGCGGATCGAGCGGCTGGTGCGGCTCTACCGCCTGCCCGCCGACGGGCCGCAGACGCTCCGGCTCAAGGTCTATGTGCTGAAGGGCACGCTGGCGCTGTCCGATGCGGTCCCGGCGCTCGAGAATTTCGGCTTCCGGGTGCTCGCCGAAATGCCGACGCCGCTCGCCGATGCGTCGCTCGGCGCAATCGACGAGTTCCTGCTGAGCCTGCCCGCCGGGCGCGAGGCGGGTGCGCTGCTCGAACGCGCGGACGCGATCGAGGCGGCGCTCGCCGCGGTGCTCAACGGGCAGGCCGAGGACGATCCCTTCAACCGCCTCGTCGCCGCCGCCAGTCTCGCCCCGCGCGAGGCCAACTGGATGCGCGCGATCTACCGCTACCTGCGCCAGACGGGGGTGAGCTTCACCATCGGCACGGTGGTCGATGCGCTGGTGGCCGCGCCGCAGGTGACCCGTGCGATGGTCGAGCTGTTCAAGGCGCACCACGACCCCGCCTTCGCGGGCGACCGCGAGGAGGCGGCCGCCGCCGCGCAGAGCGCCTTCACCCGCGGCCTTGCCAAGGTCACCGCCAGCAACGACGACCGCCTGCTGCGCCTCTATCGCGCGGTGCTCGCCGCGGTGCTGCGCACCAACGCCTTCGCCCCGGCGTCCGAGGAGGCGCTCGCCTTCAAGCTCGATTCCGCGCTGGTGCCGGGCCTGCCCAAGCCCGTGCCGTGGCGCGAGATCTTCGTCTATTCGGCGCGCGTCGAGGGCATCCACCTGCGCTCGGGCGCGGTGGCGCGCGGGGGCCTTCGCTGGTCCGACCGGCGCGACGACTTCCGCACCGAGATCCTCGGCCTGATGAAGGCCCAGCGCGTCAAGAACGCGGTGATCGTGCCGACCGGGGCCAAGGGCGGGTTCTATCCCAAGCAGCTCCCCAACCCCGCGATCGACCGCGAGGGCTGGGCCGCCGAGGGCCGCGCGTCCTACGAGATTTTCATCCGCACCCTGCTGTCGCTCACCGACAACATCGTGGAGGGACGCGTGGTGCATCCCCACGGCGTCGAGGTGCTGGATGGCGAAGACCCCTATTTCGTGGTCGCCGCCGACAAGGGCACCGCGACCTTCTCCGACATTGCCAACGGCATCGCCCAATCGCGCGACTTCTGGCTCGACGACGCCTTCGCCAGCGGGGGCTCGAACGGCTACGACCACAAGGCGATGGGTATCACCGCGCGCGGCGCGTGGCTCAGCGTCCAGCGCCACTTCCGCGAGCTGGGCGTGGACGTGCAGAACGATCCCGTCACCGTGGTCGGCTGCGGCGATATGTCCGGCGACGTGTTCGGCAACGGGATGCTGCTGTCCAAGGCCCTGAAACTCGTCGCCGCCTTCGATCACCGGCACATCTTCATCGATCCCAGCCCCGATCCCGCAGCCAGCTGGCAGGAGCGGGCGCGGATGTTCGCGCTGCCGCGCTCGAGCTGGGACGATTACGACAAGGCGCTGATCTCCAAGGGCGGCGGGGTCTTCCCGCGCACCGCCAAGACGATCAAGCTGTCGAAGCAGGCGCGCGCGGTGCTCGGCATCGATGTGAAGGAGATCGAGCCCGAGGCGCTGATCACCGCGATCCTCAAGGCGCCGGTCGACCTGCTCTGGTTCGGCGGCATCGGCACCTACGTGAAGGCCCCGCAGGAGAACAACATCGCGGTCGGCGACCCCGCCAACGACGCGCTGCGGATCGACGGCACCGAGGTGCGCGCGCGGGTAATCGGGGAGGGTGCGAACCTCGGCGTGACCCAAGCCGGGCGCATCAGCTTCGCCCTGAACGGCGGCCGCATCAACACCGACTTCATCGACAATTCGGCCGGCGTCGATTGCTCGGACAACGAGGTCAACATCAAGATCGCGCTGGCCGCCGCCACCGCCAGCGGCAAGCTTACCGAGACAAAGCGCAACACGCTGCTGGCCAGCATGACCGACGAAGTCGCCACGCTGGTGCTCGAGGACAACCGCCTCCAGGCGCTCGCCCTGTCGATCGCCGAGAGTGGCGGGGCCGGGGCTATGCCGGCCTATGTGCGCCTGATCGAGCGGCTCGAGGAGGCGGGCGACCTCGATCGCCGCACCGAGGGTCTGGCCGACGGCGAGGCCCTGACCCGCCGTGCCGCCGACGGCGCCGGCCTGACCCGGCCCGAGCTCGCGGTGCTGCTGTCCTCGGCCAAGCTCGCGCTTCAGGACGCGATCGAGGGCAGCACGCTGCCCGACGACCCGGTGCTCGAGCCGCTGCTGCTCGCGCGCTTCCCCTCGGCGATGCGCAAGACCTATGCCGAGGAGATCCGCAATCACCGGCTGCGCCGCGAGATGATTGCGACCAGCCTTTCCAACCGCCTCGTCAACCGCATGGGCATGGTCCATCCCTTCGAGCTCGCCGAAGAGGAGGGCGTGGGCCTTGCCGAGGTCGCCGCAGCCTTTGTCGTCGCCGAACGCCTGTTCGGGCTCGATGCGCTGTGGCGCGACATCGAGACCGCCGACATCCCCGAGGCCGCGCGCCTCGCGCTGTTCGGCCGCCTCGCCGCGGCGGTCGGCAACCTGATGAGCGACGTGTTGCGCACCGCCGCCGGCAATGTCGCGGCAGGCGCGCTGATCGCAGCCTTGCAGAAGGACGTCGACACGCTGATCGCGGGCCGCGAGGAACTGCTCACCGACGAGCCGCGCGCCCGCTCGCGGGCGCTTCGCGACAGCTTCGTCGCGCTCGGCACGCCCGAGCCGCTGGCGGCGCGGGTCGCGGCGATGTTCGACTTCGACGGCGCGGTGGGCCTTGCGCAGGCCGCCGGGGCGACGGGGATCGAGCCGTGCTTGCTGACGCACGCCTTCACCGATGTCGGCACGCTCCTCGGCCTCGACTGGGCGCAGGGGACCGCCGCCTACATGACGCCCTCCGATGTCTGGGAGCGGCTGCTGGTCTCGGGCCTTGCGCGCGATATCCAGCAGATGCGCATCGAGTTTCTGCGCCGACAGATCGCGACGAAGGACGGCAAGGCCGATCCGCGCGGGGCGGTGGCGGCCTGGGCGGAGCGCAATGCCAGCGGCGTCGCGCAGTTCCGGGCGATGGTCGCCCGCGCGCAGGCGCGTCCCCCGGTCGGCGCGGCGATGCTCGCGCAGATCGCCAGCCAGGCGAGGAATTTGCTGGAGCGGTAAGGTCGCGGCCGCGGGCCGCGCGTGGCCGCTGGCGGGGCCCCCTCCCCCCAGCCCCCTCCCCGGCGGGGAGGGGGGGGCGGTCCTGCCAATCCGCGAGGTTGACCCTTGGGCCAAATCCGGCACACCAGGGGGCGAGGGTCTCGGCAAGGGCATGAAGACAGGATGACATCCACCACCGACACCGCCGACGTGGTCATCGTCGGCACCGGCCACGGCGGGGCGCAGGCGGCGATCGCGCTGCGCCAGCACGGCTTTGCCGGCTCGATCCTGATGATCGGCCGCGACCGTGCGCCGCCTTACGAGCGGCCGCCGCTGTCCAAGGAGTATCTTGCCGGGGACAAGGGCTTCGAGCGGATCATGATCCGGCCCGAGACCTTCTGGGCGGAGAAGGACATCGCCCTGCGGCTGGGTGCGGCCGTCACCGCGATCGACCCGGCGGCGCACCGCCTGACGCTGAACGACGGCGGCGAGGTCGGCTACGGCACGCTGATCTGGTCGGGCGGCGGCGATCCGCGCCGCCTGCCGGTCCCGGGCGCGGTGCTGCCGGGCGTCTTTTACGTGCGCGACAAGGGCGATGCCGACGCGATGATGCAGGCGCTGGCCGACGGGGCGAGGCGCGCGGTGGTGATCGGCGGCGGCTATATCGGGCTCGAGGCGGCCGCGGTGCTGCGGAAGCTCGGTTGCGCGGTGACGCTCGTCGAGATGCTCCCCCGCCTGCTCGCGCGGGTGGCGGGGGAGGAGCTGTCCGACTTCTACGCGGCCGAACACCGCCGCCAGGGCGTCGACGTGCGGCTTGCGACCGGCGTGCAGGCGGTGCTCGGGACGGAAAAGGTCACCGGCGTCCGGCTCGATGATGGCGAGGAAGTGCCCTGCGACATGGTGGTGGTCGGCATCGGCATCGTCCCTGCCGTCGGCCCGCTGATCGCCGCCGGCGCGGCGGGATCGAGCGGGGTCGACGTCGACGAATACTGCCGCACCACGCTCGAGGATGTCTACGCGATCGGCGATTGTGCCGCGCACGCCAACCCCTTCGCCGGCGGCGACGTGATCCGCCTCGAATCCGTGCAGAACGCCCACGACATGGCCAACACGGCGGCGAAGGCGATCATGGGCGAGGGCAGACCCTACCACGCGCTGCCGTGGTTCTGGTCGAACCAGTATGACCTCAAGCTGCAGACCGCAGGCCTCAGCATCGGCTTCGACGCGACGGTGCTGCGCGGCGATCCGGAGAGCCGCAAGTTCACGGTGGTCTATCTGAAGGAAGGCAGGCCCATCGCCTTCGACTGCGTGGGGACGATGAAGGACTATGTCCAGGCGCGCAAGCTGCTCGAGAGCGGCTGCGGGCGGATCGACCCGGCGCAGTTGGCAGATCCCGAGGTGGCGCTGAAGGATCTTGTCTAGCGTCTCCCCTCCCGCTTGCCGGAGGGGTTGGGCGCAGGCCTCGCACGTGGCCGCAGGCGGGGGAGCCCCCGAACCCCGATCCCTCCCCGCGGGGAGAGGGAGGGCAGCCCCCGGAGGTTTTCCAGAGACCGCACCGTCGCTTCGGCAACGACCGCATCGCGCTCGCGGGTCAGGGCCTCGCCTTGATCCGCCGACGCATCCTCTTGGCATCCTGGCTCTTCGGCGCGAACTTGCCTGCGGCTGCGCCGCCGCGTGGCCGCTGGCGGGGAGCCCCCACCCCCTACCCCCTCCCCAAGGGGAGGGGGGACACAGCGCCGAGCCTTCCCAAGGCCCACTGCGCCGCCTCTGCGACGACCGGATCGGGGTCCCTCGCCAATGCCTCCACCCGTGGGATCAGCCCGGCGTCACCGCTGTTCCCCGCCGCATAGAGGCAGTTGCGGATGAACCTGTCCCGCCCGATCCGCTTGATCGGCGAGCCCGCGAACAGCGCCCGGAACCCCGCATCGTCCAATGCCAGCAATTCGCCGAGACGCGGGGCGACCAGCTCGGCGCGGGGGAGGAACTCGGCGATCGCCTGCGCGGCGGAGGCAAACTTGTTCCAGGGGCACACCGCGAGGCAATCGTCGCAGCCGTAGATGCGGTTGCCGAGCGCCGCGCGCAGCTCCTCCGGCACCGGGCCGTTGTGTTCGATGGTGAGGTAGGAGATGCAGCGCCGCGCATCCAGCCGATAGGGCACGGGGAAGGCGTCGGTGGGGCAGGCATCGAGGCACGCGCGGCAGCTCCCGCACTGGTCGCGGTGCGGCTCTGCCGGGGCGAGGTCGAGCGTGGTGTAGATCGCGCCCAGAAACAGCCAGCTTCCGTGGGTGGGGCTGACGAGATTGGTGTGCTTGCCCTGCCACCCGATCCCCGCCGCCTCGCCCAAGGGTTTTTCCATCACCGGCGCGGTGTCGACGAAGACCTTGACCTCGGCCCCCGGCACCTCGGCGACCAGCCAGCGGGCGAGGGCCTTCAGGCGCTTCTTGACGACATCGTGGTAGTCCCGCCCTTGCGCATAGACCGAGATGCGCGCGTGTTCGTCCGAGCCTTCCAGCGCCAGCGGGTCGTGGGCGGGCGCATAGCTCATGCCGAGTGCGATGACGCTCCTCGCCTCGGGCCAGAGTCCCTGGGGAGACCGGCGGTGCGCGCGCCGCGTCTCCATCCATTCCATCGTCCCGTGGTGCCCCTCGCCGAGCCACTGGTCGAGCCGGTCCGATCGCAGCGGGTCCTCGGCGGCGCTGGCGAACCCGCACGTCGCGAAGCCGAAGGCGAGCGCCCGCTCGCGCACTCTATCGGCAAGACTTGCGGCAGCGTTAACCATATCCGGAGAGGCTCCCGTTTAATCCTGCCCGCTAACCGCGTATGCCATGGATATGGCGGTAAGCGATCGGATGCAGGCGGGCAATCACGCGGGAGGCTATAGCGCCATCCCGGCGGACGGGCGGCCGCTGGCGATAGAGGCACGCGGGCTGGTCAAGAGCTTCGACGGCACGCGCGCGGTTGACGGGGTGGACATCTCCGTCCCCGAGGGCGCGATCTACGGCATTCTCGGCCCGAACGGCGCGGGGAAGACCACGACCTTGCGGATGGTGCTCGGCATCATCGACCCGGACGAAGGCGTGCGCCGGGTCTTCGGGCATGACCGCCCGCACGATATCGGCCGGCTGATCGGCTACCTCCCCGAGGAGCGCGGGCTCTACCCGGCGATGAGATGTATCGAGGCGATCGCCTTCATGGGCGCGCTGCGGGGGCTGCCGCTGAAGGAGGGCCGCAAGCGTGCGGTCGAGCTGCTCGAGCGCCACGGCCTTGCCCATGCGGCGGACCGCCAGATCCGCCAGCTTTCCAAGGGCATGGCGCAGACCGTCCAGCTGCTCGGCACGCTGGTCCACAAGCCCCGGCTGGTGGTGCTCGACGAGCCCTTCTCGGGCCTCGACGCGATCAACCAGGGCAAGCTCGAGATGATGATCCGCGCGCTCGCCGACGACGGGGTGACGGTGATCTTCTCGACCCACGTCATTCACCATGCCGAGCGGCTGTGCGAGGGCGTGGCGATCATCGCCGGGGGGAAGGTGCCCTATGCGGGCTCTGTCGAGGCGGCGCGCGACCGGATCCCGGCGCAGGTGCGTCTCGAGACCCGCGCGCGCGAGGGCGCATGGCTCGCCGCGCTGCCCAAGGAGACCCGCCGCAACGGCGACTTCTTCCACTTCCCGCTGCCCGCGACCGGGATCGAGCCGCTGCTGAAAGGCCTGATCGAGGGCGAGGCGGGCATCCTCTCGCTCTCCATCGAGCGCGCCGGGCTGCACGATGCCTTCGTCGCCATCGCCGGCGAGGCCGCTGCCCGCCAGCTTCAGGCCGACGCCGAAGGAGCCCGCGCATGACCGATCTGCCCGCCCGCCCGCGCTTGTCGGCGATGGAAGCCGCCTGGGTCGTCGCCCGGCGTGATTTCGTCGCGGTGCTGTTCAGCCGCGCCTTCATCTTCTTCCTGCTGGGGCCGCTCTTCCCGGTGCTGATCGGCGGGCTTGCCGGAGGCATCGGCGGGGCGGTGCAGCGCGACACGGTGAGCGTGGAGGTCGGCCTCGCGATGGCGCCGGCGGACAACGCGAAGCTGCGCGCCGCCGCCGACCGGCTCGCTCCGCAGCTGGGCAGCGCCTTGCCGGTGCTGCGCGACGTGCCTGAGGCGGCGGGCGATCCCGCCTTCGACGCGCGCGCCTTCATGGAGGCGCGGCGCGGGAATTACGCGGCGATCCTCACCGGCTCGCTCGCCCGGCCGGTGCTGGTCGGCACCGATGGGCAGGTCGCGCGCTGGCAGGGGCCGGTCGCCCTCCTCGCCGGCCACGCGACCGAGGCTGAGCCGACCGCCTTCCCCGATGTTGCCGCCGAGCTCGTCGCCACCAGCGCAGCATCGGAAAAGGCCAGCCGGGTTCAGACCGCGCAGGCCGCGCAGCTGCTGCTGTTCCTCCTGACGATGCTCCTCGCGGGCATGGTGCTTTCGAACCTCGTCGAGGAGAAGGCGAACAAGATCATCGAGATCCTTGCCGCCGCGATCCTGATGGACGCGGTGTTCATGGGCAAGCTCTTCGCGATGCTCGCCGTCTCCTTCGTCGGCATCGCGGTGTGGGGGCTTGCGGGCTTCGGCCTGTGGTCGGTGGGCGCAGGCGCGATCACGCAGGTGACCGGTTTCGACCCGGCGAACCTTCCCGCCCCCGCCGTCGGCTGGCCGCTGTTCCTGGCGCTGGGCGTCATCTATTTCGCGATGGCCTACCTGCTGCTCGGGGCGATGTACCTGACGATCGGCTCGATGGCCGCCTCGGTGCGCGAGGTGCAGACCCTGTCGATGCCGGCGACCATGCTGCAACTAATGGTCTTCTTCCTTGCCGCCTACACCATCAAGCAGCCCGGATCGACGCTGGAGCTGGCCGCGATCGCCTTCCCGCTGTCCTCGCCCTTCGCGATGCTCGCGCGGGCGGCGATGGAGCCCGAGCTGTGGACCCACGCCGTGGCGCTCGCCTGGCAGGCGGTGGCGGTGTTGGGGATCGTCAAGGGCGGCTCGCTGCTGTTCCGCAAGCGCGTCATGAAATCGGGCGGGGCGGGGCGCGACAAGGGACGCAAGGGCGCCAGCCTTGCCGCCTAGGACGCTGCCCAGATCAGTCCCGCATTGCAACGGAATTGTTGACATGGGCGGCAGTTGAGGCAGACTGCGACTCATAGCGGAGCGGCCCTGTTCCAGAGGCTGCCCGACGGGAGACAGACATGGCCACCATCGCCCCGCCGACCCCGGTGCAACGTCCGCAGGTTCGCCGCGAACCTTCCGCCTACGAAGCGCTGAAGGCGCACCTCGCCGCCCATCCGGAGGAGCGGCTCCAGCATTCCCACCCGTGGGACGTGAGCCGGTCCGACATCTATTTCGAGGACCGCTGGCAGCCGGTCTTTGCCGAGATGCGCAAGGCCGGGCAGCTGCACTGGATTCCGGAAAGCCCCTTCGGCCCCTATTGGGCGGTGGTCGGCCACAAGGCGATCCAGCACATCGAGGCCCTGCCCGAGACCTTTTCATCGAGCTGGGAATATGGCGGCATCACGATCCTCAACCGGCTGACCGAGGAGGAGCTTGCCGCCGCGGGCGTCGACCGCCGCGAGCTGCCGATGTTCATCGCCATGGACCGCCCGCAGCACACCGGCCAGCGCCGCACCGTCGCGCCGAAGTTCACGCCTTCCGCGATTGCCGACATGGAGGCGGAGATCCGGCAGCGGACGGGCGAGCTGCTCGATTCCCTGCCGCGCGGCAAGGTGTTCGACTGGGTTGACACCGTCTCGATCGAGCTGACCACCGGGATGCTCGCGATCCTCTTCGGCTTCCCCTGGGAAGACCGCCGCCTGCTGACCTTCTGGTCCGACTGGTCGGGCGACACCGAGCTCGCCACCGTGCGCGAGCTCGACGAGGTGCGCTGGGGCATCCTTCAGGAAATGGCGGCCTATTTCCAGTCGCTGTGGATCGAGCGGACGATGGACAAGGAGCCGGGCAGCGACCTGATCTCCATGATGATCCATTCCGAAGCCATGAACCAGATGCGGCCAGAGGAATTCATGGGCAACCTGATCCTGCTGATCGTCGGCGGGAACGACACCACCCGCAACACCATGAGCGGGATCATCCACGGCCTCGACAAGTTCCCCGAGCAGCGCAAGCTGTTCGAGGAGCGGCCGGAGCTGATCCCCAACGCGGTGCAGGAATGCCTGCGGATGCAGACCCCGCTCGCACATATGCGCCGCACCGCGACCGAGGACACCGAGGTGTTCGGGCAGTCGATCAAGAAGGGCGACAAGCTGGTGCTGTGGTACATCAGCGCCAACCGCGACGAGGAGGTGTTCGACGACCCCGACAAGCTCGATATCGAGCGCGAGAACGCGCGGCGCCACCTGGCCTTCGGCTACGGCATCCACCGCTGCGTGGGCGCGCGGCTCGCCGAGATGCAGTTGAAGGTGCTGCTCGAGGAAATGCACAAGCGGCGGATGCGGGTGCACGTGGCGGGCGATGTCGAGCGGGTGCGGGCGAATTTCGTCCACGGCTTCCGCAAGCTCGAGGTCGAGATCACCTCGTTCTGAGGGGTGAAACCTGCGGGGCGGAACCGACGTATAAGGGGAGCGGGTGTCATGCCCGCCCCACGGAGTTGTCCCCCGATGCGCCTGCCCCTGCTGAACCGCCGCCGTCTCATGGCCGCCACCGCGACGATCGCTGCCGCCTTGCCCTTCGTCAGCGCCTGCGGTGCCTCGCCCGCGGAAGCGAAGAACTTTCCCAAGGGCAAGACCGATGCCGAGTGGAAGAAGCTGCTGACGCGCGATCAGTATTACGTGCTGCGCACCGCCGGGACCGAGCGCCCCTTCACCTCGCCGCTCAACAAGGAGAAGCGCAAGGGCACCTTCGTATGCGCGGGCTGCGGCAATCCGCTCTATGCCTCGGCCACCAAGTTCGACAGCGGCACCGGCTGGCCGAGCTTCTGGCAGGCGATCGACAAGGGCGCGGTCGGCACCTCGACCGATTACCTGATCGGCTATCCCCGCACGGAAGTGCATTGTGCCGATTGCGGCGGGCATCTGGGGCACATCTTCGGTGACGGGCCGGCGCCCACCGGCAAGCGCCACTGCATCAACGGCGTGGCGCTGAATTTCGTGCCCGCCTGATCAGCTGCCCTCGAGCAGGGCTGGTGCCTGGAGCCGGGCAGCCAGCCTTGCGAATTCACCGAGCGTGAAGGTGTCGTCGAACACCACCCCGTAATGCAGGTCGCGCCGCCAGCGCACCTTGGCGCGCACCTCACGGGCCTTGCCCTGCGTGTCCGGCAGGTCGAGCCGCACGGTCTGGTCGATCGCCAGCAGCCGGTCGCAGGTCAGGCGCGCGCCCTGCTGGGAGAGGTTTTCGACCTCGGCCGCGAAGACCGAGCCGAGCGTGGTGATGGTGATCGGGAAACACAGCCCCAGACGCAGGCCGCGCTTGGGGTATTCGCCCGATTCGTTGATCAGGCGGCCGACCTCGACCGGTGCGACGAAGCTGAAGCCCGCCTCGTTGTCGCGGCGCCAGACGGGGTTGATCTCGTAGGCCGCGCCGGCGGGCATATGCAGCGCGAAGGACGGGCACGAAGGCAGGGTGTGGAACAGCCGGACGCTCACGCCGGTTTCGGACACATCGCGGATAACGCAGACAAATTCACCCTGTGCGGACACCAGCTTGGCCGCGCGGATCAGCAGGGTGAAGCGCGGGGCAGCGCGCTGTTCGGCGCCCGGCGGCATGGGTGTCGGTTCCGGCGGCGCCGGGTGCGTTGCAGGTTCCATAGGTCCGTGTCCCAACCCGACAGCCCCTGGTCCTGGCACTGGCGGGACGCGTGCCCGGGACGCTTTTGCCCCGGCCTTGTCGCAAAGAGCCTTAGATGTGAGGCGTTAAGGGGGAGATAATGCCGCAACCCCGTTCGCCGCCTAGGCGGCTGACCTGCGGCCCTGGCGGCGATGGTACGGGCGGCGGGACTCGAACCCGCACGAGCAAAGCTCAGGGGATTTTAAGTCCCCGGCGTCTACCATTCCGCCACGCCCGCGCTTCGGGCGCCTTGCCACAGGTGACCGCCGCAAGGCCAGCGCCGAGAACGCGGCGCTTGCCAGCTCGGGTGCGAGGCCCCATCTGCCATTGCGGGAACTTCCCAAGGCAGCAGGGCGGACATGGCGGGCGACACTTCCAGCGCACATTCGGTGGTCGCGACCATCCAGCCGGCGATTACCCTGCTCGGCCTCGGCATCGGGGCCGCGCTTGCGAGCCGCGCGCTGCGCCTCAACCCGATCGTCGGCTATCTCGGCCTCGGGCTCGGCATCGCCAGCCTGGGCTTCGCGGACGATTTCAGCGGACCGCTGGTCGCCGCGATGGCCGAGGCGGGGGTGATGTTCCTGCTGTTCAACCTGGGGCTGCACTTCTCGCTCGGCCGGATCCGGGCCGAGGCGGGCAACATCTTCGGCTTCGGATCCTTGCAGATGATCGTCGCCGGGGGCGCGTTTGCGGCGCTGTTCTGGGCGGTCGGCCTGCCGCCCGCCTTCGCGGTGATCGCGGGCTTCGGCATGGGCCTGTCCTCGACCGCGGTGGTGATCGGCCTCGTGCGCGAGCGGGGGCAGGAGGATTGCCCGGTGGGCCGCGCCGCGCAGTCGATCCTGATCTTCCAGGATATCGCCGCGATCCTCCTGCTGGTCGCGGCGGGCGCGCTGGCGAGCGGGGGCGACCTTCTGCCGCAGCTCGGGCTTGCCGGGGGCAAGGCGCTCGCCGCCTTCGCCGTCGCGGTGCTGTTCGCGCGATACCTTACCGAACCGCTGTTCGGCCTGATCGCCCGTGCCGGGACCACCGAGGTCTATACCGCAACCGCGCTGTTCATCGCGCTTGCCGCCGGGTGGGCGACAGGGCTCGCAGGCCTGTCGCTGACGCTCGGCGCCTTCCTCGGCGGGATGGCGGTTGCGGATTCGCGCTACCGCATCCTCGTCCAGACCGAAATTGACGCCTTTCGCGGGCTGTTCCTCAGCTTCTTCTTCATCTCGGTCGGGCTGTCGATCGATCCGGCGCTGCTGGTGCGGGACTGGATGATGGTCGCCGGGGTCACGATCGGGCTGATCGTGCTGAAGTGCGCCTTCAACGTCGCGGCGGGGTTGCTCAACCGCTGGTCGGTGCCGGGGTCGATCCAGCTCGGCTTCCTGCTCGGACAGGGGAGCGAGTTCACCCTGGTGCTGCTCGCGCTGCCCGCCGTGGCGGGCCTTGCCGAGCCGCGCCTCGTCTCGGCGATGGTCACCGCCATCGCAATCAGCCTCGCGGTGACGCCGGTCGTCTCCAATCTCGGGCGCAAGCTCGCCGGGCGGCTGCGGCGCGGTCCGGCCGACATGAAGCTGGCGGGCGACGATGCGCCGGTGCTGATCATCGGCATGACGCCGGTGGGCCGCGCGCTCGCTGATGCGCTCGAATACAACGAGGTCGGCTACCTCGCGCTCGAGGCGGATCACGACCGTTTCCAGATGGCGCTCGCCGACGGCTATGCCGTGCACCGCGCAAACCCCGGCGACCCGCGCAGTTGGGACGCGATCGGGATCGACCGGCGGCAGGTGCTGGTGATCGCGACCGGCGACACCGGGGTCTCGCGCGAGCTCACCCCGCTTGCCGAGCAGCGGATGCCGGGCGTGCCCCGGATCATCGCCGTCGAGGGTGCCGATGCGATCGAGGAGATGGGGGCGCTCGGCCTCGTGCCGGTCGACCTCGCGACGAGCGGCGGGGCGGAGCGCCTGATCGAACTGGTCTTCACCGCCATAGGCGTGGAACGCGAACTGCCGATGCCGAACCTCGCGCATGACGATATGCCGCGCGCGGCTTAGCTTGTTTGCGAACCCGCCTCTGTGGGCGGACGTTCGGCCTTGCGACCCGTCCATTGGCGGGCCGGATCGGCACGATCATCAATGAAAGGCGCTGGTTCCGGTCGCGCAAGCGACCGCGAGCGCACGCGCGCGAGCCGCAGGCGATCAGGCCCGCAGGGCCTGAGACTCGCCGAGGACGTGCCCGCGGATGCGGGCACGCAAACTTACTTATTCAAGCGCTCGCGGATTTCCTTGCCGGCCTTGAAGTAAGGCACGCGCTTGCCGGGGACGTCGACCGTCTCGCCGGTGCGCGGGTTGCGGCCGCTGCGCGCCTCGCGCTCCCTGGTCGAGAAGGCGCCGAAGCCGCGCAGTTCGACACGCCCGCCTTCGGCAAGGCGCTGCGCGATCTCGTCGAAGAAGATGTCGACGACCTGCTCGATCTCGTCGGCGCGCAGTTCGGGATTGTCCTTGTGCAGTTCCTGCAACAACTCGGATCTGATCATGGCGATCTCCGGGCGCAGCTACGGGCGGTTTGCGCCACCCCCCACTGCGCCGTCATGCGGGTTACCCCGTCGTTTCTGTCTCTGCCTCCGACCCGAGAGGCTGCCCCTTTAATCGCAGCGCGGGCGCGTATGCAATCCCGCTGGCAGCGATCTGTCCCTCAGTGTCACAAACTGCAACGCGGCGCAATGTGCATTGATGTCAGGTATCTGAGGATCAAGTGGCGAGCGCGAGATCGGCCGGATCGAGGCCGAGGCGCGTCATGCGGCTGCGGATTTCGGGCCATTCCTCGCGCAGGAAGGTCTCGCGCTCGGCGGCGCGCAGGCGTTCCGCCGCGCCGCGCACCACGTACATCCCGACGCCGCGCTGCACCTCGACCAGCCCGTCGTTCTGGAACTGCTGGTAGGCCTTGGCGACGGTCAGCGGGTTCGCCCCCTGCTCCGCCGCGAGCGCCCGCACCGAGGGCAGCATCGCGCCTTCGGCATAGACCCCGTCGATGATCGCCGCGGCGATCTGGTCGCGCAGCTTGAGGTAGACGGGGCGGTTGGGGTTCATGGGGTGCATCAGTGCCATAATACAGCCATGCGGTCAATTCTTGTCTGCTGCACGCCATCCGGCGTGCAGCTGTGGCTCGCGCGCTCGCGCTCGCGGCCCGTCCGGTAGCGGCCGGGGGTAGGTACCGTTCTGTTACGCCCGCACGCAACAAAAGCTTCACATGCGCGCCGGAGGCTCTAGGGTGCCCCCCATTGCGGCGGTGTGGTGAGGCCCGCCTTCCAACCATTCGATGGGGATCGAATCCAATGAAAGACATTTCGCTGTGGGCGGAGGCCGATTGGATCACGGCCATCGCATCGGTCGTGCTGGTGGTATTCCTGGCGATCGGCGCAAGGATCGCGGTCCAGAAGGACCCTGAGTTCGCCGGCCACCCCAAGGGCCTCTACATGCTGTTCTTCGCCGAGATGTGGGAGCGTTTCTCCTACTACGGCATGCGGGCGATCCTGATCTTCTACCTCACCCAGCACTGGCTGTTTTCGGACGGCAAGTCGAACCTGATCTACGGCGCCTACACCTCGCTGGTCTATATCACCCCCGTGCTCGGCGGCTATCTCGCCGACCGTTATCTCGGCCAGCGCAAGGCGGTGCTGTTCGGCGGGCTGCTGCTGGCGATCGGCCACACCCTGATGGCGGTCGAGGGCACCGGCGGGCAGAATGATCCCACGATCAACGTGTTCTGGGCCGCGCTCGCCTTCATCATCGTCGGCTCGGGCTTCTTGAAGGCCAACATCTCGGTGATGGTCGGGCAGCTCTACAACCTCACCGACGTGCGCCGCGACGGGGCCTATACGATCTTCTACATGGGCATCAACGTCGGCGCGGCGCTGGGCACCATCCTCGTCGCCTATCTCGGCCAGACGCTGGGCTGGGGCTACGGCTTCGGCCTTGCGGGGATCGGGATGCTTGTCGGCCTCATCGTCTTCGTGCTCGGCAAGCGCGTGCTGAACGGCGCGGGCGAGGCGCCGAGGCCGCTCGCCAAGGGGCTCGAATACGGGCTCTACGGTATCGGCCTTGCTGCCGTGGCGGTGATCTGGGCGCTGGTGCAGTATCAGGACGTGATCCAGACGCTGCTGGCGATTTCGGGCGTGGCGTTGCTCGGCTATGTGCTGTTCGAGAGCTTCAAGCTCGACAAGGAGCCGCGCGAGCGCATGTTCGCGATCCTGTTCCTGATCAGCCTCAACCCGCTGTTCTGGGGTCTGTTCGAACAGGCTGGCGGGTCGATGAACCTGTTCACCGACCGCTTCGTCGACCGTGCCGGGGTGCCTGCGGGGATCTTCCAGTCGATCAACCCGATCTACATCATCCTGATGGCCCCGGTGTTCGCGGGCCTGTGGCAATGGCTCGGCCGCAAGGGCAAGGAGCCCTCGGCCCCGGCCAAGTTCGGTCTGGCGCTGGCGCAGATGGGGTTTGCCAACCTCGTGTTGGTGTGGGGCGCCGAAGCCTATGGCATCGCGGCGATGACGCCGGTCATCCTGGTCTTCGCCTATTACTTCTTCGCCACCACCGCCGAGCTGTGCCTCAGCCCCGTCGGCCTGTCGGCGATGAACCGGCTTGCGCCCAAATATCTCGCCAGCCTCATCATGGGCGCGTGGTTCTACATGACCGCGGTCGGCAATTTCGTCGCAGGCAAGATCGGCGAGGCGACCGGCGGGCATGATGGCGAGCTGACCAAGCAGGGCTTGCTCGATATCTACGAACTGTTCGGCTGGATCGCGATCGGCGCGGCGGTGGCAGTGCTGCTGGTCAGCCCGGTGGTGAAGAAGTGGATGCACCTCGACACCCTGCGCGACGACAATGCCGGCGATACGCAGGAGGGCGCGGACGAGGCCTATCCCGTCAACGCCCGCCCGGCGGAGTAAACCGGGCCGGACGGATTTTTCGTCCAACGGCATGGACAAACCTCGCGATTTCGGTTCCAACCCAGGGATCGATATATCGCGAGGTTTGAATGTTCGCAGACAAGAAGGGGCGCGCCCGGGCAAGCGCGTTGGGGGCCCTGGCGAGCGCATTCGCGCTGGCTGCCTGTTCCACCACGGGCGGAGCGGGCGAGCCGGCTTCGGCTTCCGCGCGAAAGGACGGCAAGACCCTTGCCGCGACCCTGGCGGGCGAGCCCGTCTACGCCTCGACCTACAAGCCCTTCCCGAATGTCGCGACGGCGATCAGGGGCGCGACCGTCTATGACGGGCGCGGCGGTCGGATCGACAACGGCGTGGTGTTCATGTCGGGCGGCACGATCGTCGCAGTCGGCGGGCCGGACACCTCGATCCCCGCCGACATCGCGGTGTTCGACGGCACGGGCAAGTTCGTCACTCCCGGCATCATCGACATCCACTCGCACCTCGGCGACTACCCCTCGCCCGGAGTCGATGCGCATTCCGACGGAAACGAGGCGACCGATCCGACCACGCCCGAGGTGTGGGCCGAACACTCCGTGTGGCCGCAGGACCCGGGCTTCACCCGCGCGCTTGCCAATGGCGGGATCACCAGCTTGCAGATCCTGCCCGGCTCGGCGAACCTGATGGGCGGGCGCTCGGTGACGCTCAAGAACGTGCCCGCGCGCACGATGCAGCAGATGAAGTTCCCCGGCGCGCCCTATTCGATGAAGATGGCCTGCGGGGAGAATCCCAAGCGCGTCTACGGCAGCCGCGGACGGATGCCCTCGACCCGGATGGGCAACCTCGCGGTCAACCGCGAGACATGGCTCGCCGCGATCGACTACGCCAACGATCCCAAGGCCAAGCGCGACCTCGCCAAGGAGACGCTCGCGGGCGTGCTGCGCGGCGAGATCCTGATCCAGAACCACTGCTACCGCGCCGACGAGATGGCGCTGGTGCTCGATATGGCGAAGGAAATGGGCTACAAGGTCGCCGCCTTCCACCACGCGGTCGAGGCCTACAAGATCGGCGATCTTCTCAAGGAAAACGACGTATGCTCCGCGATCTGGGCCGATTGGTACGGCTTCAAGATGGAGAGCTACGACGGCATCCAGGAAAACGCCGCCTTCCTCCAGCGCGAGGGGGCCTGCGTGGTGATTCACTCGGACGACCAGAACGATATCCAGCGCCTGAACCAGGAAGCGCGCAAGGCGCAGAAGGCGGGCCTCAGGCTCGGCATCGCCATCCCCGATGCGACGGTGATCCAGTGGATCACCTACAACGCGGCCAAGGCGATGGGCATCGCCGACAAGACCGGCAGCCTCGAGAAGGGCAAGATGGCCGACGTGGTGCTGTGGAACGGCGATCCGCTCAGCGTCTATTCGCGGCCCGAGAAGGTGTGGATCGACGGGGCGCTGATGTTCGACGCGCTGAACCCCAAGACGCGTCCGGTGAGCGACTTCGAGCTTGGCCAGCCCGGCGAAGGAGACGTGAAATGAAGCGCTTCCTCGCTTGCGCGGCTGTCGGCGCCATCGCCCTCGCCGCCGCCCCTGCCTTCGCGCAGGACGTGACCATCACCAACGCCCGGCTTGTCATCGGTGACGGTTCGGCGCCGATCGCGGGCGGCACCGTTGTCGTGCGCGGCGGGAGCGTGGTCTATGCCGGCCCGGCCGCGGGCGCGCCCGCCGGCGGCGCGGCGGTCGATGCGCGCGGCGCCAAGGGCAATGTCGAACTGCTGCGCACGCTCGGCGGCGAGCTGGGCTTGCATTCGCGCGTGGTCGAGG
>NZ_JAPFGY010000009.1 GCF_026586795.1 Erythrobacter sp. WG
GTCGCGGCATCCTGCGCGGTCAGCGTCACCAGGCGGCCGATCAGCTGCGCCCGCTCGCTCTCGAGCGCCGCGAGCCGCGTGGCCGAGCCGCTCGCGGTCGCCTCGGCGCGCACGCGGTCAAAGCCGGGGGCGATGCCTGCGTCCTCGCGCACCTTTGCCAGCGCGGCGAGCTGGCGCGCAGCCTCGCCGTCGGCTTTGATCGCCGCGGCGCGCGCGTCGAGCACGCGCCAGTCTGTGATGCTCGCGGCGATCTCGGCGAGCAGCGCGAGGCGCACGCCCTGCGCCTGTGCGGTGGCGCCGTCGATCCGCGCGAGCGCGGCGCGTTCCTGCGCCTTCAACTGACCGAAGATGTCGGGGTCCCAGCTGGCGGTGATGTTGGCGCCGTAGGAGGTCTGCTCGCGGGGGATGAAGCCCTGCTGCCCGGCCTGCCCGAACTGCGCGGGGTTGATGCGATTGCGTGTGACATCGGCATCGGCGGTGATGTTCGGCAGGCGCGCCGCGCTCGCGCTACGGGCCCCGGCGCGTGCGGCATCGATGCGCGCGGCGGCCTCGGCGAGGTTGGGCGCATTTTCGAGCGCGGCCTGCGACAGCGCGGCATAGGCCGGATCGCGTGTTGGCATCAGTGCGGCAAGCGCGGTGCCGGTCGCGGCCTCGGGCTGATTGAAGAAGGCGCGCGGCATTGCGGGCTGCGGCGTGGCGACATCCGGGACGCTCGCGCAGGCGGCGAGCAACAGGGGGAGCAGCGTGGTCCCCGCAAGTGACAGGCGGCGCATCGCCTCAGCCCTCGCTCTTGGCGGGTGCGCCCGCGCGGGCCGGGATGAAGGCGTCGATCTGCTGTCCGACCCGGAAGGCTTCCGAGGGCGGCAGGGCGTAGATCAGCTGGAGCACCCGCACGTCGACGCGCTCGGCGGCCGAATTGGTGAGCGAGCGCTTGGGCACCACCTGCGGCTCGGCGCGCACGAAGCGGGCGTTGACGTGGAGCTCGGCCGCTCCGCGTGGGGAGACCACTGCCGGCTCGCCCAGCGCGACGCGGGCGATCTCGTTCTCGTCGATGTCGATGCGCACGTGGAGGGGGTTGGTCTCGCCCATCTGGATGAAGGGGGAGCTGTTGCCGCCACCCTGCGTCGAGACGAACTCGCCGGGGCGGATATTGACCGCCAGGATCTCGCCCGAGATCGGCGCGCGCACGGTCAGCCGGTCGATCTCGGTGCGGGCCGCGGCTGCGGCGGCCTGGGCTGCGGCAAGCCGCGCGCGGGCCGAGCCGAGGCGGCTGGTGGCGGCGGCCTCGTCGCCCTCGGCGCGGATCACCTCGGCGCGGCTCACCGCCGCCGGATCGGCGAGACTGCGGTAGAGCGCGAGCTGCTGGCGCGCGGTCTTCTGCGCGGCGCTCGCCTCGGCGATGGCGGCGTGCGCCTCGCCCATCTGCGCCGTGGCCTGATCGAGGCTCGCGCGAGCGGCGCGGGCATCGACGAGGAACAGCACGTCGCCCTTCGCCACCCGCTCGCCGGGCTGGACCCGCACCTCGGTGACGAGACCCGACAGCGCCGAGCCGATGTCGATCACCTCGCTTGCCGGCTCGACCACGCCCGCTCCGGCCACGCGCGGGCCGTTCGCGAGCTTGCCGACCGCCTTGGCCGGTTGGGCTGCGGGCTGCGTGATCGAGCGGTCGGGCAGCCCGGCGACGACATAGGTCGTCGCACCGAGCAGGCCGATCACCGCTGCGACTGGCAGGATCTGGCGGGAAAAGCTCACGTTGCGGGGCAGGAGGGCCATGGGTCGTCTCGAAGCAAAGGGTGAGAGGGGAGGGCTCAGTGGTCGTCCGGCATTTCGGTGCCGTCATGGGTGACGCGGCCGTCCTCAAGGACGAGGATCCGGTCGGCGAGATCGAAGATGCGGTTGTCGTGGGTGACGATGATGCACGCGCGGTCGGGGGCGACCGCGACCTCGCGCAGCAGGTCCATCACGCGCCGGCCCGAGGAGGCGTCGAGCGCCGCAGTCGGCTCGTCGCAGACCACGAGGCGCGGCTCGTGCACCAGCGCGCGGGCGATGGCCACGCGCTGCTGCTGTCCGCCCGAAAGCTGACGCGGCAGCTTGTCTGCCTGGTTGCCGATGTTGAGCTTGTCGAGCAGCACCTTGGCCCGCTCGCGCGCTTCTTCGACCGGCATCCCCTGCGCGATCAGCGGCACCGCAGCGTTGGCAGCCACGTCGATGGAGGGGATGAGGTTGTACTGCTGGAAGATGAAGCCGATGTTCTTGAGGCGGAAATTCACGAGCTCGGTGTCCGACAGCTTGTAGATGTCGGTGCCGAACACCTTCACCTCGCCTTGCGTCGGCCAGAGGATGCCGCACATGATCGAGATGAGCGTCGTCTTGCCCGATCCGCTCTCGCCCACGACATAGGTCATCTCGCCCGGGCGAATGTCGGTGTCGATGCCGTGGAGGACGCGGATGGTCGATTGCCCTGCCTCGAAGTCGCGCACGATGCCGCGCGCGCAGATCGCCGCCTCGGCCCCGCAGCCGCCGATCGCCCTCGTGTCCATGATATCTGCCTCGCTCACCGGAACACCGCCGCCGGTTCGGTGCGCATGACGCTGCGCAGCGACACCCAGCCCGTGAGCGCGAGGATCAGGACCACCGCGACGAGACTGATGAAGGGGATCTGCCAAGGGATGTAGAAGGCCTTGAAGGTGGGATTGCCCGAAAAGCCCCAGATGAACAGCACCGTGCCGATCACCCCGAGCGCATAGCCGATAGCGCCCACCATGCTGGCTTGCACGATCACCATCCGCACGATCTTGCCGTTGGTCACGCCGATCGCCTTGAGCGCGCCGAACTGCTTGATGTTGTCGCGGATGAAGAGGCTGAAGGTCAGCCCGACGATCGCCACGCCGACCAGGAAGCCCAGGGCCACGGTGATCCCAAAGTTGAGCGGGATGCCGGTGTTCTGGATGATGAAATCGACCCCGGCCTGCGCGAAGTCCTCGCGCGGCATGGCCTTGAGCCCGGTCTGCGCCTCGATCCGCTTGGCGACCACGGCCGGGCTCTCGCCTTCGCGCACGCCGGCCAGCACGAAGGTGAGACGGTTGCGCGTGCCGGGCACGTAGTTCAGCGCGTTGCTGTATTTGGTGTAAAGCGTGACCTGGCTGGTGAAGCTCGGGATCGCGTCGGCAATACCGCGGATGACAGCGCGCTGGTCGTTCAATTCGAGCCGCTGTCCGATCGGGCTCTCGCCCTTCTCGAACAGCTTTTCGGTGCCCACATCGTCGATCACCACCGTGTCGGGCATTGATAGGATACGCTTCTGCCCCTCCGCGAAGCGATTTGGGAGACCGATCAGCGTGGCATCGTCGACCCCGACGATGAACACCCCCTCGAGATCGCCGGTGGCCGTGCGCACCGAGGCGCCTGCGCGCAGATGCGGCACGGCCCATTCCACCCCGTCCACCGACCGCACCTCGTCGAGCGCCGTCGAGGGCATGGCGTAATTGACCTCGGTGGTGCGGCTCACCGGGTCCATGACCCAGATCTCGGCCTCGGGCGCATTGTAGACCGCGCTCGCCCCGCGCTCGATCAGGTTGACGAAGATCGTCAACTGCTGGGTGATGAGGAGCGTGGAGAATGCGATGCCGAACAGGAGCCCATAGAACTTCTGGGCATCCCCGGTGAGCATCCTGATGGCGATCCAGAGCACGTGAGCGAACACCTTCTGCGTGGCGTCCAAGGTTGCACCAAGGAGCGAATCGGCGCATTACTGAACGGCAGCGTTTAACTGAACGGAGCCGTTCACTTTGTCAATCGGTCGTTCATCCGATCCCGAAAAAGAAGCGCCTCGCCGTCGGGTGGGACGCCCGCTCGATGCCGCCAAACGCGCGGCGATCGTCAATTGTGCCGCGCACCACTTCTTTCGTAATGGCTATGCTGCGACCGCGATCGAGCAGGTCGCTGCCGATGCCGGCGTGTCCAAGGTCACGATCTACAACCAGTTCGGAGACAAGCGCGCGCTGTTCACCGCGGCAGTCGAGTGCGAATGCGAGAAGATTCGCGGGCACTTCTCGCTCGATGATGCCGACCGCGGGCCTGTCGGGCAGCGGCTCACCGCAATCGGGCAGGCGATCTTCGCCTTCCTGTCCCGGCCCGAAATGCTTCGCTTCGAACGCCGCGTCGCCGCCGAAACCGAGGAAGATCCCGCGATCGGCGTCGCGTTCCTCGAGGCCGGGCCGTGGCGGATGAAGCAATCCTTCGCAGCATGGCTCGCACGCGAGGTGGAGGCCGGCGTGCTCGCGATCGACGACCCCATGCTCGCCGCCGAGCAGTTCGTGTCGATGTGTAAGGGCATGGGCGATCTCGAGCGCCGCTTCGGCTCGACCGTCTGCGCCGAGGCGCGGGACCGGCGGATTGCAGGCGCGGTCGAGGTGTTCCTCGCCGCCTATGGCCTCGCGGACGAGGGCCGCGAGGATCGATGAAACGCATCAGCGTGTTCGATTCTTCTCACCATACGCGAAGCCGCGCATTATCTTGCCATTCACCCGCGCTCTCCTACATTGCGCGGGACGAAAGGAATCTCCGGCGATGAGTCAGCAGAACGATCCGCAGCCCCAGGGCGATGGGCCCAACCCCTGGGTCAAGCAGCTGATGATCTGGGGCGGGATCTTCCTCGCCCTGCTGCTTGTGGTCACGATGTTCAGCAATGCCGGGCAGAGCTCCGGCACCGCGATCCGCTATTCCGACTTCCGCGCCGCCGTGGCCGAAGGCAACGTCCAGGACGTGCAGATGGGCCCGGAGCTCATCACTGGCACGCTCAAGAACGGCGAGAGCTTCAGCACCGTCCCCGTGCCCAACGATGTCGAAATCACCAAGCTTATGGAAGACAACGGGGTGCGCTTCACCGGCAAGCAGCGCGAGGGGCAGAACGTGCTTCTCTTCATCCTGCTCAACTCCTTGCCCTTCATCCTGATCCTCGGGATCGCCTTCTTCGCGCTGCGCCAGGTCCAGAAGGGCGGCGGCGGCGGGGCGATGGGCTTCGGCAAGTCCAAGGCCAAGCTGCTCACCGAACGCTCGGGCCGCGTCACATTCGACGATGTCGCGGGCATCGACGAGGCGCGCGAGGAGCTTCAGGAAATCGTCGAGTTCCTGCGCGACCCGCAGCGCTTCTCGAAGCTCGGCGGCCAGATCCCCAAGGGTGCGCTGCTGGTCGGCTCGCCCGGCACCGGCAAGACCCTGCTCGCCCGCGCCATCGCGGGTGAGGCGGGCGTGCCGTTCTTCACCATCTCGGGTTCGGACTTCGTCGAGATGTTCGTCGGCGTCGGCGCCAGCCGCGTGCGCGATATGTTCGAACAGGCCAAGAAGAACGCGCCCTGCATCGTCTTCATCGACGAAATCGACGCGGTCGGCCGTTCGCGCGGGCACGGCCTTGGCAATTCCAACGACGAGCGCGAACAGACCCTCAACCAGCTCCTCGTCGAGATGGACGGCTTCGAGGCCAACGAAGGCATCATCATCATTGCCGCCACCAACCGGCCCGACGTGCTTGACCCGGCGCTGCTGCGTCCGGGCCGCTTCGACCGTCAGGTCGTGGTCCCCGTGCCCGATATCGACGGGCGCGAGAAGATCCTCGCTGTCCACATGAAGAAGGTGCCGCTCGCCCCCGACGTGAACCCGCGCGTGATCGCCCGCGGCACCCCCGGCTTCTCGGGCGCGGACCTTGCCAACCTCGTCAACGAGGCTGCCCTGCTTGCCGCGCGCCGCAACAAGCGCCTCGTCGCCATGCAGGAGTTCGAGGACGCCAAGGACAAGGTCATGATGGGGGCCGAGCGTCGCTCCATGGTCATGACCGACGACGAGAAGCGCATGACGGCCTATCACGAAGCCGGCCACGCGATCGTGTCGGTGCACGAGGCTGCCTCGGATCCGATCCACAAGGCGACGATCATCCCGCGCGGCCGCGCGCTGGGCATGGTGATGCGCCTGCCGGAGCGGGACAGCTATTCCTACCACCGCGACAAGATGCACGCGAACCTGTCGGTCGCGATGGGCGGGCGCGTGGCGGAGGAGATCATCTTCGGCCACGACAAGGTGAGCTCGGGCGCCTCCTCCGACATCCAGTACGCGACGAACCTCGCGCGAAACATGGTCACCCAATGGGGGATGTCCGAAAAGCTCGGCCCGCTCCAGTACGAGGAGCAGTCGGAAGGCTATCTCGGCATGGGCGCCGCACAGCGCACCTTCCGCTCGGGCTCGACCAACGAGCTAATCGACACCGAGATCAAGGGCCTTGTCGAAGGTGCGCACAAGCGTGCCACCGATATCCTCACCACCCACGAGGATCAGCTCCACCTGCTTGCCCAGGCGCTGCTCGAATACGAGACGCTGAGCGGCGAGGAGATCAAGTCGCTGCTCGAAAGCGGCAAGATCGATCGCCCCGATGCCCCACGCGGGCCGATTGTGGCCAATCCGGTGCGCGGCTCGGCGATCCCGCGGGCGGGCAAGCGCTTCGGCGGCCAGACCGGCGGCGACGAGGCACCGCAGGGGGCCTGAGGCCAGCCGCAGTCGGCATCTTTACCAAGGGGGCGTCCGGAGTGGTCCGGGCGCCCCTTTTCGCGTGTTCTCAGCGCCTGTTCATCATTGCAAATCAATCAGTCGGGGTGGAGGTCGACAATGAGAAGTGCTGTTCCTTCCCTCGCACTATGTGTCGCCGTGATGGCGCTCATCCCGCCGGTCGAGGCACAGGTCGCTGCCGAGCAAAGACAGACTCACCCTACCCTTTTGGAATGGATCCAGCGCGATCAGGCTGTGGGCCGCATGGTCGATTCGCCCGAGCGCGCCGCAGCTGGGGCAACTTTGCATCGCGATGTCATCGCGGCGGTGAAAGCGGTGCGGGTGGCCGAGGATGCCAAGGCCGCCGCCGGTCTGAAGAGCGCCCTGTGTTTACCGGCGCCGGGCACGACTGAATTGGACTCAGCCGAGATCGGGAAGTGGTTCTATAGCCGCCCGCCAAGCGAATACAGCGGGACGCTGGATCAAGTTATTGCAGGCTTTCTCGCCGATCGTTTCCCCTGCCCCTGACGCCTAAAACGCCCCCAGCACGCCGAGGATCAGCAGGAACGCCGTCAGCACGATCTGGATGCAGAACAGCAGCACGAACCAGCGCCACAGCGCCGAGAAACGCGACAGGCCGTAGGCGTTGCGTAGCTGCTTGTAGAGGTGCAGCGGTCCGCCGATCACAAACAGCAGCGCCGCCCAACCCGCTCCGCCAGGAACGGTGCTGAGGATCGACATGGCGATGAACAGCAGCGACATGAAGCTCAGCGAATAGGTGACGAACACCGCGTGATCGTAGGCCTTGTACTGCCGGCGCCATGCGAACAGCAGCCACAGGAAAGGGATCGATAGCGGGATCAGCAGCCAGCTGAATTTGTAGCCATTCGACTGGAGCTTATAGAGCATCAGCCCGGGGTTCTTCTTCCACTTTTCGGTAAGGTGCTTGCCGAACCAACTGTTGCCGGTCTTTACAGAAATCCCGCTATCTGATTTGACCGAATTGGTAACTTCGGCGAGAACAAGGTTGAGACCCTTGAGCTTGTCGTCCAGTTCTTTCCGCCGCGGATCCGCCGAGGCGAGCGCGGCACGCTCCTGCTCGAGCTTGGCGATCTGCTGCTTTATGTTGCGCGTGACGGGCGTGTTCTCGTCGGTGAGCCCGTCGAATACCCCCTGACCGAAATCGGTGGGTGCCGTCACACCGACCATCTGGAACACCGCGAACATGGCGAAGACGGTGAACAGGAACATCGACATCGGGCTGACGAACTTCGCGCGCTCGCCGGCGATGAAGCGGCGGGTCAGCTCGCCCGGCCTCATGACCAGCATCGGCAGCGTGTTCCAGAGCTTGCCGTCGAGGTGCAGCACCCCGTGCATGATGTCGTGGCCGATCTCGGCAAGGCTGCGATGAAGATGCGCCTTCTGCCCGCATTCGGGGCAGAAATTCCCCCGGAAACTGGTCCCGCAATTGGGGCAGTCGGTCTGCGTTGCGACGTGCCGTGCGGCCTCGCCTGCGCGCGGCTCCACTGCCCGGCCGAGCAGTCCGCCCTCGACCATCGTCCCGATGCTGTCGCCGATATCGCCCATCGCGGGTGCGCCCCTGTGGCCCTTGATGGAGCGGGTATATCCGCAATCCGGCGCTTGCCATAGCGGCTATTCGCCCGCCCTCACAGCCGCGCGAGCTTCCTTTCGATTGCGGTCCAGAGGGCGGCCATGGCGCGCGCGGCGGGGGAGCGCGGAGCGAAGGCGCCGACTGGGCGCCGCTCGACGGCGCATTGCTCGACCGCGCTGGCGAGGGGGATGGCGGGCCAGGTCGGGTTCGCCTCGCGCGCCGCCTTGTGCAGCGAGCGGCGCAGGTCGAGCATCGAGAGCACCGGCAGGATCGGCGGGTGGCCTTTGCCGGTCCCGCGCACCCCTTCGACCACCACCTCGAAGGCGCGTGCGGACAGCGGCGAGGGCGGCAGGGGGACGATCACGAGGTCGGCGGCGCGGATCACCTGTTCGCTCAAGCTGTTGAGAACAGGCGGACAATCGAAGATCACCCGGTCGTAATCCTTGCCCAGCATCGCGCCCAGCTTGGCCAGCCGTTTCTTCTTCCCGAGCCGGTCTAACTGCCGGTCGAGCGCGCGTATGCTTTCGTCCGCCGGAAGCAGGTCGAGCCCGGGATAATCGGTCTGCCGGATCAGCCGCGCCGGGTCGCTCCCGTCGGCGAAGATACTGTCTGCGCTGCGTTTCTTGCGCGGATCGACCCCCAAGAGAAAGCCCGATCCGCTCGAGGCGTCGAGGTCCCACAGCAGCGTCCTGCGCCGCGAGATGCTCGCCGCGGCCCATGCAAGGTTGACCGCAAGGGTGGTCTTCCCGACCCCGCCCTTGACGCTGTAGATCGCGATCGATGCCATGCGTCCTGCGACCCCCGAATGTTGCAGATCGATTACAAAAGCCCATCGTGACCGCTCCAAAAGCCCATGGCAAGCGCGGTTTAAGGCCCGTCAAGAAGTGGTCAACCGGGGGTCTGGAGGGGTGCGAGGCAAGGTCAAACGGGGTCTGAAAGGTGGCTGAAACAGGCACGGAAACGAAAAAGGGCGGCCCGAACCTCGCGTCCGGACCGCCCTTCGAAAACTGGCGTCGCTGTCAGGAGAGCCGCAGTTTACCCGTCGTAATCCCCGCCCAGCGAGGAGGTGCGCGCCGGGGCCGAGGCGGTGATCCGCAGCGCTTCGGCCGACTGGCTGAGCGAGCCGATCTCGTCGGCCTCGTCCTCGTCGTCGGGCAGGATCTTCTGGAGTCCGGTGACCAGCGATTCGTGCAGGCCCGCCGGCGTCACCGTCTGTTCGGCGATCTCGCGCAGCGCCACGACCGGGTTCTTGTCGCGGTCGCGGTCGATGGTCAGCTCGCTCCCGCCGGAGATCTCGCGCGCGCGCTGTGCCGCGAGCAGCACGAGGTCGAAGCGGTTCGGAACCTTGTCGACGCAATCTTCAACGGTAACGCGTGCCATGGGCAGCCTTCTGACAGAATCGGGGGGAGGGGCGAGCTAAGAGCGCGCCTGCGCAAAGTCAAGGACAAGGGCCCGCACCGCGACCGCTCAACCCGCGGGGAAGCTCGCGCGGGTGCGGTTGGCGATGGCGACCAGCGAGAGCATCACCGGCACCTCGACGAGCACGCCCACCACCGTCGCCAGCGCCGCTCCGCTCCCCAGCCCGAAAAGCCCGATGGCGACCGCGACCGCCAGCTCGAAGAAGTTCGAGGTCCCGATCAGCGCGCAAGGGGCGGCGATCGCGTGGGGGACGCGCCACGCCTTGGCCCAGCCATAGGCGATGAAGAATATGCCGTAGGATTGGAGGATGATCGGCACCGCGATCAGCGCCACCAGCAGCGGGCGGGTAACGATGGTTTCGGCCTGAAAGCCGAACAGCAGCAGCACGGTCGCGAGCAGGCCGACGATCGAGAGCGGCTTGATCCGCCCGGTGAAGTCGGCGACCGCGGCCTCGTCCCCGCCGCTGCGGGCGAGCAGCCGGGCGCGCACCCAGGCCCCCGCGGCGAGGGGCACCACCACATAGAGCACGACCGACAGCAGCAGCGTCTCCCACGGCACGGCGATGTCGGTGACGCCCAACAGCAGCGCGACGATGGGCGCGAAGGCGACGATCATCACGAGGTCGTTCGCGGCCACCTGCACCAGCGTGTAGGCGGGGTCGCCGCGGGTCATCTGCGACCAGACGAAGACCATCGCGGTGCAGGGCGCGGCGCCCAGGAGGATCAGCCCGGCGATGTATTCCCGCGCGTCGGCGGGCGTGATGAGATCGGCGAAGACCACCTCGAAGAACAGCACGCCGAGCGCGGCCATGGTGAAGGGCTTGACCAGCCAGTTGACCACCAGCGTGATGACGAGCCCGCGCGGCCGCTCGCCCGCGCGCCGCACCGCGCCGAAATCGACCGCGACCATCATGGGCAAGATCATCGCCCAGATCAGCACCGCGACGACGAGGTTGACCGAGGCATATTCGAGCGCGGCGAGCGCGGCGAAGGCCCCCGGAACGACATTGCCCAGCGCGACCCCGGCGAGGATCGCGGCGGCGACCCACAGGCTCAGCCACTTCTCGAACAGGCCGAGCCCGGCGGCGGTGGCGGCGGCTTCGGCTTGCGGAGAAGGGGCGGCGAGGGTGCTCATGCGGTCTCGGCCCTCTTGCCGATGGCCTTGAGTTCGGCGGCGAACGCCTCGGGCGCAAGGGTTTCGAGCGGCAGGGCGAGCAGCCGTTCGATGCGGCTTTTCATCCGTTCGAAGGCGAGCGCGAAGGCGGCCTCCTTCTCGGCATCGCTGCCGGTGACCGCGGCGGGATCGGGGATGCCCCAATGCGCCGAGACCGGGCGGCCCGGCCAGACCGGGCAGGTCTCGGCCGCGGCGCTGTCGCAGACGGTAATGATGAGGTCGAATTCGGGCCCTTGCGCGAAGGCATTCCAGCTTTTCGAGCTGAAGCCGCTTGCCGGATAGCCGCGGCCCTCGAGGGTGCGGAGCGCATAGGGGTTGACCTTGCCCGCGGGCTGGCTCCCCGCGCTGTAGGCGGAAAAGCGCCCCGCCCCGTCATGGGCGAGGATCGCCTCGGCAAGGATCGAGCGGGCGGAATTGCCCGTGCACAGGAACAGCACCTTCATCGGGCGGGCTCTCAGCAGCAAAAAGAGGCGGGAGCAGCGGGGGCGGCGGCGGCTTCGGCCGTGCCTTGGGGCACGCAGCAGGCCCCCGCCGCCGCGCCGGCATTGGCGAGCTGTTCGAGATCTGGGCTGCCGCCATAGGTCGTGCTGCCGCCGGTGGTGAGGAAAGCCTCCCACACCACCCCGTCGGGATCGGCGATCCAGCTCTTCTCCGAACGGGCATAGCAGCAGGTCGTCGCGCCTTCCTCCAGCACGGGGCGGTCGGCCGCCTTCATTCGCGCATAGACCTCGGCAAGCTCGCCTGCGTCCTCGACCTGCAGGCCGACGTGTTCGATCCCCTTGACCGCGCCCTCGCGCATCGAGATCGCGAAGTTGATGCGCGGGTCATCGAGCATCCACTTGGCGTAGTCCGCCTTCGCCACCGACGGCGCGGCGCCGAACAGGTGGGTGTAGAAGGCGATCGAGGCCTCGAGGTCGGTGACGCCGACGTGCAGGTGGAAGCGTGTCATCGGGCATTCTCCCTTGCGGCTTGCGGAGCGCAGCTTGCGGCATCGGAGCAGGAAACGCCGCCGCAGCAGTTGTCGGTGAGGTATTGCATCAGGCCGTTCATCGCGCCGTAGTCGGCAGCGTAGATGATGCTGCGGCTTTCGCGGCGATGGGTGACCAGCCCGGCATTGGCGAGCTGGGCCAAGTGGAAGCTCATCGAGGATGCGGGCACGCCGATCCGCTCGGCGATCGAGCCGGCGGGTATGCCCTCCGGCCCGGCTTCGACCAGCAGGCGGAAGGCGGCGAGGCGGTGCTCCTGTGCCAGCGCGGCGAGCGCGCGGATGACGTGATCGGCCTGCATTGTCGCTCCGATAATTCAAGAATTATCGAAATACACGCGTCGGCGTCGTAGTCAAGGGTGGCGGGGCCGGTCAGGTTTGCGGCGCGTCGGAGCCCGGCCTGAACCTGACCCGCCCGTTCTCGACGCCGGTCGTCAGGCGGGTGATGAACACCGGCACGGGCTCGGCAAGGTCGATGCGCTTGTCGGGCAAGGGATCGCTGCCGACGATCTCTCGGCCGAACAGCCAGCGGGCGAGCCTTGCGGCATCCTCCGCCCGCACGCAGCCCGAACTGAGGCGACGGTCGGCGCGCTGGATCAGGCTCTTGTCGAGGGTGTCGTGGAGGTAGATGCCCATGTAGTTGGGCAGCATGAACTTGACCGCGCCCATCATGTTGCGCCCGCCGGGCAGCTGGCGCACCCACACGCCGGCGCGGCCCTCGGCGACGGCCCGCCAATCGACGGCGGCGGGATCGAGCCGCCCGGTCGATCGCCAGTCGGCGCACAGGACATAGCGGCGCCGGGCGAGCACCCCGGTGCCCTCGCGCCGCACCGCCGGGGCGACGGTGCGGCGGACGAGGTTTGGCGGGATGTTCCAGTAGGGATTGACGATGGCATAGCGGATGAAGCCGGCAACCAGCGGCGTCGCCATGCCGGGCTTGCCGACCACCACTCGCATCGCGTCGACCTGCCGCCCGCCCGCGATCAGCAGCAGCTGCGCGGCGGCGGTGTCGACGACGATGTGGCGGCGCCGGTCGGCGGGCAGGCCGCACAGGCGATCGAGATCGGCGAGGATGCGCGCTTCGTAGGCGGGAGCGCCGCGGTTGAGCGCGGCGATCGCTTCGCCGTCGGCGATGGGTCGCGCTGCGAGCCCGTGGGCGACGCCGCCGCCGATCGCGGCCAGCGTGGGCCGCGCACGCGGCAGATACCGTGGGACGGGTGAATCCGGCGCTTGTCAGCCGCGCTCTCCGGCGCCGGTCGTGGTCGTCGGCGTGCCCGTGGTGGTCTGCGTTCCCGTGGTGCCGGTCGTCCCGGTCCCGGTGGTCGACTGCGCGACCGTGATGGTGGTGGTGAGGAAAGCGGCCGCGGCAACTCCCGCGTAGAAGATCTTGCTGGTCATGACGTGTTCCCTTGTGCAGTTTCGCCGCGATGGCATGAACCAACCGGCTCCGGAGAGCCAAAGCTCCGGCGAAGGCCACGTCTCGTCCGACACCGCAGGAAACTGGGCGATCAGCTTCTTTGTGTCTGAAGAAGCTCGATTTCTTGGTGATCCATGGCCCTTCGATCAGGTTGCATTCCAACGTGCCTTAGGCCGTCGGCCGGCACTGCGCGGCAGCCACCCTCTTGCGCGCGGAGCGGGGCTTGCTTAGCATCGTGTGCACGGGGTTCAGCAACCTCCCGTCCAGGCCTTCGGCGAAGGCCCAAGCGTTGCCTCGTCATCACCCCTTGCCGTGCCGGTTGTCGCGGCAAGGCTTGCACACGAGGTAGGCATGGCCGGACCCGACGTTTCGCTCACCTTTCCAGCCGCGGCCCCGCAGGCACCCGCGCAACCCGCCTTTTCCGAGCTGCTGCGCGTCTTCGCGCGTATCGGCCTGCTCAGCTTCGGGGGCCCCGCCGGGCAGATCGCCCTGATGCACCGCGAGCTGGTCGAGGAGCGATGCTGGGTCGTCGAGGAGGACTATCTGCACGCGCTCAATTTCTGCCACCTCCTGCCCGGCCCGGAGGCGCAGCAGCTCGCCACCCTGGTCGGATGGCGGTTGCACGGCTGGCGGGGCGGGCTTGCGGCGGGGCTGCTGTTCGTCATCCCCGGCGCCGCCATCATTCTCGCGCTCTCGGTGCTCTATGCACTCGCCGCGAATCTCGGCTGGGTGGCAGCGCTGTTTCTGGGCGTGAAGGCGGCGGTGCTCGCGATCGTGGTGCAGGCGCTGCTCAGGATTGCCGGACGCGCGCTCGACACGGGGGTGAAGCGCGCGCTGGCAGCGGCGGCCTTCGGAGGGCTGTTCCTGTTCGGCCTCCCCTTCCCGGTGATCGTCCTCGGCGCGCTGGCGGTCGGCATGGCGATCGCCCGCACCCGGCCGGACCTCCTCGCGCTAAAGCCGACCACGCGCGCCGGCACCCTCCCGGCGCGGCCGTGGCGGACCACCATCACCGCCGTGCTGGTGTGGGGCGCGATCTGGGCCGCGCCGATGGTGCTGATCGCCGCGACGCTGGGCCGGGGGCATGTCCTGTGGGAGATCGGCGCGTTCTTCTCGCAGCTCGCGGTCGTCACCTTCGGCGGGGCCTATGCGGTGCTCGCCTACATGGCGCAGGAGGCGGTGCAAGGCTTCGGCTGGCTCGAGGCGGGCGAGATGGCGGATGGGCTGGGCCTCGCCGAGACCACCCCGGGGCCGCTGATCCTGGTGACCCAGTTCGTCGGCACCCTCGCCGCCTTCCGCGCGCCCGAACCCTTCACGCCGCTGGTGGCGGGGCTGCTCGGCGCGGGGCTGACCACCTGGGTGACATTTGCGCCCTGCTTTCTGTGGATCTTCGCGCTCGCGCCGTGGATCGACCGGATGGGGCGGGCGGTGTGGCTGAAGGGCGGGCTTGCGGCGGTGACGGCGGCGGTGGTCGGCGTGATCGCCAACCTGACCGCGTGGTTCGCGCTTCACGTGCTGTTCGGCGTTGTCGAGGACGCGCGCTACGGTCCGCTCAAGCTGAGCTGGCCAGACCTCGCCAGCTTCGACTGGCGGGCGGGCGTTCTCGCCGCGCTCGCGCTGGGGCTGGCATTCGGGGCGAAATGGTCGGTGCTGCGGCTGCTCACGGTGTGTGCGGCGGGCGGCCTGCTCCTCGGCGCGCTCTAGAGCCAGCCCGCCGCCCAGGCGATCGCCACCGCGGCGGGCACCAGCAGCACCTGCGCGGCGAGCGTGCCGGCGAGGCGGCTCAGCGAGACCCAGATCATCGCCCGGCGGAAGGTCGCCTCCGACACGCTCCCGTCGACCACGTCGTCGGTCAGGGCGGAAATCTGCGGGTCGATCAGGGCGAACAGCAGGATCGTCGCGAAGCCGTTGACGATCGCCGTCATCTGCGAGGCGGTGACCCGGAACTCGGGCACGAGGTAGCCCGCATAGAGCGAGGCAATGACGCCCACCGCCAGCAGCCCCTGCGCCACGGCGTTGGCGGCGAGCACGCCCCAACTCACCCCGCGCGGGGCCTTGAGCGACTGGAGTGTCTGCTTCTTCGGGATGGCGACGGATTCCCGGATGGTCCGCAGCCCCGCCGGGGTCGCGGCGCGCAGCAGCAGGCGGCCCGTCGAGCGGGTGTGTTGGAACGAGGTGATGGCTGCCGCGAACAGGCGCTGGAAGCTCGGCACCAGCAGGATCCCGACGAGCACCGCCCCCGCTGCCGAGGCGAGCACCAGCCTCAAGTCGAACAGCAACGCGTCGCCGTTTCCCGCCGCCAGCGCCGTCTCGATCCGCTTGGCGAGGAAGGGGCCGAGGAAGCCGTTCGAGGTCCGGCTGACCAGTAGCAGCACGTTGAAGAGGGCAAAGGACAGCGCGATGCGCCCGGTCCGCACCCCGGCGATGCGCGCCGCATAGGCGAGCGCGCCGATCAGGTTGATCACGCCCGTGAGCGCGCAGATGAGCAGAAGGTCGGTGTCCATCGGGGAGCTCCGCCGGCCCCTAGACAATGGGCCAGGCTTTCCAGATGCTGTAGGCGCTGGTGACGATCAAGACCAGCGAGACCGCGAACAACAGTGTGCGCGGATCGACGCGGGCGGCGAGCACCGCGCCGAACGGAGCGGCAACTACGCCGCCCAGGATCAGGCCGACGGTGATGAGCGTGAAGGCTGCCGGGCCGAGGGTCAGGAGGAAGGTCAGCGAGATCGACAGGGTGAGCAGGAACTCCGCCGTGTTGACCGTGCCGATCACCTTGCGGGGGTCGCCGCCCTGGATCAGCAGGTTGGAGGTGACCACCGGCCCCCACCCGCCGCCGCCGGCCGCATCGAGAAAGCCCCCGGCGAGCGCCAGCGGCGCGGTGTAGCGCGGGTCCTCGAAGCGCGGCTTGGCGAGGCGGATCGCGCGCCACAGCAGGTAGAAGCCGATACCGGTGAGATACAGCATCACGAAGGGCCGCGCAGCGCTCGCGTCGATGTTCGACAGGAGGTAGGCCCCCGTCACCCCGCCCAGCACGCCGAACGGCACCAGCCGCCGGAACAGCGGCCAATCGACATTCCTCTGCCAGGCATGGCTGACGCCCGAAGCGCCGGTGGTGAACAGCTCGACGAGGTGGACGCTCGCCGATGCACTCGCCGGGGGCACGCCCATCGCGCTCACCAGCAGGGTCTGGGTGGTGACCCCGAAGGCCATGCCGAGCGCCCCGTCGATCATCTGCGCGGCAAAGCCGATGGCAATGAACGGGGCGATCTGCATGAGGAGCGCGGTAAGGTCGGGCATGAGGTTGTCCTCTCTGCGGATGCGGGTTGTGTCAGGTCAGAAGGTGACGCTGACGGTGCCGCCCCAGGTGTGCGGGTCGCCGGGCAGGCCGGCGATGAGTCCGGTGTTGCCCGGGGCGATGAAGAGCTGCTCGAAGTAGTCCTCGTCGAAGGCGTTCCTCACCCAGGCGAAGATGTTGAGTCCGCGGTCGCTGCGGAAGCCCGCGCGGAAGTTCGAGAGGCTGTAGCCTGCCACCCGCGTTGCCGGCGAGGGCGAGGCGTTGGAGGAGAAGTCGGAGCGGTAGCTGCCGTCGTAGCCGAGGTAGAACTGCCCCGCCTCGCCGAACAGGCTGCCGGGCGCGTTGGCCTCGGCACCGAAGGCGAAGGCCCATTTGGAGACGCCCGGCAGGCGCTGGCCGGAGATATCGCAGTTCGCCGGGCTGAGGCCGCCGGGCGTGCCGGCCGGCGAGGGCGTCTGGCCGGGGCCGACGGTGGTGCCGCCTGCAAGCTCGGGCGGGCAGGGCGCGTCGACGAAGCGGACATATTTCGCGTCGGTGTAGGCCCCGTTGGCATAGGTCGAGAATCGCGCGCTCGGGCGGACCGAGACGTCCGCCTCGATCCCCTGCGAGCGCACCTTGCCGGCATTGGCGAGGAAGCCGCGCAGCACCCCGAACTGGCCGTTGGTGACGGTCGCCTGATAATCCTTGATGTCGGTGCGGAAGGCCGCGAGGTTGAGCGTCACCCGGCGATCCCACACTTGCGACTTCAGGCCGATCTCGAAGTGGTCGACCTGCTCCGGCCGGATCGTGCCCGCCGCCGCGATCGGCACGCCATTGGCGTCGGTCGGCAGGCCGTTCTGGTTGATGCCGATGGTCTTGAAGCTCCTCGCATAGGTGCCGTAGGCAAGCACATCGGGGGCAAGCCGATAGCTCAGCGTCAGGTCGTAGGTGAAGTTCCAGTCGCTGTCTTGCGGCGCGCTCAGCTGCGGCTGGAAGATGCCGAGCTGCGCGCGGCTCCGGGCGTCGGTCTCGGTGCCGCGCAGTTCCACGCCCGTCCCGGTGAACACGCGGCGCTGATAGAAGCCCTCCTTCTTGTCGTAATTGATCCGCGCACCGGGCTGGATGGTGAAGGCGTCGGTGACCTTCCAGCTCAGCTGGCCGAACAGCGCCGCGCTGGTCGACTTCAGGAACTGCGTGTTCCGCGCTGTCAGGCCGTCCAGAACTGTGGGATCGAAGGCCAGCGCATTGTTCGGCGCGATCGACCAGCGGCTCGCCGCCGCGCCCTGGCTTTCGGTGCCTTGCGTGTCGATCCGCTGGTGGAAGGCGAAGGCGCCCACCACGAAATCGAAGCGGGTGCCGGTGTAGGCGTAGCGGAATTCCTGCGTGTACTGGTCCTGCTGCGAGGGGTTCTGCGAGCGCGCAACGATGGCGAGGCCGGTGAAGTCGCGGTCGTTCTGCGGCTTCCAATCCCAGTGCCGCCAGGCGCTCACCGAGGTGAGGGTGCCGGGGCCGACGTCCCAGTTGATGCGCAGCGACACGCCGCCGATGACGTTGCCGGCCTCGAGCGTGGAATCAAGGTCGGTCAGGCGGTCGAAAGGATTGCGGCTCGGCGGGGCGTAACCCAGTGCGCTCGCGAGCGCGGCGAACTGGCGGTTGAGGGGACGCTGGGTCGCGACCGTGCGCACGAACACCGATCCGCAGCAATCGGCGTCCTGCTTGTTATAGTCTCCGGCCAGCGTTACGCGCAGGTTGTCGGTCGGCTGCCACAGCACCTGCGCGCGCAGGCCGAGGTTGTCGAGGCTCTGGATGTCCTGCCCGCTGGTCACGTTGAAAATCGTGCCCCGCCGGTCGGTCAGCGAGGCCGCCACGCGCACCGCGATGGTGTCCGACAACGGCCCGGATACGGCGGCGCGGGCCTGCTTGAATTCGTAGTTCCCCAAGGACAGCTCGGCGTTGCCCTCGAAGGTGAAGGTCGGCTGGTTGGTGCGGATGTTGACCGCGCCCGCCGTGGTGTTCTTGCCGTAGAGCGTGCCCTGAGGCCCGCGCAGCACCTCGACCTGCGCGATATCGAGGAAGTCGAAGGTCGCGGCGGCCACGCGCGAATAGTAGACGTCGTCGATATAGATGCCCACGCCCTGCTCGAAGCCGTCGCTGGTGAGGCCGAAGGGCACGCCCAGCCCGCGGATGTTGAGCGAGGTGTTGCGCGGGTTGGAGGAATAGAGCTGGAGCGTCGGGGCGATCTGCTGGAGGCGGGCGACGTTGAATGCCCCGGTCTCGGCCAGTTGCTGCGCGCCGAGCACGGTGACCGCGAGGGGGATATCCTGCGCGCTTTCGGAGCGGCGGCGCGCCATGACAAAGATCTCGCCGCTGTCCTGCGCGGCGGTAGCGGTTTCGGGTTGATCGGCGTCCGGGGCTACATCCTGCGCATGGGCAGGAAGGGCGGCCAGCCCGGAGAAAGCTGCCCCGCCAAGCAGCAGGGTGGTGCGGGATGCATGGAATGTCACGATGTCTCGCCTTTGCAAGCGGGCATGCATCCGGCGGTCCGGTTTGCCAGTCCCCTGTTGATGGGTGTGTCCTGAAACCTGTCCTCAGACGGACAGGCGCTTTCTTTCGGTGACGTCGATCTGCATCACCCGGCCATCATGGACGGTCAGCTGAATCGTGCCGTAGCGCAGGCGCGCAAGCGCCTCGTCGACGACGGCCAGCGCCTCAGGGATGGCCGCGCGGGTGGCAGAACCTGTCTCGTCTCGGTCCATGGATGGGCCTTTCGTTGCGCGGGATCGGCCCGCACCGCAGGAATTAAATTCAAGCGATGTGGTTGACAATAGGCCGGCGAGACAGAAATTCTGTTGCGGGCTGAAAGGTGGGCTTTGTGCGGCAGGGCGCCGCGGCGCTCAGCTTGTCTCTTCCGAGAAGGATGGCACCGGCGTGATCGGGTCCGACAGGCGGATGCCGTCGAGGATCTGCGCTGTCCTGTCCCGCACGTCGAGCAGCAGCGCCCGAGTGCGGCATTCGCCTTCCTCGAGACAGTTGTTGCACTTCTCGTGCGCATAGCGGCTGGCGCAGGGCACCAGCGCGAGGCTGCCGCGCATATGGCGGATGAGATCGCCGTAGGTGATGTCGATCGGCGGGATCGCGAGCCAGTAGCCCCCGTCGCGCCCGCGCTGGGACTCGACTAGCCCCGCCCGGGTCAGTTCGGAGAGGATCACCGTCAGGAACTTGGCCGGGATCTTCTGCGCCTCCGCGATCGCGCCGAGTTGCACTGGCCCTTCGCCATAATGATCGGCAAGATGCTGCATGGCGCGGATCGCATAGCGGGTCTTCTGCGAGAGCATGGTCATTGTCTATCGTGGGGGTAGGCAATGAGGTCAAGGCCTGCGCCGCAATGTTGCCGCAATCCTTGCGCGGCTTGCGCGGTGAACCGTTCGTCGCATGGCGCTGTCCCCTTGCCCCGGACGCGTCCTACACGCGGTGCCCATGGCCGCCGCTCCCGACCGCAATGCACCCAAGCCCGACGATGGAGCGCCGGACTATTGCGACCTCGATCCGTTCACCGTCTCAGCGGCCGGGCACGACTTCACCTTCTATCCGCATGGGCAAGACCGGCTGAAGGCGCTCGTCGAAGAGATCGACAGCGCGCGCGAGAGCCTCAGGGTCTTCTACTACCTGTTCGATTCCGACACCTCGGGCACCATGGTGCGCGACGCGCTGATCCGCGCGGTGCGGCGCGGGGTGTCGGTCGATCTCATCGTCGATGCCTTCGGCAACGATGCGGGCGCGGCCTTCTTCGAGCCGCTGGTCGAGGCGGGCGGGCATTTCGCGGTGTTCTCGCCCAAGTGGGGGACGCGCTATCTGGTGCGCAACCACCAGAAGTTCACCATCGTCGACAACGCGCGGGTGATGACCGGCGGGGCGAACATCTCGGACCATTACTTCGCGATCCCTGCCGAGAACGGCTGGTGCGACCTGTCGGTGCTGGTCGAAGGGCCGGTGGTCGAACAGTTCACCCGCTGGTTCGGCCTGCTGAAGAACTGGGTGGCGAGCGCGGCGGACGGCCGCACGCGCCAGCTGCGACGGCTGCGCGGCATCGTGCAGGACTGGCAGGGCGGCGATGGTCCGGTGCGCCTGCTGGTCGGCGGCCCGCTGGTGCGCAAGGGGCACTGGGCCTGGGTGTTCCGCAAAGATTTGGTCGCCGCGCGGCGGCTCGATGCGGTGTCGGCCTATTTCTCGCCGCCAAGGAGCTTCCGGCGTCTCATCGCACGCGTCGGGCGCCGGGGCGAGGCGCGCTTCATCATGGCCGGCAAGTCCGACATTTCCGCCGCGATCTCGATGGCGCGGATGCTCTACGGCCAGCTCCTGCGCGCGCGGGTGAAGATCTACGAATTCGCGATCTGCAAGCTCCACATGAAGCTGCTGGTGGTCGACGACAAAAGCTACTTCGGCAGCGCCAATCTCGACAAGCGGTCCTTCCGCATCAATGTCGAACTGATGGTGCGGGTCGAGGATGCGGGGCTTGCCGCCAAACTGCGCGAGATGATCGACCACCTCGAGGAATCGAGCGATCCGATCACGCCTGCCTGGTATGCGAAGAACAGCACTCCGCTCACCCGGCTGCGCTGGCGGATCGCCTACTGGATGAGCCTCGCCGATTACCGGATCAGCAAGGTCGGCACGCGCTAGTCTGGATCAGCGGCAGCCATGCAGCGCCCGGTCGATCTCGCGCTGGGCGGCGAGGAGATCGAAGGTTTCGTGCAGGATCGCCATCGTCCGGTCCTTCGACCCGTCATTGACGACGATCACTACAAGGTCGGGGTATCGCAGCGACTGGATCGACAGGTGATCGCAATCGACCGGCCCTTCGCCCAGCACATAGGGCGCAAGCTCGCGCACCGCGAAAAGGTTCGCCGCGTGGCGGGTCTCCTGCCGCCGCGCGGCACCGATGCGGCGGATCATCAGCACGGCGCACAGGCCCGCCAGCAGCGCACCGCCGGCCATCGCCGCCCACGCCCCACTGCTCGCGCAAGGGCTCGCCGCCGCTGGCGGAGACCTGGAGAGAAGCCGCGGTGCCCTCCGCAACCTGATAATCGTGGGGAAATTCGGTGCGAACAATGGTGAGGCCGGGGCGCGCGGTGCGCTGCATCCCGACGACCGCGACGCCGCGCTCGGCCGTGTTGAACGCGGCCCCGGCGCTGGTCAGCGAACACGTGCTGTCGCGGCCGCGCAGGTCCACAAAGGAGACGGAGGTCGATCCGACAACGGTGCGCAACGCCGGGCGAGCGGGCGGCGACTAGGCAGAATGGTTAAGATCTGCGTGGATCAATAGCTTGCGGGGCGAAGGGCAGGCCACCTATCCTTTCGCGCTGATACCAATGCGATAGCTTTCAGAAGACGTGCTTTGCAATTTTTAGCGCTGTCGATGCCAATTCTCCGCGAAGCCGTGAAGGCGTCAACCTACGCTTGACGTTTAGCCGTCAATGAGGCATTGACGATTCGTCAACATGGAATTGACGGAGAGTGTCATGAACTACATAAGGGAACAGGATATCCGCGACCAGACAGCGGCGGTGATGGTCGCATGGGCGCAAAGTTGCGATCCGCCCTTCACCGGCGAGACGATTGACGGGTACCGCGAAGCAATCAGCGCCGCCCACTGCATTGCCGACGAAGGACGTCTGATCCTCCACCGCTGGGTCGATGCCGCCCGTCGCACCGGCATGAGCTGGGCCGAGATCGGCGCGGTGCTGGGCATTTCAAAGCAGGCCGCGCAGCAGCGGTTCCGCCCCGCAGCCGACCTTGAGGAGTTCGGCGTGGACGAAGGCGAGATCGTCGTGCGCTCGGGCGCCACCGCGTTCAACGAGATGACCATCCTGCGCGAGGAGGGTCGCAAGGGCAACGAGCTGATCGGCGTCGGCCCGCTGGTGCTCAGATTTCGCCGCACCCCGCAAATCTGGGAGTACCGCCGCGACATCGGGCTCGCCTCGTTCGTCGATCTCGAGCGGCAGGGCTGGACGCTTGCGGCAAGCTGGCTGCCGTTCCGCTACTGGAAGCGGCCCGTCGCCGCAGACTGACCCGCCGCGCGCTATTCGTGGCCCCAGTCCGAATAGTCCTTGAAGTTGGGCGAGGTGAACTTGGTGATGTCGCTCTGGAAGTGGAGCGGCACGTTGCCGGTCGAGCCGTGGCGCTGCTTCGCGACGATCAGCGTCGCGCGGCCCACGAGCCCCTCGAACTTCTCCTCCCACTGGCGGTACTTCTCTTGCACGTCGGGCGTCGAGGAGGCGTCGGGCGTGTCGGGCTTGACCAGCAGGTGGTAATAGTCCCCGCGGAAGATGAACCACACCATGTCCGCGTCCTGCTCGATCGAGCCTGATTCTCTGAGGTCTGACAGCTGCGGGCGCTTGTCCTCGCGGCTTTCAACGGCGCGGCTGAGCTGCGAGAGCGCGATCACCGGGACCTGCAATTCCTTCGCCAGCGTCTTGAGGCCGCGGCTGATCTCGGAGATTTCGTTCACGCGATTGTCGTTCGCCCGGCCCGAGCCCTGCAGCAGCTGCAGGTAGTCGACGATGATGAGCCCGATATCGTGCCGCCGCTTCATCCGGCGCGCGCGGGTGCGCAGCGCGGCGATGGTCAGCGCGGGGGTGTCGTCGATGTAGAGCGGCAGTTCGGCGAGGCGCTGGCTGGCGTAGGAGAGCTTCTGGAAGTCCTCGCGGGTCAGCTTGCCGCTGCGCAGGGCTTCGGAGGAAATCTCGGCCTGTTCGGCGAGGATACGCGTCGCCAGCTGGTCAGAGCTCATTTCGAGGCTGAAGAAGGCGACCGGCGCGCCGTAGTTGAACTCGCCGCCCTCGCGCTGCCAGTTGAGGTGGGCCTCTGCGCAGTTGAAGGCGATGTTGGTGGCGAGCGAGGTCTTGCCCATGCCCGGGCGCCCGGCGAGGATCACGAGGTCGGAATTGTGGAGGCCGGATGTCTTCTGGTCGATCGTGGCAAGGCCCGTCGTCTTGCCCGACAGGCCCCCGCCCGAGTTCATCGCGGCCTCGGCCATCTTGATCGCGGTCATCGCCGCTTCGCGGAAGGTCGCGGCCTCGCGCCCCGTCGCCGCCCCTTCCGCAACCTTGAACAGGTCCGCTTCGGCCTGCGCGATGCGCTCCATCGGCGAGGTGTCTTCCGAGGTATCGAGCGCGCCTTCCACCAGGCCCCGCCCGACGCTGACCAGCTCGCGCAGGAGGGCAAGGTCGTAGACCTGCTGGGCCAGCTCGCGCGGCACCAGCAGGCCCGCACCGCTCGCGGTGAGCTGCGCGAGGTACGACGTGCCACCCAGTTCCTTCAGCGCCTCGTCGGCCTCGAAGAACGGGCGAAGCGTCACCGGCGAGGCGGTGGCATTGCGCTCGATCAGGGTGAGCACGCGGTCGTAGATTCGGCTGTGCAGGGGCTCGAAGAAGTGCTCGGGCCGGATCGGGACCTGCAATTCCTCGATCACCCGGTTGTCGATCAGCACCGCGCCGAGAAACGCAGCCTCCGCCTCGAGGTTGGCGGGCAGCTTGCGCGCGACGAGGTCGCTTTCGCCGGCTTGCGGCTTGATCGGGGTCACTTTTTCGGGTTCGGCCATGGCCCGCCTGATGCGCGCGTGGGACGCGCGCGGCAAGGGCTCGGGGCGGCGATATTTTTTTCGCGCGCTGTGGATAGTGGGGAGAGCGTGTCGAAGTGCTTGAAGTGCGTGCCCTCCATCTGCGAAGGCGTGACGTCATGGCCGAGCCGCCGTCCGATTCCCTGCCTCCCTCCCTCGCGCCCGGCGGTGCGGGCGCGCATCGCATCGCCCACATTACCCTGGACGAGGCGACGATCCTGTGGCGCAATGCCGATGTGGAGCAGGAGCGCCGGGTCGCGATCTACGACCTGATCGAGGAGAACACCTTCAAGCCGCTGCGTTCCGCCGAACGCGGGGCGCCGGGTCCCTATCACCTCCACCTGTCCGTCACCGACGGGCGACTGGCGATGGATATCAAGGACACGGGCGAGCAGCTGCTCGAGACTCTGCTGATCGGCATGGCCCGCTTCCGCCGCCCGATCCGCGAGTATTTCGCGATCTGCGACAGCTATTACCAGGCGATCCGCAAGGCGACCCCGGCCGAGATCGAGACCATCGACATGGCGCGCCGCGGCATCCACAACAACGCCGCCGAGCTGTTGCTGGAGCGGCTGGACGGCAAGGTCGCGACCGATTTCGCCACCGCGCGGCGGCTGTTCACGCTGATCTGCGTGCTGCACATCAAGGGCTGAGGGGCATGGCAAGAGGGGGCAAATCGCGCGCGCGCGGCGCGCCGCGGCGCTGGTTGTGGCGCCTTGCGGCTCTCGCGGCCCTGTTCGGCCTCGCCTTCGCCGCGTGGCTGTGGTGGGACATGCGCTCATGGCGTCCCGACCCCGGCCTCTACCCCGAACAGGGCGCCTTCCTGCCCGCGGGCGGCGGTGAGGTGCGCTTCGCGACGCTGAAGGCGGTCGGCGCGCAGTTCGTCTACCTGCCGCTTGCGCCGGGCGATCCCCGGGCCGAGGCACCCGGCGGCTTCGCCGATCGCTTCGTGCGCGCCCGCGCGGCAGGCCTGAGGGTCGGCGTGGTGCTGGAGTTCGACCCATGCCTCGGCGCCGACGCGCAGAGCGGCGTGTTCGCGCAGATGGTGCCGCGCGACGCCGATCTGCTGCCGCCGGCGCTGGGCCTTTCCTCGCTGGCCGAGAGCTGCGCGCCCAAGGTCAGCGATGCCGCGGTGGAGAGCGAGCTGATGACGCTCATCAACCAGATCGAGACCCATGCGGGCAAGCCCGTGATCCTCAAGCTGTCGCGCGGCTTCCAGGAACGGCACGGCACCGCCACGGCGCTCGCGCGAGACCTGTGGCTGTCGCGCGACCGGGCGCGGCCCGACTATGCAGGCCGCCCCTGGCTGCTATGGAGCGCCAACGGCGCGCTCGTCACCGAGGCAAGTGCAAGCCCGGTGGAGTGGGTGGTGGTCCAGAAATGAGCCTCTCGGACAAGCAGGAAGCCGATCTCATCGCCGCCGCCCAAGCTGCGGCCGAGCACGCCTATGCGCCCTATTCCGATTATCCCGTGGGCGCCGCCCTGCTGTTCGAGGACGGTGCGGTGATCACCGGCTGCAATGTCGAGAACGCCAGCTACGGCCTTGCCCTGTGCGCGGAGACGGTGGCGGTGGCCAAGGCCCTGGGCGAGGGCCGGCGCGGGGGGCTCGCGGCGGTGGCGGTGGTCGGCCTCAAGGCCGATGCCGAGCCGATCACGCCGTGCGGGCGTTGCCGCCAGGTGCTGAACGAGGTTGCGGCGCTCGGCGGCACGGACCCGCTGGTGCTCTGCGTGAGCAAGGACGACGTGCGGCGGGTCAGCCTGTCCGAGCTGCTCCCGCACGCTTTCGGACCGGGGCACCTCGGCTGATCCCGTTCGCCTCAAGCGCAGTCGAGAGGCCGAGCGCAGGTGTCTCGACTTCGCTCGACACGAACTGACCAAGACTTAGGCGTCGCGATCCTCCAGCCACTCGACCAGAGCGGCGAGGCATTCGCGCCCCAGCAGCTTGCAGCGTTCCGGCGACCAGCCCTGTTCGGGCTCCGGGAAATCGGCCAGATCCTTGTAGGGCATCTCCAGCGTCATCGACACCGCGCCGAAGCGTTCGGCGAGCTGGTTGGTGCTCATGCTGAGGTTGGCCTTGCCCGCAGGGGCCTTGGGATACCCGAGCTTCGTCTGGAAATCGGGCGTGCGGCGCTCGAGGATGCGCTGGTAGCGGTAGAAGCCCTCACCCTGTTCGTCCTTCCACGAAGGGATGCCCTCGAACCCGGCGAGGAACACCGCCGGGATCGCCTCGTCGGCATGGACGTCCATCGCGAAGTCGACGCCGGTCTGGTCCATGCGGCCCCGGATGGCGAGCACTTCGGGTGACCGATCTGCCGAGGGTTCGGCCCATTCACGGTTGAGGTTGGTGCCGACCGCGTTGGTGCGCAGGTGCCCACGGCGCGAACCATCGGGGTTGCAATTAGGCACGATATGCAGGCGGCACTTGGCCCGCAGCGCGCGTGCGACCGGATCGGCGGGATCGGTCAGGCAATCGAGTGCGCCTTCCATCCACCATTCCGCCTGCGTCTCGCCCGGGTGCTGGCGGGCGTAGAGCCACACCTTGACCGGCCCCTCGCCCATCTCGAGGCAGTCGATCGGCTGGCCGTCGAGCGTGGTGCCGAGCCGGACGTAGTCGACCCCTTCGCAGGAGGCGGCGTCGGCGATGAGATCGTGGTGGCGCTCCATCGAATAGGGCGCAAAATAGGCGCACCAGAAGACGCCGCCTGACGGCAGGAAGCGGATTGTCAGGGTGCCGCCGTCCTCGTCCTTGTCGTAGGTCGACCGGGCGCGCTCCCAGTAGTCGCGGTCTTCCGAGACGCAGGCGTCATAGCCGGGCCAGCCGCCCGGATAGGCGCTGGCGCCAAGGCCGGTGAGCTTCAGCACCACCTCCTCGCCGGCGGGCGAGGAGACGCGGAAGTGGAACCACTGGAAGAACTCGGAACCGTGGTCGCGGCGGATCGCGAGGCGGGCGGTCCGCCCCTCGATCCCCAGCACGTCGATATTGCCGCTGTCGAAGCCGGCATCGATGAAAAGAGCGGTCATTGGGTTCCTTGCAGCTTCCGGACGTCGATCGTCACGGTCTCGCCATTGCCACCGGGGAAGTCCCGGAACAAGGCCGCGGCGAGCGTGCGGGCGCTGGCGTCGACCTGCGCATAGGGCGACTTCACCCCGGTCGCGATCTGCGCCCGGCCTTCCCACAGGGTGGTCCCGCCGCTGCGGGCGATGCGCAACTCGAGCGTGGTCGTCGCCTGAGGGCTCTCGCGGCCGCCGCCGAGATTGAGCCCGACGCCGACCCCGGCGCCCGATCCGAAACCGCCCGTTCCGCCGCCGACACCGACGCTGACCGGCCCGCGCCGGTCGACGGGGGCGGCGACGATCGGCGCGCGAGAGGTGCGGATCGCGGCGGTCTGCGCGCCAGGCGCACCTTCGGGAACGACGGTGTAGCCGAGCCGCGTCAGCTCGCTCGTCACCGCTGCCGCAAAGGCGCGCCGCGCGGCCTCGTTGGCGATCGGTTCGGGGAAGGTGATGGCGATCGTGCCGCTGCCGAGACCCTCCCGCTCGGCCGGGGGTGCGACAAAGCGGGTCACCTCGACCGGGCCGGTGTAGGGGGTGGTCGCGCAGGCCGAGAGGATGAGCGCGGCGGCGGCGGGGGCGATCAGGGGAAGGCGAGGCATGGGGCGTGTCCTTTCGTCGGGGGGCGGCAGTATAGGCCGCTACCCGCGCCTGCGACACCTACCGTTTGTCTGCTTCAGGTTGAGATTTTGTCGACCGGTTTCGTGCTAAAGGCCCGCGCCATGACAACACAAAGCAAACCTTCCGTCCTCGTCACCGGCGGTGCCGGCTATATCGGCAGCCACGCTGTCCTCGCTCTCAAGGACGCCGGTTGGCCCGTGGCGGTGATCGACAATCTCACCACCGGCTTCCGCTTCGCGATCCCCGAAGGCGTGCCGCTCTACGAGGGCGATATCGAGGACGCGGACCTTCTCGCCCGGATTTTCGCCGAGCAGGGGACGGGCGCGATCATGCATTTCGCGGGCTCGATCGTGGTGCCGGAGAGCGTCGAGAACCCGCTCAAGTATTATCACAACAACACGGCCAAGAGCCGCGCGCTGATCGCTGCGGCGGTCAAGGCGGGCGTTGCGCACTTCATCTTCTCATCGACCGCGGCGACCTACGGCATCCCCGATGTCGCCGCTGTCTCGGAGGACACCTCGCAGCGCCCGATCAACCCCTATGGCTGGTCGAAGCTGATGACCGAGCAGATGCTCGCCGACGTCGCCGCGGCGCATCCGATGAACTACGGCGTGCTGCGCTACTTCAACGTAGCGGGCGCCGATCCGCAGGCGAGGAGCGGGCAATCGACCGCCGGGGCGACCCACCTCATCAAGGTCGCGATCGAGGCGGCGCTCGGCAAGCGCGAATCGGTGAGCGTGTTCGGCACCGATTACGCAACGCCCGACGGCACCGGGGTGCGTGACTACATTCACGTCAGCGATCTTGCCGCCGCCCACGTCCTGACGCTGGAGGCGCTGATTGCCGAGCCGGACCGATCGCTGACGATGAATTGCGGCTATGGGCGCGGCTTCTCGGTCAACGAGGTGCTCGATGCGGTCGACCGGGTGACGAACCGCAAGCTCGATCGCCGCATCGAGGGGCGGCGCGCGGGCGATCCCGATTCGCTGATTTCCGATCCCTCGCGATTGAAGGCGACGCTCGGCTGGGAGCCGAAAAACGCCGATCTCGACACGATCATCGCCCATGCGCTCGCCTGGGAGCGCCGATTGACCGACTTGCGCGGGTGACTCGGGCAGACTCGCATTGACGCCGCAGGGGCTTGCCGCTATCGGCCGCCCTCGAATTTCCGCGCGTCGGACCCATCCGGCGCGCTTTGCATTTGGAAAAGAGCCATGAAGATCGTCAACAGCCTGAAGTCGCTGAAGGGCCGTCACCGCGACAACCGCGTGATCCGTCGTCGCGGCCGCACCTACGTGATCAACAAGACCGACCGTCGCTTCAAGGCCCGCCAGGGCTGAACCGGCGCGGCTGCCCGGAAGGGCGGCTGAGGGATTGGCGGCCCGCCTCCTTGCCGGAGCGCGGGCCGCAGGCTTTTGGGGCGGTGTACCCGGGGGATCGCGATGGGCAAGGCGCCAAACCAGCGAGCGGTAGTGTTCGACATCGGGCGGGTGCTGTTCCAGTGGCAGCTGCGCGTGCTGTTTGCGAAGCTGATCGACGATCCGCAGGAGCTCGACTGGTTCCTCGAGCATGTCGTGACCGAGGACTGGCACTACGAACACGATCGCGGGCGCCCGCTGGCCGAGATGGTGCCCGAGCGGATCGCCCTCTACCCGCGCTACGAAAGCCACATCCGCGCCTATGTGCAGCGCTTCACAGAGTCGATCCCCGGCCCGGTCGAGGGCTCGCACGCGCTGGTGGAAAGGCTCGCCGAACGCGGCGTGCCGCTTTACGGCCTCACCAATTTCGGTGACGAGTTCTGGCAAATGTTCCGCCCGACCGCGCCGATCTTCGATCTGTTCGATGACATCGTCGTCTCCGGGGTGGAGAAGCTCGCCAAGCCCGACCCGCGCATCTACGCCATCTTGGAAGCACGCGCCGGGCGTAGTGGGGCCGAGCTGTTTTTCACCGACGATAGCCCCGCCAATGTCGCCGCTGCCCGGGCACGGGGATGGGATGCGCACGTGTTCACCGATGCCCGGTCGCTGGAAGCGCAGCTGACGGCGGCGGGGCTGCTCTGAGGCTGGGCCGCACGGCACGGGCGAAAAAAATCCCCCGGCGCGCTTCGGGAACGGCGCGCGCCGGGGGTTCTGGAAGCTCCATCCGGTGGAGAGAGGGGGACAGTTCCGGACGGAGGATGCGGATCAGGCCGCTATCAGGCGTTGCACTTCGCCAGTTCTTCGGCCTCCAGCACTTCGCCGTTGACCTTGAACTCGGCGACTTCGCCGAACTTGCGGTTGAGGCCGCGGCACACGCGCAGCGGGCGCGCCGAGGCCTTGTTGGCGACGCAGGTCGCGTCCTTGCAGGTCCAGGCGACGCTGTCGCTGACCAGGCGGGTTTCGCTCGCCGGAGCGACGAGCTTGGCGCTGTAGTAAGGCGCGCCCGCGGCTTCCACCGGCGAGGCGCCGGTGGCGACGGTGAAGGTCAGGCCGGTGTAGATCAGCGCGGAGGCGAGAACCGCGAACTTGCCGGTGCGGGGGAGGGCGGAGAAGCTGTCGATCATTGTGGGTCCTTTGCCTTTTCTGAGGGGCATTTGCCCCGTGGTCTCTGTGACCGTGTTTTGCAATGCAACATTTCGATTCGAAACCAGTTGCTATTCACCACTTACATACCTAAGTTGCGAGTTGCAACTGAAAACTGAAAAATTTTGTGAGGCGCTCGAAAAGCGGTTACACACAACCCCGGAAGGGGAAGGGACGAGACGATATGGGCGAGCTTAGAGAACCGCTGCGGGAACTGATCGAATGCGGCTTGCCGCAAGCGCTCGAAGTGATGGGCGAGCGCTGGTCGTTCATGATCCTGCGTGCGAGCTTCAACGGGCTCAAGCACTTCGAGGAATTCCTCACCGAACTCGGGATCGCCCGCAATATCCTCTCCAACCGCCTCGCAAAGCTGGTCGAACACGGTATCTTGAAGCGCGAGCCGTGCGCCGACGATCGCCGCAAGATCGAATACCGCCTGACCGAGAAGGGCTTCGATCTGCTGCCCGCGATGGTCGCGCTGCGCCAGTGGGGGCAGAAATACGGCGGCGAGCGGGTGGTGGAAGACCCCGTGCTGGTCGACGAGCGCGATCGGCTGCCGATCGGCCCGGTCTCGATCCTTGCCCATGACGGGCGCATCCTCGGCCCGCAGGATCTCTGGCTGGTTCGCCCCGCCAACCTCGGCAAGCGCGCCGATGGCAGCATCGCCACGCCGGCGAGTGCGCTGACGACCGGCGACGTGGTCGACCTTGCCGCCAAGAAGGCCTCGATCGCCCGATAATTCGGGGGTAGCCGCGCCGTATCGGGTGCCGTTGGGCGCCCGGCTGCGCTATGGGCCGCGACCATGAGCGCGGTCGCCCACCCTGACATCCTCGGCATCCTGCGCCGAACCTTCGGCTACACCGCCTTTCGCGGCCAGCAGGAGGCGGTCATCGACCGCGTCATGGCGGGCGAGCATACGCTGGCGCTGATGCCGACCGGCGCGGGCAAGAGCCTGTGCTACCAGATCCCGGCGCTCGCCCGGCCCGGCACGGCGGTGGTGATCTCGCCCCTGATCGCGCTGATGCACGACCAGATTCGCTCGGCAGAAGCGGCGGGCATCCGCGCCGCCTCGATGACCTCCGCCGACACGGGCAATGCCGCGACTGCCGACGCCTTCCGCCGGGGCGAGCTCGATCTTCTCTACGTCGCCCCGGAACGCGCCTCGACCGCGGGGTTTCAGGCGCTGCTCGACGAGGCGCGAATCGCGCTCTTCGCCATCGACGAGGCCCATTGCGTCTCGGAGTGGGGCCACGATTTCCGCCCCGATTACCGGATGCTGCGGCCGGTGCTCGACCGCTTCCCCGAGGTGCCCCGCCTGGCCCTGACCGCCACCGCCGACCGGACGACGCGGGCCGATATCCTCAAGCAGCTCGGCATCCCCGACCGGGGCCTGATCGTCGCTGGCTTCGACCGTCCCAACATCCGCTACGCCATCACGCCGCGCGATTCGGGCGCCCGCCAGATCGTCGACCTGCTGCGCCGGCTCGAGGGGGCGGGGATCGTCTATGCGCCGAGCCGCAAGGCGACCGAGGATCTCGCGGCCCAGATTGCCCGCTCCGGGCGCGAGGCGGCGTTCTACCACGCGGGACTCGAGCCGGAGCGCCGCGCCGCGGTGCAGCGCGCCTTCGTCGCCTCCGAGGACATGGTGATGGTCGCGACCATCGCCTTCGGCATGGGCATCGACAAGCCCGACGTGCGCTTCGTGATCCACGCCGCGATCCCCAAATCGATCGAGGCCTATTACCAAGAGACGGGCCGCGCCGGGCGCGACGGAGACCCGGCCGAGGCGCACCTGTTGTGGGGCGCGAGCGACTTCCTTCTCGCCCGGCAGCGCCTGTCAGAAGTCGAGCCTGCGCGCCTGCCGGCCGAACAGGCGCGCCTCAGCGCGCTCGCCGCGCTGGTCGAGGCGCCGACCTGCCGCCGCGCGATCCTGCTGCGACACTTCGGCGAAGACCCGCCCGAGGCTTGCGGCAATTGCGACAATTGCCTCGTCCCGCCGCAGGTCGTCGATGCGACCGAGCTGGCGCGCAAGCTCCTTTCGGCGGTCTATCGCACCGGGCAGAGCTTCGGCATCGGCCATATCGAGAAGGTGCTGACCGGCCAGAGCGACGAGCGGATCGCCGCGCGGGGCCATGACGCGCTGTCGGTGTTCGGGATCGTCGGGCCGGGCGAGGCTGGGCTGCTGCGCCCGCTCGCCCGCACGCTCACCGCGCGCGGGATGCTGGCGACGACCGAGCATGGCGGGCTGATGCTGGGCCCCGCCGCGCGCGCCGTGCTCAAGGGCGAGGCCGGCGTGCAGATCACCGAACCGCCGCCCCGCCAGCGTCGCAGCCGCCGCGGGGGGGCGCAGAGCGAGGCCCTCCCCAACCCGATCGGCAACCCGCTGTTCGAGGCGCTGCGCGCCAAGCGCAAGGAACTGGCGAGCGCCAACGGCCTGCCCGCCTATGTCATCTTCCACGATTCGGTGCTGCGCGACATGGCGCACCGCTGCCCGGAAACGCTCGGCGAACTGGCGAGCATCCCCGGGGTCGGTGCGAAGAAGCTCGAAACCTGGGGCCCGGACTTCATCGCCGTGGTGCGCGAGCACCTCGCGGCGTCAGGCTGACGGTTTACTCGTCGCCGCCATCGTCGCCACCATCGTCATCGCCGCCGTCGTCATCGCCGCCGTCGTCATCGCCGGCGTCGTCGGCGTCATCGGCCTCGTCTGCGTCACTTTCCTCGGCCGCTTCGGCGGTCTCCTCCTCTTCGGAGCTTTCCTCGACGGAAGTCTCTTCCGATGAGGTCTCCTCAATGGACGATTCCTCGGTCACTTCCGAGGTCATCGTGGATTCGAAGCTCGAAGATTCGACGGTCTCGGTGATGACGGTCTCCGAATAGGAATACTCCTCGACGATCACCGAACTGTATTGGGTATAGTATTCGGTGTAGCTGAAGCCGCCGTAGTCGTAGTAGCCCCACGAGCCGATCGTGGCGAGGTCGATCACCGCATCGAACAGCGCCAGGGTGATCTGCGCGGCGGTGTTCCACGGGTTCCCGCCGCGATTGCCGGTGAACTGGAAGGCGGTGTCGCCCTTCTTGAGGTAGTAGAGCACGTGGGTGTCGACATCGATCGGCTTGGCGACCGGCCGGCCCCGGATGTCGGTGATGACGTCGCCGGGCAGGATGTTGTTCTTGGCCGCGATGCCCGTGGGGTCGGTCGAGAGCACCAGCACGCCCCGCACGTTCGGCTTGATCCCGAATTGCGACCGGACCGCCGGGGTCAGCTCCATCAGCGTGGCATCGACCGCGCGCGACACGTAGGGCTTGGGCAGGCTCGCGGCAGCGCCTTGCGCCGCGGCTTGCGGGACCCCGAAAGTACCCTCGAGGATGGCTGGCCCAAATGCGCCCAATGCGATGGCCGACGCGGACACTACAAGCGCGCGCGGCAGGCGGCGCCCCGATACAATCTTCATATTGTTGCCCCCATGATTTTGTCAGCCCGGCTGACGCGCTGCGCGGGGGGTGAGCCGAGCGACTCGCATCCTCTGGGCCCGCCCAATAGCCACAAGCCGCCGCGCCATGGCAAGGCCATGGGGCATCGTCCTTCACGTCCGTGAGAACATCAGCGCGATCTTTGGCGCACCGAATAGGTGATCTGGATCCGCACCCACGAGCCGAACTGCTCCTGCCCGCCGATCCGCGCCGGTCGCACCCGGAACTGCCACGCGGCGGCGAGCACGGCGCGGCCGATCTGCGAGCCTTGCGGGCTTTCGCTCAAAAGCACGCAGTCCTCGACATAGTAGCCGCTCACCGTCTTGCAGGCGATCAGCGCCACCCCGGGGCCGCTGGCGGTGGAGAGGTAGCCGGCGAGCTCCTGGTCGGTCGGTTCGCGATACCAGCGCGCGGCGTAGAGCGGCTCGCCGTTGGGCGCGGTGCCGACGCGCTCGCTGTCACCGGCGGTGCGCGGGTTGCCGGTGTCGACCGGGCCGTAGCTCTGGCTCGGATTGACCCGTGCGCCGATCCTGGGGCGCGCCGGGGCTGTGGTGGGCTGCGGTTCGGGCGCGGGCTGCGGCTGCGGCGGAGCGGGGGGCGGGGGCGACGGTGCGGGCTGCGGGTTCAAGGACAGCGGCGAGGGGCGCATCGGCTGCGGCGGGCTGACCGGGGTGGTCTGCTGCGGCGTCTCGGCGCTGGCGGTTTCCTGTGGCTGCTCGGGCGCGGCCTCAGGCGGGGGCGGGGCGGCGAATTCGACCGACTTGAAGGTGGTGACCTTCTCCTTGCCGTCCTCCACGCCGGCGATCTTGGCGCCGATCGTCAGCAGCAACAGCAGGAGCAGCGCCTCGAGCCCGATCGCGATCCCGAGCGCCGTGAGCTTGCGCCGCCGCGAGGCGTCGCGCACCGCCGCCACGAGCGCGGCCAGCCCGCGCGGCGCTTCGCTCGCCTGTGCCGAAGAAAGGTCGGTAATCGCCACTGCGCCCTTGATCGCAGCCACGCGGGAACGGGGGGAGGGGGTGCGCGGCCTTGCGCTGGCCCTTAGCCCGTCATCAGCCGATAGGATAGCGCCTCGGCGATATGCGCGCGCCCGACGGTCTCGGCCCCGGCCAGATCCGCGATCGTGCGCGCCACCCGCAGCATCCGGGTGTAGCCGCGAGCCGAGAGCCGCAGCTTTTCGGCCGCCTGGAGGAGCAGCTTGCGTCCCGCTTCGTCGGGCGCGGCGAAGGTGTCGAGCTTTCCGCCCTCCAGTTCGGCGTTCGAGCGCACCCCGCGCGCGACCTGCCGGGCGCGGGCGGCGGCGACGCGGCGGGCGACCTCGGCGCTACCCTCCGCCGGGGGCGGCAGGGTCATGTCGAGCGCGCTCACCGCGCCGACATGGACGTGGAGATCGATACGGTCGAGCAGCGGCCCGGAAAGGCGCGCCTGATAGTCGCCGATGCAGCGCGGATACTTGTTGCAGTTCCTTGCGGGATCGCCCGCATAGCCGCAGCGGCACGGGTTCATCGCCGCCACCAGCTGCACCCGCGCCGGGAAGGTCACGTGGGCATTGGCGCGGGCGACGTCGACCGACCCCGTCTCCAAAGGCTGGCGCAGCGAATCGAGCACCGGGCGCTGGAACTCGGGCAGCTCGTCGAGGAACAGCACGCCCAGATGGGCGAGGCTGACCTCTCCGGGTCGCACCTTCAGCCCGCCCCCGGTCAGCGCCGCCATGCTCGCCGAATGGTGCGGGGCGCGGAAGGGGCGGGAGCGGCTGATCCGGCCGGCCTCGAGCGTGCCGGCCACCGATTGCACCATCGACACCTCGAGCGCCTCGGCCGGGGTCATGGGGGGGAGGATGCCGGGCAGGCAGCTGGCGAGCAGGCTCTTGCCCGATCCGGGCGGGCCGACCATCATCAGGTTGTGCCCGCCGGCGGCCGCGATCTCCAGCGCGCGCTTGGCGGTCTCCTGCCCGCGCACTTGCCTCAGGTCATTGCCCTCCACCGTCTCGGCAACCTCGCCGCGCGGGGGTTCGGGCAGAACCAGACTGCCCTTCAAGTGGCCGAGCAGGCCGACCAGATCGCGCGGGGCGAGCACCGGCACCCCGCTCGCCCAGCGCGCTTCGGGCCCCTGCGCGGCGGGGCAGATCAGCCCGCTGCCGACCTCGCTCGCATGAAGCGCGGCGATGAGCACGCCGGGGCTCGGCACCACCCGGCCATCCAGCGCGAGTTCGCCGACCGCGATCCAGTCGCCAAGCTGCTCGGCATCGGTCACGCCCATCGCGGCGAGCAGGGCGAGGGCGATCGGCAGGTCGTAGTGCGACCCGTCCTTGGGCAGGTCCGCAGGGCTGAGGTTCACCGTGATCCGCTTGGGCGGCAGCGCGAGGCCCATCGCCGCGAGCGCCGCCTGCACCCGCTCGCGGCTCTCGCTCACCGCCTTGTCGGGCAGGCCCACGAGGTTGAAGCGCGGCAGGCCCGGCCCGACCTGACACTGCACCTCCACGCTGCGCGCCTCGAGCCCGAGGTAGGCAACCGTCTTCACCAGCGCGACCATGCTGCACCCCCGATTGTCCGCCCTGGGCGCGATTGTGCAGGCTTGTGAGGGGCTTGTCGAGCGTTCCCGGTGGCGCGGCCAAGTTGACGAAAGTCATGCGCTTTCCGGTTTCGCGCGCGCAGGCTGTTGGAATGCCCCCGGGCGTTTCCAACTGTTGGACACCCTGGCTGTCTCACCGCGAACTTGCGGCCGCCCTCCGCAACACCACGCAGGCAAATCGTAAGGATAAATCTTGGCGAATTGGCAGGGTGCCGCAGGCGACACAGGCTGCGATGAAACGCGCATTCGCCCTCTGCCTTGCCGCCCTCGCGCTGCTGCTGCCGCACGCGGCAGCGACCGCGCAGAGCCATGCGCCGGGCGGCCGGGTGGTCTCGGTGACCCGCTGGGTCGAGGAATGGGACCCGGCCAGCCGCCAGTGGGTGAGGGTCGCCGACGCGCCCGCTGGCCTCGCGCTTGCCGGGTTCGAGAGCGCCGCGGCGCGTCCCGCCGCGACCCACCGCAACGGCAGCGCCGTCGTCGCCGAGACCGTCTTCGAGGAGCCGATACGCTTCATCGCCGCCCCGCGCGGCGCGATGGCGGGCGCCCGCGCCCCGATCGCCCGCTTCGGGCCTTTCGCGGTGCTCGATTCCGGGCGCGCTGCCGTGGTCGACGCCACCGACGCCTCGAGCCCGCAGGCCTTCGCCGCGATGATGGCCGCCTATCCGAACCTTGCCGTTCTCGAGTTCCTCGATGCGCCGGGAACGAGCCACGATCTCGCCAACCTGAAGCTGGGCCGCGCGATCCGCAGGGCCGGGCTCGCCACCCACGTGCCCGCCGGCGGCTCGGCGCGATCGGGCGCGGTCGAGCTGTTCCTCGCCGGCACCCGCCGCACGGTCGAGCCCGGCGCGATGTTTGCCGTCCATTCGTGGCGCGACGGGCTCGGCCGCGAACCAGCCGACTTCGCCCCCGACGCGCCCGAGAACCGGCTCTACCTCGATTACTACGCGGAAATGGGCATGAGCCCTCAGCAGGCGCGCGCCTTCTACGCCATGACCAACTCGGTCCCCCATGCCGGCGCGAAGTGGCTGGACGGCGCGGAGATGGCGCGCTGGATCGCCCCTGCCGAGCGGGAAAACCGCGCGCCGGCGGACCGACTGCTCGAGCCTCGCCTCGAACAGGCCCTCCGCGTCGCGCTCGCCCGGTCGGGCGAGGCGCTGGCCGGCGCCTTCCGCCCGTCCGTCCGCCTGCCGGCCGCGCTGCCCGCACCCGAACCCGCCCCGCGCCTTGCCTATGCGCTCGGCACCACGGGTCTGCTTGACTCGGGGGCGGCTTTCCCATAACGGCCCCGGTCTGTTTTGCGGCTCGCTTGTCGGTGGGCCCCGGCTCCCCATGCCGGTCTGCTTTTTCGAGGATGACATGAAGCGTACCTTCCAGCCCAGCAATCTCGTGCGTGCCCGTCGCCACGGTTTCTTCGCGCGCAAGGCCACCCCGGGCGGCCGCAAGGTGCTCCGCGCCCGCCGCGCCCGCGGCCGCAAGAAGCTCTGCGCGTAACCTGTTTTTCGCACCCGCATCCGCGGGTCCGATCCTCGCTCGTGCGACCTGAAGGTCGCGTCGCTGCGGGCGCGCGTTCGCGCTTGCGGGCTCCCTTCGGGAGCCCGTTTTGCGTATGGGAACCCCAATGATCTCGGTTCTTACCAAGCGCGCCGATTTCCTCGCGGCCAATTCCGGCACCCGCAACGCGCGGGCCGGCTTCGTGCTGCTGACCCGGCCGAACGGGGGGCAGGGCATCCGCTACGGCATCACCGTCACCAAGAAGATCGGCAGCGCCGTCACCCGCAACCGCATGAAACGGCGCTTTCGGGAACTGCTGCGCGCCGCGCTCCCCGTGCAGGGCCTTGCCGACCACGATCACGTCCTGATCGGCCGCGCGGGCGGGATCGAGCGCGACTTCCACCTGATGGCGGACGAACTCGCCAAGGCGCTCGAGCGCGCCCGCGAAGGCCGCGGCGATCCGGCGGGCGGGCGCCGCCCGCGCAAGGGCAACCGGGGCGGGAGCGGGCGGAGATGAAGCAGCTCCTCATCCTCGTCGCGCGCGCCTGGCAGATCGGCCCCTCGCGCATCCTGCCGCCTTCGTGCCGCTACTATCCCTCGTGCAGCCAATACGCGATCGAGGCGATCGGGAAGCACGGCGCACTCAAGGGTGGATGGATGGCCTTCAAGCGGCTAATGCGCTGCCACCCGTGGGGCGGGCATGGTCACGATCCCGTGCCCTAGGCGATCGCGCCGGGGACTGGAAACGAGACTGTTCTATCCCCATAACACACCAACTTGCCGCAATTCTCGAGAGTGTCACCTTGGACAACCGCAATCTTCTCCTTGCCGTCGTGCTTTCGGGCCTGCTGATCCTCGGGTGGGACGTGGGGTTGCGCTATTTCTACCCCGAGGCCGCGATGTCCGGGCAGGCGACCCCGCCCAGCGCCGCGCAGACGGCGGCGGCGACCCAGTCGCGGGGCGGCAGCGGGACCGCCACGCTCGGCCCCGATGCGGCAGCGGCTGCGGCGGCCCCGCGCAAGGTTGACCTGACGGCCGCGCTCTCCGGCGGCAACCGGGTCGCGATCGACACGCCCCGCCTTGCCGGCTCGATCAACCTCGTCGGCGCGCGGATCGACGATATCGAACTGAAGGACTACCGCGAGACGGTGAAGAAGGATTCGGGACCGGTCCGCCTCTTCGCGCCCGAGGGCACGCCGAACCAGTATTTCGCGGAGTTCGGCTTCGTCAGCGGCGGGGTGCGCCAGCCCTCGACCACGCTGTGGCAGGCCGACGGCGCCAAGCTCACGCCCGCGAGCCCGGTGACGCTCACCCACACCGACGCGGCCGGAACCACCTATCGCATTCGTTTCGCGGTCGATGCCAACTACATGATCACCGCGACGCAAAGCGTGAGCAACACCGGCGGCAATGCGGCGATCGTCCAGCCCTTCGCGCTCATCAAGCGCACCGACAGGACGGCGACCATCGACCAGTTCGCCTCGCATTCCGGCCCGGTCGGGGTGTTCGGCGGCACGCTGTGGGACCCGCATTCCTACGCCGAACTCGCCGAGCTCGGTGCCGACAAGGGCGAGGGCAAGCCCGACTGGCTCGGCTTTGTCGACCAGTACTGGCTCGCCGCGCTGGTCCCGGGCGACGGCAAGGGCAATGTGAACGTCGACGATGCGGGCTTCCGCTCGCTCGGGGGCGGGCTGTTCCGCACCGACCTGCTCTATAGCGCCACCACCGTTCCCGCCGGCGGCAGCCTGTCGCAGGAGACCCGGCTCTACGCCGGCGCCAAGGAGAGCGAGGTGCTCGACGCCTACGAGGCGAGCGGCATCACCCGCTTCGGCCTCGCGATCAGCTGGGGCTGGTTCTGGTTCTTCGAGAAGCCGATCCTGTGGCTGCTGCGCACCCTGAACGGGCTCGCCGGCAATTTCGGCGTGGCGATCATCCTGCTGACGGTCGTGATCCGCGGCCTGATGTTCCCGATCGCGCAGAAGGGCTTTGCCTCGATGGCGGCGATGAAGGCCGTGCAGCCGAAGATGAAGGAGATCCAGGAGCGCTTCAAGGACGACAAGCAGCGCCAGCAGCAGGAGATCATGAAGCTCTACAAGGACGAGAACGTGAACCCCTTGTCCGGCTGCCTGCCGATGCTGATCCAGATCCCGGTGTTCTTCGCGCTCTACAAGGTGCTGCTGCTGTCGATCGATATGCGCCACGAACCGTTCATCCTGTGGATCCGCGACCTTTCCGCGCCCGATCCGGCGCATATCCTCAACCTGTTCGGCCTGTTGCCCTACACCGTCCCGGCCGGGTTCCTGGCGATCGGGCCGCTCGCGGTCCTGCTGGGGATCACCATGTGGCTGACCTTCCGCCTCAACCCCACCGCGATGGACCCGGTGCAGAAGCAGGTCTTCGCGATCATGCCGTGGATGCTGATGTTCGTGATGGCGCCCTTCGCCGCGGGCCTGCTGCTTTACTGGATCACCTCGAACATCCTCACCGTGGCGCAGCAGAGCTACCTCTATTCGCGCCACCCGCAGCTGAAGGCGGCGAACGCGGCGGCGGCTGCGGCGGAAGCGAAGAAGACCTGAGGGCGCGCTTTGGACGAAGCCGAACAGCAGGCCCGCGAGGAAGCGGCATCGCGGCTCTTTTCCGGGCCGGTCGATTTCCTGCGCTCGGCGCCGGCGCTCCAGTTCCTGCCCGACCCGCAAGTGCCCGAGATCGCCTTCTGCGGGCGCTCCAACGTCGGCAAGTCATCGCTCCTCAACGCGCTCACCGGCAGGAAGGCGATCGCGCGGGCCTCGGTGACGCCGGGGCGGACGCAGGAGCTCAATTTCTTCGACGTCGGCAGGCCCGAGGAAGAGGGTGCGCTGCCGCTGTTCCGGCTCGTTGACATGCCCGGCTATGGCTTTGCCAAGGCACCGGTGAAGGTCGTCGAGAAGTGGAAGGCGCTGGTCAATTCCTACCTGCGCGGGCGGCAGGTGCTGGCCCGCACGCTGGTGCTGGTCGACAGCCGGCACGGCCTCAAGGAGGTCGACCGCGAGATGATGACGATGCTCGACAAGGCCGCCGTCGGCTACCGGATCGTCCTCACCAAGACCGACAAGATCAAGGCGAGCGAGCTTGCCGCCGTCGCCGAGAAGACGGCGGCCGAGGCCAAGAAGCACGTTGCCGCTCATCCCGCAATCCACCTCACCAGCTCCGAGAAGGGCATGGGCATCGCCGCCCTCCGCGCCGCAGTCCTCGCCGATGCCCTCGGCGAAGGCTGGGCAGGCTAGGACGAGCCCGCCGCGCGACGACCTCCTCAGGTCGTCGCGGCAAGGGTACAAAACGGTTGTCGCCCGGCCTTCAGGCTCTAAGGTCCCCCCACCCAAGTGGATGACCCCAATCCGGGTCCTGCGACACGACATAAGGGACTCAATGCCGACATCGATCGACAAAGCCGGTCCGCAGACCGTCGGGCAGATCAGCTTTCGCCAGCTGGCCGACGCGATGCCGCAGATGGTCTGGTCGACCCTGCCCGACGGCGCGCATGATTACTACAACGCCCAGTGGTATGCCTTCACCGGCGTGCCCTATGGCTCGACTGACGGCGAGGGCTGGAACGGAATGTTCCACCCGGACGATCAGGAGCGCGCCTGGGCCGTGTGGCGGCACAGCCTCGAGACGGGCGAGCCTTACGAGATCGAGTACCGCCTGCGCCACCACAGCGGCGAATACCGCTGGACACTCGGCCGTGCCCTGCCGATCCGCGGCGACGACGGGGCGATCATCCGCTGGGTCGGCACCTGCACCGAGATCCACGAGCACAAGCAGATCGCCGAGCAGAACGCCATCCTCAGCCGCGAATTGAGCCACCGGATCAAGAACATCTTCGCGGTGCTCAACGGCATCATCGGGATTTCCGCGCGGCACTATCCCGCCATCAAGGATCTCGCGCGCCAGCTCCAGGCGCGGGTCGCGGCGCTGGGCCGGGCGCACGACTACGTGCGCCCGCACAGCATGGAAAGCGCGCCGCATGACGGCCCGCACCAGCTTTCCGAACTGCTGCAACAGCTCCTGCGGCCCTATCCGGCGCTCGAGGAAGGGCGCGTGGCGATCGAGGGCGAGGAATTCACGGTCGACGATCGCGGCGCTACCCCGCTCGGGCTCGCCTTCCACGAACTGGCCACCAACTCCGCGAAATATGGCGCCCTGTCCGTGCCGGAGGGGCGGGTGCACATCCGCACCGCGCGCGAAGACGGGGACGTGGTCATCACCTGGCAGGAAAGCGGGGGCCCCGCCGTCACCGCACCGGCCAAGACCGGGTTCGGGACGCAGCTCACCGACATTAGCATCGTCAACCAGCTGGGCGGGGAGATCGAGCGTGAATGGGCGCCCGAGGGGCTGACGGTCAGGGTGCGGGTGCTGGCGGAGCGGCTCTACCGCGAATGATCAGCCGAAGCAGCGGATGAACGGCGGCGCTTCCGTCGCCTCGCCGCTGCGCCGCGCCAGCGCGAACCGCACCGCCGACAGCAGGCTGCGCTCATCGGTCGGCTTGGTGAGCACGCCGATCGTTCCGGCAACGCCATCACCCAGGAGGCGCGGGTTGGCGGTGACGAACAGCACCGCCGTCTTGAACTGGTTGGCGAGACGCGCGCCGATTTCCGGCCCGGTGAGGCCATCGCGCAGGTTCAGATCGACGAGCGCGAGGGCGACGCCGCGTTCGGCATAGGCCATTGCGCCTTTCAGATCGGCGGCAAGGCCCAGGACCTCATAGCCGTGATCTTCGAGGATGCTTTGCATCTCGAGCGCGACGAGCATCTCGTCTTCGACGATGAGGATAGCGTTGGACATAAAGTTCAAACTGTGCAGCGGCCCGATCGGTTCCATCATTTGACCCAGATTGAGCACTTTGTTCGCATTACTGTCCCCGATGGGCGCCGGCGCGCTGGTCAGCGGGCGTTTTGCTGGCAACGTTTCGCGGGTCGGCAAGGTCCTGCGGCCCGCCCGGCGGGGCAGGTCAGGCGGTCGCGAACAGTTTGGCGGGATCGGCAAAGGCCTTGAACTCGAGTGCGTTGCCTGCCGGGTCGCGCAGGAACATCGTCGCCTGCTCGCCCGGCAGGCCCTTGAAGCGGATGGTCGGCTCGATCACGAACGCGCAGCCCCCCGCGCGCAGGCGCTCGGCGAGCGCCTCCCACGCCTCCATCGTCAGCACCAGGCCGAAGTGCGGAACGGGGACGCCGTGGCCGTCGACATGGTTGCTCGCCCGGTCCCCGGCCTGACCGGGTGCGAGGTGCGCGACGATCTGGTGGCCGTGGAAATCGAAATCGATCCATTCGTCGGACGAGCGTCCCTCCGCGCAGCCCATCACTTCGCCGTAGAAGCGGCGCGCGGCGGCGAGATCGTCGACCGGGAAGGCGAGGTGGAAGGGGGGCAGGGTCATCGATTTCGCTCCGGCAAAGGTTGATTTGCGATAGACCGTTCAGCCTCGACAGCGCCAGCCTGAATATCTACGGCAGCCGCAAATCGGTCCCGGCAAGGTGGAGCAGGCGGACATGAAACTCATCATCGGCAACAAGAACTATTCGAGCTGGTCCCTGCGCGGCTGGCTGGCGGTCAAGCAATCGGGCCTCTCGTTCGAGGAACTGACCGTGCCGATCATGGGCGAGGAGTGGGACCGGCTGAAGCACGACATGGGCGAGGTGCAGCCCTCCAGCGGCAAGGTGCCGATCCTGTGGGACGGCGAGGCGGTGGTGTGGGACAGCCTTGCGATCCTCGAATACCTCGCCGACAAGGTGGGGCGGACCCGTTACTGGCCCAAGGACGAGGCGGCCCGCGCCATGGCCCGGGCGATGGTCTGCGAGATGCACTCGGGCTACGTCACCCTGCGCAAAGAACTGCCGATGAACATCCGCCGCCGCGTGGAACTGCCCGGCCTCTCGGAGCAGACCCGCGCCGATATCGTGCGGATCCTCACCCTGTGGGCCGAGGCGCGCGCGCGGCACGGCAGCGCCGGGCCCTATCTGTTCGGCACCTTCGGCGCGGCGGACATCTTCTACGCTCCGGTGGTGACGCGCTTCGTCACCTACGGGATCGGCGTCCCCGGCTTCGCCCAGGCCTATATGCAGGCGATCTGGGAGCATGACTGGATGGCCGAATGGATCGGCGCGGCGGAGCACGAGGAATGGGTGATCGAACAATACGAGCAGGTGTGATGCGGCGGCTGGCGCTTGCCCTTGCGGCGCTTGCCGCGCTGCTGGCTCCGGTGCAGGCTGGCGCATGGGGTGAATATGGCCACCGCCAGACAGCCTCGATCGCGATGGCCAACGTGTCGCCGCAAGTGCGCGCCAAGGTCCGCGCGCTGCTCGTGCACGAGAAGGCGCTGGGCACGCCCGAATGTCCGCTCAAGACGCTCGAGGATGCGGCGGTGTGGGCCGATTGTCTGCGCGGGCAGAGCTGGCGCTGGGGCTACACCTTCGCCTGGCATTATCGCACTGCGCCGATCTGCAAGGCCTTCGACCCGAAGGCGAACTGTGCGGGCGGCAACTGCGTGACCGCGCAGATCGTCCGCGCCCACCGCGTCCTCGCCGACGAGCGCCTGCCGGCGGCGGTGCGTTTGGAGGCGCTCGCCTTCATGGTCCATTTTGCGGGCGATGTGCATATGCCGCTCCATTCGGGCGATAACGACGATCAGGGCGGCAACGCGGTGAAGGCCGATTACGGGATCAAGCCGGGGCTGAACCTGCATTCGATCTGGGACGGCCCGCTGGCCGAGCGGGCGATCAGCGATCCGGCCGACCCAGTGGTGCGCGCCTATACCCCCGCAGAGCGCGCGGAGTTTGCCGGGGGCACGCCCGACGACTGGGGCCGCGAGAGCTGGGAGATCGCGCGCAGTTTCGTCTATCCCACCGCCTTCGACACGCAGGCGCCGTGCGACGAGACGCTGCCGGAACGCATCGTTCTGTCCCAGGACGATATCGCGCGCGCCGTGCCGCTTGCGCGGTCGCGCGTCGTGCAGGCGGGGCTCAGGATCGCCGGCCTCCTTGAAAGCGCCTTCGCTCCGGGCCCGCTGAATGTGCCCGAGGCACCGCGGCGCCCCTAGGCGAAGGCCTTCGCCAGGAACCAGGCGGCCACGCCGAGCATCGCGAGCGCCAGCACCCGGCGCACCATCCCGGCGCTGGCCTCGGCCATCAGCACTCCCCGCGCGCGTCCGGCACCGAGCACCAGCGCGAGGTGAATGGCGGTGGCTATGGTGACGCTGACCGCGCCAAGGGTCAGCCCCTCGGCGAATGTGGGCCGCCCGCCGCTGACGAATTGCGGCATGACGGTGATGAGGAACAGCGCCGATTTGGGATTGAGCAGGTTGATGACGAAGCCCGCGAGCGCGTGGCGGCCGGTTGCGGCCCTGGGTGCGGCGGCCTGCGAGCTCTCGCCGCTGTCGCGCCACGCCTCCCACGCGAGCCATGCCATCATCGCCGCCGCCGCCAGCGACACGCCCCGCGAGATCGCCCCGTCACTGGCGAGGATGACGCCCGCCGCCAGCACGCTCAGCACGGCGTTGCCGGCGAGGCCGAGAGCGATCCCCGCAACCGCCCCCACGCCGGCGCGGCGTCCCTCGGCGATTGTCAGCGTCGCCAGCCATGCCATGTTGGGGCCCGGCGTGATCTCGACGATCAGCACCGCAAGGGCAAAGCCGGCGAGGTCGATCACGGCAGGCGCCGGGCCTCGTAGCGGGTGCCGTCCTTGCGGGCATAGCCGGCGGCGTCGAAGACCATGTCGATGTCGGGATATTCGCCGCTGTCGGCCTCGCGCGCACCGGCGCTGATCGCCACGAACACGCAGGGGGTGTCCGAGCGGTTATGGAGGTGGTGCCCGTTCGCCTCGCCCGCGGGGAAGGCAAGAATGTCGCCCCGCCCCACGGGTGTCTCGCCCGCGTCGTCGATCAGCACCGCCTCGCCATCGAGGATCACCACCAGTTCGTCTTGCCCCCTGTGCCAGTGGCGCTGCGACGAGAACGCGCCGGGGAGAAGGGTGACGTGGCTCGCGCCCATCAGGGTGAGGCCCGCCACCGGCGCGAGGCGGCGATACCAGCGCCCCTCCACCGCCGTATCGAAGGGCGGCGGATAGCCTGTCGCGTTGGTGTGCGGGATGCTTGCGAGATCGAGCTTGGGCATTTCCGGCAACTCCTGCTAGGCCCGGCAAACCATGCTCGACGCTCTCGACCTTGCCAAGCGCCTGATCGCCGCGCCTTCCGTGACCCCCGCAACCGGGCCGGTGTTCGCCGAGCTCGAGGCGATGCTGGTACCGCTGGGCTTCGCGGTCCACCGCTTCACCCGCGGCGCGGGGGCGGACGGCAGCGACGAGGCGCCGGTCGAGAACCTCTTCGCGTGGCGGCCCGGTCCCGCAGGCTCGCGCCATTTCGCCTTCGCCGGCCACCTCGACGTCGTGCCGCCGGGCGAGGGGTGGTCCTCCGATCCTTTCGAACCCCAGGTGCGCGGCGAATTGCTCCACGGGCGCGGGGCGGTCGACATGAAGGGGGCGATCGCCGCGATGGTCGCCGCCGCTGCCGAGGTCCCGCGCGAGGCCGGCACGATCAGCTTCATCATCACCGGCGACGAGGAAGGTCCTGCGCTCCACGGCACCCGCGCGCTGATCGACTGGATGGAAGGCGAAGGCCACCGCCCCGACCTGTGCCTCGTCGGCGAGCCCACCAGCGTAAACCGGCTCGGCGACATGGTGAAGATCGGGCGGCGCGGCTCGGTCAACATCTGGATCACCGTCGAGGGCACGCAGGGCCACGTCGCTTACCCGCACCTCGCCGACAACCCGCTGCCCCGGCTGGTCGCGATCCTTTCCGAACTCGACGCCCTGACGCTCGATACCGGGACGGCGTGGTTTCAGCCCTCCAACCTCGAGATTACCGACATCGCGGTGGGCAACAAGGCGACCAACGTCATCCCCCCGCTGGGGCAGGCGCGTGTCTCGATCCGCTTCAACGACCTCCACACCGGCAAGAGCCTGTCCGACCGCGTCTGCGCGATCGCCGAGCGGCACGGCGGCAAGGCGCGGCCCGTAATCTCGGGCGAGCCGTTCCTGACCGAGCCCGGCGCCTTCTCGAAGCTGGTCAGCGCGGCCGTGGAGGCCGAGACGGGCATTGTCCCCGAACTCAGCACCACCGGCGGCACCTCGGACGCGCGCTTCCTGCGCAGCCTGTGCCCGGTGATCGAATTCGGCCTCTGCAACGCCACCATGCACAAGCGTGACGAGGCCGTGGCGATCCCCGACCTTGCCGTGCTCGCCCGCATCTACGCCCGCATCGCCCGCGCCGCGCTGGCGCTCGCCCCGACGGACGGCTAGCGCGCGGTCACGCGCAGGAGAGACTTCAGGACAATGGATCGCAAGCTCACCCTCTACATCCTGATCGGCATGGTGCTCGGCGTCCTAGTCGGCCAGGCGCTGAACACCACGCTTCCCGCCGACGTCATCAAGTCCGACGTCGCGCCGTGGCTGAAGCTGCTGTCCGACATCTTCTTGAACCTCATCAAGATGCTGGTCGCCCCGCTGGTGCTTTCCACCATCGTGGTCGGCATCGCCCACATGGGCGACAGCGCCGCGCTGGGCCGGATCGGGGTGCGGGCGCTCACCTGGTTCATCACCGCCAGCCTCATCTCGATCGGGCTCGGGCTGCTCCTGGTCAATGTCTTCCAGCCGGGCATCGGCGCGCCGATCCCGGACGTCGCGGCCGCCACGGCTGCGGTCGGCGAGGTCAAGGAGCTGAAGGCGACCGACTTCATCCTCTCGATCTTCCCCAAGAACGCGGTCGAGGCGCTGGCGACCAACAACATCCTGCAAATCCTCGTCTTCGCGATCTTCGCCGGCGTCGCCCTATCGGCGATCGGCGAGCGGGGGCAGGCGCTCGTCAAGGGCGCCGATGCGCTGGCCGAGATGATGCTGCAAGTGACCGGCTATGTGATGCGCTATGCGCCTGTCGCGGTGTTCGGCGCGCTCGCCAACGTGGTCGCGGCGAGCGGCCTTGCGATCCTCGGCACCTACCTCACCTTGCTCACCGAGTTCTATTTCTCGCTGGTGCTGCTGTGGATCATCCTGCTTTCGGCCGGGGCTGTGTTCCTCGGCAAGCGCATCTGGACGCTGATCCGCTACATCCGCCAGCCGTTGATGATCGCCTTCTCGACCGCGTCCTCCGAAGCCGCGCTGCCCAAGCTGTTCGAGCAGCTCGACCGCTTCGGCGTGCCGCGCCGCATCTCGGGGTTCATGCTGCCGCTGGGATACAGCTTCAATCTCGACGGCTCGATGATGTACATGAGCTTCGCGACGATCTTCATCGCGCAGGCTTACGGCATCGAGCTCAGCATCGGCACGCAGATCATGATCCTGCTGACGCTGATGATCTCGTCGAAGGGCATCGCCGCCGTGCCGCGCGCGTCGCTGGTGGTCATCACCGGGACGCTGGCGATGTTCGGCCTGCCGGTGGAAGGCGTGGCGATCATTCTCGCCATCGACCAGTTCCTCGACATGGGCCGCACCGCGACCAACGTGGTCGGCAACGCCGTGGCGACGGCGGTCATCACCAAGTGGGAAGGGATGCTCGAGATCGAGGAGGCCGAGGACATGGACCTCCCCCACGCCCCGGCCCACACCGCCGCCGATGGCCGCGCGGGGCTGGAACTCGATCCGAGCAACTTCGAGGAAGGCAAGGGCTGAGGCCGCCGCCGCCGGGAGGGCCGCGCCGCGTGAGGCGCTGGCCGACCCGCCATCCGGGACCGGCGGCCTATTCCCCCTGCGGGCGATATCGCTACCGGCTCGAACGGATCATGGGGCCGGGGCCGATGCTGGCCATCGTGATGATGAACCCGTCCGAGGCGACCGAGGAATTCGACGACCCGACCATCGCGAGCGTGCAGACCCTGTGCGCGCGGCTCGGCTTCGGGCGGGCTATCGTCGGCAACCTCTTCGCCTGGCGCTCGCCGCAGGTGGCGCGGCTGGCGGAGGTTGCGGATCCCGTCGGGCCGGAAAATGATGCGCACCTCGCCGCGATGGCCGCAGAGGCGGACGTGATCGCCGTCGCCTGGGGGGCGGCCACCAAGCACCCGAAGAGCCATCCGGATCGCTGGCGCGAGGTCGCCCGCATTCTGGAGAGCGCGGGCAAGCCGCTCCATTGCCTCACCCACTTGAAGGGCGATCATCCCCGCCACCCGCAGATCCTGATCCACGAAACGCCGCTGCCGCGCTGGCGACGGCCGGCTTGACGATCCGGCAAAACGCGGCATCCTCATGCGCGGGAGATCAGGGAAATTATTCCGGGGGGACAGGGGATGGAGCTCGATCCTTACGCAGAGCGGCGAAGCAATTGGCTGGAGGTCGAGACGGGTAAACCCGGGCAGTCGATCGATCGTCTCGCAAGCGCCAACGTGGCGGTTATCGTGCGTGAAGGCTGCACGGCCAAGGCAGGTCCCGGGGGCCTCGCCTACGCTGGAGCCAAGGGTAATGCGACAAGCCTCGCCAAGGTGGAACGTTACGGCGTCGCCATATGCGGGAACGAGGGCACAGCGGAAGGCGGTGCCGGCTGCGTCGTGTTCGCTTACGATGGCGGGACAGCCACGGGCGGCGATGGGGCTGTCGCGATCGCACGGCGCGGGGGCGGCGGGGCTTCATGCGGTGTGCACGGGATCGCGAGCGCGCTTGACGCCAACGCCACGGCAACGAGGCCGGCTTCGGTCGCAATCGTGCGGCGGCAGAATGGCGGCAAGGGCGGGGCTCAGGTCGTCGCGCAGGTCGAATCCGGCGGCGTCGCCATCGCGCGCGACTATCTCCCCAAAGCACTAAGACCCGCATTGGCCAAGGCAGCGGCGGGCGCAATTGCCATCGCCTTCGAGAACAACCTTGTGTGGGGCGAGGTCGGGGCGCTGCTGGTGGGCACCTATGTCGCAGGCGGTCAGACGCGCTTCGTGGCCGCCATGGTCGATGGCAAGGAGATCAGGGCTCGCACCCCGTACAGGGTCGACGAGAACGGGCGCTTCGTCACCGCCTGACAGGCGTCATCCCTTCGAGGTCTTCGCGTAGCTGACCGGCACGAAATCGCCGAGCGAGCAGCCGGCGCCGCGCTGGAAGTTGCCGCCGAAGTTCTGCAGCACATAGACGATCTGCGGCCGGCACAGCTGATCAATCGATGTCTCGTAGGTGATCGATCGTTCGAAGCCGAGGCCCGGGCAGCGATCGCGCAGCGTGTTGCGGTAGACCTTGCCGCCCAGCATCTCGAAATCGATCACCCGGTCCGAACGCACCACCGTGTTGCGCACTTGTGAGCGGTTGATGCAGCTTTCGCCCGGCCCGAGCACGGTGACTGCGGGTGTCCTCGCGCCCTCTGCCTGCGCGCGCGCGGCATCGGCGGCGGGGTCCGGGGCGCAGGCCGCAATGGCGAAGAGGCTGAAGGGAGCAAGAGCGAGGAAGCGCGTGGTCATGGCGAGACTCTCCACCTGATCGGCCCGATGATCCGCCCGCCGCTTGAACCGCGCCTTAATCCACGCTGGCATCACCCGTTGCGGCGCGGCCCTTCGGCGGTGCGAGCACCTTCTTGCGGAAGCTGCACAGGTCCGCGACCTTGCATCGCCAGCACTCCGGCGTCCTCGCCTTGCAGACATAGCGCCCGTGCAGGATCAACCAGTGGTGTGCATGGAGGCGGAAGGGCTGGGGGACGCGCCTTTCCAGCTTTGCCTCGACATGATCGGGGGTCTTGCCCTTGGCGAGCCCGGTGCGGTTGCCAACCCGGAAGATGTGGGTGTCGACCGCGAAGGTCTCCTGCCCGAACCAGCAGTTGAGCACCACGTTGGCGGTCTTGCGCCCGACGCCCGGCAGCCGGACGAGGTCCTCGCGGGTCGCCGGCACCGCGCCGCCATATTCCTCCACCAGCAGCCGCGAGAGAGCGATGACGTTCTTGGCCTTGGAATTGAACAGGCCGATGGTCTTGATGTGCTCCTTCAATCCCTCCTCGCCGAGCGCCAGCATCTGCTGCGGCGTTTCGACCTTGGCGAACAGCGCCCGCGTGGCCTTGTTCACGCCGACGTCGGTCGCCTGCGCGCTCAGCGCCACCGCCACGACGAGCTGGTAGGCATTGCCGTATTCGAGTTCGGTGCGCGGCGCCGGATCGTCCTCGGCGAGGCGGCGGAAGAACTCGAAAATCTGGTCGCGGGTCATGGCTCAGACGCTATTGAACCAGTCAGCGTCGACGATGACGCGCTCAATCATCTCCGTCGACACGCCTAACCGATTCTCTTTCAACAAGTCGCAAAGTCGATCTCCGTCTATAAGGTCGATGGCGATAGCTCCATCTCTCGTAGCCTCATCAGATGCTTGGCTGGTAAAGTGGCCCGTTGTGATGAACAGCCCTTTGTCGGCACGCCCTTGGACCGCGCCGCGAAAGTCTCGAATTTCCTTCGATCCGACGCTTCCGATCCAGCGCTTGCACTGAAAGTAGACTTGGAACGAAACTAAGTTCACACGCAGAACACCAAGTCCGTCTATACCACCATCATTTGACTTCCCGCGTACTTCTACCTTCGTAAAGCCTGCTTCACGCAGCAAGCGCTGCGAAAGGCGTTCGAATGCGCTGGGGTGCATCGCTCCCAATACAGTTAGGAGCTTTCCTTTCCAGTCCTCCTCCTCACCCGGCCCTTGATCTTCCAGTTCTTCGATGGGCGGAGCAGCATTTTTCTGGGCAAGGCGCTTTAGCCGAGCTTTCTCGCGCTCTTCCAAGCCGACTTGGTCGTAAATCGCTTGCGTTTCTTTGACCGAACGAATGCCTTGGCCTTGATCCGTAAGCGCCCATACACCACGAGCTGAATTCTCGATCGCGCCGCCTCGGCGGAGGTATGTCCTTGCCCAAGCGAGATAGTAGTTAACGCGCGGACGATTGTCAGATCCCTTCATCTGGTAGGATTGTTCAATCTCGGTGACGCCTTCAAGCTCTACAACTCTTTCGTCGAGCTCTTGGATCGTTGCCGATCCGCCTAGATCTTTGAGCGCTTCGATGACAGCCAACATCATTCCGGGCAGATATGGCAATGATTCTTCATCGACTTCGAACCTGCGACCCATCATTGACTTTCCCTAAATCACAACCCCAGTACGTCATTCATCGTGTAGCGGCCCGGGCTTTGGCCGACGAGCCACTCCGCCGCCTTCACCGCGCCGCGCGCGAAGATCATGCGATTTTCCGCCGAGTGCGACAGCACGAGGCGCTCCTCGCTTCCGGCGAAGATCACCGAATGCTCGCCCGCCACGGTGCCGCCGCGCAGGGTGGCAAAGCCGATCGCGCCCTCCTTGCGCGCGCCCGTCATGCCGTGGCGGCCGCTCTCCATGTTGTCCGCGAGCGCGATGCCGCGGCCTGCCGCCGCCGCCTCGCCGAGCAGCTTGGCGGTGCCCGAGGGGGCATCGACCTTCATGCGGTGGTGCATCTCGAGCACCTCGATGTCCCAGTCGCTCCCGAGCCGCGCCGCCGCCTCGCGCACGAGGTGGGCCAGAAGGGTGACCCCGAGCGAGAAATTGCCCGATTGCAGCACGGGCACGGCGCCCGCCGATTCGTCCAGAAGCGCGAAGTGCGCGGCCTCCAGCCCCGTGGTTCCGACCAGGATCGGCTTGCCCGCTTCCCGCGCTGCGGCAAGGCTGTCGGCGAGCGCGGCAGGTGCCGAGAAGTCGATCAGCACATCGCAACCGCCGGCGTGCGGCGCGAGGCTCTCGCCGGCATCGATCCCGACCGCGAGCACGTGCCCGGCATCGGCGATTGCGGCCTCCAGCGCGCGGCCCATCCGGCCCTTGTGCCCGATCACCCCGAATTGCAGCATCTTCGCCAATTCCCCGTTCGTCCTGAGCTTGTCGAAGGACCGTCTTTCCTTCTACCCCCTTTGAAGAAACGGCAGGGCTTCGACAAGCAGGCCCTGAACCCGACGAAGGGCTCCGCCCGAACGGAGTGGGATTTGAGCGCAAGCGCGAACAGCATCGTCATCCTCACCGGCGCCGGGATTTCGGCGGAGAGCGGGATCGACACTTTCCGCTCGGCCGGGGGGCTGTGGGAGCAGCACCGCGTCGAGGACGTCGCCACGCCCGAAGGCTTCGCGCGCGATCCCCATCTCGTGCTCGGCTTCTACGATATGCGGCGTGCGGCGCTCGCCGGGGTGGAGCCCAACCCGGCGCACGTGGCGCTCGCGAGGCTGGAGCGAGAATTTGCGGGCGAATTGCTGCTCGTAACGCAAAACGTCGACGACCTCCACGAACGCGGCGGTGCGGCGCGGGTGCTGCACATGCATGGCGAGCTCAAGAGCGCCCTGTGCAGCGCCTGCGGGATGCGCTCGCGCTGGGAGGCGCCGCTCATCGACCGCCCGCCGTGCCCGGTCTGCCAGGCCCGCCATCTGCGTCCCGACGTCGTGTGGTTCGGCGAGATGCCCTACCGGATGGAAACGATCTACGCGGCGCTCGAGACGTGCGACCTCTTCGTCAGTATCGGCACGAGCGGCGCGGTCTATCCTGCCGCCGGCTTCGTCGCCGAGGCGCGTGCCAACGGGGCGCGCACGCTCGAGCTCAATCTCGAGCCCTCGGAAGGCTCGCGCCTGTTCCATGAGAGCCGCCTCGGCCCGGCGAGCGCGCTGGTGCCCGCCTGGGTCGAGGAGGTGCTCAGTCGGGAGACGTCTGGGTAGTCGGCGTCGGCGGGTTGGCGCCGCGCTCCTTGCTCCAGCTGCGTCCGCCATCGGTCGGCGCGACGCGATCGGCGGGCAGCGTGCTGTCGGGGTCGGTGGAGCGCTGATCGCGGACGGCGCGGCCGTCGTCCATGCGCTGCCGATCGGCAACCGCAGCGCCCTCGTGATGGTCCTTGGCCTTCTTGGCGCGCATCCACGAGATGATGCCGAACACCAGCACGGCACCGATCGTGAAGAACGCAAGCGCCCCGACGATGTCGAAATTCTGCATGGGTAGCCTCCTTGGGTGGGGTGAGGCTGACCGGTTGCGGGCTCGCGATGTTCCGTGTCGCGCACACAAAGCGTGCCGCGCTGTGGCGGGCGCGAGGCAGGACGATGCCTCAGGCGCCGCAGGTGCGGCAGGCAGGATCCTTGGCGATGCGGATCGTGCGCAAGGACGGCTCGAGCCCGTCGAGCACGTGCAGGCGCCCCCAGCCGGGCTCGCCAAGAGTGCTTACGCCTTGGAGCAGCACCTTCACCGCCTGGAGCGCCGCGAAGGTGCCGGCCCAGCCGGCCATCGCGCCGAGCATCCCGTCGTCCGCGCAGGTGTCGCAATCCTCGGCGTCGAAGGCATCGCCGACGAAGCAGCGGTAGCAGGCCTCTTCGGCCAAGTGCCCGGCAAAGGCGGCGACCTGGCCCTGGAAGCGGCCCACGGCGGCCGAGAGCAGCGGGATGCCGGCCGCGACGCAGGCATCCGAGACGGCAAGCCGCGTGGCGAAGTTGTCCGTGCCGTCCAGCACGAGGTCGGCCCCGGCGATCAGGCTGGCGGCATTGTCCGGCGTGATCCGCGCGTCCGAGACGTCGACCGTGAGGGTGTCGTCGAAGTTCGCGAGCCAGCGCCGCGCCGAGACCGCCTTGCCGTAGCCCACGTCGCGGGTGGTGAAGATCGTCTGACGCTGGAGGTTGGAAGTCTCGACCACATCATCGTCGACCAGCGCGAAGTGGCCGATCCCGCTCGCCGCGAGATATTGAAGCGCGGGCGAGCCGATCCCGCCGAGGCCGATCACCGCCACCCGCGATTCGGCAAGGCGCACCTGCCCCGCGCCGCCCACCTCGGGCAGCACGATGTGGCGGGCGAAGCGGTCGAGCCGCGCCGGGGACAGGCTCATTCGCGCAGGTCCTCCGGCACGCGGCGCTCCTGGCGGAAGGCGCCGATGCCCTGCCACCACATGAAGGCGATCACCGCGCCCTTGGACGGCTGGAGCATCGCGACGAGCATGACGACCGCGACCGGCAGGGTGATTGCGAGCGTGAGGGCAGCGGACAGATGCCACGTCGCGATCATCGCGATCACCACCGGCGCAAGCAGGTGGCCGACCACGAAGATGCCGATATAGGCCGGAAAGTCGTCGGCCCGCTGGAGCGACCAGTCCTGGCCGCAATGGGCGCAATGATCGACGGGCTTCAGCCACTTAGCGAACAATCGTGCCTCCCCGCAGCGCGGACAGCACCCCTTCGCCCCGCGCAGGAGGGCGGGAACAGCCGCCGAAGGCAGGTCGACAAGGTCAGGGGAAAGGCGTTCGGAAGCCATGGAAAAGCTGTTTACAGCCTGTGGACCGCCTGTCGACAACCCTGTTGAGGGGGTTGTCGAAAGTGCGGGGAGAAGGTGGTGAAGTCTTGCCGTTCCCACCCCCAAGCCCCTCCCGCAGGCGGGAGGGGAGTTGGTCGCGCTTCCAATCCCCCTCCCGCCTGCGGGAGGGGTTAGGGGTGGGTGCGAAAAATCAGCTCTCCAGCTGGCGCAGCAGGCTTCTGACGTCGCCGTCCATGTCGGCATCGCGCTGGCGCAGGTCCTCGATGAGGCGCACCGCGTGGATCACCGTCGAGTGGTCGCGCCCGCCGAACTTGCGGCCGATCTCCGGGTAGGAACGCGGCGTGAGCACCTTGGAGAGGTACATCGCCACCTGCCGCGGGCGCACCACCGCGCGGGCGCGGCGCTTGGAGCTCATCTCGGAGCGGTCGATGCGGTAGAACTGGCAGACCGTGCGCTGGATCTCGTCGATGGTGATGCGGCGCCGGTTGGCCGAGAGGATGTCGGTGAGCTGCTCCTCGGCGAGTTGCAACGAGACATCCTGGCCCGTCAGCTGCGCATAGGCGATCAGCTTGTTGAGGCCGCCCACCAGCTCGCGCACGTTGCGGGTGATGGTGCGGGCGAGGAAGTCCACGACGTCCTCGGGCACGGAGAGTGGCGCGAAGCGGACCAGCTTGCTGACGAGGATCTTCTTCCTCAGCTCGATGTCGGCGGGCTGGATGTCGGCGACGAGGCCCATCGACAGGCGACTGAGGAGGCGCGGCTCGACCCCGTCGAGCGCCTGCGGGGCACGGTCGGCGGCGAACACCAGCCGCTTGCCCTCGGCGAGCAGCGCGTCGATCGTGTAGAGCAGCTCTTCCTGCGCGCTCGCCTTGCCGATGATGAACTGGATGTCGTCGACCAGCAGCAGGTCGAAGGACCTGAGGCGCGCCTTGAACTCGATCGTCTGGCTCGACTTCAGCGCCTGGACGAATTCGACCATGAAGCGCTCGGCCGAGCAGTAGAAGATGCGCGCCCGGGGGTGGGCGTGGAGATAGCCGTGGCCGATCGCATGGAGCAGGTGGGTCTTGCCCTGACCCGTCGCCGCCTTGAGGTAGAGCGGCGAGAACTGCGGCTGTTCGAGCGCGGCCATGCGCTGCGCCGCGTTGCAGGCGAGGACGTTCGCCTCGCCGGTGACGAAGGCGGCGAAGGTCAGCGAGGGATCAAGGCCCACCGACGAGGTGAAGGTCGCATCGCCCAGCGCGCCTGCCGCCATGGCAATGGCGCTCGCGCCGTCGTTGGCGGGTCGGCGGCCATCGTCGAGACGCAGGTCGGGCAGCTGGCGGCGGCCCGGGTGGACCATGATGTTGACCTTGCGCACTTCCGAGCGCGCGATGCTCCAGGCGAGCTGGAGCCGGTCGTGGAAACGATCACGCACCCAGTTGGCAGAAAACTCGGTCGGCAGGTACAGGTCGAGCGTGCCGCACTCGCGGTTCAGCGCGCCCAGCTGGATCGGCTTGATCCACTGGCTGTGCAGCTGGTGGCCCAGATCCTTGCGCAGGCCCTGGCTGATATCGGACCAATCGGCGGCGAGATTAACGGCTTCGGCATCTTCCATCAGATGTTCGTCGGCATGGCGGCCGGCAACGCGCGCCTTGTCAGTCCTGTGCACAAGCTCATCCCCAATTCACACGCGGTCCGCGCAGCCATGCGGCCACGCAAACACCTTCGACATCCCACTGCGACAGGCACTGCCTTTCCCTACCGCGGAATCATCGATTCCGCGGAACCCCCCTGTCGGCCAGTTTGTAAAACACCCGGACTGTCCCGCGCCGGGTGGAGGTCCTTGTTAGGAAGCCTCGGCGGCTTTGCGCAAGCGCGGACTTTTAAAAAAAGTGAAATATTCAGGTTGACTCGGTGCTGTGCCGCAGACTTGCGTTGAAGCCTTTGAAATTGTTGAAAAACACTCGGTCAGCCATCGCGAATCGCGAGAATTCCTAGGATTTGCTACTGAGTGGGCGGTTGCAGTTTGCACAAGCAAAGGGGCCGCGCCCGAAGAGCGCGGCCCCGCTAAATCCTCGAACCCTCCCGAAGCGGGAATCCTGCTTCAGGTTAGGACCGAATCGCGTCCCGAATCAGAGCGTCGCGACGCGGCGCGTCAGGCGCGACATCTTGCGCGCCACGGTGTTCTTGTGGAGCACGCCACGCGCCACGCCGCGGGCCATCTCCGGCTGGGCCGCCTTGAGCGCCGCGGCAGCCGCTTCCTTGTCGCCCGCTTCGCAGGCCGCTTCGACCTTCTTGATGAAGCTGCGGATGCGGCTGATCCGCGCGCCGTTGATGGCGGCGCGGTTGGCATTGCGGATGATGCGCTTCTTGGCTTGCGGCGTATTGGCCATGATGTCTCGTCTGTCTCGCGTTTGGTTCGGGGCCGCGGCAAGCGACCGGGGATGGGGTGGCGGTGTGCTCGAAAAAGGGCGAGCGGACGCAGGGCCCAACCGCCGGAAAGCGGCGCACATAGTCAGAATGGCCCCGAAGGTCAACGATTCCCTTGGAGCCTTGCGCGAGCGGGCCTCACTTCTGGCAAACGGGACAGTACCATGTGCTGCGCCCGCCCTGCGCGATGCGCCTGATCGTCCCGCCGTCCGCGCGCCGACAGGGCTCGCCGTCGCGGCCGTAGACGTCGAAGGAAGAGGCGAAGTAGCCGAGCTCGCCATCGGGCCGGGCATAGTCGCGCAAGGTCGAGCCGCCGTCGCGGATCGAGGCCTCGAGCACCGCGACGATCGCGGGCACGAGCCTTGCAAGCTGCGGCCCGGTGACCTTGCCAGCGGGCTTGGTGGGCCGGATGCCCGCCCGCCACAGCGCCTCGCACACGTAAATATTGCCGAGCCCGGCGACGATCCGCTGGTCGAGGAGGGCGAGCTTGATCGAGAGCACCTTGCCCTTCAGCGCGGCCTTGAGATGCGCCGCCGTCAGCCCCGGCCCCAGCGGCTCCGGCCCGAGCGCGGCGAACTGCGGCCAAGCCTCCAGCGCCTCGGTCGCCACCAGGTCGACCGAACCGAAGCGCCGCGGATCGCACAGCGCGAAGCGGTGCGCGGCGGTGTCTAGCAGCAGGTGATCGTGGCTGTCCGGCGTCTCGGGATCGATCCGCCAGCGCCCGCTCATACCGAGGTGGAAGATCATCGTCATGTCGCGGTCGAGGTGCACGAGGCCGTACTTGGCCCGCCGCCCGAGCGCGGTGATGGTGGCGCCAGTCATCACCTGCACGAGATCGGCGGGGAAGGGGCGGCGCAGGTCCGCGCGGTTCAGCGTCACGCGGGTGATCCGCTCGCCCTCGAGGAACCGGGCGAGGCCGCGGACGGTGGTCTCGACTTCGGGGAGTTCAGGCATCTTGCTTGTGTTCGCTTTCGCTCACGGACCGCGCCGCCGGCTCCCCGGCCCTTCCGACCGGAGCCTACCGGGACATCATCCGGGTGGAAGGGCGGGGGGCGGGCGGCGCGGCGAACGCAACTCCGATTGCCTCTATCACCCTTTGCCTATGGGGCAATTCCCTCTAGGGAACCGCGCATGAGCGACACCACCGACGAAACCGTCTCCTTCGGCTACCAGCAAGTCACCCCGCAGGAAAAGACCCGCAAGGTCGGCGAGGTCTTCTCCAGCGTCGCGAAGAAGTACGACATCATGAACGATGCGATGTCGGGCGGGATGCACCGGCTGTGGAAGGACCGCTTCGTGCGCCGCGTGAAGCCCCGGCCCGGCGAGCAGATCCTCGACATGGCGGGCGGCACCGGGGACATCGCGTTCCGCATGGCCGCCCGCGGCGCGCACATCACGGTCGCCGACATCAACCAGGACATGCTCGACGTCGGCGCCGAACGCGCGCTGGAGCGGGGTTTCTCGGAGGAGGACGGCAGCCTCGTCTTCACCCGCCAAAACGCCGAGGAGGTGACCTTTGCCTCGAACAGCTTCGACGCCTACACCATCGCCTTCGGCATCCGGAACGTCACCCACATCGACCGCGCCCTGAAGGAGGCGCTCAGGGTGCTGCGCCCCGGCGGGCGGTTCTTCTGCCTCGAGTTCTCGACCGTCGAGTGGTCGGGGCTGAAGGAGGCCTACGACCTCTATTCCGAGCACCTGCTGCCGCGCATGGGCCAGGCGATCGCGGGGGACGCGGATTCCTACCGCTATCTCGCCGAATCGATCCGCAAGTTCCCGCCGATGCCGGCCTTCGAGCAGATGATCGCCGGCGCGGGCTTCGCCAACACCCGGGTCGAGCCGATCATGGGCGGGCTGGTGGCGATCCATTCGGGGTGGAAGATTTGAGCGGTGCGCCTGAATTCTCCCCTCCCGCTCGCGGGAGGGGCCGGGGGTGGGCGTGGGCCGTAGCGGCCCACCCCGCTGCGACTAGGCTCGCCTGCGGCTCGCCAAGTCTCGCTGCCCCTCCCGCAAGCGGGAGGAGGTAGGGCATCATGACCTCCTCTCTCGTCCACCTCTCCCGCCTGTTCCGCTGGGGCGTCACGCTCGCGCGGCGTCGCGCGCTGGTGGGGATCGAGAACGATCCCAACGCGCCCGCCGCCGTGCGCCAGTTCGTCCGCCTCGCGCGCCTCGCAACGATGACCGGCAAGCGCGGCAAGCCCGACTATGCGGGCGCCTTCCGCGCCATCGGCCCGGCGGCGATCAAGCTCGGGCAGAGCCTCGCCACCCGGCCCGACCTCGTCGGCGAGGAGGCGGCGAACAACCTCCTGTCCCTTCAGGACAGTCTCCCCCCCGTACCCTTTGCGCAAATCCGCGCCGCCATCGAATCGAGCTTCGGCCAGTCGCTCGAGAACCTCTTTGCCGAGATCGACCCCGAGCCGGTCGGCGCGGCCAGCATCGCGCAGGTCCACAAGGCCGTCACGACCGACGGACGCAAGGTCGCGGTCAAGGTGCTGCGCCCGGGCATCCGCGAGAAGTTCGCGCGCGATATCCAGACCTATGAATGGGCGGCCGCCCATGTCGAGCAGATGGGCGGCGAGGCGCAGCGCCTGCGCCCGCGCCTGACCATCGCCAATTTCAAGCGCTGGACCAATTCCGAGCTCGACCTGAGGCGCGAGGCCGCCTCGGCTTCCGAACTCGCCGAGCAGATGGCGGGCGTCCCCGGCTACCGTATCCCGCAGATCGACTGGGACCGCACCAACGGGCGGGTGATGACGGTCGAATGGATCGACGGGATCAAGATCAGCCGCACCGACGAGCTGCGCGCGCGCGGCCACGACCTCGCCGCGATCTCCGAGCGGCTCGTCATCAGCTTTCTCACCCAGGCGATCAGCACCGGCTTCTTCCACGCCGACATGCACCAGGGGAACCTGTTCGTGGAGGACGACGGCACGATCGTCGCCATCGACTTCGGGATCATGGGCCGCATCGACCGCCGCGCGCGCCAATGGCTCGCCGAGATCCTCTACGGTCTCACCACCGGCAACTACCAGCGAGTCGCCGAGATCCATTTCGAGGCGCAATACGTGCCCTCCTACCACTCGGTCGGCGAATTCGCGACGGCGCTGCGCGCCGTGGGCGAGCCGATGCGGGGCAAGCCTGTGAAGGAGCTTTCGGTCGGTCAGATGCTCGACGGGCTCTTCGCCATCACCCGCGACTTCGACATGCAGACCCAGCCGCACCTGCTGCTGCTGCAAAAGACGATGGTGATGGTCGAAGGCATCGCCACCCAGCTCAACCCCGACATCAATATGTGGGACACCGCCGCACCCTATGTGCGCGAATGGATCCGTGACGAGCTGGGGCCGGAAGCGGCGCTCGCTCAGCGCATCAAGGACGATACCGAGACCCTGCTGCGCCTGCCGGGACTGATCCGCCGGCTGGAGGAGAAGTTCCCGCCGAAGGGCGGGGCACCCGAAGCGCCGCCGCTCCCCGAGATCGTGCTGCTCACCGACAAGCGCGAGGGGAGCGGCTGGTTCGGCTATCTCGTGGCCGCGCTGGCAGGCGGGGGCGCGATGTGGGGCGCATTGGCAGCCGGCTGGATCGGATGACGCGGGCCTCGCGCGCATCGCTCCTCGAGCGGTGGGACGCGCTGGGACGGCCTTTCGCACGATTGCCGCGCCGGGGCGCGATGCTGATGCTGGCGGCGCTCGCGGCAGCGATGGCGTGGAGTGCCTTCGCGGTCGTGCCCCGAGGCGGCGATGCAGCCACGACGAGCGCCTCCTCGAGCGCGGCCTCCGCGCCGCGGAAAGGCAGCGGCGACCTTGCCCTCTACGCCGCCATCCACGCCCGAATGGCGAGGGGCGAGGGCTATTACGACGCCGCATTCGCCGAGCACCGCGCGCGCAATTACCCCACGCAACCTTTCGTCGCGGTGCGCCTGCCGACGCTGGCATGGCTCCAGATCGCGGTGGGGCTTGGGGGGGTGCGCTATTGTATGATCGGGCTGGTCGCGGCGAGCCTCTTCGCGCTGCATCGTGGTTTGCGGGGCATCGCGGCGTGGCACGAGGAGGCGCTTGCGCTGGTGATCCTGGCGCTGGGCGGGGCGGCGGTGATGGCTCTACGCGCGGGGCTGATCCACGAGCTGTGGGCGGGACTGTGTCTGACCCTCGCGCTGCTGCTCTACCGCGAACACCGCTGCGCGCCGGCACTCCTCGCCGCCGCGGGCGCGTTGGCGGTGCGCGAGCTGGCGCTGCCCTTCGTCCTGCTGTGGCTGGCCTTCGCCCTCGCCGGCAAGCGCTGGCGCGAGGCGGCGGGGGTGGTGGGGCTGCTCCTGGCCTTTGCTGTCGGCATGGCGCTGCACTTCATGGCGGTGGATGCCCTGCGCCTGCCGGGCGATCCCGTCTCGCAGGGGTGGAGCGCTTTCGCCGGTGCCGCCCTGCCCCTCACCGCGGTGTGGCGGCTGACCGGGCTTCACGACCTGCCGCTCGCGCTCGGTGCGCCGCTGGCGATCCTCCCGCTGCTTGGATGGCTTTCGCTCGGCGGCCGCTTGGGGCTGCTCGCCGCGCTGTGGTTTGCAGGGCTCGGCCTGATGACAGCGCTGTTCGCGCGGCCCGAGAATTACTACTGGGTGCAGCTGGCCCTGCCCGCCTACGGCATCGGCCTCGCCTTCGCCCCCCGCGCGCTCGGCGAACTTGTGCGCGCGGCGGCAAGGCAAACTTAACCAAGCTTTGCGAAGGCTGATGCAAAGCACTATGTCTGTCACCCCAAGGGCGAGGCGCGAGAGGCGGTAGCACAATGAGCGTTGCGGAAGCGGACGCCGGTCACGGTCCGCGCATCCTGCTGGTCGTCGGCGGCGGCATCGCGGCCTACAAGGCCTGCGAGCTCGTGCGCCTGATCCGCAAGGGCGGCGGCGAGGTGACCTGCGTGCTCACCAAGGGCGGGCAGCAGTTCGTCACGCCCATGTCCCTCGCCGCGCTGAGCGAGAACCAGGTCTACACCAACCTCTTCGACCTCAAGAACGAGGCGGAGATGGGGCATATCCAGCTCTCGCGCGAGGCTGATCTCGTGGTCGTCTGCCCGGCGACCGCGGACCTTGTCGCCAAGATGGCGAACGGGATCGCCGACGATCTGGCGACGACGCTGATCCTCGCCACCGACAAGCCGGTGATGGCGGTGCCGGCGATGAACGTCAGGATGTGGGAACACGCCGCCACGCAGCGCAACATCGAATTGCTGAAAGCCGCCGGCGTCACCGTGCTCCACCCCGACAAGGGCGCGATGGCCTGCGGCGAGTTCGGCTATGGCCGCCTGCCCGAACCCGAGGCGATCTGGCACGCGATTGCCGACCATTTCGGCATCGCCGTGCCCGAGCCCCAGCCGCAGCTCGCGCCACCGCTTTTCGAAGTCGAGGCGCTCGAGCCCGAGGAGGAGGATGACGGCGCTGCCGCCATGCCCGAAGGCAAACTCGGCGGTTTCCTGTCGCGCATCATCCCGCGCTCCACCGCCAAGCGCAGCCATGCCGAGATCGAGGCCGAATACGAGGATCTCCCCGCGCCCGACCTTGCCGATTTCCCGCTGCCCGAGGCCGAGCCCGCCCCCGATTTCGCGCCCGATTTTTCCGGTCCGCTGCTGGCCAAGAAAGGCAAGGCCGGCGCCGCCCCGCCGATCGACCTCGCCGCGCTCAACCACGTCATCGACCCGCGCAAGGCCCCGCCCGAACAGCTCGCCCCGGCCGTGCCCGACCCCATCGAGGCAGAGCTCGGCGCCGTGGCGGAGGGCGCGGACTTCGGCATCGCCGCATCGCACCGTCCGCTTGCCGGGCGGCACGTTCTGGTCACCGCCGGGCCGACCTGGGAGGCGCTGGACCCGGTGCGCTACATCGCCAACCGATCGAGCGGGAAGCAGGGCTTCGCCATCGCCGCCGCCGCCGCCGCGCTGGGCGCGCGGGTGACATTGGTGGCAGGGCCGGTCGCCCTGAAGACCCCGGCGGGCGTGCGCCGCGTCGATGTCGAGAGCGCGCTCGACATGGCCGAGGCGGTGCGCCGCGCGCTTCCCGCCGATGTCGCGGTGATGGTCGCCGCTGTTGCCGACTGGCGCCCGAAGGACTACCGGGCCGAGAAGATCAAGAAACGCGGCGACGCCCCGCCGGCGCTGATGCTGACCGAGAACCCCGACATCCTCACCAACCTTGCCGGGGCCCCGCGCCGCCCGGAACTGGTGATCGGCTTTGCCGCCGAGACCGACAACGTGCTCGAACACGCCAAGGCGAAGCGCAAGCGCAAGGGCGCCGACTGGATTGTCGCCAACGATGTTTCGGGGGACGTGATGGGCGGCGACAACAACCGCGTCGCGATCATCAGTGCCGACGGGGTCGAGACGCTCGAGGAAATGCCCAAGGCTGCCGTTGCCATGGCGCTGGTCGAGCGGATCGCCGCATCGCTGCGTGCCGAGGCCGCCGAGTGAGCGCAACTGTCGATGTCCAGGTTAAGCGCCTGCCGCATGGGGCGGGCCTGCCGCTCCCGGCCTATGCCACCGCGGGCGCGGCGGGGATGGACGTGGTGAGTGCCGAGACCGTGACCCTTGCCCCCCGCGCGCGCCACGCGGTCGCCACCGGCCTCGCGCTGGCGATCCCGCCGGGTTACGAGATTCAGGTGCGCCCGCGCTCGGGGCTCGCATTGAAGCACGGCATCAGCGTGCCCAACACGCCCGGCACGATCGATTCGGACTATCGCGGCGAACTAAAGGTGATCCTCATCAACCTCGGGGATGAGCCCTTCGCCATCCAGCGCGGCGACCGCATCGCCCAGCTGGTTCTCGCGCCGGTGGTGCAGGCGGCGTGGGCCGAGGTGGCGGAGCTTGATTCGACCGGGCGAGGCGAGGGCGGCTTTGGCTCGACCGGGGGCCACGCAAGGCTCTGAACGCCTCGCCCGGAAAAATCGCACCGCCTGTCGCCAGTCACTTGTCAACCGGATTGGTTGAGTTATCTTTAGGCCCGTCGGACCATACCAATGGACGGCCATTCACGCCCTTCAAGGAGCGCCGACATGGCCCATACGCACGAACTCGACACCACCCGCATGGCCGAAGATCCGCTGATCCTCACCATCCCCGGTCTCAACAACTCCAACCCGCAGCACTGGCAATCGCGCTGGGAGGCGACCATCCCCGATTGCGAGCGGGTGGAGCTGGGGATGTGGGACGATCCGCATCGCAACACCTGGGTGAACAAGATCAACCTCGCGGTGCACCGGGCGCGGCGGCCGGTGATCCTCGTCGCGCATTCGCTGGGCTGCCATGCGGTCGCGTGGTGGGCGGAATACGAGCAGCCCGCCCACGGCAACCCCGTGGTGGGCGCGCTGCTGGTTGCTCCGCCGGACGTGGAGCGCGATGGCGTGGACGAGCGGCTCGCCCGCTTCGCCCCGCTGCCGCGCCGGCCGCTGCCGTTCCCCGCCTTCCTCGCCGCGAGCGAGAACGATCACTACTGCTCGCTGCGCACAGCGCGCGGGCTGGCCACGGACTGGGAGGCGACCTTCGCCTATGCCGGCTCGGTCGGGCACATCAACGCCGACAGCGGGATCGAGGACTGGGCGTTCGGCCAGCTGCTGCTCGCCCAACTGCTGCGCGAGCATCGCAACCGGCAAGGCATCGGCCGCGAGGACGAGACCGCCACCCGCCGCCGGGCCGCGGCGCGCTACACCCGGCTGCCGTGGATCCACAGCGCCGCGCGGCAGGATCACGCGGCCGAAGTCTGATCCGCGCCGAGCGGGCAACAAAAAAGGCGGCGCGATCCCCTGCGCCGCCTTCTTGTTCCCGTCCAAGGGTCTCTTGAATCGTTTGTTACACCATCAGTCGACGGGACGCACGGTCTTTTCGTCGTCGCGGATGGTGATCCGCACCGTCTCGCCCGAATTCCCGGGGAAGTCGGTGAACAGCGCGTCCACCAAGTTCGGCACGAGACGTGGCAGGCGGTTCGATCGCGACACGGCTTCCGCCTTGCCCTCGAAAAGGCGCACGCCATCGACCCGGCGATCGATCTTCACATCGACGCCGCTCGTATAGATCGTGTAGCTGCGCACGTCCGGACCGCCGAAGAACGGATCGTTGAAGCCGAAGCCCCAACCGCCGCCCCAGCCGCCCCAACCACCCCACGGGCCCCACGGACCCCAAGGACCGAAGCCTCCGAATCCGCCCACCCCCGGACTGGTCCGCACCCGCTCGCGCCCGCCATCGACGCGATAGTCGAGGCGCACCAGCATGTCGGCGCTCTCGGGCGAAGCGGCGCGGGTGTAGCCGAGTTTCTGCAGCTCTTCGGCCACCTCGTTGGCGTAGGTTCCGAACTCAAGTCCGCCAGCGAGGCGCGGGTTCTCGGCGACCACCGCGAAAGTCTGGCCGGCGGGTGCGGGCAGCGGCACGGCGAAGCGCGACACGTCGGCCTTGAAGGGTGCCGGTGCGCAGGCGGAAAGCCCGAGTGCGATGGCCGCAGGAAGGGCGATACGGGTCAGGGTTTTGATCGGCAACATGTGGCAGAACATGACACAACCTCAAAGTGGGAGCCATTGCAATTGCAGCAATGGCGTTTGACCGCGATATCCTATTACATGCCCCTGAACGCTATTTGAATATTGTCCACGCTGAGCAACGGCTCGTCGCGGGTTCGCCCTCGGGCGGTGCCGGTCAGTGGCGGACAAGCCCCAGCGCCCGGTAGGCAGCGGCCAGCGTCGGCGCGCCGCGTTCGCGCGCTTTCGCCGCCCCGCGGGCGAGGATCGCGTCCAGCGCCTCGTGATCGCCCTTCAGGGCCACGAAGCGGTCGCGGATCGGCGTGAGCTTCGCGACTAGCAGCTCGGCTAGCGCGGGCTTGAAGGCGCCGAAGCCCTGCCCGCCATGTTGCGCGAGCACCTCTTCCACCGACTGGCCGGCAAGCGCCGCGTAGATGCCGACCAGATTGCGCGCCTCTGGCCGATCCGCCAGTCCGGCTTCCTCGGACGGCAGCGGCTCGGGATCGGTCTTCGCCTTCTTCACCTTCTGCGCCATGGTGTCCGCATCGTCGGAGAGGTTGATCCGGCTCATGTCGGACGGGTCCGACTTCGACATCTTGGCGGCGCCATCGCGCAGGGACATGATCCGTGCGGCTTCCGCCGGGATGATCGGCTCGGGCAGAGTGAAGACCGGCGCGTCTTCCGAGGCAAAATCGTTGTTGAACTTCTGTGCGATGTCGCGGGCGAGCTCGAGGTGCTGCTTCTGGTCCTCGCCCACCGGCACGTGGGTCGCCTGGTAGAGCAGCACATCAGCGGCCTGCAGTACCGGGTAGGTGAAGAGCGCGACTGACTGGCCCTCGCGGTTCTTGCCGGCCTTGTCCTTCCACTGGGTCATGCGGTTCAGCCAGCCCATGCGGGCCGTGCCGTTGAGGAGCCATTGCAGTTCCGGGTGCTGCGGCACCTGCGCCTGGTTGAACAGGATCGCCTTGTCGGGATCGAGGCCGCAGGCGACCAGCGTCGCCACCAGTTCGAGGGTGGAGGCGCGCAGCTCCGCCGGATCGTGCGGCATCGAGATCGCGTGCAGGTCGGCGATGAAGATCAGGCACTCCCCGCCCGCGGCATGAGCATCGTCCTGCAGCTTCACGTAATTGCGGATCGCGCCCAGGTAATTGCCGAGGTGCGGCTTGCCGGTCGGCTGGATGCCGGAAACCACGCGCATTGTCACTCAACCTCCAGAATGTCGTCGTCGGCCTTGGTGCGGGCCGGTCTGCGCCGCCGCAGTAGCTGGCCGATGATGGCCTTGTCGAGCGCGCCGAGCGCGAAGGCGGCGGCGAAGAAGGTGGCGCCTCCGGCGGCGACCAGCAGGCCAAGCGACCAGATGCGCCCATACCACGGCCCGCCGTAGTGATCGGCCATCAGCGGCATCAGGACCCACAGCACCCCCGTCATCGCCGCCGTGGCGAGCAGCTGGCGCGCGACCTTTCCGAACAGCGGCGCGGTGAAGTGGAACCAGCCGCGGCGGTGGAGGATCGCGTAGAGCAGCAGGCAGTTGAGGCTCGCCGAGGCGGCGGTGGCGCCGGCAAGCCCGACGATGCCGAAGCGCTCGACCACGTAGAGGTTCACCGCGATGTTGAAGATGAGGGATGCGAGCGCGGTCCACACCGGCGTCCTTGTGTCCTCGCGCGCGAAGAAGCCGGGGTTCAGCACCTTGACGATCACGTAGGCGGGAAGGCCGGCGACCAAGGCAACGACGATGTTCGCCATGATCGCGCCGTCCGCGGGGGTGAACTTGCCGCCCACGAAGAAGGCCGTGCAGAACGCGGGCGCGCACACCGCCAGTGCGGCGGCGGCGGGGAAGGTGAGGAGCGTCGCGATCTCGAAGGCATTGGCCTGCAAACGCTGCGCCTCGGCATTGTCGCCGGTGTGGATGTGGCGGCTCAGCATCGGCAGGATCGCCGTGCCCAGCGCGATCCCGACGATCCCGAGCGGCATCTGGTTCAGCCGGTCGGCGAGCTTCAGCAGCGTCAGCGAGCCCTGCGGCAGCGATGTCGCGAAGAAGGTGTCGACCAGCTGACTGATCTGGTAGATCCCCGCCCCGAAGGTCGCCGGCAGGATCAGCGCGCCGAGCCGCCGCACCTCGGGCGTCAGGCGCGGCCATGTGACCTTGAGCCTGACCCCGGCGCGCCGCGTCTCCCACGCCAGGTAGGCAAGCTGCGCAACACCCGAAAGCGACACGGCGCCCGCGAGGGCATAGACGACCAGCACGTCGTTGCCGGTCCCGCCCCGCAGCCGGTCGCCGATGATAATCGCCGATATCAGGCAGATGTTGAGCAGGATCGGCGCCGCCGCCCCAGGCCCGAAGCGCGACCGGGCATTGAGCAGCCCCGAGAGCATCGCCACCAGGCTGATGAGGCCCAGGTAGGGGAAGGTCACGCGGCTGAGGAACACCGAGAGCTCGAACTTGCCCGGCACCTCCGCATATTCGCGGGCGAGCAGCCACACGATCCCCGGCATCGCGACCATGCACAGCGCCGAGAAGCCGAGCAGGACCCACAGGAACACCGAGAGCACGTCGTTCGCGAAGCGGTTGGCGGCCTCCTCGCTTCCCGGCTGGCCGTCATTCCCGTGCAGCGCGCGGCTGTAGAGCGGCACGAAGGCGACGCTGAAGGCTCCTTCCGCGAAGAGGCGGCGGAAGGTATTGGGCAGGGTGAAGGCGAGCTGGAAGGCGTCCGCCGCCAGCCCCGCACCCAGGGCGCGGGCGAGCAGGATGTCGCGGGCAAAGCCGAACACCCGGCTCACCGCGGTCAGCCCGCCGATCGTGCCGACGTTCCTTAAAAGCCCCATCGCCTGCCCCGCCCCCGGGCGCCCGGTATCAGGCGTTGCCCGTCACCGGCTTGATCGGCTCGCCCCCGGAAGCCTCCTCGGCGCGGCGCGCGGCGAGCTGCTGGGCGTAGATGCCGTTGAAATCGACCGGGTCCACCATCAGCGGCGGGAAGCCCGCATCGCGCACGGCATCGGCAACGACGCGGCGGGCGAAGGGGAACAGGAGGCGCGGCGCTTCGGCATAGAGGAAGGCGTGGGCATGGTCCTCGGGCACGTTGCGCATACCGACAAGCCCGCAGAAGGCGAGATCGACCATGTACATCGTGCCGCGCTGCGAGGTCGCGGTGAGCGTCAGCTTGAGCGTCACCTCGTGCACGCCCTCTTCGATCGGCTCGGCGGCGATGTTGAACTGGACGTCGATCTGCGGCGGTTCGGGCCACTGGTAGACGTCGGGCGCGCTGGGGTTCTCGACCGACAGGTCCTTGACGTACTGGGTGATGATCCCCGCCGTCGGCAGGGTGTCGGCGCCGTTCGGCTTCGGCCCCTCGCCGGTTCCCGTGTCGAGGTTGGTGAGGACGCCTTCTTCTTCGGCCATGATCGCTGTGGTCTTTCGCTTGCAATGGATTGGGGGCACCGGCCGCACGCGTGATGAACGGGCCCTGCGCGCGGCGCGTAGCAGGCGCGCAGGGACGCCGCAACCGCGCCGGCGTGCGGCCCGGCGGATTCAACCCGCGCGTCAACCTAACGGACGTTGGCGAATTGTAATGAAGCCCTATTTAAGGCACTGTCGTATTTCCTGCGGCGGCCGGGGCGTTTCTCCGTGCGCCGTTATCGATGATCGGATTGCTACAGTGCTCGAAATCGTACTTCTCGCCATGGTCGCCGCGTTTCTCGGCCTGCGCCTCTACTCGGTGCTCGGACGCCGCGCCGAGCACGAGGAGGAGCCGGCCGTCCAGCGCTTCGAATCGGAGGAGAAGCCGGCGGTTCGCCCTGCCGCCATCCCCGCTCAGCCCGTGGCCGCGCGTCCGGCCGAGCTGGACGGTGTCATGCCTGCGGTCGAGCGCGCGCTGCGCGACATTGCGGCGGCCGATCCGATGTTCAATCTCGCCCAGTTCCTCGATGGTGCCAAGGGCGCCTACCGGATGATCCTCGAAGCCTTCTGGAAGGGCGACCGTGAGACCCTGCGCGAACTGTGCGACGACGATGTCTATGCCGGATTCGTCGGCGCCATCGACGCGCGCGAGGCGGCAGGCGAGACCCTCGACAACACGTTGATCCGCATCGAGGAGGTGCGCATCCACTCGGCTGTGCTTGATGGCCGCATGGCGCGCATCGCGCTGCTGTTTGTCGCCGACATCGCCGCCGTCACCCGCGACCGCGAGGGCACGGTGATCGCCGGCTCGCTCGACGATGCGATCGAGAGCCGCGACGTGTGGACCTTCTCGCGCAATGTCGGCGCGCGCGATCCCAACTGGCTGCTCGACGAGACCGACGAGGGCTGAACCGGGTTCGGGGTTTGGATCGACGGCCGGCCTTCGGCTCCGGCCTCCGGAGGATCGCTTGATGCGCGCGGCTCTTGCCCTCGCCCTGCTTCTGGCCCTGACGGCCTGCGGACGCAGCGCTCCGCAGCGCGCGCTGCCGCCGCCGGCGGTGACCGCACCGGCTGGCGTCGTCGCCGCCAATGCCGTGCTCGCCGGGGTGGCGCTCGGGCCGACGCTCGCCGCGCTCCGCCTTGGCGATGGTGACGCGCGCGGGGCGCTCGCCAGCTTCGTCGAATCCTGCCCGCGTCTGCTCGCCCGCGACGACGTGAGCGGCCTCACCCGCCGCGAGGACTGGCGGCCGGTGTGCGATGCCGCCCGCAGCGCCGATCCGGGCCGCGCGCGGGCGTTCTTCGCCGAGCAGTTCACGCCGGTGCGGATCGGCGATGGCAAGGCCTTCGCCACCGGCTATTTCGAGCCGGAGATCGCCGGCAGCCGCACCCGGCGCGCAGGGTTCGAGGTGCCGGTCTATGCCATGCCGACCGACCTCGTGCGCGGCTGGCCGGACGATGTGAAGCCCTCCGAGCGCACCGGCCGCCCGCCGCTCGGCCGCTATGACGAACGGGGCCGCTTCGTGCTTTACCACGACCGCGCGGCGATCGAGGACGGGGCGCTTGCCGGCAAGGCGCAGGTGATCGCCTGGGCCGCCGATCCGGTCGAGTTCTTCTTTCTCCAGATTCAGGGCTCGGGCCGGCTGCGCACGCCCGAGGGCGAAGTGATCCGGATCGGCTATGCCGGGCAGAACGGGCGCGAATATGTCGGGATCGGCGGCGTGATGCGCGACCGCGGGCTGCTCGGCAGCGGGCCGGGGAAATACTCCGGGTCGATGCAGGGGATCATGGCCTATATCCGCGACAATCCGCGCGAGGGGCGCGAGCTGATGCGATTGAACAAGAGCTGGATCTTCTTCACCGAGCTGAAAGGCGACGGGCCCCTCGGCGCATTGGGTGTGCCGGTGCGGCGCGAAAGCTCGGTGGCGGCGGACCCCGCCTATGTGCCTCTCGGCGCGCCGGTGTGGCTCGACCTCGACCGCCCAGAGGCTAATGGTCTGTGGATCGCGCAGGACACCGGCGGCGCGATCAAGGGCGCGAACCGCTTCGACACTTTCTGGGGCGCGGGCGAGGATGCGCGCCGCATCGCCGGCGGCATGAGCGGGCGGGGCCAGGCCTATGTGCTCTTGCCCAGAGACGCAGCCGCGCGGCTGGTCGCCAGCCGGCGATGAGGCCGCCGCGGGGGCTGACGGCGGGCGAGCAGGCCGCCTGGGCGCACCTCGCCGCCAGCGTGAAACCGCTGCCCGGAAAGACGCGGCCCATTCCTCCCCTTCAGGGGAGGGGGACCAGCGAAGGTGTTGGAGGGGCTCGCGCCGCTGCTGCAAAGGCCCCGCCCAAATTCGTGAAGCCCGCTAAGCCAGCCTCCGGAGCCTCTCGCCTGCCCCTCAACCAGTCTGCGGCTGGTACCCCTCCCCGTCCCGGGGAGGACAAGGGTCTCGACTCGCACTGGGACCGCCGGGTCAAGTCCGGGCGGCTCGAGCCGGACCTGACGCTCGACCTGCATGGCCACACGCTCGACGGCGCCTATGAGCGGATCATGACCGCGCTCGATCAGGCGCGGGCGATGGGCGCGCGGGTTGTGCTCGTCGTCGCGGGGCGCGAGCGCCCTGTCGATCCCGCCGACCGCATGACGCGTCGCGGGGCGATCCGCGCCAAGCTGCTCGACTGGCTCGCCGCCAGCCGCCACGCCGGGGCGATCGGCGCGATCCGCCGCGCCCATATCCGCCACGGCGGCGAGGGCGCGCTCTACCTGATCCTCAAGCGCCAAGGCTGAACGCGCGGCATGGCCGCCAGCGGCGAAAGCGGCTTGTCGGGTAGAGGGGGCTCTGGCATCAGCGCCCCTGCAGCGGCAGGTACGGCAACGGGGATCTTCAGTGTGAACGTCCGTCTGCATCATCCGGAGGCCGGGACTTCTGCCACCGTTCGGGTCCTGCACGTGTCGGCGGACTTTCCCGATCCAATCGCCCCCGACAAGACCCGCGTGATCCAGAACCTGCTCGCCCTGACGCAGGATCGCTTCGTGCACCGCGTGATCTCGCTCAACCGGAAGAGCCCCGATCTCGCGGCGCTGTTGAGAGGGCCCGCGGCCGCTGTGCCGCCTGCCGCCGTGCCGTTCGACTGGGGGGAGGCCCTCACCTATGAAGCGCCGGGTCGTGGGCTGTTCCACCGCAGCTATCTGCTCCGGACTGCCGATGCCATCGCCGAGCGGATCGAGGGGCAGCTGCGGCCTGACCTCATCGTCGGGCACAAGCTCACGGTCGAGGGGATCGTTGTCCAGCGCCTCTCCGCCATCACCGGCGTGCCCTTCGCGATCACGATCCAGGGCAACACGGACGGCAAGATCCTCGCCGCGCGGCCCGATCTTGCGCCCGTGTTCCGGAGCATCTTCCGCCAGGCCGCGAGCGTGACGGCCTTCGCGCCATGGGCGCTTGCGCAAGTGGCGGCGCGGCTGGGCGAGCGGACGGGCCCCACCGCGATCGTTCCCTGCCCGACCGAACTCGACACGCCCATGCCCCCGCGTCCTGGCGGCCAAGGCCTTCTCAGCCTGTTCCACCTGCGAGGCCATGCGAACAAGAACCTCAAGGGCATGGCCGATGCCTTGCGCCTCCTCGATGCGCGCGGAACGCCGCAGACGCTTGCGATCTGCGGCGGCGGAAGCGCGCAGGACGCCGCGGCAGCCCGCCATAGCGCAGCAGCCGCGCCGGGACTTTCCTTCGAAGGCGCGCTCTCTCGCGACGCGGTGCCGGCACGCATGAATGCGGCCAGCGCCTTCGTCCTGCCATCCTTTCGGGAAAGCTTCGGCCTCGTGTTCATCGAAGCGTTGTTTGCCGGACTGCCGATCATCTATCCGCAGGACCGGGCAGTGTCCGGCTGGTTCGACGATTGCCCCTTCGCGATTCCCGTGCCGCCGCGCGACACGCGAGCGATTGCTGATGCGATGGCACGAGCGGTGCGCGAGGAGCGGGCGCTCAAGGAGGCGCTCGCCGCGTGGCAGGTCTCGAGCGATGCGCAGCGCTTCGGCCGGACCGCAATCGCGCGCGCCTATGCCGAGGCGCTGGAGGCGGCGCTGCCGTGCGCTGCGGATTCCGAACGGAGCGAGAGGCAGTCGTGACCATGCCCGCCGCACCCCGCGAGGCGGACATCGCACCCGATGTCAGCATCCTCATCGTCGCCTACAACTCGCGGGATTTCATCGGCAAATGCATCGAGACCGTGATCGCGCACACGCGTGAGGTGCGCTACGAAATCCTGCTGGTGGACAACGGCACGGACGGGACGGCGGACTTGGTGGCGCAGCGATTTGCGGAGGTGCGGATCGTTCCCGGAATGGGGAACATCGGCTTCGGACGCGGCAACAACCTGCTCGCCGATTATGCCCGCGGACAATACCTGCTGCTGCTCAATCCCGATACCTGGCTGGTCGATCCCGCGATCGACCGATTGCTCGCCTTTGCCCGTTCGCACCCCGGTGCAGCCTGGGGCGGCATCGCCACGACGCCCGACGGCGCCCTTCAGCCGGGCAGTTTCCAGTCGCTTCCCACCGTGTGGAGCGCCTTCTGGGAAGCAGCAGGACGCTCGGCGCCGGCCGAGAACCTGGCGCGGTTCCGCAAGGACCCCGTGGCCCGCCGCGTCGAGGTGCTGAGCGGCGGGTTCATGCTGATCACCCGCGCGGCCTGGGAAAAGGTTGGGGGGTTCGATCCCTCGTTCCTGCTCTATGCCGAAGAGGTCGATCTCTTCGCCCGGTTGAAGGGGGTTGGAGGGGAGGTGTGGCTGGTTCCCGACAGCCGCATCATCCACGATGTCGGCAGCGGCAGCTTCTATTCGCCCGTGCGCATGAACCTCGCCCAGACCGGGCGGATGCACTATGCCCGTCGCCATTGGCGCGCGCCTGCGGCACAGATCGCCGGGTTCGCCTATTGGCTCGTCGCGCTGCGCCGCTGGCTGGTGAGCGCCCTCATGAGCCCGGTCTCGGCAACCCACCGCGCGCGTCGCCGCGCGTTCGCTCCGCTTGTCCTGCGCCCCGGCGGCTGGTGGAACGGTTACGCAGGACGCAATTCGCTCGATTGAGCGGAGCCATAAACACCTTCAAGCTATAGAAAAATCCAGACGCAGATGCCGTCAGCAACGACGCTCCTCGCAGGTCTTGCAAATATAGAAACATAAGTGAGAGCGCAAAACCGCCACGATGGCACCTCTTTGCTGGTCGATTACGTGGATCCAGCGCCTGCGGCGTCCCGGAGCGTGCGTGAAACCCCCTCGGCAAGGAGAACCGAAATGAATCTCATTCTGATCATCATCGTCGGTGGCATCCTGGGCTGGCTTGCCAGCATGGTGATGCGCACCGATGCCCAGCAGGGCATCTTCCTCAATATCGTCGTCGGCGTCGTCGGTGCGCTGGTCGCCGGCTTCCTGATCAATCCGCTGATCGGCGGCGGCACCATCACCCAGGGCGATTTCTCGATCAGCGCGCTGATCGTCTCGTTCCTCGGCGCGCTGGTTCTTCTGGCGATCGTCAACCTGTTCCGTCGCGGCGCTGTGCGCTGATACGGACAGCTGCAAAGGCGACGCGGCAGCTGGCGCTGATTGCGGCGGCGAGCGCGGAAAATCGCGCTCGCCACTTGCAATTGGGGGCCGACAATCTCGTAAATGGCTGAGCGGCGCGGCTTCGGTGCCCAAACGGCGCCCGAGAGTCCGGCGCAGGCCGTCCGCGAAGAGACGGACCAAACGTCCGGCGCAATCAAGCAGAAGACGGGATAAGGGTCTCCATCCCGATCCGGCATTCAGGTGGAAGCGGTTGCGAGGCACGCCGACCACCCCCCTGATGCGGGCCCGCCTCCCCGAGGCGGGCCCGTAAGTCGTTCAGGACAGGGGCGAAGGCTCAGGCGGCAATCTCGGTTCCATCGATGATGGCGCGAATAGCCGCCCGGCCGCGGTTGATGCGGCTCTTGACGGTGCCGAGCTTGCAGTCGGCCGCCTGTGCGGCCTCTTCATACGTCATGCCGGCACCCGCGATCATCAGCAGCATCTCGCGCTGGCCGCGCGGCAACTGGTTCATCGCCCCCTCGATATCCTCAAGATGGATGCGCGCTTCCTGCTCGGGCTCCTGCACGAGCAGCCGCTCGGCAGCCTCGGGCTCCCAGGTCACCAGCCGGCCCTGCTTGCGCATGGCGTTGTAGAACTGGTTGCGCAGGATCGTGAAAAGCCAGGGGCGAAAGTTGCTCCCGGGCAGGAAGGTGTGACGCGACGACCAGGCGCGCACCATGGTTTCCTGCACCAGATCCTCGGCCATGTCGTTCTGACGGCACAGCGAGCGCGCAAAGCTGCGCAGCGCGGGCAGCGAAGCGGTCATCTCGTCCGAAAAGCATGGGAGGGTACGCTCGCAAGTATCGCCCGAGATTGACATGAGTATCGCACCTTTTTGCATTGTGATCCTCCCACGCCCTTCTCGTCGAACGCCCTGCGCGCTTCCCTAAACTCGGAAAGGATTTCGCGACCACGGCTGCGACTATCCGCGTAAAGCGGGTGAGTGGCCTATGTGAGTTCGCCCGGCGCAGGCTGCCCCTAGGACAGCCCGCATTGCCCTGCGGGGGACGCTGATCTGAAAGGATGTAGGATGCGCATTGCACTACTGATCGCGGCGAGTCTGTTGGCCACGGCCTGCGGCAACCGTCAGGCCGAGGGCGAACCCGAACGCGCCGATGCCGGGACCGGCATCGCTCAACCCGATGCCGGTGGCGCTTTTGCCGCTGAGGCTCCCACCGCACAGAACTTCGCGCAGATGGCCGCGATGTCGGATATGTTCGAGATCGAATCCTCGAACATCGCGCTCAAGAAGGTCCGGTCGGGGCCGGTGCGCGAATTTGCGCAGATGATGATCGCCGACCACACGAAGTCGACAGAGGCGCTCAAGAGCGCGGTCGCTGCGTCGGGCATGAGCCTCGATATGCCCGCCAGCCTCGATGCCACGCGGCAGTCGCAGATCGCCGTGTTGAATCGCCTCGAAGGGCAGGACTTCGAGCGCGAATACATGAACCAGCAGATGGCGGCCCATCGTCAGGCGCTCGACCTGCTGAAGTCCTATGCCGGCAACGGTGATACGGCCGAACTGCGCCAGTTCGCGCAGAGCACCATTCCGGCCGTGCAGAAGCATTACGACTGGCTCGAGATCAACGCGCCCGGCACCTCCCCCGCCCGGGCGACGCCCGATGCCAGCGGCGGCACGCCCGGCCAGGCCGAGCGCGGCGTGACGACCGGTCAGACCGCCGCACCCGGCCGAACGGCGACCGGCGCAACGCCGATGCCCTAGGACGAGCCTCTCGCCCGACCGCTGGACCCCCGCACGAGCCTTGGGCTCGTGCGGGGGTTCGCCTATGAGGCGCCCGAGGGGCTCCCGCTGGCGATCAGGCACGGCCCGGCCGTCTGTTCGGAGTTATCGCCAAGCGCATCGAGAAAGCGGTTCGACCACCAGCGCACGTCCTGGGCCGTGATACCGGCCATCATCGCTCTGTGGCGCTCCTGCCGTTCGGCCAACGGCATGGTGAGCGCGCGTGCCAGGGCTTCGGCGATGTCCTCGGGAGAGTGCGGGTTGACGATCAATGCCTCGGTCAACTGTGCCGCAGCGCCGGCAAAGCATGACAGCACCAGCACCCCCGGATCGGCGGGGTTCTGGGCCGCGACGTACTCCTTGGCGACGAGGTTCATGCCGTCGCGCAGCGGGGTGACAAGCCCGACCCGCGCGGCACGGTAGATACCGAACAACTCGTCGCGCGAGAACAGCTGGTTGACGTAGTGGAGCGGCACCCAGTCGAGCGTGGCGAAAGTGCCATTGATCCGCCCCGAGGAGGCATCGAGCGCGTCGCGGATCCGGCGGTAGCTCGGCGCGTCCTCGCGTGCGGGCGGGGCGATCTGAAGCATGAACACCTTGTCGCGCCATTCCGGGCGATCGGCGAGCAACCGCTCCAACCCGGCGAAGCGTTCCTCGAGACCTTTCGATGGGTCCAGGCGGTCGACGCCCACCACCAGACTGCGTCCCTGCGCGCTCACGGCGAGCCGCGTTTCGGCCTGGCGGGCGATCAGGCTGTGCACCGCGCCGCTGAAGTCGTCGGCGTCGAGGCCGATCGGGCACACCATCGCCCGCGTGCGCCACTCGCCGAGGACGACGTGCTCGCCGTCCAGCGTCGCTCCGAGGTGGTTCACCGCATAGTCGAGGAAGGCTGCGCGCCATTCGTCGGCCTGAAATCCGATCACGTCATAGGCGAGCATCGCCAGCGCAAGCTCGCGGTGCTCGGGCAGCGACAGCAGCAGACTGGCAGGCGGCCAGGGGATGTGCAGGAAGAAACCGATCCGGTTGCCGAAGCCCTGTTCGCGCAGGTGCCGGCCGAGCGGAATCAGGTGATAGTCGTGCACCCACACCAGATCGTCGGGCTCGATCAGAGGGGCCAGCGTTTCGGCGAAGCGCCAGTTCACCCGGGCGTAGCCTCCGGCGAAATCGCGGGTGATCTCGGTGAGGTCCGGCCGGTAGTGGAACAGCGGCCACAGCGTGCGGCTGGCAAAGCCGTCGCAATATTCGCGGGCGTCCTGCGGTTCGAGATCGATTGCGGCGGTCGCTACTCCATCCATCCGGCGGAACGTGATCTGGCCGGTAAACGTCTCGATCTCGCTACCCGACCAGCCGAACCAGAAGCCGTTGCTCTCGCGCAGCGCAGCGGCGAGCGCCACGGCGAGCGCGCTGCGGTCGCGCTGTTCGCCCTGGCTCTCGATCTGCACGCGGTTGGAGACGGCGATGAGACGGGGCATGACAAGCCTTTCAGCAGGTTGGAATGGTGGCGACGGGCAAGCTGTCGCGCCGGCCGCGTGAGCGCCGCCCTTGGGCTGGGACGCGGTGGCAGAATAGCGCCTATGTGATGAAAGCCGCGTCCTCGCCGCGCAGCAGGGCGCCGAGCCGCTCGTGCACCTCGCCGGGAGAGGCGACGGTCGCATCGGCGTGCCCGGCGATGCGCTCGCCGACCGCGAAACCGAACCCACCGAGCGCGCGGGCAGCGGCAATCGCCGGGATGTCGGTAAGGTCGTCGCCGAAGTAGATCGGGCGGCTGCCGGCAAACGGCGGGAGCTGCATGATCGCGCGCACCGCATCGCCCTTGTCGGGGCCGGGCAGGCGGAGTTCGTAGACCATGTCGCCCGGCTGGATGACAAGGTCGTGCTCGGCTGCCGCCGTCTCGGCGAGGGCGCGCACCGCCTCGCGGCGGGCGGGAGCGAGGCGATAGTGGAGGCCGATGCCGAAGCTCTTCGCCTCGATCACCACCCCTTCGCTGGGCGGGAAGCGGTGCTGGATCTCCCGGATCAGCCGCGGGAAGATGCTCGGCGGTGGGGGTCCGCGGCGGTGCCCATCGTGGCGCAGCTCGAGCCCGTGGCTGGCGGCGACCGTCATCGGCCACAGGCTGCGGCCCCACATCGCATCGAGCTGATCGAGCGAGCGCCCGCTGATCAGCGCAAGGCGCCCTTCGAGGCGCGCTGCCGCCGCGCTGACGAGCGTGCGCACGTCATCCGACACGGCGACGGCATCCGGCACGGGGGCGACGGGCACCAGCGTCCCGTCGAAGTCGAGGAGGAGTGCAAGCGGCGGGCCGGTCATAGGGTGCGCTCCACCTGCGGCGCGGCTTCCTCGCCGGTGACGGGCACATCGGCGCGGATGCGCTGGAGCGCCGTGCCCGAAGTGAGGCCGTGCACCACGGCGGACATGGCGATGGTGACGAGCACCACGACCCACAACTCGCCGACGCTCGGCATTGCGGCGGCCGATCCGGCCGCGAAGGCGAGGTAGTAGACGCTGCCGATCCCGCGCACGCCGAAGGCGGCGGTGACGAGGCGCTCGCGGACGTCGAGAGCGGTGCCGGCCAGCGAGATCCACCCGGTGATCGGGCGAACCACGAAGATGAGGCTCGCCGCGATGACGACGTGCCGCCATTCGACCAGTGGCAGGTAGGTGCCGAGCGCCGCGCCGACCATCAGCAGCAGCACGGCGGTGAGGGCGTGCTCGATCGCAAGGTTGAACAGGTGGAGAGCGCTGTGGAAGTGGTGCTCGGATTCGATATGGCGGAACACGAGCCCGCCGACGAAGCAGGCGATGAAGCTGTAGCCGTGGACGAACTCGGTCGCACCGTAGCAGACCAGCACCCCGGCGAGGGCGAGGACGCCCGAACCCGTGTCGGCAAGCATATTCCTGGCAGGCCAGCGGAACACCACCTGCCCCAACAGCCAGCCGACGAGCCCACCCATCGCCACCCCGACCACGATCCGGTAGACGAGATCGTAGGCCGCCCATTGCAGGGCCTCCGTCGCCGTGAGGCCGGCGATCGCGGCGATGGCGAGATACACGAAGGGGAACGCAAGGCCGTCGTTGAGGCCCGCCTCGGCGGTCAGGGCGAAGCGCACCGGGTGTTCGCCGCCCTCGGTGGGCGGGCCGACCTGCACGTCGCCCGCCAGCACCGGATCGGTCGGCGCGCACACTGCGCCGAGCAGCAGCGCGGCCGCCAGCGGGAGGCCGGCGGCGAACCCGACCAGCACCATCGCACCGATGCTCAGCGGCATGGCAATCGCGAGCAGCCGCCATGTCGCCTGCCACCGTGCGAAAGGCCGCACCACATCGAGCCGCATCCCGGTGGCAAACAACGCGACGACGACGGCAAGTTCGCTGAGGATCTCCCACCATTCGGGGTCGGACATCGGCGCGAAGAGGGGGGGCGGCTCGTCGATCAGGAGTGCGACCGCGACGCCTGCCAGGATCAGCAGCGAAGAGGACGCAGGCTCGCGCCCCGATACGAAGCGGGGCAGCCATGTCGCGGCGACGATCGCGAGGCCGACGAACAGCAGGAATTCGTGATAACCCATGAGCCCTGATCGCTTGCCCCCGCTTGGGCAGGCATGGGGGGCCGCTCATCGGTTGGCCCTAAAGGGGATTAGGAACGCAGGAAAAGGCTCTCCGACGCAGATTTTCTAAGGTTGCGGCACGACCTCTCTAAGGAGAAATGCCATGTCTTTCCTCGACCGCATCGCCGCCGCCATCGCGCCCGCCGCCACCGACCAGCAGCGCATGGAAGCCCGCCAACAACTTGAACAGCTGGCTGCCAGCGAACCCTTCGCGCAGGACATTCTCGACCAGCACCGCCAGATCGAGGCACTCTTCGCCGAAGCCCGTGCCGGCAATGGGGACGGCGCCCAGGCCGTGGTCGAGGAGCTCGCGATCCTCCTTAACGCCCATTCGATGGCCGAAGAGGCGGTGATCTATCCGGAGATCTCCGACCATTCGAGCAAGGCCCATGCCGGCATGGCTTATGAGGAACACGCCATGACCAAGGTCCAGCTCGCCGCCTTGCAGAAGCTCGCCCCCGGCACGCAGGAATGGCACGAGAAGCTCGATCATATCGAAAGCGCCGTGCAGCAGCATGTCTATCAGGAAGAGAGCAGCTGGCTCCCCGACGTGATCCGCTATGCGCCCATGGAAGAACGCCAGCGGATGAGCATGGAATACCGCGACTATTTCGAGCGCGTCGATATCGGCTGATCCGCCGGCTCGACCCACCAAACGCCTGCGGGAGCGAGACGCTTCCGCAGGCGTTTTCCTGCGCAAGGGCGCGGCACGCAAAAAAAGACCCCCGCCCATCGCTGGGCGGGGGAGTTGCTTTGGGGCAAATGATCAGGCGAAATGGAAACCTTGGCGACCTGACCATCCAATGCCGGAGAGATCGGGAACCCTCGGGCGTCGACCACTCTGTCCACCCTACGTGCAGCACGCTCTAACCTGTGTTGGGTTCTCATGCCGCCCGCCGATTTTCCTGCCGACGTTCGAAAAGGAAGCGCCCCGAACCACGTGGGTCCGGGGCGCCGGAGGAAGCGGGCGACGAGCAGCCAAGCCCGCCGGTCGGTTCAACCGGGGGACGAGCCCGACTTGCCGCTCGTCTGCGAGCCGGAGTTGCCCGACGAGGCGGGATTGCTGCTGCCGCTTTCCTGGCTGCTGCGCTGCTTGCGCCATTCGTCGAACTTGGTGTTGAACTCGTCCTGCTGGGTCTGACGGAACTCGTGGTAGTCGTTGTCGAACTGTTCCATCTGCTTCTGGCGCCACTGACTGTAGCTGTGGTCGTGATGGTGGCCCTGATGGCCCTGGCCCTGCATACTGAGGTTCTGCGGCCCGGACCCCTGCTGGCCCTGCCCCCAGGCGCTCTGGCCATGTTGCGCGCTGCCCATCAGCGCATCGTTGCCGCCCTGGCCGCTATGCCCGAAGCCGCCCGCCCCGCCGGCGCTCTGGTGGCTGCTGCCGTAGCCGCTCTGACTGCCGTAGGACCCCTGACCATAGGTGCCTCCGGTGCCGATCCCGTAGGAGCCTTGCCCGCCCTGGCCATAGGAGCCTTGCCGCTTCTGGCCGTAGCTGCCCTGAGGACCGTCGCCGCCCTGGCCGCCATGGTGGCTTTGTCCGCCGAAGCTGCTGCCGCCGCCGAAATTGCTCTGGCCGCCATAGCCCTGATCTCCGTAACCGTCGCCCTGGCCGCCATAGCCGCCATAGCCGCCCTGACTGCCGTAGCCGCCTTGGTTGCCTCGGTTGCCTTGGCCACCGTAGCTGCCCTGGCCCTGCTGGTCGCGCACATAGCGGTCGTTGTCACCCTGCTGGCTGTCCCCCCAACTGCGTCCGCCCTGCGAGCCCGCCCCTCCGCCGCGCTGATCTTCGCTGGCGTGCATCTCTTCGCCTTGGCGGCCGCTCTGTCTTTCGTTCTCGCGGTTCGAATTGCGATCTTGTGCCATGTCAGTTCCTTTCCGTGTTCCGGCTCCCGACGTGCGTTGCGCACGTCCGAATCCTGCGAGAAGGCTCTCATCAAGGGGACAGCCACCCCCTATCCTGCATTACTGATGGACGGCCGCCCGCCGTCATGCGGCGGCTGTTCACCGCGCGGGGCCTTCGTCCGTCGCAGGCCACGCCTCGTCGGAAAACGCTGTTGACAGGCGAGCATTTGCGCGAGCCTCCCAACGCAGAGGGCGGCGGCCGAGGGACGTGCGGTTCGTAATCTGCGATAAATTGCAGGAACCGGCTGCGCTTGGCATCGTTCTCTTCCCGACGGGTCGACAGGCGATCGTCTGGACACGTAGCTTTTGAGTGAGCAAATTTTCGGCCAATAGGGGACATTGGGATCCCGTATCCAATGAAGGAGCACGCAAGTGTCCAACGCCTTTCTGCTTAGACTGATGCATGCTGCCGAACTGAACGAGCAGGAGATCGAAGCCGTCGAGGAGCTGTGCAGGCAGCCCCGGGAAATCGGAGCGAAGAAGTACCTTTCGCGCGATGGCGACGAGATGGTCTCTTTTCCGGTGATCCTGAGCGGTTGGGCCGCGCGCTACCAGATCCTGCGCAACGGAGCCCGTCAGATCACCCGCCTATTGTTGCCCGGGGATGCATTCTACTTCGACTCTTCTCCCGACGGGATCGCGATCGAGGAGGTCATCACCCTCAGCCCCTGCAAGATCGTCAACATCCTGCATTCCGATATGCGCCGCGTGATCGACCGCTTCCCTGCCGTCGGCGAGGCGATGCGCAGCTACGGCTGCATGGAGAATGCGGTGCTTTCGTCCTGGGTGGTCAATGTCGGCAGGCGCGATGCGCTCGAGCGGATGGCGCACCTTATCTGCGAATCGCATTATCGCCTGTCGATGGTCGATCCGAAGATCGGCAACCAGATCTATTTCCCGCTGACGCAGGACGATCTGGCCGACGTGCTCGGCCTCACCCCGGTGCACATCAACCGCAAGCTTCAGCAGTTGCGACAGGAGGAACTGATCACGCTGCGATCCAAGCAGCTGGCGATCCTCGATTTGCGGACCTTGCAGCAGATTGCCGGGTTCGATCCGGCCTATTTGGCGCCCCGCACCCAGATGGAATTCGAGCGCGAGCACCTCCGGGTCGTCGCGGCCTGAGCTTCCCGAGCGAGAAAGGCGTGATCAGGACTGACCGGCGATAAGCTCGGTCAGTCCTTTCACGATTCTTGCCCGGTCGGCAGGCTTGCTGATGTAGGGGCTTGCCGCGAGATCTTCGGGCAGCATCCCGGCATCGTAGCCGGTCAGGAACAGAAACGGGATCGCGTTGCTGCGCAGGGTCCGCGCGAAGTCGAAGGACAGGCTGCGCCCGAGGTTGATATCGATCAGCACCGCATCGATCGGTCCGCCTGCAAGATGAGGGGCAAGATCGGGCACGGTCGCCGTGACGGCGATCACCGTCGCCCCGGCTTCCTCCAGCGTGTCCTTGCTGTCGTGCGCCTGGTAATAGTCGTCCTCGAGGATGATGATGCGGCGGCCGGCGAGCGGATTGTCGGTCATGGTCGTGTCCTTCGTCACGAGCGCGTTTCGAGGATGCTGCCGGTGTCGGACAGCGGGAATTCGAGTTCCGCCAGCATTCCGGTATCGTGCACCGTGAAACGTCCCATGCCCTCAAGCTCGTAAGGCACGCGCTCCTCGATCAGGCGGCGACCGAAACCCTTGCGGTTGTTCTTCGTCTTGCCGCGCGGTGCTGTCTCCTGCCAGCGTAGCGAAACCCAGGTCCGGGACTCCTTCTCTTCGGTCGACCAGATGATGCGGATGTAGCCGGTATCGCCCAGCGCGCCGTACTTGACCGAATTGGTGGCAAGTTCGTGGATGGCAAGCGTCACGATCTCGGCGGCGTGCGGCGAGAGTGCCACCTCCGGTCCGTCGACATGGCACATATCGGGCTGGACGGCGTGAACTACCAGCTCCTCGCGCACCAGTTCCGATAGGTCGACGGTGCGCCCCGGCGAGCGGGTCAGGGTGCTCTGCGTTCGTCCCATCGCCTGGAGGCGGCCGATGAGGTGATCGACATAGTCGTCGACATTGCGGTGCGAGGGCGCCGACAGCCGCGCCACCGATCGGACCATGCCGATCAGGTTGCGGACCCGGTGCTGGAGCTCGGCCACCAGCAACCGCTGCCATTCCTCCTCGCGCCGCCGCTGCGTGATGTCGATCAGCGCCCCGAGCATCCGGATCGGTCGATGCTGTTCGTCATAGAGGAACCGGCCGCGGGCCGACACCCAGCGCACATCCCCGCCGGGCTGGCAGATGCGGTATTCGTTGACGTAATCCCCGCCGCTGCGCATCGCCTGCGCCACCTTGCGGTCGCACTCGGCGCGGTCCTCGGGATGGACCCGTTCGGCCCAAAGCTCGTAAGTCGGGGTGACTTCGCCGACCTCGTAGCCCTCGATCCGGAAGTGCTCGTCGGACCAGACGAGTTCGCCGCTCTCGACGTTCCAGTCCCACAGCGCGACCTTGCCGATCTCGCTGGCCATCCGCAGCATCTGCGCGCCGTGATCGATCTGCTGCTCGCTGTGGCGGCGCGCGGTGATGTCGGTCGCCATGCCGAACCATTCGGTGATCGTCCCGTCCTCGTCGAAGACCGGGACCGCGCGCGATGACAGCCAGCTGACCGCGCCATCGGCGGTCCTCACGCGGTTCTCGACATGGAACGGGCCGCAGCGCGCCTTGGCGTCGTCGATCACGGAGCGGACCAGTTCGCGGTCGCTGTCGATCACGAAGCGCTCGAGCCAGTCGCTCTGCTCGCCGACGTCGCCGAGCAGCTGCTTGCCCCCGACCTGCTCCATCAAGGAGCAATCGGGGCTCAAGCGGAAGATAAGGTCCGACGTGGCGTCGATCAGCGATTGCAGTCGCTTCTCGCTGTGGCGCAGGGCGAGTTCCATCCGCTTGCGCTCGCCGACGTCCTCGAACAGGATGCCGACCTGGTTCGGGGCATTCTCGCCGATAGGAAAGGCGAAAACGTCGAACCATCGCCCAAGGGCGGGCGAGGCACTTTCGAAGCGCTCGGCCACTCCGCTTCGCGCGATGCGTCCGTAGGTCTCTGCCCAGTAATCCTCGATATCGGGCTCGAGGCTGCGCATCGTCTTGCCGATCGGATCGATCAACCCGGTCTGGCCGACGAAGGCGTCATTGGCCTCGATGAACCGGTAATCGCGGCCTTTGCCGGCATCGTCGAAGATGACCTCGACGATGCAAAAGCCTTCGTCGATCGTGTCGAACAGCAGCTTGTAGCGCGCATCGGCCTCGCGGTGGCGGGCGCGGGCGCGATGCTCGTTCGAGACGTCGCGGATCGTTGCCATCACTGCGGTCGTGTCGCCAAAGGGCACCGGGGTGAGCGTCGTCTGGTAGTAGTTGTCATCGCGCGAGCTCTGGCGGATCACCACCACGGGCTCGCCCGAGGCGAAGACTTGCGCGAAGTCGCGGATCCAGTCATCCGCGATGTCCGGCCAACGTCTGCGCAGCGTCTGCCCCGCGATATTGTCCACCCCGAGCTGCTCAGCCATGCGATCATTGGCCGTCACATAGGCCAGATCGACGAGGGTGCCGTCTTCGCCGAAGATCGGCTCGACCAGGCAAGCCGGCTCGGGAAGCGCCTGGAAGGCGGCGGCGAACAGCGTTTCGCCAGGATCGTGGAGTCTGTCCGCCATGCGCTCGATTTTTCCGGGTCTCGTCGGATAGTAGATCGTGCCGAAACGCTTGCTAACATAGGTTGACGAGCGGGCAAGTCCACCATTGCCCTGATGCAGGATAAGGACTTGCGCCGCGCGCAATGGAAGAACCGCCGCAACTGTCGCGTCGCCCACTGCGCCGACTATTCGAGGACCCTTTCCATGCGTATGATCCTGACCTTGTTCGCCGTCGGCGCCGCCGCTTACGTCTTTGCGCAGCGCCAGCAGACCGGACGCGCCGCCCCGCGCGCCGCATTCGCCCCCGATCAGTCCGGTCATGGCGCGAGCCCTGTGCGGGATGCTGGACCCGAGGCGATGCGAGACACGCCCCCGGGCACCTGGACGCAAGTCGACGAAGCGAGCGATCAGAGCTTCCCTGCCAGCGATCCGCCGGCGACGTACTGAACCTCGCGAACGGTCCGGGGCTGTCCGCTGTCGCCGGGGCACCGGGGTGCTTCGCACCTCATCGCGCAGCTAATGTGCGTTAAGGCGCGTCCTTTCGCCATTCGGTTTTCTGCGCCCGCTGCCCATTCTGGGCGAGGATCAGGACTGACGAAGATGACGACACTGACCGCTGCCGGAATCGAACCCCTGTTTCGCCTGCTGGGCCGCTATATGCCCTTGCAGGAAGAAGATCGCACGGCGCTGTTGACGCTCGAAGCAGGGCCCGTGTGCGTCGGCGATGCCCGCAGCGATATCGCGCGCGAAGGCGAAAACCCTTCGGTAGTGCGTCTGCTCGTGTCGGGCTGGGCGTGCCGTTACAAGGATTTGCCCGACGGGCGGCGCCAGATCGTCGGCTTCTTCCTGCCGGGCGATTTCTGCGACCTCAACATCTACATCCTGAAGGAGCTTGATCACTCGATCGGCGCGCTCACCGCGGTGCGTTACTACGAGATCCAGCCCCAGCAATTCCAGTCCGTCATCGAGGAGCGCCCGCAGCTGCTGCGTGCGCTGCTGTGGCACGAGATGGTGACGAGCGGCATTCAGCGCGAATGGCTCCTGTCGATCGGGCAGCGCTCGCCGCTGGAGCGGCTCGCGCATCTGTTCGTGGAGCTTTACTACCGGCTCCAGGCGGTCGGGCTCGCCACGGGCCACAGTTTCGATTTCCCGATCACCCAGAACCATCTCGCCGAAGCCAATGGCCTCAGCCTCGTGCACCTCAACCGCACGCTTCAGGAGATGCGTCGCGAGGGGCTGATCGAGCTGTCGGACAAGCAACTGCGGATCGGCGATCTCGACCGGCTGAAGCGGGTTGCGATGTTCAATTCCAATTACCTGCACTTCAACCGCGCCGAGCGGGCCTAAACGTCGGGGAGGTTCTGTGCGGCGAACCCCCAGCCCTTGAGCGCAGGGGATGCGGCGCGTTTCGTGAGGGCCTCCGCGTCGCCGATGGCAAAGGCTTGGGCGCTGTCGAAGCTGGCGAGTTCGTCCCAGGTGATCGGCGCCGCGACCGGCGCGCGCTCCCGCGAGCGGGCAGAGTAGGGCACCACGGCGGTGGCACCGCGCTGGTTGCGCAGCCAGTCGATGAAGATCCTGCCCGTGCGCTTCGCCTTGCTCATCGTCGCGACGAACCGGTCGGGTTCGGCCTGCGCCAGCGCCTCGGCGAAGCGGCGTGCGAAGTCCTTGTGCGTCTCCCAGGTGTGGCCGGGGGTCAGCGGCACGACCACATGAACGCCTTTGCCGCCGGACAGCATCGGCACCGAGGCAAGGCCGATATCGGCGAGGTGCTTTGCGATGTCCTGCGCGGCCTGCCGGACGTCGCCAAAGCCGAGCCCCGCATCGGGATCGAGGTCGAAGATCATCCGGTCCGGCCGCTCGACGGCATCGGCGCGCGAGCCCCATACGTGGAACTCGATGGTGCCCATCTGGACGCATTGCAGGATGCCGCGTGTGTCGGTGACGTAGAGGTAATCCTCGTTGCCGCCGTCCTTCTCGCGGATCGGGACATGGCGGACCGCATCGCCCATGCTGCCGGTGTCGTGCTTCTGGAAGAAACACTTCTTCGCCCGCCCCTGCGGGCAGCGCACGAGGCTGATCGGACGATCGCCGAGGAAGGGCAGCATCAAGGGGGCGATGGCAGCATAGTAATCGGCCAGGTCGCCCTTGGTCTCGCCGCTTTCGGGGAAGATGACCCGATCGCGGCTGGAGATGGCGACATCGCTTGCCGCCTTCGGAGCGGGCCGGGGGCGCTCGGGCCTGACGGCCGTTGCGGGCTTGTCGGCGCGCAGGCCAATGAAGCTTGCATGGCGCACGCTGCCGCTGGCGGTGAATTCGGCGAAGGCGACCTCGGCGACGAGCTTGGGGGTGAGCCATGTCACCCCCCGCGCAGCGGCGCGATCGACATCGATCGGCGGGGTCAGCCGCACGAGCGGCTTCATCCGCGCGGCGAGGTCGGCCATGGTATCGGTGTCGAAGCCGGTGCCGACATTGCCCTTGTAGACAAGAGCGCCGCCCTCGTTCTGCGCGAGCAGCAGCGAGGCGAAGGGGCGGGCGCGCGCGGTGGAGGCCTTGAAGCCGGCGATCACGAACTCCTGCCGCCGGGTGCATTTGACCTTGACCCAGCTCCTCGTGCGCCGCCCCGCGTAGGGCGCGTCGATCGCCTTGGCGATGATCCCCTCCTGCCCGGCCTTGCACATCGCCTCGAACAATCGCTCGCCCGCGCCTATGACGCGGTCGGCGACGTGGATCGGCGCTTCGGCATTGGCGAGGAGGGCGGCGAGACGCTCCTTGCGCTCGATGTTGGAGAGCTCTGTCAGGTCCTCGTCGTCCGCCTCCAGCAGATCGAAGGCATGGAAGGCGAGGGCATCCTCCGCACCCTGCGAGCCGTGCCCGCGCTTCAGGACGTTCTGCAACGTCGAGAAATCGGGATTCCCGTCCTTGCCCGGCGCGACGATCTCGCCGTCGATCAGGGCGGGCGGCAGGTCGAGCGCGGCGATGGCGCGAACAAGCGGGGCGAACTTGTCGGTCCAATCCTGCCCGGTTCGGGTGTAGACCCTGACCTCATCCCCCGCGACCGCGACGAGCGCGCGATAGCCGTCGAATTTGATCTCGTGCATCCAGTCGTTCCCCGTCAGCACGGTGTCGACAAGGGTGGCGAGCTGGGGCTTGCGGAAGGCGGGGAGCTTGCCGGCTCGCTTGCGCTTCGCCTTCTTCGACCTCGCGCCACCTCCGTTCGCCTCGAGCGAAGTCGGGGGGCTGGGCGGGGTGTCTCGACTGCGCTCGACACGAACGGACTTCGAGGGTAGCGCCTTGCCCCTCTTACCCGCCTCGATCTCGGCCATCGAGCGGCCTGTCACGACGCTCGTGAGCGCCTGCTCGACGAGAGTGTCGCCCTCCTCGGCAAAATCGTCCGTGACCTTCCTGAGCAACCAGTTCTCGCGCTTCTCGCCGGGCTTGCGCTTGAGGCGGATCAGCATCCATTCGCCTTTCATCCGCTCGCCTTCGAGGATAAAGTGGAGGTGGCCTTCCTCAAGGTCCTTCGCGCTCTTGCCCGCGATCGGGGTCCAGATGCCGCGGTCCCATAGCATCACCGTGCCGCCGCCATATTCGCCCTTGGGGATGGTGCCCTCGAACGTGGCGTAGGAGAGCGGATGGTCCTCGGTGCGCACCGCGAGGCGCTTTACCGCTGGATCGAGGCTCGGCCCCTTGGTGACCGCCCAGCTCTTCAGCACGCCGTCCACCTCGAGCCTCAGGTCCCAGTGGAGCCGGGTCGCGGCGTGCTTCTGGACCATGAAGGTGTTGCCGGTGCCCTTCGCGGCCTCGCCTCTGGGCTCGGCGGTGCGCGCGAAGTCGCGCTTGGCGTTGTAGTCCGCGAGCGGATCGGCGCGTCGTGCCATCCGCGTCCGCTCAGGCCCGCTTGCGAGCGGCGGCGGCGGGCGCCTTCTTCGCCGGAGCGGCCTTTTTCGTCGGCGCCTTCTTGGCGGGAGCCTTCGCGGCTGCTGCCGGCTTCTTCGCGGCGGGTGCCTTCTTCGCTGCGGCTGACCCGCCGGTGGTGCCGACCGACTTCTTGAGCGCCGCCATGAGGTCGACGACATTGCTGCCGCGGCTGGCGGGTTCGCCCGCGTCCTCGATGATCGCCTTGCCGGTCTTCGATTTCGCCTTCTTGTCGATCAGCGCGCGCAGCGCCTCGACATAGCGGTTCTCGAATTCGCCCGCTTCGAAGGGCGCGGTGCGTTTGTCGATCAAGGTCGTGGCGAGGTCGAGCAGCTCGGCGTCGGGCTTGATATCGTCGATTTCGCTGAAGAAGGCGCGGCCGGCGCGCACCTCGTCGGCATAGCGCAGCGTTTCCAGCAGCAGCCCCTTGCCGCAGGGCTTCAGCGCCACGAGCTTCTCGGTTCCGCGCAGCGCCAGCTGTCCGAGCGCGACCTTCTTCGACGTCCTGAGCGCCTCGCGCAGCACCACGAAGGCTTCTTCCGCGAGCTGGTCCTTGGGCGCGACGTAGTAGGGCTTCTCGAAATAGAGCGGGTCGATCTCGTCCGCGCCCACGAATTGCACCAGCTCCAGCGTGCGCTTGCTCTCCAGCTTCACCGCCTCGATCTCGCGCTCCTCTAGCAGGACATATTCGCCCTTCTCGACCTCGTAGCCCTTGATGATGTCCTCGCGCTTCACCGGGCCGATGCCGGGGACGACCTTTTCATAGGCGATGCGCTTGCCGCTGGGCTTATGGACCTGGTTGAAGCGGATTTGCGCACCCGTCTTGGTGGCGCTGAAAATCTCGACGGGGATCGAGACCAGCGCGAGGCGGATCTGGCCGGACCAGTAGGCGCGGGCTGCCATGCGTCGTCCTTTACGTGAAGGCTGAGGTCGAGCGGAGTGGTGGCGCAGGTGGGTGGAGTGGGCATTAACATAGGCGTGTGCCGCCGCGCTGCCCCGGCGCGACACTGGGACGCACCCCACCCCAGCTTCGATGGACCTTCCGCCATGCCCCAATTCGCGATCTGCGCTTCATGACCGACAACGTACTGGCGCTCGCCGAGCGCCCCGTTCCCGAGATCGGGGAACTTCATGCGGCCGCCAAGGCATTGCTCGAGAAGCTCGAGGAAAAGGACATCGCGCTGGTCACGGCGGAGAGTTGCACCGGCGGCTTCCTCGCCTCGCTGTGCACCGATATCGAGGGGCTGAGCCACGGTTTCGACCGCGGGTTCGTGACCTACACCAAGGACGCCAAGCGCGAACTGCTCGGGGTCGATGGCGATATGCTTGAGCGCGAGGGCGCCGTCAGTGAGCCGGTCGCCCGCGCGATGGCGGAAGGGTGCCTGAAGCGCTCGGGTGCAGGGCTGGCGCTGGCCGTAACGGGCTTTGCCGGCGCGTCCGATCCCGAGGAGGACGAGGGGCCGGGCGTCACCTTCGTCGCTGCCGCAGTGTCGGGCCACACCTCGGTGACCCGAATCGACTATGGGGAGCGTCCCCGCCGCGACGTGCGCAACCTCGTCAGCCTGGCGGCAGTGGAGATCGGGCTGCGGACGCTCGCCGGCGAGCGGGGTTAGCAGCCGCCGGGCTGGAATGTGACGGCGAGCGCAATGTCCTGCACGCCGGCCATGGTCAGCACCACCAGTGATCCGTCCTGCCGGGTGTGCACCTGGCAAGCCTCGCGGGCGCCGGTGATGGTGTTGACCTGGGTGACGTCGTAGCACCCTGCAGCGAGACCCTTGATGTCGAGCTGGCGCGAGACCGCGCCGTCGGTCTCGCTGCCCAGCAGCACGATCACCGCCTGGCGCTCGTCGGCGCAGCCGCAGGCGAGCCCGGCGAAGTCGTGGACCGTCAGGCGATCGCCCAGCGGCTCGCGCCGGAAGCTCTGCCAGTCGATCAGCGGAAGGAAGTCGGCGAAGATCGCCTGTGCCCGGTGCATCGCGGGCAGGAGATGGTGGGGGTGGCGGTATGGCCAGCGCATCCCTCCCCCCGCGCCGCCGGCGGCGATGTGCGCCCATTGGGTGCGGCGGAAGCAGGCGGTGTCGAAGCTGTCGGGCAGGGTGACGCGGCGATCGACGAAGGTATGGACCGGGCCATGCTCCGTATCGAGCACCGGGCGACCCTGCGGCGTCTCGGCAAGCGCTTGGGTCATCAGCCGCACCGTCGCCTCGGCCGGCTCGAGCGAGGAGCGCGGCGCATCCAGCGGCCCTTCCTCGTAAAGGTGCACGCTCACGAAATCGATCGCGGGGTGGCGGAAGATCACCTCGCCCAGAGCCGGGGTGGCGACGAGGTTGGGGTGGAACACCGACACGGTCTGGAGATGCGCACGTCCGTAGAGCCGCTCCTCCTCCGCGCGCAGGGCTGTGGACACGTCCGTGACGAAGTCGTGTGTCGCTGCAAGGTCGCCGTCGGCATAGTAGGCGTCGATCTCGTTCCACAGGTCCCAGGCGAAGACCGCCGGGCTGTGGCCCCAGCGGCGGGTGGCGAACAGCAGCCGGCTGATCACTGCGGCGCGGGTCTCGCGGCAGGTGAACATATCCTCTAGCCGCGCGGCCGGCCCGCCCCGGTGCCGGGAGTAGGGGTGATGCTTCCAGCGCTTGACCATGAAGAAGGTGTCGAAGGGGGTGAGCAGGAAGCGGATATGATGCTTCTCGCCCAGCGCGATGAGATCGTCCCACATTCGCACCATCGCCGGACTGAACGCCCCCACCCGGTGCTCGAGCGCGCGGTGATGAACCTGGCTGTAGTCGAGCATCACTCTGAGGCAGTTGACGCCGTGCGCCTCGAGATCGGCGAAATGCGCTTCGACCGCAGCGGCGTCCCGGCGGCGGTGGAGGCCCGCGAGGCGCGGCCAGGTGACTGCTTCGTTGTGGCCAACCGGCATCCACGGCTCGCCCGCCTCGGTCTCGAAATAGGGCGCGCCCGGAGCACAGCGGATCCACGCCGCCCCGTCCGCTGGAGGGGCGACGCGGCGGGCCGCCCCGCGATCGAGCGCGGCGGCCTCTTTCATTCGGCCGCCACCGCCCCGGTCCCGGCAAGGGCCTCCTCGCGCCAGCGCGCATCGAGCCGCCGCCACGTGGCGAGCGCCTGGCCCACGATCTGGTCCATGTTGTAGTAGCGGTAGGTCGCCAGCCGCCCGACAAAGGTCACGTCGCGCTGGGCGCGGGCGAGCGCGTCGTAGCGCTTGTACATCGCCTGCGCCTCGTCATTGGGGATCGGGTAGTAGGGATCGCCCTCGTCCGCCGGATATTCGCGCGTGATGCTGGTGTTGGGCGCGACCTGGCCGGTGAGCTGCTTGTATTCGGTGATCCGGGTGTAGGGCACGTCGTAGTCAGGATAGTTCACCACCGCGACGGGTTGCACCTGCTCGACAGGCAGGTGCTCGTGCTCGAAGCGCAGCGAACGGTAGGGCAGCTTGCCGAGGCGGTGGCCGAAATACTCGTCGATCGGGCCGGTCCACACGAGGTGGTCCCAGGTGATGTCGGCGGGCAGCTCGTCGAAGGCGATCCCGGTCATGACCGTGATGCGCGGCTCGTCGAGCATGGCGGCGAACATCGCGGTGTAGCCGTTCAAGGGCATGCACTGGTAGGTGTCGGTGAAGTAGCGGTCGTCGGTGTTGGTCCGGGCCGGCACGCGCGCGGCGACCGACTTGTCGAGCTCGCTCGGGTCCTTGGCCCACTGCTTCCTGGTGTACCCTTGGAAGAACTTCTCGTAGAGATGGGTACCTACCTGCGCGACGACCTGGTCGCGCGAGGTCTTGATCTCCGGCACGTCCACGGCGACGGACTTCAGATAGGCTTCCGCCTCCTCCTCCGTCTTCAGGTCGAGCCCGTAGAGCGCGTTCAGCGTCGTGCGGTTGATCGGCATCGGCACCAGCTGGCCCTCCACCTCGGCGAGCACGCGGTGCTCGTATTGCCGCCAGCGGGTGAAGCGCGACAGGTAGTCGAGGATGTCGCGGCTGTTGGTGTGGAAAATGTGCGGCCCGTATTTGTGGATCAGGATGCCGCCCTCGTCCTTGTGGTCGAAGGCATTGCCCGCAATGTGGTCGCGCTTGTCGATCACCAGGACCGAACGGCCCGATCCGGCGGCGAGGCGCTCGGCCATGACCGATCCGGCGAAACCGGCACCGACCACGAGCACGTCGTAATGCCGCTTGGCGCGACCGGGCGCTGCGCCGGGCGAGGAGGCACGGCTGCGCAGCGCGAATCCGTTCTCGATCTCGCGGGCGATGCGGGCGGCGATGCCGTCCCAGCTCTGGTCGGCAAGGCAATCGCGCGCTTCGCTGCGCCAATGCGCGCGGGCCGTGTCGGATGCGCGCAGGAAAGCCGCGCAGGCAGCCACGAAGCCATCCGCGTCGGCAGCGATGGCGACGCTGTCGAACTCTCCGTATCCCGACACGACGTCGCGCACCGGGGTGGAGACCACCGGCAGGCCGCTCGCCATGTATTCGGGGGTCTTGGTGGGGCTGATGAATTCTGTCGCAGCGTTGATCGCGAAGGGCATCAGCGCGACGTCCCAGCCGGCGGCGTAGGCGGGCAGCTCGGCATAGTCCTTGCGCCCGAGCCAGTGGATGTTGGCGGCGCGCGGGAGATCGCCTTCCGCGATCTTCACCACCGGGCCAACCATGACGAAGGACCAGTCGGGGCGCGCCGCCGCGGCGGCGGCGAGCAGGTCCAGATCCATGCGTTCGTCGATCACCCCGTAGAAACCAAGGCGGGGGCGGGGGATGCCGGCTTGGTCAGCAGGATCGGGCAGCCCGCCCGCCCCGCGCGCGAAATGCGCGACGTCCACGCCCGAAGGCACGCAGTGGATGTTGTGGTGACGGTTGGCGCGCGCTTCGTAGAGGCTCCGGCCGCCGCACAGCACCAGATCGGCCCGCGCCATCAGCGCAGCCTCGCGCCGGGCGATGTCCTCCGGCGCGAAGGCAAAATTGGCGAGTTCGTCCATGCAGTCGTAGACGACCAGATCGGGCGTGATGCCGCTGCTGAAGGACAGCATCATCGCGGTGTAGTACCAGAACACCAGCGGCCGGGTTTCGCCTTCGAGCATCGTCGCGAGCAGGTCGCGCAGGGCCGCATCGCTTGCCTCGGCATCGAGGCCCGCCGGCAGCACCGGCTCGGCGCGCACGAGGCCGTCTTCCATCAGCGTCCAATCGAGCCACGCCGCCTCGCAGCCCTCCTCGTGGCGCGGTTCCTCCCAGTAGATCACGTCGAACTGGCCGAGCAGGCGGGTGAGGATGTGCTGCGGTCTCTGGAACACGAGGTTCCAGCGCAGATGCGAGAAGCAGACGATCACCGGACGCCGCGCGGGGTTGGCGAGGGAGCAAATCTCGGTCGGGCGATGCATCGTGTCGGGCCTTTTTGAAGGAGTCGCCGTCTGCCCGGGATCTGGCAGGCGGCATCGCGTATCGGGCGATGGCCCTGATCTAGCCCATTATTACATCTGTCAGTCTCACCTATGTGAATCACGCTGTTAGGCGGATGAAAGGAAGGCGTTTCGAACTCATGTTATGGGGTCCGATCGGTCGGCAATACAATCTAGGCAAATGGAGCGGACATAAACTTTTGACACGACCAAGGGAGGAATTGGTATGTCTTCTATGATTGGCCCCATTCTGCCGCTCTGGATACTCGGTGTGCCGCTTGTCGTGGCAATAGTAATTTGGTTGAGGATGCCAAAGCAGGGTGATCTGACCCACGCCGATCGCGGTCGCCACGCTCCCCGTTGATCATCGATACGGAGCCGCTGGCGCGCGGCTCCCTCAAAACTGCAAAGGAGGCTGCGACAATGTTCAGCCACAACAAGCGTCTGCAATACACCGTCCGCGTCGCCGAGCCCAACCCGGCGCTCGCCTCGCTCCTGCTCGAACAGTTCGGCGGGCCCGACGGCGAGCTCGCCGCGGCGATGCGCTACTTCACGCAAGGCCTTGCCGAGGAAGATCCGGGCCGCAAGGATATGCTGCTCGACATCGCCACCGAGGAGCTTTCCCACCTCGAGGTGATCGGCTCGATCGTCGCCATGCTCAACAAGGGCGCCAAGAGCGACCTCGCCGAGGCGGCGCTCGAGGAGGCGGAGCTCTACCGGTCGCTGACGGCGGGCGGGAACAGCCACACCCAGGCGATCCTTTACGGCGGCGGCCCGGCGCTCACCAATTCCTCGGGCGTGCCCTGGACGGCGGCCTATGTCGATTCGCGCGGCGATCCGACCTGTGACCTCAGGTCCAATATCGCCGCCGAAAGCCGGGCGAAGATCATCTACGAGCGGCTGATCGCGATCACCGACGATCCGGGCATCAAGGACGCCCTCGGCTTCCTGATGACCCGCGAGATCGCCCACCAGAAGAGCTTCGAGAAGGCGCTCTACGCGATGGCGGACAATTTCCCACCGGGCCGCCTGCCGGGGATGGAGCCTTACGACCGGCTCTACGTTAACGCCTCGACCGGCCCCGGCGACATGGACGGGCCGTGGAGCAGCGGACCGGAGTGGGAGCGCACCGACGAGGAGGAGATGACCGTCCCTGCCGACGGCGGCGAGGGCATGGCCGAGGTCAAGCTGCCCTCCGACCAGATGAAGACCGTGGAGGCGATGACGCTGCGGACCAAGTCCGACCCGAACAGCGATCCGCTCACCGGGGTCGACCTCGGCGCGGGGCCGCCGGTCGAAGACGACGCGGACTGACGCAAGGCGGCGATGTCGCAGGCGGCGTTCCTCGGGCTGGCGGCGAGCCTCCTTGCCGGTGCCATGACCGGCATCGGCGGGCTGCTCGTCGCCGCCTCGGGGCCGCCCGATCCGCGCCGGCAGAACCTCCTCATCGGCTTCGCCGCGGGGGTGATGATCGCCGCCGCCATGTTCTCGCTGATCCTGCCGGCCTGGCACCGGATGCTGGGCGGGGGCGCCTCGCCCGCCTTCGCGGCCCTCGCCGTGCTCGCCGCGGTGTGCCTGGGCGCGCTGGCGATGGGGCGGCTCGGTGTCTTCGCCGAGGCATTGGCTGCCGGAGGCCGCCTCCCCGACCGGCTCGGCGCGGCCCTCGGTGTGGCGGACGAGCGGCGCGTTGCGCTGTTCGCGCTCGCCATCACCTTGCACAACCTGCCCGAAGGTGCGGCGGTCGGCATCAGCTTCATGGGCGGCGATGCAGCGCTCGGCTGGGCGACGGCGCTGGGCATCGGTCTTCAGAACATTCCCGAGGGCATGGCGGTCGCTGCGCTTCTCGCCAGCCTCGGCTGGAGCCGCACCCGCTCCACGCTCGCCGCGCTCGCCAGCGGCCTTGTCGAGCCGCTGGGCGGCGCGCTCGCGGTCACGCTTGCCGGGGTGTCCGCCGCGATGCTGCCCTGGGCGCTCGGCTTTGCGGCGGGCGCGATGCTGTTCGTCGTCGTCTCCGAGATCATCCCCCACACCCGCCGCCAGATCGCCCACGGCTCGGCCACGCCCGCGCTGATGGCGGGGCTGGCGTTGATGATGGTGCTCGACGTCACCCTTTCCTGATCCCCCACCCCAAACAAGGAACCACCCCCATGTCCAAGATCGTCTCCAAGATGCACGAGGGCGACCTGCCCGGTCTCGAGGCCGACCTTCAGCCCAAGCCCGATTGGGAGCCGCGCTATCCCGGCTCCGGCCGGCTCGAGGGCAAGGTGGCGATCGTCACCGGCGGGGACAGCGGCATCGGCCGCGCCGTCGCCGTGCTCTTCGCCCGCGAGGGCGCGGACATCGTCATCTCCCACCTCGAGGAAGAGGAGGACGCGATGGCCACCGCCGAGATGGTCGAGGACGAAGGCGCCAAGGCCGTGACCATCGTCGGCGACATCGGCGATCCCGATCACTGCCGCGAGATCGTCGACCTTGCCGTGCGCAAGTTCGGCAAGATCGACATCCTCGTGAACAACGCCGGCGAGCAGCACCCTGACAAGGAGGTGACCCAGATCAGCAAGAAGCAGCTGAAGCGCACCTTCCAGACCAATGTCTTCGGGATGTTCTACATGGTGCAGTCGGCGATGCCGCACCTCAAGGAGGGCGCCGCGATCATCAACTGCACCTCGGTGACCATGTACAAGGGCGCCGACGAGCTGCTCGACTATTCGGCGACCAAGGGCGCGATCACCGCCTTCACCCGCTCGCTCTCGCAGAACCTCGCGAAGAAGGGCATCCGCGTGAACGGCGTCGCGCCGGGGCCGATCTGGACGCCATTGAACCCGTTTGGAGGGGCGAGCGAGGAGAAGCTCGAAAGCTTCGGCGAGGACACCCCGATGGCCCGGCCCGGCCAGCCCAACGAGGTCGCGCCCAGCTTCCTGTTCCTCGCCTGCGAGGATTCGAGCTACATGAGCGGGCAGGTTCTTCACCCCAACGGCGGAACGATTGTCGGCAGTTGAAGGTATGCGAGGGAGCCCGGTGGGGCGACGCTGCCGCGTCGCCCCGCCGGGTCCGCTTGTCACCCGCGATTGTCAGGAGCGCGCATGGAATTCGACTGGACGACCGTGATCGGCACCATCGGCGCCTCGGCCTCGGTGGCGAGCTTCACCCCGCAGGCGTGGAAGATCATCCGCGAGCGCTCCACCAAGGGATTGAGCCTCGCGATGTTCGCGCTGACGTGCCTCAGCTTCGCCTCGTGGACCACCTTCGGGGCGCTGAAGGGGGAATGGACGCTGATCATCCCCAACGCGATCTGCCTCGTCTTTGCGCTGTTCATCTTCGGCATGATCGCGCTGCCGGCGCGCAAGACCAGGGAAGTGGCCGAAACGCTCGACCCGACGGAGTGACGGCCCCGCTCCCGCTTCGGGAACGGGGCCGAAGCGCGGCGATCAGTAGGTCACGCCGTAGTAGGTGTTGACCGCGCGGTCGTAGTCCGCGTCGTACAGCGGCGCATCGTCGTCGCCGGCATAGCGCGGGGCTTCTTCCAGCATATCCTTGTCGAGATCGACCACATAGCCGCCGTGGTCGGTGCTGTAGCTCAGCATCTGCTAGGGCACCGGGTAGTAATCGGCCCCGATGCCGAGGAACCCGCCGAACTGCAGGACGGCGTATTCAGCCTGCCCGGAGCGCTTGTCGACCATGAAGCTCGTGATCGTGCCCAGACGCTCGCCCTCGAAATCGTAGACGGCGGTGCCCTCGACCTTGTTCGAGGAAATCAGCTCGCGGGTTTCGTCGGTGTTGATGGTGTCGTCGGCCATGGCATTTCCTCCTGTGCTTGGCGGGCGCGAGGCTGGGGATGCGAGGGCAGCGCGGCATTCACATAGGTCAGCCGCGCCGGGCGGGGACGGCGATGTGCCCTGAGCCGCCCCGAGCCTGCGATGAGGCCGGAGGGCGCTGTCACGCGAGCGGAGGCGGAAGGCGGAAGAGACGGGCGAAGCGGACCGCCAGCGCGCTGTCGCCGGTGATCGCGAGGCCGCTGTCCTGCGCCAGCGTCCACCACGGCACGCCCGCATAGATCCCGGCGGCGATCACATCGGCACTGGGCGCGCGGAACACCGCGTCGGCGTCGTCCGCGCCGGCGCGGCGGATCGGCAGCTCGCGTGCCTGCGGCTCGGCGAGGAAGCTCTCCGCACCGATCACGAAGCCGATCCGCTTGCCGGTAAAGGGCGCGAGGCCGTCACGGTCGAGCATGGTGCGCAAGCTGAGCATCAGCGACACCGCCGAAAGCGGCAGGCGCGGATCATGGGCGCGCGACTGCGCCGCCCAGCGCCCCAGCTCCTGGATCAGCGGCTCGGCGGCGAGGCCCCAGGGGGTGAGGGCATAGACCTGCGCCTTGCCCGGCGGGGGCAGGATGCGCCGCTCGACCACACCCGCCGCCTCGAGCGCGGCGAGCCGCTCGGTCAGCACCTTGGCGCTGATGCCGGGAAGGGCGCTGCGCAGGTCGGAGAAGCGCCGGGCCCCGAGCATCAGCTCGCGCACCACCAAGAGCGCCCAGCGCTCGCCGATCACCTCGAGTCCGAAGGCGGTGCCGCAGGCATCGTTATACCACCGACCGTGGCCGACGGCGGGAGCCGCGCCTCGGCTCGTCTCGTTTTTGGTTTCCTTTGGTAACTCCATAGTTGACGAAAGTAACCCCCGGGCGGACAAGGCGCAAGGGGACGAGTCGCGCGACAATCGACCGTCCGAGGAGAGGAGAACACCCATGTATATCGACGGCTTCGTCATTCCCGTGCCGGCAGGAAACCGGCAGGCCTTCATCGATCATGCCACCAACGCGGACAGCGTGTTCATCGAGATGGGCGCCCTGCGCGTTGTCGAGTGCTGGGGCGACGAGATCCCCGACGGCAAGGTCACCGACTTCCGCCGCGCGGTCGATGCCCAGGAGGGCGAGAGCGTCGCCTTCAGCTGGATCGAATGGCCCGACAAGGCGACCCGCGATGCAGCCTTCGCCAAGATGATGGCCGAGGATTTCGACGACCCGCGCATGGACCAAGCGAAGAACGCCATGCCCTTCGACGGCAAGCGGATGATCTTCGGCGGCTTCGTGCCGGTTGTGGACATCGGGCAATGAGCGCCGCCGCCCCCGCGCCCGCCGACATTGCGGACGCCCCGCCCCGCCACGGCGATTTCACCTGGTACGAGCTCCTGACGCCCGACCCCGCCGCCGCCGAGGCCTTCTACGGTCCGCTCGTCGGCTGGTACTTCGCGACCGGCGACGCCGTGAACCACGGCTATCGCATGGTCCTTGCCGGCGGCGAGCCCATCGGCGGGGTCCTTGCCTTGACCGAAGGCATGGCGGCGAAGGGGGCGCGGCCCGTCTGGATCGGCTATGTGCAGGTCGACCGCCTCGCCACTGCGATCGATGCGCTTCGGGCGGGCGGGGGCCGGGTGCTGATGGAAGGCCTCGCCATCCCCGGGGTCGGCCCCTTCGCGATGGTCGCCGATCCTCAAGGCGCGCCCCTCTACCTCATCGAGGACCGCTCGGGCCGCCCGGCGCGCGCCTTCTCGAAATACACGCCCACCCCCGGCACCTGCGCCTGGAACGAGCTTGCCGCGACCGATCCGGATGCGGCCATTGCCTTCTACACCGGCCTGTTCGGCTGGCGGCAGGAAGGCGCGATGCCGATGGGCGAGCACGGCAGCTACCGCTTCCTCGTCCACGGCGACCACGCGGTCGGCGCTGCGATGGCCTGCAACGACGTCACCGGGCAGAGCGGCTGGCTGTTCTACTTCCGGGTGCCCGACATCGATGCCGCCGTCGCGCAGCTTGCCGCGAGCGGGGGAACGCTCGTCGAGGACCCGGGCGAGATCCCCGGCGGGGACTTCTCGCTGGTGGCGCGCGATCCGCAGGGCGCACTGTTCGGTCTCGTCGGGGCGCGGCTCACGCGAGGGAGGCAGTGATGCACAAGAACACCATCTGCCTGTGGTACGACGGCGCTGCCGAGGACGCTGCGTGCTTCTATGCCGGGGTCTTCCCCGACAGCCGGGTCGAGGCCGTCCACCGCGCGCCGACCGATTTTCCCGGCGGCAAGGCGGGCGACGTGCTGACCGTCCAGTTCACCGTGCTCGGCATCCCCTGCCTCGGCCTCAACGGCGGGCCGATCTTCCCGCACACCGAGGCCTTCAGCTTCCAAGTGACGACCGAGGACCAGGCCGAGACCGACCGCTACTGGGACGCGATCGTCGGCAATGGCGGCGCGGAGAGCGCCTGCGGCTGGTGCAAGGACCGCTGGGGGCTCAACTGGCAGATCACCCCGCGCACCCTCACTGAGGCGCTGGCGGCGGGCGGCGACGAAGCTGCGCGCGCCTTTGCGGTGATGATGACCATGACGAGGATCGATGTCGCCGCGATCGACGCCGCACGGAAGGGAGAAGCCTGATGCGCAGGATCAACGCCGCCGCCTTCGTCTCGCTCGACGGCGTCATGCAGGCCCCCGGCGGGCCGAGCGAGGACCCGACCGGCGGCTTCGATGCTGGGGGCTGGGTGTTTGGCGCTTGGGACCCGGGGGTCGAGGAGGAACTCGGCCGCATCTTCGGCCGTCCCTATGACCTGCTGCTGGGGCGGCGCACCTACGACATCTTCGCCGCCTACTGGCCCTATGTCGCAGGCGAGGAAGCGGCGATGGGAGAGGCGTTCACGCAGGCGGGAAAATATGTCCTCTCGCGCGGAACACCGCAGCTCGACTGGGCGAACAGCCATCACCTGCGCGGGATCGCGGAGGTCGCCGCCTTGAAGGAGACCGACGGGCCGGACCTGCTGATCCAGGGTTCGAGCACGCTCTACCCGCCGCTGCTTGCGGCGGGGCTGATCGACCGGCTGACGCTGATGATCTACCCGCTGGTGCTCGGGCCGGGCAAGCGCCTGTTCGGCGAGGGCACGGGCCCGGGCCGGCTGGAGCCGCTCGAACAGCGGGTCACGGCGCAGGGCACGATCATCGCCACCTATGGACCCGGCGGCCCCTTGCCCGCCGTCGATCCCTCGGCGCACCCGCCCAGCACCAGCGAACGCGAGGCGGCCCGCCAGTGCGCGATGGCAAACGGGCTCTGGTGACGGAGGTGCCTGTGCGGCGTCGGTGATGCCGCACGGCCAAATGGCTCTTGAAAATCCTAACCTGGGTTACGATCTGCACTGGAGGTCGTCGGGGAGGCATCGTACCTGTCCGGCGTAACGCCTGAAAGTATTGGGCTCCTCTTTCCGGGCACGGGTGCATGGCGACTATCGGGACTGTCTTGATCCTGGCGGGCAAACGGCCCGACCGGCGCGACCCGCTCGAAGAGGCGCTGGGGATCGCGCACAAGTGCATGACGCCGGTGCTGGGCCGCGCGGCGATCGCCTATGTCGCCGAGACGTTGGCGCACGCCTTGCCGACTGCGCGCATCCTCGTGGCGATCGAACAGGAAGACGTGCTGTGGCGCGACCCGACCTTGGTGCGGCTGCGCGCTTCGGGCCGCCTCGAGACCCTGCCCGCGCGCCGCACGCTGCTCGGCAGCGTGCTCGCCGCAGCCGAGATGGCGAGTTTCCCGCTGCTCGTCACCACCGCCGACAACGTGCTTCTGACCGAAGACGCGATCCTCGCCATGGATGCGGCCGGTTCGGGCGCGGCCCACGCTCTCGTCGCGCTTGCCCCGCGCGAGGCGATCCTTGCGGCGCATCCGGGCGGCAAGGGCCGCTATTACGAGTTCCGGGACGGCGCCTTCTCGAACTGCAACCTGTTCTGGCTGCGGGACCGCGCAGCGCTGCGCGCTGCCGAGCCTTTCGCCACCGGCGGGCAGTTCTTGAAGACCAAGGGCCGGATACTCAAGGCCTTCGGGCCGCTCAACGCGCTGCTCTTCGCCACCCGCCTCCTGAGCCTGCGGGCGATGTTCGCCAGTGTCTCGCGCCGCCTCGGTGTGAAGGTGGAACCGCTCGTCCTTGCCGACGGACGCCTTGCGATCGACGTCGACGACGTGAAGTCGCTCGGCATGGTCGAGGAGATCCTCCAGCGCGCCGCGCCGATCGCAGAACCCCGGCGCGCGGCGGTGCGCTGAGGCAGGCCCTGTGCGCGCGGCGGCGCGTTGACACAGGCCCTGCGCGGCTAGCTGCGCGCCCGCACCCGGCGCTCGCCCCACCACAGC